>NZ_JAMYLX010000007.1:0-358957 GCF_040318265.1 Mesorhizobium sp. M1252 | reverse complement strand
TCCACACAGCGCGCCCCCTCCCCCCCCCCGGGCCCACAACCTCACCGCCGCCCCCCACCCCGTCGACTTTCGCGCTCCACCTCTCCCCCGATCGACGGGGGAGAGGAAAGGCCCCCTTCCGCAACTGCTGCGGGACGGGCGGGGCAGCGCAAGCTTTCGCAGTTGGCTCGTCATCAGGTACCGGTCGGACGCTTGCCTCCCCCGCCCACACGCGGCATAGATCGGCCATGACAAGCGAACCTTACCGCCCGCGCCGCTCGGTGCTTTACGTCCCCGCCTCCAACGACAAGGCGCTGGCCAAAATCGCGACGCTGGCCTGCGATGCCGTGATCATCGACCTCGAGGACGCCGTTGCGCCCGCCGACAAGGTCGCCGCGCGGGACAAATTGGCCGGCATTTTCGCCAGCCGACCAGTTGCCAATCAGCATGGGCGCCGCTGCGAAATGATCGTGCGCGTCAACGCGCTGTCCAGCGAATGGGGCAACGATGACCTGCTGACCGCGGCGAAATTCGAGCCCGACGGCATCCTGTTGTCCAAGGTCGCCACGCCGCGCGATATCCTCGAAGTCGGCGACGTGCTCGACGACAATTTTGCCCCCGACAGCGTCAAGCTCTGGGCGATGATCGAGACGCCCAAGGCCATGCTCAACATCGGCGCCATTGCCGAACTCGGCCGCGATCGCGCTTCGCGGCTAAATTGTTTCGTTGCCGGAACGAACGATCTGGTCAAGGAAACCGGCATTCTGGCGACGCCTGATCGGCGCTACCTCGTGCCTTGGCTGATGCAGATGGGCTGGCGGCGCGAGCCGGCGGCATCGACATACTCGACGGCGTCTCCAACGATTTTCGCGACCTCGACGCGTTTGCGCGCGAATGCACCGAAGCCGCCGCCATGGGGTTCGATGGCAAGACGCTGATCCACCCGGCCCAGATCGAAGCCGCCAACCGCGCCCTTGCGCCCGCGCCCGAAGCTCTGGCCGAGGCGCGCGCGGTGAAGGATGCCTTTGCCTTGCCGGAAAATGCCGGCAAGGGCGTGATTGCTCTGAACGGCAGGATGGTCGAGCGGCTGCATCTGGCACAGGCCGAAAAACTGCTGGCGAAGGCCGCCGCCATCGGCGCATGATCCGCCCCGAAAAGACGAACTCACGACAGGACCTGACCCATGAGACTTTACCGCTTTCTGTCCGCCCCCGACGATTCAACCTTCTGCCACAAGGTCACCGCGGCGCTGAACAAGGGCTGGCATTTGTACGGCTCACCGACCTACGCCTATGACAAGAAGACCAAATCGATGCGCTGCGGCCAGGCGGTGGTGAAGGATATCGACGGCCAGGAATACGGGCCGGATACGAAGCTGAGTGATTGGTAGGCGAGCTTTGCCAGCCTGTCTAAGACAGCGCTAGGCTGCCTCGGCAATATCAAGACGCACTGTAAGTCCGGCCTGTGTGGCCAGATTGATCAAGGTGTCCAGACTAAAATTCGCGATCCTGCCCCGCAGAAGATCGCTAAGGCGTGGCTGGGTAATCCCGAGCCGGTTGGCTGCTTCGGCTTGGGTAACGTCCCAACTCCGCACCCGCTGTTCGATCGCGATCAGCAAATTGGAGCGCATAGTCATGTTGGCGGACTGAGCCGGGGTGTCTTCCAGCGCATCCCAGACATTTTCAAAGCTTTGACGTTCCATGAGCATGTCTCACTGAATTTGCCTGAACCGCGATGCGGCAAGAGCCAAGTCTCGTTTCGCCGTCTGTTGCGTCTTCTTCTGGAAGGCGTGCAAGACAAAGACGGCGTCACCTATGCTGGCGACGTAAAGCACCCGGAACGCGCCAGCATCGTCTCGGACACGGATTTCCCGTACGCCTAGGCCTATCGTCGTCATCGGCTTCCAATCGCTTGGCTCAAATCCGAGTTGAACCTTGTGCAGTTGAACGCCCGTTTCCTTGCGCACCGCCTCTGGAAAAGCCCGGAGCTTGGCAAGAGAATCTCCAAGAAACTCCAGTCGCTTGGTCGGCATACAGGCTTTATATCAAAACTTGTATAATTTCACAAGCAGGCTCGCCACCTGAATATCGCACAGCCTTACTCCGCCGCCTCTTCAAGCTTTTCCATATCGTCGTCCGACAGGCCGAAATGGTGACCGATCTCGTGGATCAGCACATGGGTGACGATGTCGCCCAGCGTCTCTTCGTTCTCGGCCCAGTAGTCGAGGATGGCGCGGCGGTAGAGGGTGATGCGGTTCGGGCCTTCGCCGGTCTGCGGGTTCCAGCGCTCGGCGATGCCGCGGCCCTCGAACAGGCCGAGCAGGTCGAACGGCGTCTCCAGCGACAGATCGTCCATGATCTCGTCGGTCGGGAATTCGGCGATCATGATGACGATCTCGCCGGTCAGCTTGCGAAAATCGTCGGGCAGATGTGCGTACGCCTCCAGCGCCAGAAACTCGATCTCCTCGATCGAAGGCGAGAGTTCATCGTGCCAGGTGCGGGTCTTGTAGATGCGGGCCATGCTTTGTCCTTTGATCCGGCATATAGGCTTTCCCTCCGGACTCGGCAAATGGACGGGTACCTGGCCAATTCTTTGCGCCGAATGGCTGCGACCAAAGTCCAAGGTTGGCCTCGCCACCTTTGATCAAGGAATAAATTCCTTCTGACTCCGCTTGACTCTTTCGGCACCCTCTGGAATCTATAAGAACATAACAGGAACAATTATGAGAGAAATTGACCGTCATGGCGACATCAGCCGTGGCGCGGGAGACTGTTTTTGCCCTGCGCCGCCAGATCGCGAAGATCGAGGGAACGCTGCCCGAGCGCCTGGCCGCGCCGGCCGGCGAGCGACCTCGTGCGCGCGCTGACAGCGCTATCGGCGGTGCGCCCGAACCTAATGCCGATGTCACCATCATCCGGCGCGGGCTTGCCGTGGCTTCGCCGAATGCTTTCCTGGCGACCGGCGTCGAGCACCTCGATGCGGCGCTGAGCGGCGGCCTGCCGAAAGCCGCCTTGAGCGAAATCCATGGCCTTGAGACCCGCAATGCCGGGGCCGTCGCCGGCTTTGTACTGTCGCTGGTCAGCCTGATCCTCAAGGGCCAGCCCTTGCCCGTGCTGTGGATCGGCACATCGGAGATTTTTCGCGAGGCCGGCTTTCCCTATGCCAGGGGATTGCAGGGCATGTTCGGTATCGCACCGGAGCAGTTGCTGTTTTCCGAGGCGCCGAAACTCACCGATGCGCTGTGGGTAGCCGAGGAGGCCGCCAAGATGACGGCGCTCGCCGCAATCATTCTCGAGATCCGTGGCAGCCCGCAGCGGCTCGACCTCACCGCGACGCGCCGGCTGCACGCGCGCGCCCAAAACGCCGGCCGGCCGGTGTTCCTGCTGCGCCAGGCCGGCGAAGCCGAGCCGACCGCCGCCCCGGTGCGCCTCATCGTGTCGGCTGCACCAGCGAAATCGCGCCGGACGATCGCCGGGCCGCTTGCCGGCTCGATCGGCCACCCTGCCTTCACCGTCAGCATCGGCAAGAGCCGCACCGCTCTGCCTGGACAATTCACACTGGAGTGGAACCCCGATGAACACGCATTCGAAGAAAGAAAGCCCCGCGAAAAACGGGCAGAGAATTCTGTCGCTGTGGTTCCCGCATCTGGCGGCAGAACGGATCCTGCGCCAGCGCCTGGGACGGTCGTGGCGTTCCCGGCCTTCGGATCATCTGCCGCCATCTCACCCACCGCTCGTGATCAGCCATCGCGACCGCAACGCCCAGCGCATATCGGCCCTCGACGAGCGGGCTGAGGCGCTGCATCTGAAGCCTGGCATGGGCATTGCCGATGCGCGCGCCATGCATCCCTCGATCGACATCGTCGAGGCCGATCCGGACGCCGATCGCCGGCTGCTCGAAGGCCTCGCCGACTGGTGCGATCGCTATACGCCGCTGGTGGCGCTCGACGGTACTGATGGCCTTTATCTCGACGTCACCGGCTGCACGCATCTGTTCGGCGGCGAGCGCGCCATGCTGGACGACATCCTTGCGCGGTTTTTCCAGCAGGGTTTCGATGTCCGCGCCGGGTTGGCCGCGACGCCGGGTGCAGCCTGGGCGGCGGCGCGCTTCTGCGGCAACCGCATCGTTGTCTCCGGCGAGGAGGAAGCGCTGCTCGCCCCCTTGCCGCTGGCGGCACTGCGCATCGAGGCCGATATCCGCGCCAGCTTGGAAAGCGTCGGCCTGCGGACCGCCGGCGCGGTCATGGCAGCGCCGCGCGCGCCGCTCGCCCGTCGCTTCGGCGCGACCTTGCTGTTGCGGCTCGACCAGGCGCTCGGCCGCCTCGACGAGGCGGTATCGCCGCGCCTGCCCGTGGCCCCGCTTTCGGTCGAACGCCACCTGGCCGAGCCGGTCGTGCTGACCGCCGAGATCGAACGGCTGGTGCTCTTGCTGGCGGTGACGCTGAAGGCCGATCTCGAACGCCGCGGCGAAGGCGCAAGGATGCTGGCGCTGCTTTTGTTTCGCGTCGACGGCGCCGTCAGCCGCATCGCTGTCGGTACCTCGCGACCGTTGCGCGAACCCAAGCTTATCCAGCGCCTGTTCCATGAGCGGCTGGCCGCGCTCGAACAGGACATCGATGCCGGCTACGGCTTCGACCTGGTGCGGCTTTCGGTGCTGGCGGCCGCCGGCTTCGACATGCAGCAGGCCGATTTGACCGGCGAGACCGAGGATTACGGCGCCGACATGGCACTCTTTGCCGACCGCATCCGCGCCAGGCTCGGCGACAGTGCGGTGCTGAAACCGGTCGCCCTCGAGAGCCATCTGCCGGAGCGCGCCATTGCCACCATCCCGTTCTCGGAAGCGCCACAACGCAAAACACCGCTCAGGAAGCCGGGCTCGAAAGACGCGCCGCGCGCAACCATCTTCCCGCCGGAACGGCCGATCCGGCTGTTCCGTTCGCCCGAGCCGATCGAGGTGCCGGCCACCGAAATGCCTGAGGGTCCGCCGATGAATTTCCGCTGGCGCCGCGCGCTCTACCGGGTCGCGCGCGCCGAGGGGCCGGAACGCATCGCGCCGGAATGGTGGCGTGAAACGTCAAGCGATCCGCTCACATCGACGCGTGACTATTTCCGGATCGAGGATGCCGACGGCCGCCGCTACTGGCTCTACCGGCAAGGCCTCTATGGCAACCCGCAGGTGCCGCCGCGCTGGTTCATGCATGGGGTCTTCGCATGAACGCGCTGACCGTCATCCCCTATGCGGAATTCGGCATCCAGTCGAACTTCTCCTTCCTGCGCGGCGCCTCCAAGCCGGAGGAGCTGGTGGTGGCGGCCAAATTCCTCGGCTTTTCCTCGATCGGACTGGCAGACCGCAACACGGTGGCCGGCGTCGTGCGCGCCTGGCAGCAGGCCAAGGTCGAGAAGCTCGCCTATCACCCCGGTTGCCGCCTGGTGTTCGGCGACGGCACGCCGGACATTCTCGCCTATCCGCAGAACCGCAAGGGCTGGGGCCATCTCTGCCGCATGCTGACGCAAGCCAATTTGCGCGATGAAAACGAGAAGGGCGCGACCCTTCTCCAGCGCAGCGACCTGCTCGAATGGGGCGACCTGCTGTCGCTGGCGGTGCTGCCGGATCTCTCGGCGAATGCCGACGATCCCCTGGCATTGGTCCGTCAACTGAAAGACCGTTTCGGCGCTAATTTGCGGCTAGGCATGGCGCCGGATTATCGCGGCAATGACCGTTTCCGCATCGAGCAGGCGGCGGGCATGGCGGACATCGCCGGCGTGCCGCTGATGGCGACCAACGACGTGCTTTATCACAGCGCCGAGCGCCGCTCGCTGCAAGATGTGCTCACCGCCATCCGCCTCAATTTGCCGGTCGCCGAGGTCGGGCTGGAGCTGACGGCCAACGCCGAGCGCCATCTGAAGCCGCCGCTGGAAATGGCCCGTCTCTTCCGCCGCCATCCACCGGCGCTGGCCGAGACGCTGCGCTTTGCCGGCGAACTGACCTTCTCGCTCAGCGACCTCCAGTACAATTATCCCGACGAGCCGACGCAATCAGGGCTTGGGCCGCAGGCCGAGCTAGAGCGTCTGGCCAGGGAGGGGGCCGCCACGCGCTATCC
Organism: Mesorhizobium sp. M1252; assembly: GCF_040318265.1. NCBI lineage: Bacteria > Pseudomonadati > Pseudomonadota > Alphaproteobacteria > Hyphomicrobiales > Phyllobacteriaceae > Mesorhizobium > Mesorhizobium sp. M1252. The sequence continues at coordinate 352,878 of NZ_JAMYLX010000007.1, read as the reverse complement.
GGCGGGCGTCCCCGCTTCCGTCTTGCAGCGCATCAGTGAGGAGCTCGCTCTGATCGAGCGTCTGAATTATGCGCGCTATTTCCTGACCGTTTACGACATCGTCCAGTTCGCCCGCAATGAGGGCATTCTGTGCCAGGGCAGAGGCTCGGCCGCCAACTCGATCGTCTGCTACTGCATCGGCATCACCGAGGTCGGCCCCGAGCGCATCGACACGTTGTTCGAGCGCTTCATTTCCGAGGAGCGCAACGAGCCGCCCGACATCGACGTCGATTTCGAGCATGAGCGGCGTGAGGAGGTGATCCAGTACATCTACTCCAAATACAGCGCCAAGCGCACCGCGCTGGCTGCCGCCGTCATCAGCTATCGCGCCCGCTCGGCGCTGCGCGAGGTGGCCAAGGCCATGGGCCTGTCGGACGATGTCCGCATTGCGCTCTCCAGTTCGATCTGGGGCTGGTCGACCTCGGAGCTCGGCGAGAAGGAGGCGCATGCCGGCGGCCTCGACCGCAACGAGACCTCGACCCGTCACGTGATCGCCCACGCCAACGAGATCATGGGCTTTCCCCGGCATCTGTCGCAGCATGTCGGCGGCTTCGTCATTACCCGCGACCGGCTCGACGAGATCGTCCCCATCGTCAAGACGGCGATGGAGGCGCGCAAGATGGTCGAGTGGGATAAGGACGATCTCGACGCGGTGAAGATCCTGAAGGTGGATATTCTGGCGCTTGGCATGCTGACCTGCCTGAAGCGCGCCTTCACCTTGCTCACCGACCATTATCCGAAGGCCCGGGATGATTACGGCCGACCCTATGTGCTGGCCACCCTGCCGCCGGAAGAGAACGACGTGTACGACATGATCTGCCGCGCCGACACGCTCGGCGTCTTCCAGATCGAATCGCGCGCGCAGATGTCGATGCTGCCGCGTCTACGCCCGCGCGAATTCTACGACCTGGTCATCGAGGTGGCGATCGTGCGGCCCGGCCCGATCCAGGGCGACATGGTGCACCCCTATCTGCGCCGTCGGCAGGGCAAGGAAGCGGCTGAATATCAAAAGCCAGAGCTGGAGGCTATTCTCAAGAAGACACTCGGCGTGCCGCTGTTTCAGGAACAGGCGATGAATATTGCAATCGTCGCCGGTGGTTTCAAACCCGGCGAAGCCGACGAACTACGCCGCGCCATGGCCACCTTCAAGCGCACCGGCACCATCGGCAATTACCGCCAGCGCATGATCGACGGCATGGTCGGCAAGGGATACACCAAGGACTTCGCCGAGCGCTGCTTCAAGCAGATCGAAGGCTTCGGCGAATACGGCTTTCCCGAAAGCCACGCCGCCTCCTTCGCTTTGCTCGTCTATGCCTCCTGCTGGTTCAAGACCTTTTATCCCGACGTGTTCTGCGCCGCGATCCTGAATTCGCAGCCGATGGGGTTTTACCAGCCGGCCCAGCTGGTGCGCGACGCGCGCGACCATGGCGTCGATATCCGCGACGTCGACGTCAATTTTTCCGACTGGGACTGCACCCTGGAGAAAGCCCAATTCGATCCGGGCCGCATCCTGGGGCGCCATGCCGAAATGCGCGGTGTCATCAAGACCCGGTACGCCGTCCGGCTTGGCTTCCGTCAGATCAAGGGCTTGGCCGAGAAGCGTATGGAAGCTTTCACCGCGCGGCGCGGCGCCGGCTTTACAAGCGTCAGGGATGTCTGGCTGCGCTCGGGCCTCGATGTCGGCGAGATCGAAAGACTGGCGCAGGCTGACGCCTTCCGCTCACTCGGCCTCGATCGTCGTGAAGCCTTGTGGGCGGTGCGCGCGCTGGATGGCAAGAGCGCCGCCGAACGGCTGCCGCTGTTCGACCAGCCGGCGATCCGGCTGCGCGAACTCGAGCCCGAGACAAAACTGCCGACAATGCCGCTCGGCGAGCACGTCATCCACGACTACCGCGCGCTCGGCCTGTCGCTGAAGGCGCATCCGGTCGCCTTCCTGCGCGAGCGGCTCGACCGCGCCGACGTCATTCCCAATGCCAATCTCGGCTCGGTGCGCGACGGCAGGCGGGTCTCGGTCGCCGGCCTGGTGCTGGTGCGGCAGCGGCCCGGCAAGGGCAATGCGATCTTCCTGACGCTGGAAGACGACAAGGCCGTCGCCAACGTCATTTTCTGGGAGCGGACCTTTACCCGTTTCCGGCCCATCGTCATGGGCGCGCGCTTCGTCAAGGTCACCGGCAAGCTGCAGTCGGAATCCGACGTCATCCACATCGTCGCCGAAAAGATCGAGGATTTGACGCCGTGGCTGACGGTGCTGCTGGAAGAGATGACGCCGGCTGCCCGGCCCGACATTGCCACCCTCTCGGACAAAGCTGAAAGGGTCATGCCCAAGGGGCGGAATTTTCAGTAGGCAAGTGCAGGGCGGTCGGGAGCCCATGACATTAATGCCGGCAAGGGCAGAGGGGGGCGCGAAGGATCGCCAACAGAATGGCTTCTTAGGCTGAGGTCCGTTTGAACCACCCCTGGCCCTTCAGCCCGGCCCACCCAATCGCGGCGGCGACAGCACGTCTTCCGCCGAAATCGTCCGCGCCTCCGAGGGCAGCATGATCGGGATGCCGTCGCGCACGGGATAAGCGAGCTTGGCAAGCCGCGAGATCAACTCGCCGCGCACCGGGTCCCAGGCCAGCGGCCCCTTGGTCAGCGGGCAGGCCAGCAGCTCCAGCAATTTTGGATCGACATTGACCGACTTGCCGTCACGCCCATCCGCAGCCATTGGATCCCCCTTCAGCCATCGGCTCAGCCCTTATTGCAGGCTGGAACCAAAGTCCTCATTCTCGCGCGCCAGCGCCATTTCGGTGATGGCGATCAGCGTCTCCGCGCGGGCTTTCAGGTCGGGCGCCTCCAGCAGCGCCTGTTTCTCGGCCGGTCCGTAGGGCGCCATCATCGACAGCGCATTGACCAGCATGGTGTTCTCGGCGCGGCTGACGCTTTCCCAATCGGCTTCGAGATCGTTGGCCTGCAGATAGGCGCGAAACGCTTTCAACAGCGCCGGCCGGTCGATCTCGCTTGCCGCCTGGTCTTCGGCGAGATCGGTGAGGAACGGCGCCAGCTTGCATTGCCGGAACGGCGTCTTCACCGGCAATTCGCTGGTGATGCGGAAACGGCAGACGCCCTGCAGCGAAATCAGATAGCGGCCGTCGCCGCTCTCGGCCATCGAGATGATGCGCCCGGCGCAGCCGACATTGCACAGTTCCGGCTCGCCGTCGGCGCGCAACGCGCCATTGAGGCTGGGCTGGACGATGCCGATCAGCCGCGCGCCGGCGATCGCCTCATCCACCATCTGCAGATAGCGCGGCTCGAAAATGTTGAGCGGCATGCGCCCGCCCGGCAGCAGCAGCGCGCCGGCAAGCGGAAACACCGGAATGGTTGCCGGCAGATCCTTGCCGACCCGGTAAAATGCGTTTCCGACCTGCACCTTCACTCCTCCGACCCGCTTCGGGTGCGATGTTATCGGCCTAATCTGGCGCGGCGGCCGCCGACCGCAAGGCCCGACAGCCACGCCCCGGCAACTTGGCCGGCAAACGGCTCAGGAAAACAGCAGCGACGACAATTTGCGCCGTGCCGCCAGCGTCGCCTCGTCGGTCATGCCCCAGGCCTCGAACAGTTTCAGCAGCTGCGCCCTGGCGCCGTCCTCGTTCCACGTCCGGTCGGCTTTTATAATCGCCAGAAGATTGTCGGCCGCCGCATGGCGCTCGCCCTTGGCGTTCTGGATCATGGCGAGGTCGAAACGCGCCTGGTGGTCGCCGGGATTGGCGGCCAGTCGCTGCTCGAATTCAGCTGGATTGCCAAGTGCTGCCGCTTCCGCAGCCAGCGTCATCTTGGCACGCAGCGCGGCAAGTGCCGGCGCATTCTTCTTGGCCTCCGGCGCCGTTGCCAGCAGCGCCTCGGCGCCGTCGCTGTCGCCGGCCTCGAACAGAAGCTCGCCCAGCCTGGCAATCGCCTCGATCGTCTCCGGCGCCTGCGCCAGGATGGCGTCGTAAATGTCGGCTGCGGTCTGCGCATCGCCCGCCGCATGCGCTTCCGCCGCCGCGGCCAGTGCTTCGGCGACCGGCGGCGCGCCATTGCCCTTGCCGCCGACCTTGGTGATGAACTCGGCGATCTGGCTCTCGGGGATGGCACCCATGAAGCCGTCGACAGGCTGGCCGTCCTTGAAGGCGATGACCGCCGGGATCGATTGGATGCCGAGCTGGCCGGCGATCGAGGGATGATCGTCAATGTTCATCTTGACCAGCTTGACCTTGCCGCCGGCGGCCTTGATCGCCTTTTCCAGAAGCGGCGTGAGCTGCTTGCAGGGCCCGCACCACGGCGCCCAGAAATCGACCAGTACCGGCTGTTTGCGCGATTCCTGGATGACGTCGGCGGCGAAAGTGGCGGTCGTGGTGTCCTTGATCAGCTCGCCAGCGGCAGGTGCTGCGCCGGGTGTCGGGCCAAGTGCCGACTTGGCCGGCTCGGCGCCGCCATATTGCACGGACGTGGTGTACTGGCCAGAATTGCCGCCGAATTGGCCGCCAAACGGATTGTTGTTGTCGCTCATGTCGTCGCCCTTCCGATCGCGCCCAGCGGAGCAGCGCGACGTCCTTAACTAGAGGTCAGTTTTCGCCATCCATGTGGCGATCAAGCCGAGACTTTCAAGATAGCAGCATCATGTCCGGTTGCCTCGGCGAATCTGATGAGGTCGGCGGACGCGATCGACGTCGTCGCCTCATTGGTCAGCGGATGCGCGTTGACTGTCGCATGTGCCATCAAATCCTGGTCGAGCACCACCTTGACCCGTCTTTCGCTGTCGTTGATCAGCCCGAACACGGTGACCGCGCCCGGAATGACACCGAGCAGCTCCATCAGCATCTCCGGCTTGCCGAACGACACCCGGCCGGCGGCGCCGATGATCGTGTGGATCTGCTTCAGGTCGACGACCGCCTCCTCGCCGACGCTGACCAGGAAGAAATTGTCCTTCTTGTCCTTGAGAAACAGATTTTTCGTGTGCCCGCCCGGTATCTCGCCGCGCAGCGACTGCGAATCGGCCACCGTATAGAGCGGCGGATGGCGCACGGTCGACACTGATATGCCGAGATCGGCAAGAAAGGCGAAAAGCTCGGCTTCGGTCTTCGGCATTGGTGGTCTTCCCCTGTATCGGCGCGCGGCAAAGCCGTTTACGGCCAATGGTGCCGCCGAGACAAGACCGTCATGCGGGAAGTCGATGAACCACCCGCGTGGCCGACAAGGTTCCGCCAAGCGATTTGGCGCGACCAAAAAGCCCGTCATTTCCCTGTTGCAATCGCCGCGCTCTTCAGCCATATAGGCCCGGCTTGCGGCCAAAGGGCCGTGTGAGCGGGTGTAGCTCAGGGGTAGAGCACAACCTTGCCAAGGTTGGGGTCGAGCGTTCGAATCGCTTCACCCGCTCCAGTTTCCTCTAGGGGGAATCAAGCGATTAAGAGGCGCCTTTCGGGGCGCCTTTTGCTTTTTCCAGACCGGCGATGTAAGCGCGTTGCGGGACACTTGTTCTCCCTCAAAACCAGGCGCGGGTAGTACGGCGTGGCGCATAATCCCTTGGTTTCCAGTTCGGCGAACGGCGGCACCGCATCCGAAGCGCTTGCTTGGCTGGCGTTGCGGAACGCCGCGTCCGAATGCGGCTCAGGCTCGCGCTCGATAGACCCGCAGCCCCTGCGCGCGCTCCCGGCGGGACGCAAGTGGGCGCGTGAGATCGCCAAGGTGATCTTCGATGGCCTTGTGGCAGGAAGCCTTTCGGTGCCGGGGCAACTGGCTGCCCGGTGGGACAGCTTCGGCGGTGCCATCACAGCGTTGATCATCGAACTCAGCAAGATCTGGGACAATCCCGCAGCGGCTCGCCGCGTCCAGTACCAGCTTGAGCAAATGCTTCTCGAACCCGACGATCTTGCCACGCCGCGCAGGCTGGCGCGAACGCTCGGAGTTCGCGTCGACGCTCGCAACCCGACCGCGACCGAACTGCCGGAAGGCATCGATCAGATTTATGCCCATCTGATGCTGGATGGCCGGATCGAGGCTGTCGTGCAGTTCGGTGCACTCGGGACTGTGACGAGCGATCATTGGATTGAATTGATCCTGGATGTAGTGCCTGCTGAGCGGCTTGCGGGAGGATCGCCTGCACCGCAAAAGGGCGCCGGCGCGACCACGTCAAACACGCCTGCAGCCGAGGCATCGTTTGCCATGGCGGGAAGCGAGCCCGATCCGGACAGCCATTTCGGCAAACTCGCGCAATTGGCCGCACAGGCGCATGACCTGGTTCGGTCGAGCGCTGAACCGTCAGAGCCTGTTGCGCCGCGCCGCGCACGGGTCGCGGACAAGCACGACAAGGATCGCACGGCGTTCTGGAACAGCTATTTCGCGACCGAGGATCCGTGGAACTACGGTTCGTCCTATGAGCAGGAAAAATACGAGCGCCAGCTCGAAATCCTGCCTCCCGGTCCCATCGGGCGGGCGCTCGAGTTGGCCTGCGCGGAGGGCCACTTCACGCGGCAGCTGGCGCCTCGCGTCGGCCATTTGACCGCAACCGACATTTCCGCCATAGCCGTCGGGCGGGCCCGCGCCCGATGCAACGATCAGCCGAATGTCGAGTTCGGCGTACTCGATTTCGCTGCCGACACGCTGCCGGGTGAGATGGATCTGATCGTCTGTTCGGAAGTACTCTACTACCTCGATGACCTCGCCGAGCTACGGCGCATCGCCAGGAAATTCGCCGAGGCGTTGGCGCCTGGCGGCAGCTTCATCAGCGCACACGCATTCGTGCTGCGTGACAATGTCGAAAAGACCGGCTTCGACTGGAATACATTCGGTGCCCAGTCGATCTCCGAGACGCTGGCGGCGACCGAAGGCCTCGTCCTCGAGCAATCGATCCAGACCGAGCTCTACCGCATAGATCGCTTCCGTCGCCTGTCGTCGGACGATGTGGCGACGGAACCGGTGATTGCTCATGTGCCGATCCGCGCGCCGATCGAAATCGGCGTCGCGCGAAATATCGTCTGGGGTGGAGCGCGAGCCTTGCGCCGCGACGTCGCACGTAACGAGCAGCGCCGGCATATCCCTGTCCTCATGTATCACGGCGTTGCCGATGGAGGTCCGGCCGCGCTCGCTCGCTTTCGGCTCACGCCCGCCGCATTCGCCAGCCAGATGGCATGGCTGCGCGCCAATGGCTTTCACGCCATTGGCTCCGAGCAGTTGGAGCAGTTCATCACCAACCGTCAGCCTTTCGTCGGCCGCCCGGTGCTCATCACCTTCGATGACGGCTTCCAGAACTTCGCCGACCATGCCTGGCCGATCTTGCGCGCCAACGACCTGACCGCGGAAGTGTTCTTGGTGACGGACCTGGTGGGCGAAAGTGCAAAGTGGGACACCGACATCGGTCCGCCGACGCCGCTTATGGGCGCCGGGACGGTGCGACGCCTCGCTGCCGAAGGCGCCTTCTTCGGCAGCCACATGGCGACGCATCGCGCCATCGATGGTCTGTCGAGCGCTGACCTGGCCGCCGAGCTCCTGCGGTCTCGTCTGTTCATCGAACGCTGGACCGGCCGTCCAACCACGGCGTTCGCGGCACCCTTCTCCGTCACCGACGGGCGGCTTGGCCGGCTGGCCAGGGAGTGCGGCTATCGAGTAGGCTTCGGCCGCAGGCACGGGCCGGCGGACCTCGATAGCGATCTCATCGACCTTCCGCGCATCGAGATTCGCGGCGACCGCTCGCTCGATGACTTTGTCGCCACTGTGGAGGCCGTGCTCGGATAAACGGTGAACTTGTCAGTTCATTATTGGGCGACTTGCGACACGGCTGACATCAGCTCCTTCGGGTTTGGGGCGCCAAACATGTATCGCCCACCCTCCGGGACCTCCGTGAAGCTCCAGCGGACGATCCCCTGCCGGTCCAGCAGGAACTGACCAACCAGTTGTCCGTGTCCCGTGGCCATCATCTGCTCGTCGGCTTCGGTCAGTTCGTAGTGGTCCTTCTTGTCGAGGATTGCGGCGGCTGTCATCGGATCCATGGGACCGGGCAATTCGCCAGGTATGTCGACCCGCATGTCCTGTGCCGCTGCCATCGCGACCTTGTACGGCCAGTTCGTCTCGTTCTCGGTGAATTCGAGATTGGGCAGTCCAAAAGCACGATGTGAAGCGCGTTCCGGGTCCGACGCCGCAAGCAGGTTCGGCATTGGATGGTAGCGGAAATAGAGCCGCGCCCGTTCGATCGGCGTGTTGACCACCGTCAGGCTCTCCACGCCCTTTTCGCGCAGCTCCGGATCGAGACGCGCCTGAGCGGCGATGTGGCGCCGGCAAAACGCACAATGCAGACCTCGAAACAGGCCGACCAGCACCGGTTTTTGCCCGCGAAAGTCGTCAAGCGCAATCTTGCCTTCCTGGGTAATGGCGTCGAGTATCAGGTTCGGCGCCCGGTCGCCCGGTTGAAGCGGTATCAATCCACTAGGCGCGGACATGTCCAACCCCCTATCCCGGCTAGTCGAGAAAAGGCAGCACCACAAGCGCTTCCGGGTCGAGCCCGTGCTGGGCGCATATACCCTGCGCCAGGGAAAAGTAGCGTTCGGCCTCGGCCAGATTGTCGAGGTCGAGATTAAGCGTTGCGAGTCCATCATAGCACGGAAACAGCAGTTGGGGCTCGCCCGTTTCGCGGGCTACCTCCAGTGCTTCGTGGAACAAGCCGATCGCCAGTTCCGGATGGCCGTTGCACTGGTGGATCTGCCCAAGCACGATCAACGGCACTGGCAGGTGCTCGCGCTGGTCGAGCGCCCGGTCAATCTCGATGGCCTTGTCGGCAGCAGGCACGCCCTCCGTTGGACAGCGATCCGTGAAAGTACAACAAGCTACCGCCAGATTGGCGAGGAGGCGCGCCTGGAAACCCAAATCGCCAATACGGCGCGCCACTTCAAGACCGCGCCGACAGACCTCCATCGCCTTCGCCGGATCGATGGTCGTGTAGAGCACCCCGAGATTGGTGTAGCCGCGGCAGGCCGCGCCCAGCAGACCGGCGGCTTCGGCCAATTCAATGCTGCGCTCAACCTCACGCACGGCTTCATGGTTTCGCCCAAGGCGAGCCAGCGCAACAGCCTTGGTATTAAGTGCCTCGGCGGTCACGAGGGTGGCATCATCGGAGACATGTTCCGTTGTCAGAGAGCGTACGCAATCCAGCGCCGCGTCTGCCCATTTTGCCGCGAGAGTGTGATCTCCGCTGCGGAACGCCTGTCGGCCACGTTCTTGCCAGAGATGCGCCTGCTCGATCGGGGCATCCGCTCCATCGAGGAGCGCTGCCGCTTCAGCGTAGCGCGATTCCGCGTCGTCCCGCTTGCCCACGTCCCAAAACAGCCGACCGATCTTGCGCAAAACGCGCGCCGCCGCGACACGATCGGCTGACTCGCGATAGGCCTGCAGCACCGCCTCGTAGTGGCGGTGTGCAATCTCGCGGCGGCCTGCCGGGCCGCTCAAATCGGCAATGCGCTCTGCAATTGCCAGTTTGAGCGGTGTTTGCCCGATCGCGCCCAACGCAGTCAGTGCTCGCTCGTAGAAACGAAGGGCGTCGTCATTGGCGTATATCATGCGAGCGCGATCTCCCGCCGCCTGCAGGTAATGCGCGCCCCTCTCCCGCTCGGCGCTCTGAGCGAAATGGTGACCGAGCACGGCCAGATCCTCGAACCGTTCCGGCTTGTCGCCGCACAGTTGCTCCAGGGCGGCACCTACCCGGCCGTGGATGTCGGTCCGGCGTTGCAGGAGCAGATTCTGGTAGATCACGTCCTGCAGCAATGTTTGTGTAAAGCGGTAGCTTTGCGACGAGACCGAGCCTGATCCGGCAACTTCCTCGATGATTTCCGCATCGCAAAGCAGTTCGCAGCCCGCTTCCAGTCGGCCGGGGTCGGCTGCCACGGCTTTCAGAAGCGTGGCATCGAAGCGCGGGCCGATTACCGCGGCTTCCTGGGCCAACCGGCGCACCCCTTGCGGCAGCCGGTCGACGCGAGCAAGCAACATTGCCTGGATCGTGGCGGGGATGCCGGTTGCGACTTCGCCTGCCACGGTCCGCCATTGCTGGCCCTCGCGCACCAATACACCGCGATCGATAAGGCCGCGAACGATCTCCTCCAAGAAAAGCGGGTTGCCGCCCGCGCGCTCGAGGATCTGGTCGAGAAGCCCTCTTGCGGCGTTTACCCAGTTATCGCCGAAAAGCGCCGCCACCAGGCGGCGTCCGTCATCGCTGTCGAGCGGCGAAAGCCTGAGCGCTGTGTGGCTGACCCGACTTGAGTCGAGTTGGTCGTTGTCCGACGCCGGACGATGCGTGACCAGCAACATCAGCCGCGTGCGTTCCAGTCTGTCCATCACGAAACGCAGTGCCTCGAGCGAGACGGAGTCGGCCCAGTGCAGGTCTTCGACGACAATCAACAGCGGCGACAACGCAAGCCGCCATTCCATGATTGTGCGGACCGCGTAGAGAATTTGCCGCCGCAGCTGCTCGGGCTCGACATGCTGCAAGGTGGCATGGGGGTCGCCGAGGCCAAGCACATGGTAGAGCAAAGGCATCAGCCGCTTCGCCTCCTCGCCCTGCAGGCCGAGATCGGCAAGCAAGGCTGCGAGCTTGCCCCGCATTTCGTCCCCATTGTCGTTTTGCATCATCCCGGCAGCGCTGCGCACCACTGCACCCAAGGCGCCAAATGATTGTTCACCCAGCGGTGAGCACGTGGCCTGCCGCACGGCGACGTTGCGAAAACGATCCTCGTCGCCGACGCGGGCGACGAACTCCTTCACCAACCGCGACTTCCCGATACCGGCTTCGCCGACGATGCGGACAAGCTGGGCCGAGCCGCCGCACGCCAAGTCAAGGCTCGCCAGCATTCTGTTGAGCTCCGCATCACGACCTATTATGGGCGCACTGAGGCCGAGCGCCTCGAGCCCGCGCGCTGCACGCGGCGCCGCAAGCGGTGCATCCAGTCGGTGGACGAGCACACTGCCAGCCTTGCCGCGAAACACGACATCGCCCAGCGACTCGTACGAGAAGGCATGCCGGGTCAGCCTGTGCGTGAGTTCGCCCACCAGCACCTCACCCGGTGCAGCCAGCGATTGCAGGCGTTGCGCCGTATTCACCGTGTCGCCGGTCACCGAATAGGATTTGGCGGTGCCGATGCCCAATCCGCCAGTAACGACCGGACCCGTGTTTATGCCTATGTGGAGCAGCAGCGGCGAGCCGGAGTGGCGGGTGCTTTCACCGAGCCGCGCCGTCCGGGCGATCATGTCGAGAGCGGCTCGAAGCGCACGTTCCGGATCGTCCTCATGCGCGACCGGCGCACCGAACAAGGCGAGCAGAGCGTCGCCGATGAATTTGTCGACGAAACCACCAAAGCCTTGCACGGCCGCCGTCAATTCCTTGAACAGTTCGTTCTGCAGCGCCTGCATGACCTCGGGGTCGAGCTGCTCGCTGAGTGTCGTGAAGCCGCAGAGATCGGCGAACAGCACCGTTACCGTTCGTCGATCGGCGTCGGAGACGGAATGCGGCCCCTCTTCGCTTTCGATGTTCGGCGACGGAGCTCGAGAGGGCTGCGCAATGGTGCGGCTTGGTGTCGGAGCAGGCCGTTCGGCAGCTTTTGCGGACGCACCGACGCTTGCCCCACATTTAGGACAGAATTCGAAATCAGGTGCGCAGGCGTAGCCGCAACTGGCGCATGGCACGGGCTGGCGGCGGCCACACTTCGGACAGAAGGCGTAACCGCCCTCGATCTCGAAACCGCAGCCCGAGCAGTTCATGGACACCTCACCAGAGCATGATGCCGAAGAGTGTGAAGCGGTTTTCGGACGACATCATGCTCTATCTCTTTGACCTTGGGCCATGACGCGTGATCTCGCCACGCTCGTCACGGCCGGGGTATTCACAAGGATGAACCGATAGTCGTCAACCGGCAAGCGGCAGCGCAAATGGGCATCGGTCTGGGTTCGGCGGTGGAGCACTGCCGATACGGGCGGCCGCGTGGCCGTGATTTGCGAAAATTCCCTCGTCCCGCCGTCTTCCTGCTATGATGGAGATGAGGAGGCGACCCATGAGCGAGAACCGTAAGCTGGCCGCAATCCTGGCTGCAGATGTGGTCGGATACAGCCGGCTCGCGAGCGCGGACGAAGATCGTACCTTGGCGCGGTTGCGGGCGCTGCGCAGCGACCTGATCGATCCGATCATTGCAGTGCACCACGGGCGGGTTATCAAGCGTACCGGAGATGGGGCACTGGTTGAGTTTCGCAGTGTGGTCGATGCCGTGCGCTGCGCCGTTGAGATTCAAAACGGTATGGTTGAGCGCAATGCCGGCGTACCGCAGGAGCGCCGCATCGAGTTCAGGATCGGCATCCATCTGGGCGACGTGGTCGAAGAGAGCGATGGCGACCTGATGGGTGACGGCGTCAACATCGCCTCGCGTCTGGAGGGCGTTGCGGCGCCCGGCGCCATCTGCCTGTCCGAGGATGCCTATCGCCAGGTCAAGGCCAGGCTTGACCTCTCGGTCAGCGATCTCGGCAGCACACAGCTCAAGAACATCGCCGAGCCGATCCGGGTGTATTCGCTGCAGGTCGGCGCCGGGGCCAAGGTGGCCGTGACCTCGCAAACCCCGACGAGCCCTCCGGCTGCGGCAGCGCCGCCGAAACTGTCGATCGCCGTGCTGCCGTTCGCCAATATGAGCGGTGATGCCGAACAGGACTACTTCGCCGACGGCATCTCCGAAGACATCATCACGGCGCTGTCCAAACTGTCACAGCTCTTCGTCATCGCTCGCAATTCGTCCTTCATCTTCAAGGGCCAGAACGTCCATGTGCAGGATGTCGGCACGAAGCTCGGCGTGCGCTATGTCCTTGAAGGCAGCGTACGCAAGTCGGGGAACAAGGTACGCATCACCGCGCAGCTCATCGATGCAATCTCAGGCGGCCATCTTTGGGCGGAGCGGTTCGATCGCGATCTGACCGACATTTTCGCCGTGCAGGATGACGTGACGCAGCACATCGTCGGTGCACTGGCGCTCAATCTGACCGAGGATGACCGTCTGCGGCTGGCGCCCGAACACCAGCGCAACCCGGAGGCGTATGACTGTTTCCTGCGGGGCCGGGAGCTATGGCACCGGCTGACGAAGGACACGAACGTCGCGGCCCGCGAGCTCTTGCAGCGGGCCATCGAACTGGACCCGAAATTTGCCTCTGCCCACGCTTTCCTAGCCCTCACGTACGGGCTCGACTACCTCAACAGGTGGGGTGCGTCGGACTCGATGGCGCAAGCGGAAGAGGCAGCAACGCGAGCGGTAACGCTGGATGACAGCGATCCCTGGGCGCACTGGGCGCTGGCATCGGCCAAGCTTTACACACGACGGCACGATGAGGCCATCGGCGAGGTCGAGCGCGCGATAGCCCTCAATCCGAACTTCGCCGAAGCGCACGTCGCCCGCGGCGAGGCGCTGTATTATTCGGGTAGACCCGCGGAGGCGCTAGAGAGTTTCGCCCGGGGAAAGACCTTGAATCCATACTTCCCGGATGTGCTTCTGCACTTCCAGGCTTTGGCATCGTTTCAACTGGGAAGGTACGAAGAGGCGGTCGACCTCTTGCTGCAACGGCTGGCTCGCAACGCTGTCACCGACCTCTCGCGCGCGCTTCTGGCCGCCACCTACGGCCATCTGGGCCGTCTGGAGGAGGCCCATACGGCATGGCAGGACCTGCTTCGCGTCAATCCCGCCTATTCGCTGGAACACCGTCGCAAGGTCTTGCCTTACAAGAACCCTGCCGATTTCGAACTGATGGTAGAGGGGCTCCGCAAGGCCGGTGTGGTGCAATGACGGGCTAAAGCCCGGCCGGGTCAGAGGCCTGAGGCCCGGCCGATCTTGCGCCATCGGGCGTTTTCGCGGACCGGTTTCAGGTCATCGGTCGTCTCGGCAAATGTCCGCAACCGGTATTGCCGCAGCAGGTCCGGGAAGAGCGCTCCTTCCGGCAGGCCGGCAAGCTGCTCGCGGACCGAGATCTTTTCATCGATGACCCGCATGCCCCAGGCATTTTCCCGAACCTGCAGCTCGGCGGCCAGATCGCGCTCTTCTGGCGCGTTTTCATCAAGCGCAGCCAGCAGGATCGAGTGGAAAAGCGCGACATAGCCAATCTGTCTCAGGCCGCCCACAACCCGCACGCGCGGCAATATGGCAAGGGCGAGGAACATCAGGAACAAGTCCGGCAAAAGCATGCCGTCGAGCAGTGCCTGCTGGAGATGCGGCCGCTCGAACGGGATGGAAAGACCATGCGGCCTGTCAGGCTCGATCAGCCGCCCGTTCTCGAGGACGAGCTTGCGCACGCGCTGCTCGCGGATGCCCCAGAAATAGGCCGTGGCATTGGGCAGGAACCTGCCAAATGGGCCCGATGCGGCTTCTTGCAAGGCATGGTCGAGACGCCGGCGCCTTGGGGGCTCGAGGAGCAGCCTGGAAAGAAGACTGCCTTCATCTTCCAGATGCCGCGCCACGACAGTCGCGGCCAGCCTATCATCGACGAAAACCGGCCGGGCCATGCCGGAACGATCCCAATCGGCGACCAGATCCTCGTTGAGTTCTGTCAGCGCATCGGCGGCTGTTGCAAATACCTTGCCCTGGCTGGCAAGCAGCGTGCCCAGCCAGCTTCTGGCATCCGTCTCATTGCCCACCGTTTCGAGCGCGCGCCCGTTGAGGGTAACGGGACCGGCCGCGCAGGCGCTTTTGCGGCACAGTTTGTGGCGCCCCATGCCAAACAAATTGACCTTGTCGTCGCCGACATCGAGCCATCCCGGCCCCTCCCGGCCGGTTGTCTCCATGGTCATCGTCGTTCCCATGAAGCCGAAAAAAGCCGACAGCCCGTTTTCGACCGCGCCGAGCCAGGCAAGCAGCAGGGCATCGAAGGTGATGCGATCCATCAGAAGCAGGCAGTGCAGGCCGGACTGGATAACCGGTCTGTGGTCGAATTCGTCGAGGGCCTTGTCGATCGCTTCGGGCTGCATGATCGCACCGAGGCGCTGCTGCAGGACGTCGCGCAGGATCGAGCGGGCAGCGATCGACGGGGCCGATCCAGGCCTTGCCACCGGCCGCCACAGATGGCGGGCATAATCGGAAACCGGTGCATTCCAGTTCTGCTCGATGTCACGCACGACCTCCGGGCAGAGCAGCGACAGCACGGCCAAAATGTCCACCGGAGGGGCAAGGGCAGGGACGGTGGTCATCAGAACCGCAGCCGGGCCATGCTCAGGAGGTCGTGGTACTGCCCGTCGGTAAAACCGGCCTTCACATGCCGTCCCTCGACCTCGAAGCCGTGGCTTGTGTAGAGACGGATGGCCGGTTCGTTGTCGGCATAGACAGTCAACTCGACCCGCTTCAGGGCGCGCCAGTTGTCGGCCACGTCAAGCAGCGCGCCAAGGATGGCAGAGCCGATGCCTCTGCCGACAAAGCCATCGTCAAGGCCGATATTGATCTCGCCTATATGCGAGCGGCGCGGCGAACCCTGCGCGACCAGGCTGCCATGGCCGACAACCTTGCCGTCCAGCTCCGCAACGATCCAGGTGGTTTCCGGGCCGGACTTGGCGATGCGCCGCTCCACCTGCTCCACCATCTCGAACGGCATCCTGAGCGTGCCCCAGCGGAACCCCGGCATATTGAAGATAGCGCACAGCGCCTCGGCATCGCTTGGCCGGACGGCCCGGAGCTGCGGCTGGATTTTCTCGGATAAGGAGGTCGTGCTGGTCATGGCTTTTCCGCCTAACGCAATTTCAGGAAAAGTGTGAGCGGTTTTCCGTCCGGAATTGCGTCAGAACAAAGCGACAGAGGCAATATGCCCGGCACGATGCACCGGACGTCACCTGAAAATCCAGCCGTCTCTGCGACCTATGCCGATTGCGCGGCAAAATGCCGGGGGGCGGCGCAGAGTTTGAGGATACCGCTGATGCCGATCCAGCCGAAAAGGGCGAGCCAGCACAATGTCCCGGCCGCCGTCCAGTCGATCCGGTGCACGGCAGCGTCGGTGATGAAGAGGCCAAGAACAGCAAGCAGGCCAACCAGAAACTGCGCCAGGCCGAGCACCAGCAATTCCTCACGCGGTGCACTTCTCCAGACGAGATAGGTGCCGCCGGCGCCGGCGAGGAAGATGGCGCTGTAGACCTGGGCGTGGAAGGCATCGATCGGCCATGGCCAGAAACCACCGAATGTCAGGGGAAACAGCAACAGGCCGACGCCGTAGGCCCCGAGGATCGTCATTTCCACCGGTAGGTAGGCGCGCCATGCGGGGTTCAAGATCACGCCTTTTGCAGAAGGGCGGGCCCTTGCCCGCCACAGGAACAGCCCGGATACCGCGGCTGACGCAAGATAGACCAGAAACCAGAGCCAGGGGGCTTTGCGCTCGAAGTTGAAATAGCCAAGGTTGATGAACGAAGCCGCCGACACGATGACGGTGAAGATGAAGGCCATGACCAGCACAAGCCTGCCGGGCGACCAGCGATTCCAGACCAGCAGCGCCGCCATCACTGCCATTTCGGCGGTGTAGAAGCCGCCGAGGAAGCGGGCATTGAACGGCGTGACGGCCCAGGGCCAGCGCGGCTTGACCAGCGCGGGCGCGAAAAACAGGCCGGCCCCGACGATCAGGACGATGATGACCCCCGCCGAGAAAAGGCGCAGGGCCGCCGGAAATGGCGGGTTGTCGCGTGTCGGCATGGAGAAAACCCCAGAGATGAATGCCCCATGGGCTATCATAGTTTGGAATTCAACAAATGGAAATTGACCTGTCACCAGGCTTGTCCATTCGAATGGCCGTACGGTCCGTTTCGCAGTATGATGGAGCGTTCGGGTCGAAGATCGGTTCGGCCAACACGCCTAGAGCCGGATGATTTCAGGTCTGTCCGACCTGAAATCTGAATCCGCCTCTAAATCAGGAAATAGAGCATGATGTCGTCCGAAAACCGCTTCGCACTTTTCGGCATCATGCTCTAGCGGCGCAATTTCCGGAGCCTGCACGATGACCGAAGCTCAGGATCTGTTCTCGCTTCTGCGGCAATCGACCGATGTCGATCCGCAGGCAATCGACGCAATCCGGCAAACCATCGCCGAGGGCAAGGACCGCGAACTTTGCCGCATCAATGCGCTGGCCTTCGCCAGCAAGCGTGGCCTCGACGAGGAACGCACCATAAGCGCCTTTCTCCATGCGGCGCGGGTGGGCTTCTTCGACATTTCCTGGAATGTTCTGTGCCCCGGCTGTGGCGGCGTGCTCGACACCAACGCCACGCTGAAAACCATGCAGAAGGACGAATACACCTGCGCGCTGTGCTCCCAGGGCTATTCGCCGACCCTCGACGAGATGGTCGAGGTGACATTCACCGTCAGTCCCCGCGTGCGCAGGATTGCCGCCCACAATCCACACGAACTGCCGTTGGTGGAATATTACCGCCAGATCTACTGGGCGTCCGGGGCCGATCTGCCGGACGAGGATCTGGCGGAAAAGATGGAAGCGTTCTCGCTGGAAGATATCGAGCTTGCGCCCGGTGAAAAGGCGGTTCTGCACATCCAGCTTCCGCCTCAATTCATCATCATCTTCGAGCCGGTCACGCATTCGGCCCAGTTCATCGACGCGAAGGGCGAACCGGCAAAAGAGCGGCGAAACCTCTCTCTGGCCTTCGACCGCGACCATGTCCAGAGCCAGACGCTGGAGATGCAACCCGGCCCATTGCGCATTTCGCTGGAAAACAGGACCGACACGCGCGTGCTGCCGACGGTCTTCATCGCCTGCCCGGTATTGCATGATTTCCTGGGCAAGCGCCGGCCCTTCGTGACCGCCAAGCGCCTGCTCACCAACCAGACGTTCCGGGATCTCTATCGCACGGATACGCTCGATATCAACCAGCGCCTGAAGATCACCAGCCTGACCTTCCTGTTCACCGATCTGCGCGGATCGACCGAGCTTTACGAGCGGGTGGGCGATCTTTCAGCCTTCGATCTCGTGCGCGAGCATTTCCAGGTTCTGCACGAGATCGTCGCGGCGGAGGCAGGCGCGGTTGTGAAGACGATCGGCGATGCGGTGATGGCGACCTTCGCGACGCCTGACCGTGCGATTGCCGCGGCGCTGCGGATGCGCGACGCCATGCGGGCGCTCAATGACAAAAGCGGGCGCGAGGACCTTCTGCTCAAGATCGGTGTTCATGCCGGCCCGTGCATAGCCGTGTCCATGAACGAGCGGCAGGATTATTTCGGCCAGACGGTCAACATTGCTTCGCGGGTCCAAAACCTTGCCAACGCACAGGCGATCTTCGCCACGCGTGCGGTGGTTGACGACAATCTCACCGCCGATCTGTTGCACAGGAACGCGCTGACGCCCGTGCCGCACGAGGTCTCGCTGCGCGGCATCGAGCGGGAGATAGCGGTCTATACGATCCCCTGAAGAGTTCTCTACCGCTCACACGCGCTTGCAGAGGAAATAACGGTCGGCGGGCTCCGAAGTGGGCGCCGGGAGGTGTTGCAGCAGCGGGTGATCGAGCGGCGTGCCACTGACCGCGAAGCCGCCGACGCGAAGCAGGCTCGCAATCAGATCGGGAAGCCAGGTAGCGGTCACCGCATCGCGATCGTCATAGCCGGTGCCAATGTCGGCATGAACAAGGGCGGCTTCGATGCCAATGAACTTGCGGCCCGTCTCGCGTATTTCGCCGAGCACGAGGTTTTCAGCTTCGGGAATTGAGCTAGTGTGCGCGCCAACTTCGCGGTCGAACACCACGATCCGGCGCCCGGGCAGAAGCTCGCGCAGATGGTGGAATGTCCGGCCATTGCCGAGGCCGAGCTCAAGCACAAGCCCCTCCATCTTCGCCACCTCGGGGCAGATTCGATTGAGAATGTCGCGCTGCGCGGTCATCCTGCTGATGAAATTATCGAGGCGACTCATATGCGATTGTGTGTCCTGAACCAGCAGCCCCGATCGAGGCTTGCTGCATATAAAGGCGAACGACGAACCCTGCAATAACGCAACCGGCCGCCGACAAGCGTCATACCGGGTGGAGTGTTCGGCAGGCCGCGCGGTGGAACAGCGATATCACTTGTAGGGGTCTGCGGCGTCCCGCAAGCCGTCGCCGAGGAAGTTGAACGCCATGATAACGAGGATGACCGGCAGCATCGGCAAAAGCAGCCATGGATAGAACGCGATCACGCTGACGCTGCGCGCCTCGGTGAGCAGGATGCCCCAGCTGGTGATCGGCGCCCTCAGGCCGAGCCCGAGGAAGCTCAGCGCCGTTTCGCCCAGGATCATGCCAGGGATGGAGAGCGTCGCCGTCGCGATCAGATGCGACATGAAGCCGGGAATGAGATGCCGCCTGATGATGCGGCTGCTTCCGGCGCCCATCAACTGCGCCGCCAGAACGTAATCCTCCTCGCGCAAGGCCAGAAGCTTTGAACGCACGGCCCGCGCCAGTCCGGTCCAGTCGAGCAGCCCGAGGATGACGGTGATGCCGAAATAGATCAGGATCGGACTCCACGTTATCGGCATGATCGCCGCCAGGGCCAGCCATAGCGGAATGCTGGGAATCGATTGCAGGACTTCGATTATCCGTTGGACGATCAGGTCGAAGATACCGCCGTGATAGCCGGCCAGCCCGCCGATGACGATGCCGAGCAGGAAGCTGAAACTGATGCCGACGAGGCCGATAGTCAGTGAAATGCGTGCGCCATAGATCATGCGTGAGAGCACGTCGCGCCCCAGCCTGTCGGTGCCGGCCAGAAACAGCTGCCCGTTTTCGGCAGGACAGACAAAATGCCTGTCACCTTCGATCAGGCCCCAGAACCGATAAGTGTCGCCCTTGCAGAAGAAACGGAGCCGCTGAACATCGTCGTGCTTTTCGATGTAGTTCCGCTTGAGCGTGTCCATATCCAGCGTCATCTGGCGGCCATAGACGAACGGCCCGACGAACTCGCCATTGTGGAACAGGTGCACGTGCTGCGGCGGCGCATAGATGTAGTCCATGTTGCGCGAGTGCAGATTGTAGGGCGCCAGGAACTCGCAGATCAGTATCCCTAAATACAGCACTGCCAGGAATATGCCGGATATAAGCGCAAGCCGGTGTTTGCGGAATTTCCACCACATCAGCCGCAACTGCGATGCCTGAAAGACCTTCGATTGCTCCGGCGTCATCGCCTCGACCGACTGCAGGTCGAAGGGCGCGCCGGAAATGTAGTGTTGCAGTGGAGCACCCGGAGCGGGCAGCGGCGAGTCCTGCTTCATTTGGTGCTGCCACCCTGCAAACGAATTCGTGGATCAAGCAGCGCCAGCGCCAGGTCGGAAATCAGCACGCCGATAACCGTCAGGAAGGCAAGGAACATCAGGAATGACCCTGCCAGATACATATCCTGGCTTTGCAGCGCCTTGATCAGCATCGGCCCGGTCGTTTCCAAAGACAAAACGATAGCCGTGATCTCAGCGCCGGAGATGATGGCCGGCAGGATCGAGCCGATGTCGGAAATGAAGAAATTGAGCGCCATGCGCAGCGGATATTTGACCAGCGCCTTGAACGGATGCAGGCCCTTGGCGCGCGCCGTAACGACATATTGCTTGTGCAGTTCGTCGAGCAGATTGGCGCGCAGCCGCCGGATCATGCTCGCCGTGCCGCCGGTGCCGATGATCAGGACCGGGATCCAGAGATGGGCGAGGATCGACTTCGCCTTGGCCCAGCTCATCGGCTCGCCGAGATATTGCTGGTCCATGAGGTGGCCGATGGACGTGCCGAACCAGATGTTGGCGAAATACATCAGGATCAGCGCCAGCATGAAATTCGGAATGGCAAGGCCGAGAAGGCCGAAGAAAGTCAGGCCGTAGTCGCCCCAGCTGTATTGATGCGTGGCGGAGTACATGCCGATCGGAAAGGCGATGAGCCAGGTGAAGATGATCGTGACGAAGGAAACCAGCACGGTCAGCCACATTCGGTCGCCGACGACGTCGCGAACCGGCAGCTCATATTCGAAGGAATAGCCGAAATCGCCGTGCAGCATCCCGCCCACCCAGTAGAAGTAGCGAATGACCGGCGGCTGGTCGAAACCATATTCCTTGCGCATCATCTGGATGCGGTCGGAATCCACCGCTTCGCCCTGGGCGCGAAGCTCAGCGACATAGCTGTCGAAATAGTCCCCCGGCGGAAGTTCGATGATGGTGAACACCAGCGCCGATATGACCAGCAGCGTTGGAACCATCACGGCGATGCGCCAGACAAGATATCGAAGCACGCTCAGGAGCCTCCAAGCCAGAATGTGTCCGGCATGTAGACACCGAAATAGGAGGTCGGGTCGTAGCCGTAGAGTGCTTTGTCAGGCAGGTTGCGCAGCCGCGAGGATACCAGAATCGGCTGAAGTGTTTCGTTCACCGTACCGATAGAGAACACCTGATCGGTGTAGATCGACAGCATCGAGTTCCAGATTTCGGCGCGCTCGCTGGATTGGGTCGATCCGTTCCAGCGCTTGAGCAAAGCCATCAACTCGACCACTTCAGGAACATCGGGCGCCTCACCCATCTTGCCATGCGACAGATAGTAAGCGCCCCAGAGCGGCCATTGCAGCTGGTCGTCGATGGTGGGGGCCAACTGGTATGGATTCATGTCGGCGGTCGGCACGCCATTGTCGATGCCCGACGACATCGACATCAGGATCTGGCCGCCAAGCGCGCGGCTGCGGAAGATGTCGCGCTGCGAAGTCCGGATGAACAAAGCGATGCCGATCTTGCGCCAGTGATCGGTGATGAGTTCGAGCGCATCGGTTTCCAGCGTGCTTTCGCCGGCTGTTTCCACGATGATCTGCGCCGGGCGTCCATCGGGAAGTAGCCGCAGGCCGTTATCGTCACGGGCCTGAAGCCCGACCTCGTCAAGCAGGGCATTGGCCTGGTCGGGATCGTGGGCGACCCAGGCTTTCGCGAATTCCGGCCGGTAGAGCGGGCTCTCCGGCAAGACCGTGTCGGCGCTTTCCTGCGCCAATCCGTAGAAGACGGCCATGTTGATCTCGCGCCGGTCCACAGCGAGCGAAAGTGCGCGGCGCACGCGCACGTCACGCAAAAGGCCGCGCCACACCGGGTCGGCACAATTCAGATTGGGCATGAGCGCCAGCCGCGAACCCTGTGTGCGTTTCCACAGATGCATCTTCACCGGGTAGCGCTTCTCCGCGTCCTTCAGGAAGGAGTAATCGCTGAAGTCGATTCCCATGCATTGCAGGTCGCTCTCGCCCGCACCGGTCTTGGCGGAGATGATCGCCGACGAGCTGACATTCATGATGATCCGGTCGACATAGGGCAGTTGCCGGCCGTTCTCGTCTGTTCGATGAAAGAACGGGTTGCGCTCGAAGATGAACTGCTCGGCCGGCGGCTTGGTCCGGTTCTGCCAGGGGTCGAGTGTCGGCAGATCCGGGTTCTCCGGGCGATACTGCCGCGACATGCGGATGTGCAGGAGCGTCCATTTTGCGGTCCGGTTCTCCTTCATCAGGCCGGCGAGCCGGAATGGATCCTGATATTTCTTGTGGAACTGCTTGAGATAGGCGGCCGGCAAAACAAGCGGTGTCGGCGAAGCAGCGGCAAGTTTGGGCAGGAAGTCGGGATTGGGCGCGTCCCAACTGTAGCGGACCGTCAACGGATCGACGATCTCGAAACGTGGCGGCTTGCCGTCCGCCAGCAGGGCAGGGGCGAGCCCCCCTTGCGAAAGCTCATCGTTCAGCCAGACATCTTCCCAGCAATAACGAAAATCCTCCGGCGTCAGCAGGCTGCCGTCTGACCATTTATGGCCTTCCCGAATCTTGAACGTGAAGACGCGATCGTCCTTTACGTCGAAACTTTCGAGAATGTCGGCTTGAAAGTTAAGCTTCTCGTCATAGCCGACCAGCCGGGAATACCCGTAGATCGTCATCATCCGGATATCTTTCTGGCTGCCGATGATCGTACGCAGCGTGCCGCCATACTGGCCGGGCTGCCGGCCCATCGCGGCGAGGTTCAACGCGCGCGGGCTCTTGGGCAGGCGCTCCGCGAGTGGCGGCAGAGCCCTGGCTTTCAGCTGCGGCTGAAGAAAATCCGGCTCCAGATCGCCGGCGCGCGCCGTGCCCGGCAGAAATGCCGAAGCCATGAGACCAAGGACAATGCGGCGGCTGATCAATGGCGTAACTCGCTGACATCGGCCGAACGTCGGGCCAGCACGAGATGGCCGCCGCCGAGATCGAGCGGCGACAGCATATCCTCTTCGCCCTCGTCGCGGAATTGCGGGCCCCATGCGCTGGTGTCGGAAGCGCCGCCGAGCTTCAGCGTCTTGAAATCCATGGGCCGGTCGAGATCGGGGAAAGGGACTGCGGCGAGCAGTGAGCGCGTGTAGGGGTGGATCGGTTTCCTGAGCAGAATTTCGCGCGGCGCAAGCTCGACGATACGCCCGCCGCACATCACGGCGATGCGGTCCGCCATGTAGTCCACCACCGCCAGATTGTGGGATATGAACAGGTAGGTCAGGCCCAGTTCCTTCTGCAGGTCCTTCAGAAGGTTCAGGATCTGCGCCTGCACGGAGACATCGAGCGCCGAAACCGGCTCGTCGCAGATCAGCAGTTCAGGCCCCAGCGCCAACGCGCGCGCGATGCCGATACGCTGACGCTGCCCGCCGGAGAAGCTGTGGGGATAGCGCTGGATGAAGCGCGGATCGAGCCCGATTGCCTGCATCAGGCTCTTGACCGTGGCTAGCCGGGACGCGGCATTGCCACGTTGATGGATTTCCAGCGGCTCGCTCAAGATGTTTTCCACGGTCATGCGAGGCGAAAGCGACGAGACCGGATCCTGGAAAACCATCTGGAGTTTCGCCCGCAGCAAGCGCAGGGCGTCTCCCTCGGCTTCCAGGACGTCGATCGGTCCGTCGCGGCCGTTGAAGATCACGGAGCCGCCGGTAGGGGTGACGGCCCGCATCAGGATCTTGCTGACGGTGGTTTTGCCGCAACCGCTTTCGCCAACCAGGCCCAGGCACTCACCTCGCCTGATGTCGAAGCTGACGCCGTCCACGGCGCGAACAGAGGTCTGATGGCTCCCGCTGAACCATCCGGAGTTGCGGATGGTGTAGACCTTTTTCAGATCCCTGACCGACAGCAGAATGTCGTCCGGCCCCTTCGCTTCCGGCGCCGTCTGCTTGCCCAGCAGGGTCCCGACATTCACCGGCACCTCGCGGAGCGCCTTCAGTCTTTCGCCAGGCTTCAGGTCGAAATGCGGAACGGCTGCCATGAGGCCCTTCAGGTAAGGGTGGCCTGGCCGGCGGAATATTGCCTCCACAGGGCCTGCTTCCATGATCTCGCCATGGTACATGACGACCACCTCGTCGGCGACATTGGCGACCACGCCGAGGTCGTGCGTGATCAGCAGCATTGCCATGTTGAGCTTGGTCTGGAGTCCACGAAGCAATTGCAGGATTTGCGCCTGGATGGTGACGTCCAACGCCGTCGTCGGCTCATCGGCGATCAACAGAGCGGGCCGGCAGATAAGCGCCATGGCGATCATAGCGCGTTGCCGCAATCCTCCCGAAAGTTCAAATGGATACATGTCGTAGGCGCGCTTGGGATTGGGAAACCCGACGAGGCCGAGCATTTCCTCGGTCCGTGCCTTGCGCTCCGTCCGATCCATGTGCGTATGAATCTGCAGGGATTCGCTGACCTGGTTGCCGATCGTGTGCAGCGGCGACAGCGATGTCATCGGCTCCTGAAAGATCTTGCCGATGCGGCTGCCTCTCAACGCCCGGATTTCGGGTCCGTCTCGCGGCATCTGCAGGATATCCTGCGTCGTGCCGGGCTTTTTGGGATCGGAAAACAGGATACGGCCGCGAACATGGGCCGTGTTCGGCAAGATGCCCATCACGGCCTGGCTGAGAACCGATTTTCCGGAACCGGACTCACCGACAAGTGCGGTGACCTTGCCGGGCAGGACGCGAAGATTTGCCCGCCTGACGGCATGCAACGGTCCCCCGACAATGGCAAAAGAGATGCCAACATCCTCGATCCGCAGCAGATCAACGCCTGCATCCATTCCCACACCAGCCCCAATCTGGCGCCTCCCGACCGGCCCCAAAAAGCAAGACTAGCGCATTGTCAGCGCAGAGCAACTTGGATTCGAAACGAATTCCCCGGCGACCGGCGGCCGGACAGCATACCAGGGCGTCCAGATCGGATGGTGGTGACTACTGGAGCTTCCTCCGGTCGCCCGCCGACAGCCGCGCGGCATCGCGATGAAGCAGCATGACCTGCTCGGCGTCCGATATCCGATCGTGAAACGGCTGCAGCGCAGCGTCTTCATCGAGTGCGAGAGCACCCGACAGATCGGGTGAAAGCACCGTCAGCTTCTGCTTGCTGCCCGCCAGTTCCTCCTCGCCGAGCGTCAGCCAACTGTTGGCCCCGCAATAACCGGCGAAGTCCTTGCTGGCGAGAACGCTGTGCGGATATTTCTTGGTCAGGGTCTGGAGACGCTGGACCTCGTTTACAGCCGAGCCGAAGACGGAGAATGTGAGTCGGTCGGTAAGCCCGACATTGCCGAACATCACATTGCCGACATGCAGGCCGATACCAAATTTTATGTCGCCCAGTCCTTGCTCTTTTCTGCGCAGATTGAGCTCCATCATGCGCATGCTGGCCTTGTGCGCAGCCGCAAGAGCAGCCTGGCAGGCGATCTCTGACTGCGCGCGATGCCTTTCGCAGGGGTAGACGGCAATGAATCCATCCCCCAGGAAACTCATGATCTGCCCGCCTTTGCGATTGAAAGGTGCTGCGATGGCATCGAAAAACTGGTTCAGCGTATCGATATAGACTTCGCGGCCGGAGGTTTCGGCGAGCCTTGTCGACCCGCGCATATCGCCCATCACCAGCGCGGCCCGGATTGTGTCGCCCTCGCCGCGCTTGATCTGGCCGTCCAGCACGCGCCTGCCGGCGTCACCGCCGAGATACGTGGTCATCATGTTGTCGGCGAGCTTGGTGAGCACCGCCATCTTGCTTGCTATAGCGAGATGGTTCTGGATCCGCAGCAGCGCCGAAATCATGCTGTCGCTGAAGCCTGAAGCACTGTCGGTGGACCAGGACCCCAACATGCCCTGACTTGTATCGCCGTTGAAGGGATGGACGAAAGCCATGTAATCGGTGACGCCCATAAGCCTGAGCTCATCGAAAACAGGAAACTCCGACCGCACCGACGGGTCGAGCCGGCGCCGCAGATGGTCGAGCTTGTTGCTTAGCAGATGGTAGTATGGGCTGGTCAGGAATCTGTCGGAATGGACGCCGTTCTCACTCCGGAAGCCTTCCACTTCCAGGCCTTGGCCGCGAATCCAGGTGAAACCGAGCGCGTCATAAAGCGGATGCAGCATCGAAAAGCTCAAATGCACCCGCTTCAGCGGCAGGCCGGCAGCAGCCAGCCGTTCACAAAAACCCTTGACCAATGTTTCCAGGTCGTCGCCCGCCAGCGCCGATTGGGTCAGCCAATCGGCAACCTTATCCATGAGAATGTTGGAAATTTCTGCTTGCGCTGTGCTCATGCTATCTCGAAACCCGTCGAAGACGAGCCATCTCCTTTGATCCGCAAAATTCTCGAAGTCAATGAAGCCGGCTTCGGGGGCAGAAGCCGGCGAAGAATATCCCGAATGACTGTCCTTGCAGGAAGCAAGCAGACGTCGACCGCACAAATCACCTGCAACACTATGTGGCGAGGCTGCCGGCGAAGTGCAATCCCGATCCTGACATCGCGCAAATAATTGGTCGGCTCAGGCACCGTTGGGCTCGCCGGGTCCCAAGAACCATGGCCGCGGCGCATTGCGGAAAATCGATTCCCCAAGCCGTCATCAGACCGGCGCCTTCGCCTTCAGGCTTGCGGCAGCCATTGCATAGCCGCCGGCGGCGCCATCGATGAAGTGAACATGATCGCGCTGCAGCGGCGAGATGACGAGGCATGTCATCAAGGCCGACTTCTGGCGGTGCAGGCCATAGTTGCAGATGCCGGCCTCTTCCGCTTGTTTCAGCCGGTTCTCGATCCGCTGCAACACATCCGCGTCGACGTCGATGGTCATCTTCAAGCCGTCGTCGAACTTGCGGAAATCCGAATTGCTGGCCACCTCGCGCTTGTAGACCTTCGGATCGAAACCGCCGATCGTCCAGCCCAATTTGTCGGTGACGGCCGTAAGCGTCATCAGGAAGATCACCCACAGCTTGGCCAGCCACCGCCGCCCCGGCGGCGCCGTGGCCCGTGCCTCGACATCGAGACCGGCGGGCAAGAGACTATAGGCCGGACCGTCCACCGGCACCGGGTGGCCATCGCGCTCCTGCCTGCCGGCAAGGGTGATGATGTCGGAAGCCAGAAACTGGAAACCACGCAAGTCGCGCGATGCCCCGGGCACGGCTATGATCGAGACAATTTCGCCATGCCGGGCTTCGATCGGGTTCCAGCGGCAGGAGAGGCCGGTCAGATCCGGCCGCGCGCCGGCCGGGGCGGGGTCGACGCGGTAGCGCCCGGCTTTCATTTCGGCTTCCGCCCAACTGCCGCCGCCGCCGGCGAACATGGCATAGAAGGCTGCTTCGGAGGCCTGGAACCTCGCCACGCGAACGTCGAGGCCTTGCGCTCTTATGTCCTTTATCGGCACGATTGCGGCACGCAAGGTCAGGTCCAGTTCGTCCGCCACCCATCTCTGGACAGAAGCCAGCGCGTTACGGGCGATCTCCAGCGCCGAGCCGGGAAACGCCACGAGCGCGCCGTCGCCGCCGAAGACGAAGGGAAGATCTTGCCGGCCCAGTGCATTGAGCAGCGCCGAAATGACGCTGGCGCCGGCCATATTGACGGTTTTGTAGCGCCCGGCTTCGATCGCCTTGGTCGAGCCGACGATGTCGGCGGTGGCCAGCGCCCAGCCATCGGGGAGAGGCCGATAGTTGTCGATATCGGCAACGCTTTCGAACTTTGCGAAGACCGGCAAAGAAGCGACGAACGGGTCGGACGCGACAGCTGTTTCCATAAGCATCAGATAGCACATTCCAGCGCTTGAAGGTGAAGTCGATCATGCCTCGAAATTGACTTGGGCAGGCTTTGCGATGATAGGATCGCGCGATGCGAATTGCCTTCTACGCCCCGCTGAAGTCGCCCAATCATCCCGTTGTCTCCGGCGACCGCCAGATGGCACGGATGCTGGTCCAGGCGCTGCAGCATGGCGGGCATAGCGTCGAACTGGCATCGGAGTTGCGCTTCTATCTACGCCAGCCGGAACCGAAAAGTTTCGATGCGCTCATGATCGAGGCCCGGGACGAAGCCGCGCGACTGACAAGGCTTTGGGACCGTGACGGCAAGCCCGATCTCTGGTTCTCCTATCATCCCTACTACAAGGCGCCCGACCTGATCGGGCCCGAGCTGGCGTTGGCCTTTGCTGTCCCCTATGTGACGGCCGAAGCCTCCTATTCCGAACGGCGCAACGCCGGTTCGTGGGCCGATAGCCAGGCATTGGTGGCGCGAGCCATCGAGCAGGCGGCGCTGAACATCTGCTTCACGCAAAGGGATCGCCAGGGGCTGGCGGATGCTGTTCCCCACGCCGCTCTCGGTATGCTTTCACCCTTCATCGACACATCGGCATTCCACGAAATGCCGGTACTGGATTATCCGACGCGCCTCGTGACCGTCGCCATGATGCGCCCGGGCGACAAGGTCTTGAGCTATCGCATGCTGGCGCAGGCGCTCGGGTTGATCGGCCACCTCCCCTGGACGCTGTCGGTCGTCGGGGACGGACCTGCCCGTGACGAGGTAAAGGCGCAATTCGCCGGCTTGCCCGCCGACCGTATCGAATGGCTTGGCGCGATTGAGCCGGTCGCCGTGCCGGATGTCCTCTATCGCGGGGGAATCTACGTCTGGCCGGGTTACGGCGAGGCCTATGGCATTGCCTATCTTGAAGCACAGGCCGCCGGCCTTCCGGTGGTGGCTCAGGACATTGCCGGCGTGCCGGAGGTCGTGCGGCATGGCCAGACCGGGTTTCTCACCCCGCCAGCCGATGTGGCGGCGTTCGCTTCCGCAATTGCAAGGCTTCTGGCCAATAATGATGAAAGAACCATCATGGCTGCAGAGGCCAGACGTTTCGTTCTCGAAGAACGCTCTCTCGGTGCTGCAAAGGCCCGCCTGGCCGAACTTCTCAAGATGATCCCGTTGTCATGACATCCGACCCGACTTGGCAGCCCCTGGTGGACGAGCTGGCGCACCGGCAACGGGCGGGCCGCAAGGCAGAGTTCTGGCTGCGCGACGATGACGCCGTGGATCCGACGCCGGCGCTCGATCGGTTGCTCGACCTCACCGGTGACTTCGCGGTGCCGGTCACTCTGGCCGTCATTCCGGCCCAGACCGACGGGAAGCTTGTCGTCCGGCTTGACGCCGCGCCGCATGCCACGGTCGCCATTCATGGCTGGGCGCACCGAAATCATGCGCCCGAGGGTCAAAAAAAGCAGGAGCTCGGCGCGCATCGGCCACGCGAGGTGGTGCTGGATGAGCTGGCCGGCGGGCTGTCGCGTGTAACCGGCCTGCACGGCGCACGTGCGGTTCCGATGCTGGTGCCGCCCTGGAACCGGATCGACGCCGGTCTGGTACCCGACCTCGGATCGATAGGATTTGCGGCATTGTCGGTGTTCGGGCCGGCAAGGCCGGCTTCCCTGGCGGTCATCAACAGCAATGTCGACATCATGGATTGGCATGGCACGCGCGGCTGCCGCGATCATGGTCTGTTGGTTCAGGCCATCGTCGCGCAATTGCAGCGTGCATTCGACGGCGGCGAACCGGTCGGCCTGCTCACCCACCATCTCGTCCATGATGAATCGGCCTGGCTTTTCCTCGAACGGCTGTTCACGATCACCGCGCGGGCAGAAGCCTGCGCATGGCTTCCGATCAGCACACTGACAGAACGCAGCGCCGGAAAATAGCTCAGCGCTTTTTGTGCAAGACTGGAAATGTGAGCGTCTGGCCATCCCGCGCCGCAAAAGCGCCGGCAAATCTGTCCTTGGCCAGTTTCTCCATCTCGTCCAGCTCATCGTCTGTGCGTGCCGGATCGTGGTGAAACAGCGCAAGCCCGCGCGCGCCGGCCGCCTCGCAGAGCTTGACGCCCTGTTGCCATGTCGAGTGCCCGTTGCCGCGGTAGCGCTCCATTTCCTCCTCGGTGTAGGTGCAATCGTAAATGACGAGGTCGGCATTCTCGATCAGACCGAGCACCGCCGGATCGAGTTTGCCCGGCTCGTGCTCGGTGTCTGTGATGACCGCCACGACGCGGCCCCCCCATTCGACCCGGTAGCCGATGCAGCCGCCCGGATGGGTAAGACTACCGGTTCGTACAACAACTCCTTCGCGTGGCCGAAGCAGGTCTCCGGATGCGAAATCGCGGCAGTCGAGGCTCGCCTTGCAGACACCGAGTGTCACCGGAAACCATGGCGGCCGAATGAATTCATCGACCATCTGCCGCGTCGTCATGCGTCCAGCCAGATGCCCGGACCAAAGCTTAACTTTGATGCCTCGTTCATAAATAGGCTTGAAAGCCGGCAGCCCGATGATGTGATCGTAATGGCAATGGGTGAAAAACAGGTCGAAATCGGTGACGCCCGCCGCCCGAAGCGTCCTGCCGGCAGGCCGCAAGCCGGAGCCCGCGTCGAACAGAAGCGTATGCTTGCCGCATTGCATCTCGATGCAGATCGTGTTGCCGCCATAGCGAGCAAATTCTGGCCCCGACACCGCAATGCTGCCGCGCACGCCCCAAAACCTGACAAGGAAGAAATCGTCGTCCATGCACCCTTTCGCCCATCGTAGCCAACCAACTGCTGCCAGAGTCGTTCCAGGAAAGGTGTGACACGGTTCCGGAAACTGCATCAAAACAAAGAAACAGAGCGGCTCGCCGCTTCAGTGCAACTGTGAATCGCTCTCGGCCGTTCGTGCGTCGATCAGGTCCGCGGTCGTACTGCTTAGCCTATCGGCAAGAACCCGCAATATCTCGATGGTCATTTCGGGAAACTCCTTCATAAGCCTCAGGAAATGGTCCTTGCGGATTCTCAAGGCCTCCAGCTCACTTGCCGCTTTGACGGTGGCAGTACGGGAGCTGTTGCACAATATGGCAATCTCGCCAACGATCGAATTTGGCAGCAATTCAGCAACTTTGATCGGCCCATTGTCGGAATCGACCAGAATATCCGCGCTGCCCGAAAGGATGACATAGGCGGCGTCTGCCTCGTCGCCCTGCCGGAAAAGAATCTGGCCGGCACTGTAGTTCACGCGATCGGACGTGAACGCGAGCAGCTTGAGCTTTGTCGGCTCGATGCCAGAGAACAAGGGAACGCGTTGCAGCATTCCAACTTCATCCTTGAGCAGCATTGTCGCAAACCTTCCTGAATTCGCGTTTGCCAGACTATGACACAAGTTCCTTGAAGATACCGTTTCCCGCCAAGAGTGTCTCGTGTGTTCCGTCTTCCACCAATTGGCCTGAGTCAAAGACCACAACCCGATCGAACATCGCCGCCATTGCCGGATTCGTCACCACCCACACAATTGCCGGCGAATGGCCGTCGCGTCTGGCTTCGTCGAGCACATTCCGCAACACTTTGTCCTGCACGCGCTGGTCGAGCGCCGACAGCGGCCGATTGAGAATGAGGAAATCGGGACGCTTGAGCAAGGCGCGGGCAACATCGAGCTTCTGTCGCTGTCCGCCGGTCAGCCGCCTGCCGGCGGCGCCGACGTTGAAGTCCAGGCCGACATCCAGAAGCTCGGCATAAAGTCCCAGTTCGTCAAGAATATCATAGACGATGGAGCGAATACGGTCCGGCGCGTCGGGATGGTTGTTGCCGACACGCCCGAACAGGACGTTGTCCATGACGGTGGCCGCGGCGATGTATTTGGCAGGATCAAACCGTTCGACAGCTTTCTCCAGCTCGGCCGGCAGGTTTTCATAGAACTGGTTGCGTGCAGCGATGATCTTGCTCATCAGCTCGTCGGTCAACAGGCCGAAGCGATGCCGGGGCTCGATATAGGCAAAGCTTAAGGTGACCATCATGGCGCGGTCGTTCTCCGAAACCGCATCGTAGGGGCGATTCTTGAGCCGTTGCAGCAAGGTTTCGTAGGCGGGTATCTCCTCGGCGCTCATGAAGGCGAGCTGCTGGAAGAACTGGTGTTCGGGCGGCAGGTCGGCAAACAGCTCGATCGCCTGTTCGGCGATCTCCATGCCCATTTCGTAGAGCGTGCGGTCGAGGCCGGCTTGCTTCAGCACGGAAGCAAAATAGGGATTGGACGCCAGTGCCTTGTGAGCCAGTTCGGGGCCGGCCGCGGCGCCGAAGAGCAGGTTCTGGCCGATCGTCGCTTCCTTGTTGTAGGCGCCCGGTTCAAAAGGAACCACCAGCGCGCTCAGGCCTTCTTCCTCCAACCGGGTTCGCAGCGCCGCACGCAATTCGACGATCCGCTCGGCAAGCTTCGTGTGGCGCTTGAGGTCGGCCGAAGAGCGCAAGCCAAGATCCAGAATGTCGCGCGACAGAAGAACCGCGTCGAGCACCCGGCGCACGGCTTCGAAGAGGTCGTGCGGGCCGGTGGCGCCGGCGGAGGCATAGTTGATCCAGTCGCTGCGGATATCGAGATCCGGATTGCCCGACCGGCGCGCCTCGTCGATATTCCAACGGTGCTGGTCCGCCGCTGCGCCGTCATATGTCACCGATGTCAGCGGCGCATGCTTCAAACCGTAGAGCAAATTGTCGCGCAGGCTTGCCTGGAACAGGAAAACATCCGACGAAGCGTAGGACATGCGCCGGCCGGTCACGGCTTCGGGGAGATCAAGCAAGTCATCGGAGCCCGAAACGATCCTTCCGCTGTCCGGCCAGGTCAGCCGCGCAAAGGCTTCCGCAAGCGCCTCCGCTCCCCCTGTTGCGGTGCTGACCAGAGCCACCGTCTCACCCGGCTTGACCTCGAGCGAGATGCGATTGAGGAGCATTGCGCCGCCATCGTCTGCTATCGACAGGCTGACCGCCGACAGCGGCTTGGTCATCGGATCGGGATCGTCGACCGTCAGTGCTCCGATTTCCGGCGCGATGATATTCTCGACGGTGAACTGTTCGACGACCTGCTGATATTTGACCTGGACATCCTGCCGGTCCTGATCCCAGTCGATCAGTTCCTTCATCGGTCCGGGCAAGTCCTTGTAAGCGCCGATCACGGCCACGAGCTGGCCGACATCCAACCTCCCCTGGATGACCAGATAGCCACCGATCATGTAAAACAGAAAGGGCGTGAGCTGCGCGAGAAAATTGTTGAGGAACTTTACCATGAATTTCCATTGGTAAAGATCGAAGCGGATTTTGAAGATGAGCCCGAGCCGGGCTGCTATGTCGGCGCGCTCGTAGTTCGACGTATCGTGGACGTGAACCGCGCCGATGCCGTCGACGATTTCGCCAACCCGGCCTGAAAGCGCGCGCGCCGTCAACTGCCGCTGGCGCCCGAGCACGAGCAGCCGCCGCCGCATTCGCGGGATAAGCACGATCTGGATCGCCACGATCACGACCGCTATCATTCCGAGCCAGACGTTCTGGACCATGATGAACAGCATGGCCGTCAGCGCCTGGCCGCCGAGCAGCACCGGCTGCAGGAAGGCATCGCCAATGAAGCCGCCCAGCGGCTCCACCTCGTCCTTCACCATGGTCGCCACTTCGGCGGATTTCACCCGCTTGAAGTAAACCGGCGGAAACCGCAGCACACGATCGACCAGATCGAAACGAATACGCCGCAGCATGCGTTCGCCGAGCCGGCCCTTGTAAGTGTTGATGTAGAGCTTGAACAAGCCGTTGATGACGACCAGCAAGAGGAAAACAAGGCTGAGCGCAAGCAGCGTCGACGTGCGGTCGAGCTGAAAACCGGAGAAGAACTGCACCTCGCCGATGAACGGCAGGTTATAGTGCAACCTCATGAATGGCAGGGTCGCGCCCGGTTGCTCGAACCCCTTGCCCTGGATCGGGCCGTTGACGATCAGCTTCGGCAGGTCGAACGACATGAAATACGGGACCATCGAAAGCACGACGATCATCAATATCCAGAGCTGCTGCTTCCTGGTGTGCGTCCAGATATAGCGGGCTAGGCTGGTTTCCATATGCGATTGTCAGTTTGAAGGATGCAGAATGTAAAGGCACCTGCTGGCGAATGGTGTATCGGCCATGTCTTCGCTGCCATCGACCAGTTCGAAGCGGCAGCTGCGCGCCAGACGGATGGGCGCCGATGGTCCGGACAAATGCAATCGGCCTCCTCCGGTCAATGGCGAAACGGCTTGCGCCACAGTCGCGTCCGCAAGTCGAACAGGCTTGCAAGAGGCAAGATTGCGTTGTGTCGCCCGAAATCCCAACATAGAAGACGAATATGATGGATGTCACGCAACCACGCAATGCCGGCATGGGTGGGCATGAGCAAGCCCTGGACCTCACGCGGGGAATTGCCGCCTATGTCGACCACCCTCTCGTGGCCGGGCTGGCGCGCGTCATCGCCAAGCATCCGCAGGCCGATATCGCCAATGCCTTCAACCACAAGCAGGTCGCCTGCAAGATGTGGGCGCTCGACAGGCTGTTCGAAAGCTGCGGCGGCCGGTTCGAGCGCATATGGGTTCTGGGTGGATGGTACGGCGTATTGCCGGCGATGCTTTTCAATGACGCCCGCTTCGACATCGGGGCGATCGACAGCATCGACATCGATCCCGAAGTCGGCGCGGTCGCCCGGACACTCAACCGGCAAGCCGGCGAGCGGTTTCAAGCGCTGACGGCAGATATGTACGCACTCGACTATGCCGCCGGCGGGCCTGACCTGGTGGTCAATACGAGCTGCGAACACATAGCCGATCTCAGCGCCTGGCTTGCCCTGCTTCCGCGGGGTACGAACGTGCTGCTGCAGTCGAACGATTATTTCAGCGAGCCGACGCACATCAACTGCGTGGCGTCACTTGCAGCCTTCGAAGCCATGGCGGCGCTGCGGCAGATCAGGTTCTCCGGCGAATTGCCGACAAAAAATTATACACGCTTCATGCTGATCGGAGCTGTTTGAAGCGCTCGCACAGGATTTGCGCCGAGCGCCGCGCCCCTTCCAGATCGAGGCGATGCGCGGCTGGCGGCGGTCCCGCAAGCGCCTGCTCGATCGCTTGCGCCAGACCTTCAGGCGTCAGGTCCTGTTCCGTCAGCACCGTTGCAAGACCGAGCTCTTCAAGCATCAGGGCGCGACGCGTCTGCTCGGTTTCCCCGCCGGCTGCAAATGGAACGAGCAGCGAGCGACACCCCGCGCGCATGACATCGCAGACCGTGTTGTAACCCGCCTGCGAGACCGACAGGCGGGCGCCGGTCAGCAGGCTGGCGAAATCCTCGCGGAACCGGAAGATGGACAGGCGTGGGGAGGCATCGCGTGAAATCGCGTCAAACTCGTCCTTCGGCAGGTTTGGGCCGGTGATCAAACACCATGTCCAGGCGTTATCGGCATTTCGCGCCGCCGCGACGGTGGATCTGACAAGGCTCTTTCCGGCCGCCCCGCCGCCAACCGACACCAGAACGTCGAAGCGCTCTGAGGCCGCTTGCGCCGGCGGCGCGGCAACGAGCCCGGTGTAGGCGACCTCGGCCCTGATCGCCCCAGCCAGCGGAAATGTCTTGTCGATGGTTGCGAAAGCCGGATCGCCATGGACCATGACAAGATCGAAATGCCTGTTGACGAGATCGACCGTTTCTTCGTTTCGGCTCGGCTTCACGCGCTCCTGAAGGATGTCGCGGACGGACGCCGCCAGCAGCGGTCTGGGCGATGTCGCTTCGATGGCCTCGATCAGTGGCAAGAGTTCGAAACGCATCTGCCGGCGTCCAAAGGGAAACGCCTCGATAATGACGATGTCGGGCCTGTAATCCCGGAAAGCCTGCAGCAGCATCTCTGAGCGCCGCCTCTTAAAATCATCGTCGATGGCTTTGCCCTGCAGGTCGACAAGTCCGGAAAATCCTTCGTCACCGGAGGTGACAGGCGGCAGGGTCACGGATTTTACACCCGATCCCGGAAATCCCGCGATCGGCGCTCCGCCGGTCACGACGGTGACGTCGAACCCGTCATCGACCAGAGCCGCCGCAATGCGGCTGGCGCGCGCGAGATGGCCGATGCCGAGCAGGTGCTGAACATAGAAGAAAGCGCGCAGCCGCTTCATTCGGCGGCCCGCCACTCCCGCTCGAACAGTTCCTTGAGCTGTCCAATGCCTGCCACATGATCGAAATTGCTTCGCACGCGCCGCTCCGCGGCGTCGCCGAGGCGGACGCGCAGGACGGGATCGCGGATCAGGCGCTCCAGCGCCTGTGCCAGGGCAGTCGGGTTTTCCGAGGGAATCAGCAGCCCGGTTTCATCCGACGATAAAAGCTCCGGCACGCCGGAAATATCGGTCGACACGCAGGCAAGCCGCTGGCTGGCCGCCTCCACCAGAACATTCGGCAGGCCGTCCCGGTCGCCATCCGCGGTGATCCTGCAGGCCAAAGCGAAGATGTCGGCGCTGCGGTAGTGCTCAAGCACCTCCTCCTGCGCCAGCGCGCCTTTCCAGGAGACGCGCCCCTCCAGTCCGAGCCTTTGCGCCAGCGCCTTCAGCCGTTTCAGTTCCTCGCCGCCACCGATATGCTCGAAACACCACGCCAGATCGCCAGGCAAGAGGGCAAGAGCCTCCAGCAACGTATCATAGCCCTTCTTTTCAACGGCGCGTCCGACACTCAAGATCATGACCGGTTCGGCCGGCGCCGAGCCGTCACGCTGTTTTCGCGC
Organism: Mesorhizobium sp. M1252; assembly: GCF_040318265.1. Lineage (NCBI taxonomy): Bacteria > Pseudomonadati > Pseudomonadota > Alphaproteobacteria > Hyphomicrobiales > Phyllobacteriaceae > Mesorhizobium > Mesorhizobium sp. M1252. The sequence goes on along the minus strand of NZ_JAMYLX010000007.1, from coordinate 316,092 downwards.
CTCGCCGAAACTGCCGAAGCGGTCAAGGTCGAGCCCATGATAGCTCAGATGCACGGACGAACTGCCGTTGGCGAGTTTTTTCAGATGGTCGAAGCCGGTTTTCGTGCACGTGACCGTCCAGCGCGCCGAGGAAAGCTTGCCGGCCAGATCCCAGTCCGCCGACGTCCAGATGTCCTTGGCATGGGCTGAGCAGCTCCAGGGCAAGCCACGAAGCTGGCTGGCATAGCGCGTCACCGATGCCGGCGTGTGCGCGAAATGGGCATGCAGCCATCCCGCGTCTTGCGGCCATTCGGCCGCCAGCACCAGCGCTTGCCCGAAGCGCCGCGCGCGATTGCGGGTAAAGTCGCGGCGGATATCGGCAGCGAGCGATCTGAGCGCGCGCCAGAAGCCAGGCCGCGGCAGACAGGCAAACAGCGATCGAACCACGCGCAGCGGCTCTCTGTGCAGATATTCCGGCAGATAATGGACGGGGGCCTTGATCTCGTCATGCACGGGATGACGTTTTGCGTCGGTCGGCCGCCTGAGCGCGAAAAGTATCAGGTCGAACCCCGCACGCTCCAGACCGAGCAGCTCCTGCGCGATGAAGGTTTCCGACAGCCGCGGGTAGCCCTTCAGAACCACGACGATCTTGCGGTGTTGCAACTCAGTTCATGCCTTCAATGACCGAAAGGTGATGGCCGGCCCGCCGGTCGAGCAGTTCCGCGACGATTTCGGAAATATGAGGCAGCCCTTCCAGCGTCAGATGCGCATTGCTCTGCGATGGGCGCGGCCGGCCCGGCAAAACCTGCAGCGCATCGGCAAACCGCTGGGCATCCTCGGCCTCCTCGGGCAAAAGCATCTCGATGAGGCCGAGTTCGGCTGCGCGCCGTGCCCGGATCAGCTGTTCCTCGCGCGGCGTGACGCGCGGCACGATCAGCGCCGGCTTGTCGAAAGACAGTATCTCGCAATAGGTGTTGTAACCGCCCATCGCCACCACCGCCTTGGCGCCGGCAATCAGCTCTTCCATCCGGTTGTCGAATTCGATGATCTTGACATAGGGGATCTTGGCCCCCTTCCGGACCAGCTTGTTGCGCTTGCGCGCCGGCATGTAGGGCCCAAGCACGATCAGCGCCCGGTGCTGCAATCGCGGATCCTGCTGATAGGCCTCGATGACGTTGTGGATCAGGTCGGCGCCGTCACCGCCGCCACCGGTGGTAACCAGGATATAGTCGCCCTCGGGCCGGTGGCCGGGCAACTGGTTCTGCTGCAGGCTCCGTTGCAGGAAACCGACGAACTTCATCTTTGCCCTGACCGCCGGCGGCACCTCCAGGCCGGTCAGCGGATCGTAGAAATCCGGCGGGCCATAGACCCAGACCTTGTCGTAGAACAGGCCGATCTTGCGCATCACATCCCTGCGTGCCCACTCCGCTTCGAGCAAATGCGGCGCGTCCATCACCTCGCGCAGGCCAAGCACGAGCGTGGTGCCCCGCGTCTTGAGGTAGGACAGCGTATCCTCAATCTCTCCGCGCAGCCCCAGCGGTTCCTTGTCGACGATGAAGATATCCGGCCGGAAGCTCTCGGCCGTGTGGCGGATAATCGACTGCCGCATCCTTAGCGTCTCGTGCAGATCGATGTCCTTTTCCAGCGAGGTGTATTCGCCGTTTCGCAGCTTGATGACGCTGGGGATCTTCACGAAGTCGACGCGGGCGCGGTAGTCGAAGGCGCCGGCGATGGTGGCGCCCGAAATGATTAGCACCTGAAGTCCGCGGAAATCCCCGACCAGCGAATGCGCGATCGTTCGGCAACGCTGCAAATGGCCGAGCCCGAACGTGTCGTGGCTGTACATGAGAATTCGTGCGTCTTTTGCGTGCTGTGTCATTGTGAACGTCTTTTAGAATTCTCGCCGGACCGTGGGCAACCCCGCAGGCTTCGAAACCATTCTCGCGGGTCTATCGACCTGTTTTGAAACATGGGGGCGAGAGGTACGCAACGGCATTCTTCACCAGGTCACGAATGCCAGGGGCGCTGATTGTGGCGCCATGCCTTGTCTTCGCCGACGATAGACGGCCCGAGCACAAATCTCTGTCATGAGGCTTGACCCCGTGGAATTAAATGCCCTGCGGCCTGAGGCAGGCAAAGCGCACATTGCGAAAAATCAAGGGCGACCAAGGCGAAACGAGGCTGCCGCACATTGTGAGGAGAACCCGCACCTTGGGAAAATGCTTCATAATCCATCGAAACACAACGGCCGCCAGAGGCCGCACGTTGCGGCCTTTTATCCTGCCATCAGCCTTGGCCTGTGGCAAGCGTCCGGTCCTTGCACCGTTGAAGCTGGTGCAATCTCGCGTCATGCCGGCTTCCTCCGTCATGTGGAGGATAGCTGCGGCCCCAATGAGATTCGTCAGCCAGGCGACCCATTCGCCAGATCCGTCACAAAGCTTTGCGTGAACACGCCGGCCGGAAGGACGGCTACGCCAACCTTGCCCTTGTCGTCCTCGGCGTTGCCAGCAGCAGACTTGTCTCGCTGCCGGTTATCCCCGGGATGAGCCGTATCCGCCTAAGCACCGCGTCGAAATCGGTGAGCGACGCCGTTCCGAGTTCGACCACCAGGTCCCACCGGCCATTGGTGGTGTGAATGGTCGAAACCTCGGCGAGGCCGCCGAGCGCCCGGACCACGCGGTCGGCGGCATGGCCCTCGATCTCGATCATCATCACGCCGCGTATCCGCTGGTCGACCGCGTCGGCGCGCAGCACCACCGTGTAGCCGATGATCTCGCCCGTTTTTTCCAGCCGCTCCATGCGCGCCCTGACCGTGGCGCGCGACACCCCCAGATCGACCGCGAGATCGGAGATGCTGCGCCGGGCATCATGCCTGAGCAGCGTGACCAGCCTTTCGTCGAGCAAGTCCATGATTCTATCCACTTTGACCAAACTGACTTATCGAATTGATAAATCATTCTTCTCGAAATGCCAATTTCGCCTGTTCAAACTGCCGGTCCAGGATGGTTCATTCCACGCATCAATTGCCCAATCAATTTGCAAGGACACCAAAAACCATGCGCTGCAGGATCGTTGGCGCGCCGGTGCAGGACGGCGCCGGCAGGATGGGATGCGAGATGGGGCCGAGCGCGCTGCGCACGGCCGGGCTTGCCTCGGTGCTGTCGGAACTCGGCCACGAGGTCGAGGACTGGGGCGCGGTGCAACCGGCCGCCGTGCGCGCAATCGTCCACGGCAATCTCGCGCTGAAGGCCCTGCCGGAGATTTCCGCCTGGACGGCGGCAATTGCCGAGACCGCCTATGCGGCTTCGCGAGACGCCATGCCGATCTTCCTTGGCGGCGACCACGCGATATCGGCCGGCACGGTGTCGGGCATAGCCCGCCGCGCCGCCGAACGCGGCCGGCCGCTCTTCGTGCTGTGGCTCGACGCACATCCCGATTTCCACACGCTCGATACCACCGTCAGCGGCAATCTGCACGGCGTGCCGCTCGCCTATGCCAGCGGCCGGCCGGGCTTCAACGGTTATTTCCCGGACCTGCCTGTCGCCGTCGACCCTGCCCACATCTGCGTCATGGGCCTGCGCAGCGTCGATCCGGCGGAGCGCCGGGCGCTGAGCGAAGCGGGGGTTACCGTGCACGACATGCGCACCATTGACGAGCACGGCGTTGCACCTTTGCTGCGCGCCTTCCTGGCCATCGTCGAAAAGGAAAACGGCCTGCTGCATGTCAGCCTCGACGTCGACTTCCTCGACCCCTCCATCGCGCCGGCCGTCGGCACCACCGTGCCCGGCGGCGCCACTTTTCGCGAGGCGCATCTGGTGATGGAGATGCTGTCCGACAGCGGCCTGGTCTCCAGCCTTGATCTGGTCGAGCTCAACCCGTTCCTCGACGAGCGCGGCCGCACCGCCACGCTGATTGTCGACCTCGCCGCCAGCCTGATGGGCCGGCGCATCATGGACCGCCCGACCCGCAGCCATTCCGGAAGCATTGCATGACCCAGCCTTCCCGCCTTGCCATCGTCCCCTTCGTCAGCGTCGACCGCATGATGAAGCTGGTCCTGACCATCGGCGTCGAGCGGTTCCTCACCGAACTCGCCGCCTATATCGAGGAGGATTTTCGCCGCTGGGAGCTGTTCGACAAGACGCCGCGCATCGCCTCGCACAGCCATGACGGCGTCATCGAACTGATGCCGACCAGCGACGGCCGGCTATACGGCTTCAAATATGTCAACGGCCATCCCAAGAACATGCGCGAGGGGCGCCAGACCGTCACCGCCTTCGGCGTGCTCGCCGATGTCGGCTCCGGCTATCCGATGCTGCTCACCGAAATGACGATCCTGACGGCGCTGCGCACCGCGGCGACCTCCGCTGTCGCGGCCAAATATCTGGCGCCGAAAGGCGCGCGCTCGATGGCCATCATCGGAAATGGCGCCCAGTCCGAATTCCAGGCTGTCGCCTTCAAAGCGCTGCTCGGCATCGACCGGCTGCGGCTCTACGACATCGACCGCTCGGCTTCGGAAAAATGCGCCCGCAACCTCGCCGGCAAAGGCTTTGACATCACCATCTGCGCCACCGGCCAGGATGCTGTGGAAGGAGTCGACATCATCACCACGGTGACCGCCGACAAGCTGTCCGCCACCATTCTGACCGACAACATGGTCGGTTCCGGCGTGCACATCAACGCGGTCGGCGGCGACTGCCCCGGCAAGACGGAACTGCACCGCGACATCCTTTTGCGCTCCGACATCTTCGTCGAGTTCTCGCCGCAGACGCGCATCGAGGGCGAAATCCAGCAGCTCCACGCCGACCATCCGGTGACCGAGTTGTGGCAGGTGATGACCGGCAAGGCGGAAGGCCGCAAGACGGCGGAACAGATCACCTTGTTCGATTCCGTCGGCTTCGCCACCGAGGATTTTTCCGCACTGCGCTATATCAGAGACCAGCTTCAGGCCACCGGCCTCTACGAGGAGCTCGACCTGCTCGCCGATCCCGACGAGCCGCGCGACCTCTTCGGCATGCTGCTCAGGGCAGCGCTGCAGCCGGCAGCCGCCTGAGGGGCTTCAGCCGCGCAACGGCGCGCAGCTCTCCCGTTCGACGAGCACCGGGGTGAGCACTTCGCGGCGCGAATGCGCCGCCGGCTCGGCAACCCGCTCGAGCAGCAGGCTGACCGCCCGCGTGCCGATCTTCTCGACCGGCTGTGCGATCGTCGTCAGTGGCGGCCAGGTGGTGACGGCATAGGGTATGTCGTCGAAGCCGATCATCGACATGTCGCCGGGGACCCGCAATCCGCGCCCGCGCAGCACTGTCAGCGCGCCCATGGCCATCAGATCGTTACAGGCAAACAGCGCCGTGATCCCCGGCGCCTGCGCCATCAGCCGCTCCATCGCCATGCGGCCGCCGGCGAAGTGGTAGTCGGAATCCACCACCGAGGCCGGCGGCAGGTCGAGGCCGGCTTCCTGCAGCGCCCTGGCGAAGCCGCGCAGGCGGGCGGGGCTGGAGCTGGAATCGCGCGGGCCGCCGATGACGCCGATCTTCTCGTGACCGAGCCCGGCCAGATAGCGGCCGGCGAGATAGCCGCCATAATCGTGATCGACCAGCACGGAATCGACATTGACCGAATGGATCTCGCGGTCGATCAGCACCGCCGGGACGCCGGGCAGAAGGCTGGAGAACACCCGCGCATGATCGGACGAGCCGGCAAAGATCAGCCCGTCGATCTGCTTGGCCATCAGCACCTGGAGGTAGCGCTCCTCCTTCTCGGCGCTGCCGTCGGAGTTGCACAGGATCACCGTATAGCCGGCAAGGAAGCCGGCATCCTCGATCTGGCGTGCCACGCCGGCGAAGAACGGATTGGAATTGTCCGGCAGCAGCAGGCCGATGGTCTTGGTCTCGCCGCGCCTCAGGCTGCGCGCCAGCGTGTTCGGACTGTAGCGCAAGGCGGCGATGGCCGAATGCACGCGCTCGGCCGTCTCCGGCTCGACATGGCGCGTGCGGTTCATCACATGCGAGACGGTTGCGACCGACACTCCGGCATGGCGCGCGACATCGGCAATCGTCGTCATTTCTTGTCCCCTAGTGCATGTCGCCCGGAGTGTCCGGCGGATCTGGGAAAATGACATCCATAAAACAAAAACCAAAAAGCGCGACGCGCTTTATCGGATCACCCTCAACAGCTTTTCCCGATAGGCATCCAGAATGACGGCGAGCACAATGACAAGGCCTAGCACGATCGGCTTGAAATTGTCGCCGACGCCGAGCAGCTCGTAGCGACGCCGGCGACCGGGCCACCGATGTTGACGCAACAGATAGACCATGGCGACGATGCCGGCGCGTTCTCCCTTCCGCCGGAGCGCTGTATCCTTCTCAGGCTAGTGATTCCCGCAGACAGGAAACCTTCATGAACGGCCTGACGCCCATACTTTCCACCGTGACCGCCTCGTTCCTTGCCTCCTTCGTCGAAGTGGTCGAGGCCTTCACCATCGTGCTGGCGGTAGGCGTCACCCGCAGCTGGCGGCCAGCGCTGACAGGCGCGGCGCTGGCGCTGGCGGTGCTGGCGGCTCTGGTGCTGGCCTTCGGACCGCTGCTGGCGCTGATTCCCATTGCGGTGCTGCAGTTCGTCGTCGGCGTGCTCCTAGTCCTGTTTGGCATGCGCTGGTTGAGAAAGGCCATTTTGCGCAGTGTCGGCGTCATCGCCCTGCATGACGAGGACGCGGCCTTTTCAAAGGAAACCGCCGCTTTGCAGCAGCAGGCCAATGACCGCCGCGCCGATTATCTGGCCGGGCTCGCGGCCTTCAAGGCGGTGCTGCTCGAAGGTGTCGAGGTGGTGTTCATCGTCATTGCCGTCGGCGCCGCGCATGCACAGACCTTCTATGCCAGCCTTGGCGCGTTGGCAGCCTTCGTCCTGGTAACGATCATCGGCCTTGCGGTGCACAGGCCGCTGGCGCGGGTGCCGGAAAACGCGCTCAAATTCGCCGTCGGCCTGATGTTGACAAGCTTCGGCATTTTCTGGACCGGCGAAGGCCTGGGCACCGACTGGCCGGGCGCCGATCTGGCGCTGCTGGCCATCTTCGCAATCATCGCCGTCGCGTGCTTCGCCATGGTGCGCTGGTTGCGCGCCAGCTACCCCAAGGCTGCACAAGGAGTTGCTCGATGAACGTCGTCCGCCTCATTCTAAAGGAGCTCGTCGGCATGTTCATCGACGACGGCAGCCTTGCGACGCTGGCGCTGCTGTTGATCGTAGCGATTGCCGCGGCAGTGAAGCTGCTGGCGTTGCCGCCGCTTGCCGGCGGCGTCCTGCTTCTGCCCGGCTGCCTCGTCATCCTGCTCTACAGCGTGCGCCGCGCGGCACGGCGCTCCGGTCAGTAGAGGGTGAAAAACACCGGCAGCATGCCGCTGATCCGCAACTGCTCAATCGTCTCGATGGCCGGGAACAGCGCCAGGAAATAGAGCCCGTCCGTGAATGTCCGCCGCAACGCCTTTGTCGAGAACCGGCGTTCGGCTTGATCGTGAAACAGCAGCGGGTTCGGCCAGAAAGGCGGCGTGCGTTCGGCATAGACGCTGTAGGCGGGGCCGAACTTTCCAAACAGGAACTCGGCTTCCTTGCGCACCGTCACCCGGAACACCAGGTAGCTCACCAGAGCCAGCGCCGCCGCCACCAGCACCGAGCCGTACATCAACCCGACGCCCGCCGCGCCGACCGTGGAAAAGAAGTAGAGCGGGTTCCGGCTCATCGAGAACGGGCCGATGGTGACCAGCTCGTCGTTCTTCCTTCCGCCGACATAGAGAATGCTCCACAGACGGCCAAGGAAGCAGACCAGCACGAAGCCGATGCCCAGCGCCTCAATGTATCCGTGCCCGTCCGAGCCTTCGACGAGAAAGGGCTTGGTGAACAGCAACAGCATGACGGCGAGGGCTGCCGCCACTTGTATGACGAGCAGGCGCTTGTGCTGGTCGAACGCCTTCGCTGCCGGCTTGGGGGGAGCGTAGCTCATCATAGTTCCTGCACCCCGGCAGGGCTCTCATAGCGCCGGTGTCTCGCCACCCACTAGCGAGACGGCGGCCGACTATCCGGCCGTCAATCTTGGCTTCGGACTGACCGTCACCTCGCTGATCATGACCGGCATCCTTGTCGTCGCGCTGGCGCTGCAATTCGCGCAGAAGCGTTATGTGCCATGCCTATTGGCTGGCGGTGGTGCTGATCAGCGTCGTCGGCACCTTGATCACCGACAATCTGGTCGACAATTTGGGCGTCCGTCTGCAAACCACCACGATTGCCTTGGGCGATGTCCATACTTGGGCAAAGCCGGTATTCATCGTTCTGATCTGCATTCATGCCGGTGCGGCACTCTTCCATCATTTTATTCTGAAAGACGCCGTGCTGCGCAGGATGCTTGTCCCTGCGCGCGATCCGGTCGGATGACACTTATGGACATGTGCAACGACCACGAGCGACCAGGCGCCGGCGGATATTCTAGGAACGGACCGCCGCCGGTGCTAGCATGCCGCTCTGGCAAAGCCTCGGCAACAGACCGGAACAGAGATGCGACTTCTCCTTGTTGAGGATGACCCCAGGACCGCAGACTATGTCGTCAAGGGCCTGAGCGAAGCCGGGCATGTCTGCGATCTGCTGCGTGACGGGCATGACGCGCTGTTTGCCGCGACACGCGACGCCTATGACGTGATCGTCGTCGACCGCATGCTGCCCGGCCTCGACGGCCTGTCGATGATCAAGGCGGTGCGGGCGGCGGGCGTGCGCACGCCGGCGATCTTTCTGACCTCGGTCGGCGGCGTCGACGACAGGGTTGAAGGGCTCGAGGCCGGCGGCGACGACTATCTCGTCAAGCCATTCGCCTTTTCCGAACTGCTCGCCCGCATCAACGCGCTCGGCCGTCGCCCTGCGGTGCAGGAGCTGAAGACGACGCTGCGCATCGCAGACCTCGAAATGGACCTGATCCAGCGCCGCGTCACCAGGCAGGGCCAGGCGATCGACCTGCAGCCGCGCGAATTCAGCCTGCTCGAAGTGCTGATGCGCGGCGAGGGCCGCGTCATCACCCGCACCATGCTTCTGGAACGGGTCTGGGATTTTCACTTCGACCCCAAGACCAGCGTCGTCGAAACCCATATCAGCCGGCTGCGCGCCAAGATCGACAGGCCGTTCGAAACCGCGTTGATCCACACCGTGCGCAACACTGGCTACAGTGTTCACGACTGAGGCGCGGCATGACAGAAACTTGCCATGACTGAAGCTTGCCATGACTGAAACGCACTATGACTGAGACAGGCTCTCGCCTGCTGCGCAGCACGCCGTTTCGGCTGGCCCTGACCTTCGCCTTGCTGTTCGTGCTCGCCTTCATCCTGTCAGGCGCCATCGTCTACCAGCTGATGAGCGCGGATCTTGCCGAGCAGCTCGACCAGTCGGTCAAGGAGACCTATTCGGTCGTGGCGGTGACCTATGCCGGAAACGACCGGGAGGATCTGGTTTCGGCAGTCGACAGCCACGCCGCGCTCAGCCCGAGCAAGGAACAGCTGTTCTCGCTCACCGATCCCGCCGGCAATCGCCTGGCCGGGAATTTCACCGCCGCCGACCTTCCCGATGGCTTTTCGGATTTTGCCGCTTCCCTGCCAGGCGTTGCGCCGGACACTATGTACCGCGCCTGGACCGGTTCGGTCGGGCCCAACAGCCTGACAATCGCCTTCTCGCTCTCCGAAACCGAGGAGCTGGAACGCATCGTTTTGATGAGCTTCGGCTGGGCCACCCTGATCATTTCAGGGCTGGCGGTGGCTGGCGGCGCCTTGCTGGCGTCGCGTGTGCAGCGTCGCCTCGACGGCATTGCCACCACCATGGACGATGTCTCCAACGGCCGGCTCGACGCCCGCATTCCACTGCTCGGCAATGGCGACGACATTGACGGCGTCTCGCGCCAGGTCAACGCCGCGCTGGAGCGGCTGGCGGCGCTGGTGGACGGCATGCGCCAGGTCAGCGCCGACATCGCGCATGATCTGAAGACGCCGCTCAACCGGCTGCAGATGATTTTGGAAGCTGCGGCCGACAGGACCGCGCGGGGTGAGGCCGTTGCCGATGAGCTGGCGGAGGCACGTGGGGAAAGCCTGCAGATCAACGATACTTTCGATGCGCTGTTGCGTATTGCCCAGATCGAGGCCGGCGCCCGCAAGTCGCGCTTTGTCGATCTCGACCTCACCGGCGTCATCGATGCCATTGCCGAAATCTACGCCGGTGTCGCCGAGGATGACGGCAAGTCGCTGTCGGCCACGATCGTCCACGGCACCCCATGCCTGGTCCACGGCGACCGCGACCTGCTGACGCAATTGTTTGCCAATCTGGTTGAGAACGCGCTGCGGCATTGCCCCGATGGCACGGCAATCCTTCTATCGGTGCGGCGGCAAGGCGACCGCATTCTGGCTGAGGTCGCCGACAATGGCCCCGGCATCCCGGCGCAGGAGCGCGAAAAAGTGTTCCAGCGGCTCTACCGGCTGGACTCCAGCCGCACCACGCCCGGCAGCGGCCTGGGCCTCAGCCTTGTGCGGGCCATCGCCGACCTGCATGGTGCAACGATTGCGCTGGAGGATCGCCGGCCTGGGCTGGCGGTAATTGTCGGGTTTCCTCGGGCGGAGGGCACCGGTCCCGGCTTGAAATGACAACGCCAGAGCCAGGTCGACCCCACTCCGTCGAGCGAAGCAGCGACGGAGTGGGGGAAGGCGCTCATGAAACGCCAAGTCGCTGACAACTTTCTCCAAGTTGATGATCGCATCCGACAAAGGCGGTCGCGATTAGCCTTGCACATGTTTCCACCCGGAACGGCTGCGGGTTGATCAAGATGATCGTTGAACCTATCGGCCCACCGCACCCCGGCGAAAATCCGAGGGCGACATCCCTGCCAGCTTGCGGAAGGATTTGTTGAAGGCGCTGAGCGAGCCGAAGCCTGAATCCATGGCGACGCGCAGCACATTGGCGTCTTCATGCATCAGCAGCGCCTGCGCGTAGCTCAGCCGCAGCAGATTCATATATTCGTTGAGCGTCATGCCGGTCGATTTCTTGAAAATGCTCATGGCGTATTTGGGATGGATGTCGGCCGCCGCCGCGATGTCGACGCAGTCTATGTCGTAGAGGAAATTCTCGGCGATGAAGTCGCACATGCGACCGACATTGCGCAGCGATTGCTGGTCGAACGGGCCGCCGGGTTCCTGGCCGATGGCGGTTTCCGGCACCAGCCGGTAGGGCTCGAAGCGCACCCGCTCCAACCGCAGCAGCAGCTCGTTCACGGCGTGCTCGGTTATCGCCGCATCGCCCGAGCGGAAATAGCGGTTCCAGCGCTCGAAATTGTGATGGTCGGCCTGGTCGGTCGCCGATGTCACCAGCGTGGCGCCGGTCATCAGCCTGTGGCGGACATCCGTCGGCAGATGCAGGCGGAAGAAATGCACCAGCGGCAGATGCGCGCCGGCATAGATGGCGTCGTCGGAGAGATCGTCCATCTGGTGCGGCAGCCCGCCCCAGAACAGGCACATGTCGCCGGCCGACAGCGAGATCTCGTGCTCGTTCATGCGGTAATGCACGCTGCCGCGGACGATGAAATTGACCTCGACCTGGGCATGCCAGTGCGGCTTCAGCATCACCAGCGGATGGTTGTGAAACATCTGCAAAGCCATCGGCAGGCCTTCGACGCTGCTGGCGCCAGGCTGGTAAAACGGCCGTTCCGGCATCTTACTTTCCGCCCATCTTTTATTCCCGTTGTCAGGGACAAGCCTTCCGCGCCGCCTAGTCTAGCCATGCTCGCGAAGAGAGAGCAAATGAAATGGGAGGATTTCAATGCGCACGACACTGATCTGTGCCGCGCTGGCGCTTGGCCTGGGCTCAGGCCCGGCTTTGGCGCAGTCCGGCGAAATCACGATCTGGAGCTGGAATATCGCCGCTTCGTCGCTGAAGGCGACGGTGGCCGGCTTCAACAAGCAGTATCCCGACGTCAAGGTCACCGTTCAGGATCTCGGCAACCAGCCGACCTATGACAAGTCGATCGCCGGCTGTGCGGCCGGCGGCGTCGGCCTGCCCGATATCGTCTCGATCGAAAACGGCGAGGCCGAGAACTACTGGAGCCAGTTCCCCGATTGCTTCGTCGATTTGCACACGCTGGGCTACACCGCCGACGACCAGAAGAAATTCCCGGATTTCAAGCGCACCGAATTGGAGGTCGGCGACAAGGCCTATGCCATGCCGTGGGATTCCGGCCCAGTCGCCGCCTTCTACCGCCGCGACTTCTACGAGAAGGCCGGGGTCGATCCGGCCTCGATCAAGACCTGGGACGATTTCATCGCCGCCGGCAAGAAGGTCCAGGCCGCCAATCCCGGCGTCACCATGACCAATGCCGATTTCAACGGCGACACCGAATTCTTCCGCATGATTTCCAACGAACAGGGCTGCGGCTATTTCGCCGCCGATGGGCAGTCGATCACCGTCAACCAGCCGAAATGCGTCGACACGCTGGCCAAGATCAAGGACATGAAGGACGCCGGCATCATCTCGTCGGCCGACTGGGGCACCAAGATCACCAACAACACCGCCGGCACCGTCGCCACCCAGGTCTATGGCGGCTGGTATGAGGGCACCATCCGCACCGAATCCGCCGGCGAAAACGGCAAATGGGGTGTCTATCTGATGCCGAGCCTGACCGCCGACGGCCCGCGCGCCGCCAATCTCGGAGGCTCGTCGCTCGCCATCACCTCAGCCTCGAAGAACAAGGAGGCCGCCTACGCCTATCTGAAATACACACTGGGAACCAACGAAGGCCAGATCACCATGCTCAGGGATTTCGGCCTGGTGCCGTCGCTGATCTCGGCGCTCGACGATCCCTATGTCTCGCAAGGCCTGCCCTATTGGGGCGGCCAGGCGGTGTGGAAGGACATCCTCGCCACGCTGCCCAAGGTGGTGCCGAGCCGCGGCACGCCGTTCCAGAGCGATGCCGAAATCATCATGCGCGCGGTGCAGACCAAATATCTCGGCGGCGGGTATCCCGATGCCAAGGCCGCACTCGACGACGCCGCCAGCCAGATCGCCTCGGCGACCGGATTGCCGGTGAAGGAGTAAGCTCCACTTCCCCTTCTCCCCTTGTGGGAGAAGGTGGATCGGCGCGATAGCGCCGAGACGGATGAGGGGTGTTCCAGCGGAGTGAGGCGTTGGTGTTCCCTGGAACACCCCTCATCCGTCGCCTGCGGCGACACCTTCTCCCACAAGGGGAGAAGGGAAAACAAAAAGAAAGGAGGAACCATGCGCCACCAGAACGCCACCGCGTATCGTTTCCTCACGCCCTATTTGCTGATCTTCGCCATCTTCTGGGTGTGGCCGATCATTTCCTCGTTCATGATCTCCTTCCAGGCGACGCGCACCGTGCCGTGGCGCTTTGCGCCCACCTTCAACTGGGGCCGCCTCATCGGCGACCCCGCTTTCTTCAATGCGCTGAAGAACACGCTGCTCATCCTCGTCATCCAGGTGCCGGTGATGATCTCGCTGGCGATCGTCATGGCGGTGCTGCTGAACTCGCCGCTGCTGAAAGCACGTGGCCTCTACCGCTTCGCCTTCTTCGCTCCGGTGGTGGTCGGCGAGGTCGCCTATTCCGCCGTGTTCCGGCTGATGTTCAATCTCGATTTCGGCATCATCAACAAGCTGCTCGCCGGCGTCGGCCTGTCCAAGATCGACTGGTTCTCCAACGTCACACCGGCCATGGCGCTGATCATGATCGCGGTAACCTGGCGCTGGGCCGGCTACAACGCCATCATCCTGCTCGCCGGCCTGCAGTCGATCCCCGAGGATGTCTATGAAGCAGCGACGCTCGACCGCGTCAGCAAGCTCAAGCAGTTCTTCTACATAACGCTGCCGCTGCTCAAGCCGGTCATCGTGTTTTGCGCCGTGCTGTCGATCATCGGCACCATGCAGCTGTTCACCGAGCCGTTCCTGATCACCGAGCGCGGCGGCCCCGGCGGCGGCACCGAGACGCTTGGCCTGCTGCTCTACCGCCAGGGTTTTCGCTCGCTCAATTTCGGCTACGCCTCGGCCGTCGCCTACACCATGGCGGGGCTGGCAATCGCCATCACGCTGGTGCAACTGTGGCTGACACGAGAGCCCAAATGAGAGGGGAGGCGAAATGAGTTCGCTCTCGCAACGCCGGCTCGGCCGCAGCGTCCTGCTGCATCTGGTCCTGACGCCGCTGGCGGTGATCTGGCTGTTTCCGCTGTGGATGATGGTGGTGTTTTCGACCATGCCCGACAACGGCATTTTCAGCCCCGGCATCGAGCTTCTGCCGCACGGCAATTTCGTCGACAATTTCAACAACCTGCAGCGCGACACCAATTTCGTCGGCGCTATCGGTATTTCGGTGGCGGTGGCGGTGACCTACACCTTCTTCTCGGTGCTGCTGACCTCGATGGCCGGCTGGGCGCTCGCCCGCTATCAGTTCTTCGGCAAGGGCGCGGTGGTGGCGATCATCCTCGGCACCATCACGCTGCCCTATGCGGTGGTGCTGATCCCGCAATTCATCATGGTGGCGCGCGACTTCCAGCTCGCCAACACCTGGATTGCGCTGATCGTGCCACCCTTGTTCAATTCGCTGGGCGTGCTGTTCATGCGCCAGGCTTTCTCGATGATGCCGGCCGACCTTTTCGACGCGGCACGTGTCGAGGGCGTCAAGGAATGGCGTATCTTCCTGTTCGTCGCTTTGCCGCTGGCGCGGCCGATGCTGGCGGCGCTCGCCATCATCCTGTTCCTCGCCTCGTGGAACAATTATCTCTGGCCGCTTTTGATCAACAGCCAGCCCGGCGCGATGACGGCCCCTGTGGCGCTCGGCACGCTGATCGGCCTGACCAAGGTCTCATGGGGCGGCATCATGGCCGGCGCCGTCATGCTGACCGTACCGATGCTGGTCGTCTTCGTGCTGCTGCAGCGCCATTTCATCGCCGGCATCGCCGCCGGTGCCGTCAAGTAGGGACAACAGCGATATGGCGGCAGTCACCCTCACCAATGTCGTAAAACGCTTCGGCGTCTATGAGATCATCCATGGCGCCAACATCGATATCGCCGATGGCGAGTTCGTCGTCTTTGTCGGCCCGTCGGGTTGTGGAAAATCGACGCTGCTCAGGATGATCGCCGGGCTGGAGGATATCAGCGGCGGCGAGATCGCCATTGGCGGCAAGGTGATGAACGATGTCGAGCCGGCCGAGCGCGGCATCGCCATGGTATTCCAGTCCTACGCGCTCTACCCGCACATGAGCGTGGAGCAGAATCTGAGCTTTGGTCTCAGGATGACCGGCAACCCCAAGGAGGACACCGAGCGGCGGGTGAAGCGGGCCTCCGAAATCCTGCGCATCACAGAG
Source organism: Mesorhizobium sp. M1252 (assembly GCF_040318265.1). NCBI lineage: Bacteria > Pseudomonadati > Pseudomonadota > Alphaproteobacteria > Hyphomicrobiales > Phyllobacteriaceae > Mesorhizobium > Mesorhizobium sp. M1252. The sequence continues at coordinate 300,742 of NZ_JAMYLX010000007.1, read as the reverse complement.
TTGATGGCGCGGCGGCCGAGGCAATTGTCCGGCGGCCAGCGCCAACGCGTCGCCATTGGCCGCGCCATCGTGCGCGAACCGCAAGTCTTCCTGTTCGACGAGCCGTTGAGCAATCTCGACGCCGAGCTGCGCGTCCAGATGCGGGTCGAGATCTCGCGCCTGCACAAGGAACTCGGCACAACGATGATCTATGTCACCCACGACCAGACCGAGGCGATGACGCTGGCCGACCGGATCGTCGTGCTGCGCGGTGGCCATGTCGAGCAGATCGGCAGGCCGCTCGATCTCTACGACAATCCCGACAACCAGTTCGTCGCCGGCTTTGTAGGCTCGCCGAGGATGAATTTCATCAAGGGCCGCGTCGTCGGGCGCAACATGAGCAGCGTCACCGTCGAGCTGGTGGGCGAGGAAATGACCCGCATTATGCAACCGTTGACCGGCGCCGTGCCGCAAACAGGAGCCAAGGTCATTGTCGGCGTGCGGCCCGAACATTTCGGCAATGGCGGCGAAGGCGACGCCGACCTCACCGTCGGCATCGACGTGGTCGAGCATCTCGGCGGCACCAGCTTCATCTATGCCAGGACCGCCCATGGCGAAGACCTGGTGATCCAGCGCGACGCGGCAAAGGTCCCCGACACCCAGGCGATCACCGTGTCCATCCGCAAATCCTATCTGTTCGATGAAAACGGCCAGCGGCTGCGCTGACCTTCCAGCTATGCAAGGAGAATGACCATGACTGCAACCGCGCCCATCCGCTGGGGGGTACTCGGGCCCGGCGACATCGCCAAAGCGTTCGCCCGCGGCGTGGCAGGCTCGCGCACCGGCACGATCGTGGCGCTCGGCGCCCGCAATCCCGGCAAGGCAGGCCTGGCCGAGACGTTTCCCGGCGCCCGCATCCTCGACGGTTACGACGCGCTGCTCGCTGACCCCGAGGTCGACGCCGTCTATATCGCCATCCCGCATCCCGGCCACGCCGAATGGGCAATCAAGGCGGCGGAAGCCGGCAAGCATGTGCTGTGCGAAAAGCCGCTGGCGCTGACCGCCTTCGAGGCCGACGCCATGATCCATGCTGCGCGCAAGGCCGGCACCTTCCTCGGCGAAGCGTTCATGTACCGGCTGCACCCGCAGACGGCGAAGCTGGTGGAACTCATCAAGTCGGGCGTCATCGGCGATGTCAGGCTGATGAAGTCGAGCTTCGGCTTCGCCATGCCGGGCTTCATGCCCGAGCACCGGCTCTACGCCAACGATCTCGCCGGCGGCGGCATCCTCGATGTCGGCGGCTATCCCGTCTCGATGGTGCGGCTGATTGCCGGGGCTGCGACTGGAAAACCCTTCGCCGAGCCGGACAAGGTTGTCGGCACCGCCCATCTCGGCAAGTCCGGCGTCGACGAATGGGCCTCGGCGCTGCTGCATTTCCCCGGTGGCGTCGTCGCCGAGGTGTCCTGCAGCATCTCGCTGAAACAGGACAATGTCCTGCGCATCCTCGGCACCAAGGGCCGCATCGAGGTGCCGGATTTCTGGTTCGCCGGCGGCGGCAACCGCGATGGCGGCCCTGGCCGGATCGATGTAATTCTCGCCGACGACACGCGCGATACCATCAGCGTCAACGAAACCCGCCATCTCTATTCCTTCGAGGTCGACGCCGCCGGCGAGGCGATCCTGGCCGGCAAACAGGAGTTCGCCTGGCCGGGCATGAGCTGGGCCGACAGCCTCAGCACGCTGCGCGTCCTCGACAGATGGCGCGCCGCCGTCGGGCTCGAATATGAGATCGAAAAGCCGGCTAAGCGAACCAACACCATTTCGGGCCGGCCGCTGCGCACCGGCGGCACGGCCATTGGCAAGCGCAAGATTCCGGGCCTGTCGAAGCCGGCCTCCGTGGTGGCGCTCGGCTTCGAGGATTTCCGCACCTTCTCGTCGGGCGCAATCCTGCTCGACGCCTTCTTCGAGACCGGCGGCAATCTGTTCGATACCGGCTATGTCTACGGCGCCGGCTACACCGAAACGCTGCTTGGCCAGTGGCTCAGGAATCGCGGCGTGCGCGAGCAGTCGGTGATCATCGCCAAGGGCGCCCACTCGCCGCTCTGCTATCCCGATGTCATCGGCAAGCAGCTCGCCCAGTCGTTGGACCGGCTGCAGACCGACCATGTCGACCTCTATTTCATGCACCGCGACAACCCGGATGTGCCGGTCGGCGAATTCGTCGATGCGATGGACGCCGAGGTCAAGGCCGGCCGCATCCGTGGCCCGTTCGGCGGCTCGAACTGGACGATGGCGCGCATGGACGAGGCGATTGCCTATGCCGAGCGCACCGGCAAGCAGAAGCCCGGCGTGCTCTCCAACAATTTCTCGCTGGCCGAGATGCTGGAACCGATCTGGGCCGGCTGCATCACCTCGTCCACCGACGACTGGAAATCCTGGTTGACGAAAAGGCAGATGCCCAACTTCGCCTGGTCGAGCCAGGGCCGCGGCTTCTTCACCGACCGCGCCGGCCGCGACAAGCAGGACAATGAGGAGCTGGTGCGGGTCTGGTATTCCGAGAAAAATTTCGGCCGCCGCGACCGCGCCATCGAGCTGGCGCAGCGCCTGGGCAAAAGTCCGATCCACATCGCGCTCGCCTATGTGCTGGCGCAGCCTTTTCCGTCGGTGCCGTTGATCGGCCCGCGCACGCTGGACGAGTTGGAGGACAGCTTGAAGGCGCTGGATATCAAGCTGTCGGCGGAGGATGTGGCGTGGCTGGATAGCGGGCCGGAAAGGCGGCGGGCTTAGCAGCTAATCTCCCCCCTTGAGGGGGAGATGTCGCCGAAGGCGACAGAGGGGGTCGCCTCGCGTGGAGCGCTAACCTCCTTCTGCAGCGGCAGGTAGGCCGAGCCCAGTCGAACTGACCCCCTCTGGCCTGCCGGCCATCTCCCCCGCACGGGGGAGATTAGCGGCTCATGCGTTCCACCTACCGATCGATCCGTGTCGACAAAATAATCGACGACGACGTCCGCTCGACCCCGTCCATCGCCCCGATCTCGTCCAGCAACGCATCCAGATCCCTGATCGACGGCGCGTCGACGATGACGATCATGTCGAAATTGCCGCTCACCGAGTGCAGCGTCCGTACCGGCGGCAGCGCCTGCAGCGCCCGCACCACCTTGTCGGCGAGCTTGGGCGTGACGGTGAGCAGCACATGCGCCCGCACCAGCCCCTGCTCGTAGTCCGGCGCCATCCGCACGCCATAGCCGGTGATGATGCCGCGCTGTTCCAGCCGCTCGATCCGGCTCTGCACCGTCGTGCGCGAAACGCCGAGCTGGCGCGCCAGCTCAGTGGTCGATGCGCGGGCATTGGCGCGCAGCAAGGAAAGCAGTTTTTGTTCGGCGTCAGTGAGCATTTCGACGAACTTTATCGGCGTATTGATCAATTGTGGGGTTCGTTTCGAACAGTTTCACGCTTCCTTTCGGCAGGCAAGCTGCGATTCTTGAAGGCATCGCGTCCACCGCGCGCGGTCTGGGCCAAAGAGTTTTCACGAGGGGCAAGGTCATGAAGAAAATCATCGTCGTCGGCGCCGGCAAGATCGGCTCGACCATTGCAGGCATGCTCGCCGACAGCGGCGACTACCACGTCACCGTTGTCGACCGCGCGGCGGCGCAGCTTGCCGCGGCCGAACTTCCCGCCGGCGTCGAGGGGCTGGAGCTCGATATCGCAGCGCCGGGCGCACTCGAGGCCGCCCTTGCCGGCGCCTTCGCCGTGCTGAGCGCCGCGCCCTTCCATTTGACCACACGCATCGCCGAAGCGGCCGCCGCAACCGGCGTCCACTATCTCGATTTGACCGAGGACGTCATCTCCACCCGCCGCGTCAAGGAACTGGCGCGTTCGGGCAAGAGCGCGTTCATTCCGCAATGCGGCCTTGCGCCGGGCTTCATCTCGATCGTCGCCAATGATCTCGCCAGCCGCTTCGACACGCTGGAAAGCGTTCGCATGCGCGTCGGCGCGCTGCCGCAATACCCGTCCAATGCGCTGAACTACAATCTGACATGGAGCACCGACGGCGTCATCAACGAATATTGCGAACCCTGCGAGGCGATCGTCGAGGGCGAGCTGATCGAGGTGCCGCCGCTGGAGGAGCGCGAAGAGTTCTCGCTCGACGGCGTCACCTATGAGGCCTTCAACACCTCCGGCGGTCTCGGCACGCTGGCCGAGACGCTGAAGGGCAAGGTGCGCACGCTGAACTACCGCACCATCCGCTATCCCGGCCACGCGGCGATCATGAAGGCGCTGCTCAACGATCTCGGCCTGCGCCACCGCCGCGACGTGCTGAAGGATATCTTCGAGAGCGCCCTGCCGGCAACGCTGCAGGATGTGGTCATCGTCTTCGTCACCGTCTCGGGCCGCCGCAATGGCCGCCTGCTGCAGGAAACCTACGCCAACAAGATCTATTCGCAGCGCATCGGCAACCAGGTGCGCAGCGCAATCCAGATCACCACCGCCTCCGGCATCTGCGCCGTGCTCGACATGCTGGCCGACGGCACCTTGCCGGCGACCGGCTTCGTCAAGCAGGAAAACATCGCGCTGGATGCGTTTCTCGCCAATCGTTTTGGGCGCGCTTATGCGCAGCACGAGATGGTAAGCCGGCTGGCAAGCTGAGCTACTTCACCCTCCCCCTTGTGGGGAGGGTCGGCTCGCGGTCGGAGCGAAGCGGAGATGGCGAGACGGGGTGGGGGTGAGCGCCGACAGTTGGCGAGGAGGGCGCCCCCCCCCCCCCCCACCCCCCCCCCCCCCCCCCACACCCCCCGCGCCGCCCCCCCCCCCCCCCCCCGGGGGAGGGTAAGCGCCCGCTACTTCCGCAGAGCCATCGGTCGTCCGAGCAGAAACCGGATGAAGTTGCCCGCGGTCCGCGGCGCAATGCGGGGCTGCGTCGCCTGTCGTGGCGCGCTTTGCCTTCGCGCTGGCACCTTGGGTTCGACAGCCGGTCGGCCCACCGTGAAGGAGGGCCCCGAGACCGGCTTGCCCCTCAACACGTTGGCGACGTTGTTGTCATGGATGACGATGCACCATTGCGCGCCCTTCGATGCCGCCACGACGGTGTTGAAGCGCGTCGCCATTTTTGCGTGGTGCTCGCTGTAGACGCCGCTCATCGCCGGCGATCTCCTTTCGACCAGCGTGCCGAACGCCGACGTGACATAGTAGTGGTGCGTGTAGCGTCCGCTTGCCGTGTCGAAATTCTGGCCGTCCGGAAAGGCAATGTAGAGCGGCTGCAGGTCCACCACACGCTTTTCGATCTCCCGGCGCGCGTAGTGCTCGACGCGCTCCATGAAGGTCGGCGCCAGCGCGTCGTCGCTGTCGAGCCGCGTGAGCGAAACATAGTCGGCATCGGTATCGGCCTGGACGAAGGCATTGAAGCGATCATTGTAATCCTCGCCCGCCTCGACAAGGATCGGCCTGACGTCGACACCGGCCACGCAGCTGCACACGGTGCGAATATAGTTCTCGTGCGTATCGGCATCGAACGCCAGAAGGACGGAAAAATCCTTCAGCGACTGGCCTTCGAGCGACGACGCGCAATAGGTGTCGAACAACGCCAGGCGCTCGACCAGCCAGACCGGGTCGAGATTGGCGCGGCCCTTTCCGTCCCACTGGCTTGGCTTGAAGCCAGCGGCGATGTTGTAGCGTATGGCGATGTATTTCTTCAGGCCGGTGTCCATGGACCGACACTTAGTACATTCCGCTGATCTGCGACAACCAACGGCTGAGCGGCCACCCTCCCCCTTGTGGGGAGGGTCGGCTCGCGGTCGGAGCGAAGCGGAGATGGCGAGACGGGGTGGGGGTGAGCGCTGACGGTCGGCGAGGACCCCCACCCCGCTCCGCTACGCGGATCGACCCTCCCCACAAGGGGGAGGGTAAGCGCACTTCAAATATGCAGCGCGTGGCCCAGCGCCTTCAGCGCCGCTTCCTGGAAGCCTTCGCCTTGCGTCGGATGCGCATGGATGGTCCCGGCGATATCCTCCAGCCGCGCGCCCATTTCCAGCGCCAGGCCGAACGCCGCCGCCAGTTCCGACACGCCTTGCCCGACCGCCTGGATGCCCAGCACCAGATGGTTGTCCGCGCGGGCGGCAACACGAACAAACCCGTCCTCGCCGAGTTTCGTCATCGCCCGGCCGTTGGCGGCGAAGGGGAACTGGCCGATCTTGATTTCGCCTGAAGCCTTCGCCTCCTCCGGCGTTAGCCCTGCCGTCACCAGCTCCGGATCGGTGAAGCAGACGGCCGGGATCGAGCGCTTGTCCCAGCTGCGCTTGTGGCCGGCGACGATCTCGGCCACCATTTCGCCTTGCGCCATCGCCCGGTGCGCCAGCATCGGCTCGCCGGTGACGTCGCCAATGGCATAGATGCCGCGCATCGAGGTGCGGCACTGGTCGTCGATCTTGATGAACTTGCCGGCCATGTCGAGATCGATCTGATCGAGGCCCCAGCCCTCCGTCACCGGCTTGCGGCCGACCGTGACCAGGATCTTGTCTGCCGCGATTTTGGTGCTCTTGCCGTCCGCGGTCTCGACCAGCAGCGCGTCGCCCTTGACCCCCTTGGCCTTGGCGCCAAGCATCACCTCGACGCCGAGCTGGGCCAGCCGTTTCACCACCGGCCGGGTCAGTTCCGCATCATACTGCGCCAGCACGCGCGGCAGCGCCTCGACCACGGTCACCGCGGCGCCCATTTTGGCGAACGCCATGCCGAGTTCCAGCCCGATATAGCCGCCGCCGACCACGGCGAGCTTTTTCGGCACCTCGCCGAGAGCCAGCGCTTCTGTGGATGAAATCACCGGGCCGCCGAACGGCAGGAACGGCAGTTCCACCGTCGCCGAGCCGGTGGCGATCACAACCGTTTCGGCGCGGATGATCTGGGTGCCGGTCTCGGTCTCGACCGCGACGGTCTTGCCGTCGCGGAACGTCGCCCAGCCATAGACGGTCTTGACCTTGGCCTTCTTCAGTAGCCCGGCAACGCCCCCGGTCAGCCGGCTAACAATGCCGTCCTTCCACGCAACCGTCTTGCCGAGATCGAGCACGGGCGCTGCTACCGAGATGCCGAGCGGACTGCTGCCGCCGGCCATATGCGCGACCTTCTCGAACTCTTCCGCCGCATGGATCATCGCCTTGGACGGGATGCAGCCGACATTGAGACAGGTGCCGCCCGGTTTGCCGGCTTCAACGATCACCGTATCGATGCCGAGCTGGCCGGCACGGATAGCGCAGACGTAGCCGCCGGGCCCGGCGCCGATGACCAGCAGCTTGCAGGAGATTTCTTTCATGGCATGACCCTTTGATGCGAGGGAATGTTCCGTCGCGATCCTTCGCGCCCCCCTCTGTCCTGCCGGACATCTCCCCCACGAGGAGGGAGATCAGCAGCTTCGTCGCTTCGCTCATTCCTGCAACGGTGAAGATTGGCGAAACCCTGCGTGACGTCCAATCTCCCCCCTTGTGGGGGAGATGCCTGGTAAGGCAGAGGGGGGCGCTGTCCCGCCGTCATCTCGCTTGTTCCGCCCCTCAATCCACAAATATCAGCGCTGGCGTCTCAATCAGCGCCTTGATCCGCTGCACAAACACCGCCGCATCCCAGCCGTCGACCACCCGGTGATCGAAGCTCGATGACAGGTTCATCATCTTGCGCGGGATGAACTGGGTGCCGTCCCAGACCGGCCGCACCATCATCTTGTTGACGCCGACGATCGCCACCTCAGGATGATTGATGACCGGCGTCGTCGCCACGCCGCCCATGGCGCCGAGCGAGGTGATGGTGATGGTCGATCCCGACAGCTCGTCGCGGCTGGCCGTGCCGGACTTCGCCGCTTCGGCCAGGCGGTTGAGCTCGGCCGCGCAATCCCAGAGGTCGCGCGCCTCGGCGTGCTTGACCACCGGCACCACCAGGCCCGACGGCGTCTGCGCGGCAATGCCGATATGGACGCCGCCATGCTGATGGATGATGCCGGCCTCGTCGTCGAACAGCGCGTTGATGTTGGGCTGGTCGGCAATCGCCTTGACCATCGCCCGCATCAGGAACGGCAGCAGCGTCAGCTTCGGCCTCTCCACACCCTTGCGCTTTTCCTTGTTGAGCGCCGCGCGCAACTCCTCAAGTGCTGTGACGTCGATCTCCTCGACATAGGTGATGTGCGGGATGCGTGACTTCGCCAGCGACATTTTTTCGGCGATCTTGCGCCGCAGTCCGATGACCTTGATATCCTCGACGCTGTCATTACGCGCCAGACCCGACGCCTTCGCTACCTGCGGTCCGCGTGCCAGGAATGCCTCGATATCTTCGTGGCTGATGCGGCCGGCAGGGCCGGTACCCGACACCTGGCGCAGATCGATCCCCGCCTCCTTCGCCCTGAGCCGGATGGCGGGCGACGCCAGGGGCTTTTCGCCCTCCGGGCGCGGCGCGCCGGAGGGTGCCGCACCTTTAGATGTCGGCGCAGCACCCCCACCCCTGGCCCCTCCCCACAAGGGGGAGGGGGATACAGTCTCAGCTGCCCGTGGGCTTTTGGCTGCTGGTGCAGGTGCTGGCGACTTGGCGTAGGATTTCGTGGCCGAAACGCCTCCCTCTTGTGGGGGTCCGGAGGACGGGCGAGACCCGTGGCTCGCCCCGGCAGGGGTGGGGGTCGGTGCCGCCGTGACCTCTGACGATTTCGAGCCTTCCGCGACATTGCCCTCCCCCGCCACCTTCAGCCGCACGATGGGCGAGCCGATCGCCACCGTGTCGCCGATCTCGGCGCCCAGCCACAGGATCTCGCCATCGACCGGCGAAGGTATTTCCACCGTCGCCTTGTCGGTCATGACGGCGGCAAGCACCGAGTCCTCGCGCACGAGGTCGCCGACCTTGACGTGCCACTCCACAAGTTCGGCCTCGGCGACGCCTTCACCGACATCCGGCAGCTTGATGATGTGTTCGCCCATCCCTAGGCTCCCATGGTTTCGAGAAGCGCGCGGCCGACACGGGCCGGCCCCGGGAAATAATCCCATTCCTGCGCATGCGGGTAGGGCGTGTCCCAACCGGTGACGCGCGCCACCGGCGCTTCCAGATGGTAGAAACAATTTTCCTGCACCAGCGCCGACAGCTCGGCGCCGAAGCCGGAGGTCAGTGTCGCCTCGTGCACGACGACGCAGCGTCCGGTCTTCTTCACCGAAGCGACTATCGCGTCGAGATCGAGCGGCAGCAGGGTCCGCAAATCGATGATCTCGGCATCGATGCCGGTTTCTTCCACGGCCGCCTGCGCGACATAGACCATGGTGCCGTAGGCGAGCACGGTGACGGCCGAGCCCGCCCGGCGGATCGCCGCCTTGCCGAGCGGCACCGTGTAATGGCCTTCGGCGACCTCGCCCAGTTCATGCTTCGACCATGGCGTCACCGGTCGGTCGTGATGGCCATCGAACGGTCCGTTATAGAGCCGCTTCGGCTCCAGAAAAATCACCGGATCGGGATCCTCGATCGCCGCGATCAGCAGCCCCTTGGCATCATGAGGATTGGACGGCACCACCGTCTTCAGCCCCGACACATGGGTGAACAGCGCTTCCGGGCTCTGGCTGTGCGTCTGGCCGCCAAAAATGCCGCCGCCGGTCGGCATGCGGACAACGATCGGGCAGGTGAAATCGCCGTTCGAGCGGTAGCGCAGGCGTGCTGCTTCCTGCGTCAGCTGGTCGTAAGCCGGGTACATGTAGTCGGCAAACTGAATTTCCACGCATGGCTTCAGCCCATAGGCGGCCATGCCGATGGCGGAGCCGACAATGCCGGATTCGTTGATCGGCGCATCGAAGCAGCGGGTCTTGCCGTACTTCGCTTGCAGGCCTGCCGTGCAGCGGAAGACACCCCCGAAGAAGCCGACATCCTCGCCATAGACGATGACGCGTTCGTCGCGCGCCATCGACACGTCCATGGCGTCGCGGATCGCCTCGATCATGGTCCGTCTCGGCATGGTCAGACTCCCGCCTGCTGGCGCTGGCGCCTGAGATGCGGCGGCATCTCGGCAAACACGCCCTCGAACATCTCGCGCGTCGACGGCTTGCCGCCGGCATGCAGCGTGCCGTGGCCTTCAGCTTCCTTCTGCGCCGCGATCACCGTGTCGAGGATTTCGGCTTCCGCCTGGGCATGGCGCTCATCCGACCAGACCCCGCGCAGGATCAGATGGTTCTTCAGCCGCATCACCGGATCACCGAGCGGCCAGGCGTCGGATTCGGTTTTCGGCCGGTAGGCAGACGGATCGTCCGAGCTCGAATGCGCGCCGGCACGGTAGGTGACATATTCGATCAGCGTCGGGCCGAGATTCTGGCGCGCCCGCTCCGCCGCCCATTTGGCCACGGCATGCACGGCGAGATAATCATTGCCGTCGACGCGCAGCGCCGGAATGCCGAAGCCGAGGCCGCGCGCGGCAAAGGTGCCGGAGCCGCCACGCGCAATGCCTTGAAACGTCGAGATCGCCCACTGGTTGTTGACGACGTTGAGGATGACCGGCGCCTTGTAGGTCGAGGCGAACACCAGTGCGGAATGGAAATCGGATTCGGCCGTCGAGCCGTCGCCGATCCACGCCGCCGCGATTTTCGAATCGTTGCTGATAGCGGAAGCCATCGCCCAGCCGACCGCCTGGATGTATTGCGTCGCCAGATTGCCGGAGATCGAGAAGAAGCCATGCTCCTTCGACGAATACATGATCGGCAGCTGCCGCCCTTTGAGCGGATCGGCCTCGTTGGAATAGATCTGGTTCATCATCGTGACCATCGGATAGCCGTCGGCTATGAGCAGGCCGGCTTGCCGATAGGTCGGGAAATTCATGTCGCCCCGCATCAGCGCCTTGCGGAAAGCGCAGCTCACCGCCTCTTCGCCCAGATGCTGCATGTAGAACGAGGTCTTGCCCTGGCGCTGCGCCATCTGCATGCGGGCATCGAAGCTGCGCAGCGTCATCATGTGGCGCAACCCCTCGAGCAGCTCCTCGTCGGTGAGCAGCCCGGCCCACGGCCCGACAGCCTCGCCGGTGCGGTTGAGCACACGGATGATCGAAAACGCCATGTCGCGGATGGTGCGCGGATCGACATTGATGTCCGGTCGCGGCACCGAGCCGGCCTTGGGGATAGGCACGTTGGAGAAGTCGGGCGTTCCGCCCGGCCGCACTTCCGGCTCCGGCACATGAAACCGCAACATCCCAGCATCGGTCATGACCATGGTCCTCCCATTTGCCTGGCGTCGATATTTGCACATCCGCGCGCCCGGCACAGCGCCAATTCATGGGGCGCCGCAACCCATCCGGCGTCACGGCCGGCAGGCGACGCCAAGATGCAGATATGTCAGCGAAATTTCTTGTCGATGTTGGGGAGCAGCGCGCAATTAGGCGCAAAGTTTTGCAGGATTTCCTGCAGATAGTCACTTCACGGCCTCCGGGAGAGATGAAGGCACCAAGGTCGGCGAACTCGCGCTTTCCTCTCCCCGTGATCGGGGGAGAGGTGTCGAGCTAAGCTCGACGGAGTGGGGGTCGACCCTTGGGCGCTAGGCAATGCTTGAGATAGTGCCCTTCCTTTGTCCGTTCGCGGCGATTGCCACGTGGCTCCCCCACTCCGTCTCGGCTTCGCCGAGCCACCTCTCCCCCCTCCGGAGGGAGAGGAAGGGCAATAGGGTCTCGAACTCTCTGGAGAACGTTCACTCCGCCCTCTCCCCATGCTAACCACCGCTAATGGCGCAGAAAAAAGGATACGAAGTCGATTCGTGGCTGGCGAAGCCTGACGCGCGCATATCGATCGTCCTGCTTTACGGACCCGACCGCGGCTTGGTCGCCGAGCGGGCCAAAGCCTTTGCCGCGAAAACCGGCCTGTCGCTCGACGATCCGTTCTCCGTCGTCCGGCTCGACGGCGCGGAGGTCGATCGCGACCAGGGCCGGCTGCTGGACGAAGCCCGCACCGTGCCGATGTTCTCCGACCGGCGGCTTCTGTGGGTGCGCAACGCCAGCGGCCAGAAGCCGCTGGCTGAGGACGTCAAGGCGCTGACCGCGGAGCCCGCGCGCGACGCGATCATTCTCATCGAGGCCGGCGACCTGAAAAAAGGCGTCGGGCTGCGCGCCGTGGTCGAGGCGGCCGACAACGCCATGGCGCTGCCATGCTATGCCGATGAAGCGCGCGACATCGACAGCGTCATCGACGACGAGTTGCGCAAGGCCGGCATGTCGATGGCGCTCGACGCACGCCAGGCGCTGCGCCGCAATCTCGGCGGCGACCGGTTGGCCTCACGCGGTGAGATCGAAAAACTGGTGCTTTATGCCCACGGCCAGAAGGACATCAGCCTCGACGACGTAAGGGCGATGTCCGGCGACGTCTCCGGCGCCTCCTTCGACGACGCGGTCGATGCTGTGCTGGAGGGCAGGATCGGTGACTTCGACACCGCCTTCACCCGCCACTGCCTGTCCGGCGGCCATCCTTTCCTGGTACTGTCCTCGGCGATGCGGCAGCTGCAGCAGCTTCAGGTCATGCGCGGCCAGATGGACACCGCCGGCCGCAACGCCGCCTCGGCAGTGGCCGGCGCCCGTCCGCCGGTGTTTTTCTCGCGGCGCAAGCTGGTGGAGAAGGCGCTGGAGCGCTGGAACGTCGAGGCGCTCAGCCGCGCGCTGAACCGGCTGCAATCGGCCGTGCTGCAGACTAGGCGCAGGCCGGATTTGTCGGAAGCGCTGGCGCGGCAGGCGCTGCTCGGCATTGCGGTGGAGAGCGCGAGGCTGGCGCAGCGGTGATCTCCCCCCTTGAGGGGGAGATGTCGCCAAAGGCGACAGAGGGGGTCGCGGCGCGTGGAGCGCTGGCGCCTTTCGCAACGACAAACGAGGTCGGCGCTTGATGGGAGACGACCCTTCTGGCCTGCCGGCCATCTCCCCCTCAAGGGGGGAGATCAGCAGTTCGATCCCTTCGGCAATCGCCAATAAAAAGAAGAGCCGGCAACCGCCAAGCCCTTTCTTCATCCTAAGCCAGAACTTCATTCGCCGGCTAAATATGGCGCAACCCCAACCCTCTACCGCTCATCCTTCAACCGCCGGCATAGCTCGTCGAGCTGCTCCAGACTGCGGTAGTCCACGCGGATCGCGCCGCCCCTGCCCTTGTGCTCGATGGTGACGATCATGCCGATCGTGTTGGTCATCAGCCTTTCCAGCGCCAGCGTGTCGGCATCCTTGCCCGATACGCCGTGTGATGGTTTTGCCTTGGGCGGCGTGCCGCCCGCCGGCATCTGCGCCAGCGCTTCCGCCTGGCGCACCGAAAGCCCCTCCTCGACAATCTGCTTGGCGAGCCCAGCTGGATCCTGCGCCGTGACCAGCGTGCGGGCGTGACCGGCTGACAGCGCGCCGTCGACCAGCATGTCTCGGATGACGTCGGGCAGCTTCAGCAGCCGCAGCGTGTTGGCGACGTGGCTGCGGCTCTTGCCGATGACATTGCCGAGATCGGCCTGGGTGTAGCCGTGATCGTCGATCAACTGCTGGTAGCCGAGCGCCTCCTCGACCGGATTGAGGTCGGTGCGCTGGACGTTCTCGATGATCGCCAGTTCGAGCGCCGTGCGGTCGTTGACGTCGCGGACGATGATCGGAATCTCGGTCAGCCCGGCGCGCTGCGCGGCGCGCCAGCGTCGCTCGCCGGCGATGATCTCATAGCGCCCGGCCTGCGTCGGCGAAGGCCGCGCCACCACCGGCTGCACCACGCCATGTTCGCGGATCGACTGGGCGAGATCGGTCAGGTCGGCGTCGCCAAAGTGCCGGCGCGGGTTTTTCGGGTTCGGGCTCAGGAACTCTATCGGCACCTTGCCGTCCGCATTCAAGCCCGGCTTTTCGGCTGCCACCGGGCGGTCGATCTCGCCGATCAGCGCCGCCAGTCCACGCCCCAGTCTCTTTCTCGAAAGGTCTTCGCTCATCTCAATTCCAGATTCTTGATCGTTTCGGTGCCGGATCGCTTTGTTTATCGACCCTGCCTAATCATGCGGCGCGCAATTTACGCTCGCGGCGGATCACTTCGGACGCCAGCTGCAGATAGGCCTGGCTGCCTGAGCACTTGAGATCGTAGAGGATTGCCGGCTTGCCGTAGGACGGCGCCTCGGACACCCGCACATTCCTAGGAATGATCGTCTCGTAGACCTTGTCGCCCATGTGTGCCCGCACGTCCTGCACCACCTGGTTGGCGAGGTTGTTGCGGCCGTCATACATGGTCAGCACGATGCCCTGGATGATCAGGTCCGGATTGATCGAACGGCGCACCTGCTCCACCGTTTCCAGGAGTTGGCTTAGCCCTTCCAGCGCGAAGAACTCGCACTGCAGCGGCACAAGAACAGAATCGGCTGCCGCCATTGAATTCAACGTCAAAAGGTTGAGCGAGGGCGGGCAGTCGATCAGCACATAGCCGAACGGCGCACCGCGCTCGGTGGCGGCGCGCAGCGCGTTGCGCAGCTTAAGCACGCGATCCGGCGCCGAGGCGATTTCCATCTCGATGCCGAGCAGATCGAGCGTCGACGGCACGATCGACAGGCCGGGCACCGCCGTTGGAATGGCGGCCTCTTCCAGGCCCAGTTCGCCGGTCAGCACATCGTAGGAGGAGACGGTGCGGTCCTTGCGGTCGATACCGAGACCCGTCGAGGCATTGCCTTGCGGGTCGAGATCGACGATCAGCACCTTTTCGCCGATCGCGGCCAGCGCCGTGGCCAGATTGATGGCGGTGGTTGTCTTGCCGACGCCGCCCTTCTGGTTGGCGACGGTGATGATGCGAGGTCCGGTTTTCATGGGTCTGTGCCAGGTATTCATGTGGGCCAGGTATTCATTGCGTCGCCAAGGTTGCGAAGGAGAGCTTACGCAGTCTGCAGATCGGTCACTTCGAGGATGACGCCATGGGCGTCGGTCATGCTCGGATGTTCTACCAGATCGAAAGCCCAGCGGTGAGTGCTTTCTTCCACCTCGGAGCGATAATCCCGGCCTTTGTGGAACAGCGCCCGCGATCCCTTGGTCAGCCACGGCGCCGACAGATCGAGCAGCGCCGGCAGCGCGGCCAGCGCCCGCGCCGTGATGATTTCCGGTTCGGAAACAAGCGCATAGCTGTCGTCGATACGCCGGGCGACGACCCGTGCCGGCAAACCGAACTGGCCAACGACCGCCTGTAAAAACGATGCTTTCTTGCGGTTGCTCTCGACCAGATCGATCGACGCGCCATCGCGTTCGACCAGCAGGAAGGCCATTACCAGGCCCGGAAAACCGCCGCCCGAACCGAGATCGGCCCAGCGTTTGGCCTGCGGTGCGATTCGCGCCAGCTGCGCGCTATCCAGAATATGGCGGCCCCAGACATCGTCCAGCGTCGACGGCGCGGCCAGATTGATGCTGCGGTTCCATTTCAGGAACAACTGTTCGAACGTCACCAACCGATCGAATGTTTCACGTGAAACCGGTCCCGCGGCCTCTTGCAGGCTCGCCCATGAGGCAGCGCTCACGCAACGGCCCTTTGGGCGGCCGATTCGGCGTTGCGGACGTGCGCGACGATGATGGCCAGCGCCGCCGGCGTCATGCCTTCCATACGCTGCGCGTCAGCGATCGACCGGGGCTGACGCGTTAGCATCTTCTGCTTCAGCTCATTGGACAGGCCAGGAACATCGGCGAAATCCACCGACGCCGGGATCAGCCGGCTTTCCTCGTGGCGGATTTGTGCGACATCTGCCTGCTGGCGATCGAGGTAAACCGAATATTTCGCTTCCGTTTCGAGCCGCTCGGCGGTTTTGGGGTCGATTGCGCCAAAGGCCGGCACAACACGGGCCAGCCAAGCGATATCGACGCCGGGATAAGCAAGCAATTCATAGGCGGAGCGGCGCACGCCGTCCCTGTTGATCTCCAGCCCATGCCGCGCCGCTTCGTTGGGCGTCATCGTCGTCGCAATTGCGAGTTTTCGCGCCCTATCAAGATCCTGTGTGACTTCATTGAACCGCCGCGTTCGCTCCGGCGACACGATACCAAGCCGATTTGCCAGAGGCGTAAGCCTTTCATCGGCATTGTCGGCGCGCAGCGATAGGCGAAACTCCGCCCGCGAAGTGAACATGCGGTAGGGCTCGGCAATGCCGCGGCTGGTGAGGTCGTCGACCATCACTCCGATGTAGGCTTCGGTGCGGCTGAGCACGATTTGGTCGTCGGCCGCCGCCTTGCGCGCGGCGTTGAGCCCGGCGAGCAGGCCCTGCGCGCCGGCTTCTTCATAACCGGTGGTGCCGTTGATCTGACCGGCGAGGAAAAGCCCCGCAATACGTTTGGTCTCAAGCGTCGGCTCCAACTCGCGCGGATCGACATGGTCGTATTCGATAGCGTAGCCGGGCTGCAGCATGGTCGCCCGCTCTAGCCCGGGTATAGTTTTGAGAATGTCGAGTTGCACATCCTCGGGCAGGGAGGTCGAAATGCCATTGGGGTAGACCGTGTCGTCGTCCAGCCCTTCCGGCTCGAGGAAAATCTGGTGGCCTTCGCGATCGCCGAACTTGACGATCTTGTCTTCGATCGACGGGCAATAGCGTGGTCCGACCCCCTCTATCGAGCCGGAATACATGGCGGAGCGGCCGAGATTGGCGCGGATCAGCTCGTGCGTCGCCGGTGTCGTACGCGTGATGCCGCAATGGATTTGCGGATTCTTGATTGTGTCGGTGAGCAGCGAGAACGGCACTGGATGTTCGTCGGCCGCCTGGCTTTCCAGCGACGCCCAGTCGATGGTGCGGCCATCGAGCCGCGGCGGCGTGCCGGTCTTCAGCCGTCCAAGCGCGAAACCGGCGCGGCTCATCGTCGCCGACAGGCCAAGGCTCGCCTGCTCGTTCATCCGCCCGGCGACAATCTTCCTGTCGCCAATGTGAATAAGACCGCGGAGAAACGTGCCGGTGGTCAGCACCACCGCGCCGCACACCAACCGGCGCCCGTCGGCCAGGAGCACAGCGGCGATCCGTCCTTCTTCGATCTCGAAATCCAAGACTTCGCCTTCGACGACGTCGAGACCGTTCTGCTGCCGAATCGCTTCCTGCATGGCCAGCCGGTAAAGCTTGCGGTCGGCCTGCGTGCGCGGCCCGCGCACGGCAGGGCCTTTGCGGCGATTGAGCAGGCGGAATTGGATGCCGGCAGCATCGGCGATGCGGCCCATCAGCCCGTCCATGGCGTCGATCTCACGCACCAGATGGCCCTTCCCGAGGCCGCCGATCGCCGGATTGCAGGACATGACACCGACCGTGTCGAAGCGCAGCGTGATCAGCGCGGTCCTGGCACCGGCGCGGGCGGCAGCGCTCGCAGCCTCGCACCCGGCATGGCCACCGCCCACCACAACCACATCATAGTGATCGATCATTGTCCCTTCCAGATTCAGAGATTTCCCGACACATGTCCCCACGAGAGGACGCTGTCAAGGATTGCAGGTTGATTCGTTCACGGGGAACGGAGTGCTGAAAGCCGCAGAGGTGTTTCACGTGAGTCATGGAAGCAGCGAAGCCTCGGTTCGCGCTGGCCCTTATCTACCTGCCGGCATCTTCTCCCCATGAACGGGGACAATGAGGGGCGGTGCAGGCTTTCGGCCAGTTGCCCTTTTGTTAAACGTCTCATTTCACGTGAAACACGCACTTGGGCGGCCCCCTGTGTTTCACGTGAGTCACTCACACAGCGCGCCCCCCTGTTTCACGTGAGTCACTTCCCAATGCAAAACTGCGAAAAGATCACGTCCAGCAGGTCCTCGACATCCACCGCGCCGACAATCCGGCCAAGCCGGTCCGCCGCAAGACGCAGCTCCTCCGCCCGCAGCTCCTGGCCGCACTCTTGCCCCGACAAAGCCGAGATCAGAAAGCGCCTGGTCTCATTGAGCAGCTCCACATGCCGCAACCGAGACGGCAGGATGTCCCCGGCATCGCCGATAGCAGCCGCGGCGCGCCTGCCGATCTCAGCCAGCAGTTCAGCCAAACCAGTGCCGTCCACCGTCGATATCAACGCATCATACGCCTCTGATCGCGGCGAACCTTTCAAGAGATCGACCTTGGTGCCGATTCTCAAAGCCGGGGCCTCGACAGGCATGTTGCCGATCGCAGTAGGGTCCGCCAGATCTTCCAGCAACAGCACCAGGTCAGCCGTGTGCGCCTTGGCCCGCGCCTTTTCGATGCCGATCGCTTCGATCTTGCCGGGCGACTCGCGCAGGCCCGCGGTGTCGGTTACCCTGACCCGCACTCCGTGGAGATCCAGCACCACTTCGAGCAAGTCCCGCGTCGTGCCGGGCTCGTCGGTAACAATCGCCGCCTCACGCCTGGCCAGCGCGTTGAACAGGCTGGATTTTCCGGCGTTCGGTGCACCGAGGATGACAACCTCAAACCCGTCACGGATGATCTCGGCGGCATGGAAGCCATCGACATGCCGGCCGATCTCGCCCACCATTGCGCGCACATCGGACCAGCCCGTGTCCGAAACCGAACCGGGCACGTCGTCTTCGTCGGCGAAGTCGATTTCCGCCTCGATCATCGCCCGCGCATGGATCAGCCGACGGCGCCAGCCAAGATAGAGTTCGCTTTGCACTCCTTCGGCATTCTGCACGGCAAAGCGCCGCTGCGCTTCGGTTTCGGCGTTGACCAGATCGGCCAACGCCTCCGTCTCGACCAGATCCAGCTTGCCGTTGAGAAGAGCCCGGCGCGTAAATTCACCAGGTTCCGCATGACGCACGCCGTCAAACCCGGCAATGATCTCCAGCATCTTGCCGGCCACGGCGCGGCCGCCATGGACGTGGAACTCGGCGACATCCTCGCCGGTAAAACTGTTCGGCCCCGGAAAAAACAGCACCAGGCCGTTGTCGATAAGCGACCCGTCCACCGTTCGGAGCTTGCGCAGGGTTGCAACCCGGTCCTTGACCTTACCACCGGCAACCGTTTCGACGACGAATCGAGTCTTCGGTCCGGAAATGCGGATGACAGCGATGCCGGCGGGCAGGCGCCCGCTGGAAAGCGCAACGATCGAATCGCCTGAAATCATTTGCCCTTCTCACCGGTCGCCTAGCTGTCCGGTCGACAATCCCACAGTGCCGCGGCCGTCATGAACCGGCTGTTCGTCAATATCAAGGTCGATCGCGGGAGCGGCCGGACATTACCAAATCTGTATAGCCGCCTTGTCATCCATGTGCGAGCAGTCGGGTCCTAATCCCGACGCCAAGCAGTTCTGGGCGGGCCAGCAAGCCCTACGGCAGGCCGGCATCGTTAATGCCTGTTCCTGGCCCGGAACCGTGAAGCTGGAGCCCATCTCCCCATGAGGCAAGCCTCGTTCCGGTTGCGAATCGGAAATCCCGACCCGCGTCACGCCGATCGTCTCCGCGATCGGAACGGATGCGAATCGACTTAACATTGGCCAGTGGCATCCGGCCGCAGACCGGCAGACCGGAGCTATGTACCGGCTATCCTGCCCGTGGGGCCGGATCCGTAGGAACCGAGCCGCTGTTGCGACCCCGGCAACCCGTGTTTCCGTCCAAGGCCGAAGGAAGCCGCGTCACATCAATGGATGGCGGCCGCGGCGCGAACAGCAAATCCTTGGCCGCGACCACCGCTCCGACCGTGATCAGGATGCAAGCAACAGCCACCGACCAGTGAAACACACCAAAGCCTGCCAGCAGAAGCACGATGACCGAGAAGAGGGGCGCCGCGTAGGAGAGGGCGCCGAGGATCATGATGTCGCCGTGCTTGCAGCCATAGTCCCAGGCGTAAAAGCCGGCGCCTAGCGGTATTACGCCCAAGATGACGATGGCGCTCCACTGCGTCGCCGTCTGTGGCCAGACGGTAGCCTCAAGCGTCAGGTGCAGCACCAAGGCGACCGCAGCCGTGATGAAGCAGTAACCGGCGACGACATCGGTCGGCACCTTGCCAAAGCGGCGCGATAAAACCGAATAGCCGGCCCAGATGAAAGCGCAGAACAGCGCGATGACATGCCCCTTCATCACACCATTGGCCAGTCCGATCGTGCCGCCCTTGGTGATCACCACAATGGCGCCGGCAAGGCCGAGCACGACGCCGGCGATGTGATGGGCCCTAAGCTTTTCTCCAGGCAGGAAGGCGGCAAAGACGACGATCAGCAACGGCCAGAGATAGGCGATCAGGCTGACCTCGACCGGCGGCGCCGACTGGATGGCGAAGAAATAGGCGCAGTGATAGATGCACAGCCCCGCTGTGCCGAGCGCCCAGACCTGCCACGGCTGGCGTAGCGACTTGGTCGCCGCCGGACGGACAAGCCAGCTCGACGCGCCGGCCAACCCGCCAAGCAGAAACGTCATCGCCGCCAGCTGAAAGGGCGGAATCGGTCCAGCCGCAGTCGAAAGCAGCGCCAGGAACGACCATGTCAGAATGGCCGAGAAGCCGATCAGGGTCGGGATTGTTTTCTTCATGCGGCCTCCGATCTTCGAGACGGGATTACTCGCATGACGACGGCGATGGAAATTGCCGCCCAAGGCCACGCCCTGTCGGAAATGCGACCTGTTTGCCCCCGCAATGAAAAACCCCGTCCCGGTTTCCCGGAACGGGGTTTCATGCATGACCGATGATCCGGTGAAACTGCTTACGTGTTCATTGAATCGAAGAAATCGGCGTTGGTCTTGGTCTGCTTCAGCTTGTCTATCAGGAACTCGATCGCGTCGGTGGTTCCCATCGGCGCCAGGATGCGGCGCAGGACGAAGATCTTCTGCAGATCCTGCTTGGAGACCAGCAGGTCCTCCTTGCGGGTGCCTGACTTCAAGATGTCCATGGCCGGGTAGATGCGCTTGTCGGCGACCTTGCGGTCGAGCTGGATTTCGCAGTTGCCGGTGCCCTTGAACTCTTCGAAGATGACTTCGTCCATGCGGCTGCCGGTGTCGATCAGCGCGGTGGCGATGATCGTCAGCGAGCCGCCTTCCTCGATGTTGCGGGCCGCGCCGAAGAAGCGCTTCGGCCGCTGCAGCGCGTTGGCGTCGACACCGCCGGTCAGCACCTTGCCGGAGGACGGCACAACGGTGTTGTAGGCACGGCCGAGGCGGGTGATCGAATCGAGCAGAATAACGACGTCGCGGCCATGCTCGACCAGGCGCTTGGCCTTTTCGATGACCATTTCGGCGACCTGGACGTGGCGCACCGCCGGTTCGTCAAAGGTCGAGGACACGACCTCGCCCTTCACCGAACGCTGCATGTCGGTCACTTCTTCTGGCCGTTCGTCGATCAGAAGTACGATCAGATAGCATTCCGGATGATTGGCCGTGATCGAGTGGGCGATATTCTGCATCAGCACCGTTTTACCGGTACGCGGCTGCGCGTTGATGAGCGCGCGCTGTCCCTTGCCGATCGGCGCCACCAGGTCGATCACCCGCGACGAGATGTCCTTGCCGGTCGGATTGTCGATCTCCATCTTCAGCCGCTTGGTCGGATAGAGCGGCGTCAGATTATCGAAATGGATCTTGTGACGGATCTTTTCGGGATCGTCGAAATTGATCGTGTTGACCTTGAGAAGGGCGAAATAGCGCTCGCCCTCTTTTGGGCTGCGGATCGGGCCTTCGACGGTATCGCCGGTCTTCAAGGAGAAGCGGCGGATCTGCGAGGGCGAGATGTAGATATCGTCGGGACCCGGCAGATAATTGGCGTTGGCTGAGCGCAGGAAGCCGAAACCGTCCTGCAGCAACTCGACCACACCATCGCCGATGATCTCGACGTCCTGGGCGGCCAGTTTCTTCAGGATGGCAAACATCAACTCCTGCTTGCGCATGACGCTGGCGTTTTCTACTTCGAGCGATTCGGCATAGGCGATCAGCTCTGGCGGCTTCTTGTTCTTGAACTCTGCGAGTTTCATTTCTTGCATAGACGGACTCTGAATCTGCTTTGGGGAAAATATATCGGCTGGATGCGATAAATGCCGGGCGCGGCCGAAAGCAATCAAGGGCGGCGCATGACGGGAAGGAAGACCCGTCTTTTATCGTCGGTCGGGGGAAAGAGCAAGCTGCGTTTTGTTCGACCGAAATGGGCCTAGAACGGCTTGACGACAACCAGGATGACGATGGCGATCATCAGCAATGTGGGGATCTCGTTGACGATTCGCCAGTGCCGCGCCGGTTTTTCATTGCGGTCCTCGGCGAATTTCCTGACAGCACCGGCCAGATAGCCATGCACGCCCGACAGCAACAGCACCAAGCCTATCTTGGCGTGCAGCCAGCCGCCGTGAAAGCCAAACACTTTCCAGGCAAGCCAAAGCCCGAACACCCAGGTGACGATCATCGCCGGATTGATGATGCCGCGCAGCAGACGCCGCTCCATCACCTTGAAGGTCTCCGATTGGACGGACCCCTTCTCTGCGTCGGCGTGGTAGACCAGCAATCGCGGCAGATAGAGCATGCCGGCCATCCAGGAGATGACGGCCAGGATATGGATTGCCTTCGCCCAGGGATAGAAACCCTCAGGCGCAAAGAAAAACAAAAGTGCGGTGAGAACAACCAGCACTCCGATGCCGATGGTCATGCGCATCATCGCCCCACGAGTGCTGTTGCCGCCCGTATTATCCGATTGAGCCATCAGCGTGTCGCGCTCCGCACCTGCTTCACCATCGCCTCGACATGCGCCACCGGCGTCTCCGGCGTAATGCCATGGCCGAGATTGAAGATCAGCGCTCCGTCGCCCAGCGCCTTGAGGATCGCATCGACGCCGTCCGACAGGGCTTTGCCGCCAGCCACGAGCCGCAAGGGATCGAGATTGCCCTGGACCGCCCCTGAATGCTGCAGTTCGTTCGCAGCCGACAGGGGCACGGTCCAGTCGATCCCCAGCCCCGTCACCCCGGTCTTCTCACGATAGGTCTCGTAGCGGGCGCCGGCGCCCTTGGGAAAGCCTATGATCGGAACATCGCGATGAACCGCACGAACTTGCCTGACGATCTCCGCCACCGGTTGCACGCAGAACTGCTCGAAAGACGCATCATCAAGCACGCCGGACCAGGAATCGAAAATCTGCACCACGTCGGCACCGGCTTCGATCTGGCGGATCAAATAGGCCGCGGAGTGATCGGCGAGCACTTTCAGGAGATGCTTGAAGGCCGTCGGTTCGCGATAGGCAAACAGCCGCGCCGGCGCTTGGTCGGGTGTGCCGTGGCCAGCGATCATGTAGGTCGCCACCGTCCACGGCGCGCCGCAGAAGCCGATCAGCGTGGTCTCGTCAGGCAATCTTGCCCGCAGCCGGCGAACCGTTTCGTAGACCGGTTCGAGATTCACGTGAAACGTTTCACTGTTGAGAGCCGAAATCTCAGCTGCAGTGATTGGCGTCAGCAGCGGCCCGCGGCCCTCCTCGAAGCGGACATCGCGCCCCAGCGCATGCGGCACGACCAGAATGTCCGAGAACAGGATCGAGGCATCGAAGCCAAAGCGCTCGATCGGCTGCAGCGTCACCTCAACGGCCAGATCAGGATTGTAGCAAAGATCGAGGAAGGACCCGGCGCGCTTTCTGGTCTCGCGGTACTCCGGCAGATAGCGCCCGGCCTGGCGCATCATCCAGAGCGGCGGCGGAAACACTGCCTCGCCTCTCAGCACGTCCAGCACGATGCGGTTCTCGGGCATTGAGCGCTCTCTTCCCTGCCTTCTCTATAATTAAATAGTCTATTTCTAGAATCTTCTGATTCTAAGAGTCTGTTGGTATCGGTGGTTGTCACCTGTCCCGCTTTGCCTTGGAAAAGGCCAGCCAGCATTTTGTCGCGTGTTTCTTCCGCGGGATTGGCAAAGAGTGTGGATGACCAGGATTCCATCATTGGAGTCAATGGTTTGGCGTAGCAGCTGAAAAACCGCCTCTGTGGATGAAGCGCTGGCAAAAACGCCCGTCCCCAGATTTGTCCCCAGCCGCACCGTGGAGCTGACAGCGCATCGAATTGTGGACAACTGGCCTTCTGATACAGTCGCCTCCAGCCGGTCGCCTTTGCGGTCCCTATTTATCCACACAAGCCCACAGCCTGAGGCGCCCCCTGTGAACAAACCCCAGAGCTTCTTTCATCTGCACCTGATTTCCGACGCCACCGGCGAGACGCTGCTGGCGGCCGGCCGAGCCGCCTCGGCGCAATATAAGGATGCGCGAGCCATCGAGCATATCTATCCGCTCATCCGCACCGAAAAGCAGGTGGCGAAAGTCTTCGAGGACATAGAGGAGGAACCGGGCATCATCCTCTACACCGTCGTCGACCAGAAGCTGGCGCGCGGCATTGACGAGCGCTGCGCCACCATGGGGCTGCCCTGTGTTTCGGTGCTGGAGCCGGTCCTCACCGTCTTCCAGTCCTATCTTGGCACGCCGGCCGGCCGCCGCGTCGGCGCCCAGCATGTGCTCGACGCCGATTATTTCCACCGTATCGACGCACTCAATTTCACCATGGAGCATGATGACGGCCAGCTGCCGCTCAATATGGACGACGCGGATGTGGTGCTGATCGGCATTTCCAGGACATCGAAGACGCCGACCAGCATCTATCTCGCCAACCGCGGCATCAAGACCGCCAACATCCCGATCGTGCTCGGCGTGCCGGTGCCCGAAAGCCTGGTCGCTGCCACCAAGCCGCTGATCGTCGGGCTGATCGCCACCGCCGAACGCATCTCGCATGTCCGGCAGAACCGCGTGCTCGGCAACAGCAGCACCTACGAAGCGACCGATTATGTCGACCGTGCCTCGATCGCCGAAGAGCTCGCCTATGCCCGCCAGATCTGCACCCGCCACAATTGGCCGATGATAGACGTCAGCCGCCGTTCGATCGAAGAGACCGCGGCAGCCATTGTTGCCCTGCGGGGGAAGAATAGATGATGGGATGGCAACGCGACCTCCTGCCCCAATCAACCACTATCGACCAGGCCCAGAACCCATGACCGAAAAAATCATCCTTGCCTCCGGCAGCCCGTTCCGCAAAGCAATGCTCATCAATGCCGGGCTCGGCATCGAAGCGGTGCCTGCCGACGTCGACGAGCGCGCGCTCGAGGCGCCGTTGCAGGACAGCGGTGTGTCGCCGGAAGATGTCGCCCTGATACTCGCCGAAGCCAAGGCGACCGAGGTCAGCGAACGCAGACCGGGCGCCCTGGTGCTCGGCTGCGACCAGACTTTGTCACTGGGAGATGAAGTGTTCCACAAGCCGGCCGACATGGAAGGCGCCCGCCGCCATCTGCTGGCGCTGTCAGGCAAGACGCATCAGCTGAACAGCGCCGCCGTGCTCTGCCGCAACGGCAAGGTGCTGTGGCGTCACGTCGGCATCGTCAGCCTTACCATGCGCAAGCTCGACCCGGCCTTCGTCGGCCGGCACCTGGCCCGCGTCGGCGCCAAGGCGTTGTCGAGCGTCGGCGCCTACCAGATCGAGGGCGAAGGCATCCAGCTGTTCGAAAAGATCGAAGGCGATTATTTCACCATTGTCGGCCTGCCGCTGTTACCGGTGCTGGCGGAATTGCGTGCGCTCGGAGCCATCGATGGTTGAGAAAAAAGCTTTCGTCACCGGCCATCCGATCGCGCATTCGCGCTCGCCGAAGATCCACGGCTATTGGCTGAACACATACGGCATCGACGGCAGCTATCATGCGATCGATGTCGCGCCGGCCGATTTTCCCGAGTTTCTCTCTTCCCTCCAGGCCAATGGCTATCAGGGCGGCAACGTCACCATTCCACACAAGGAAGTCGCCTTCGCCCGGGTCGAGCGCCGCGACGAGGCGGCGGAGATGATCGGCGCGGTCAACATGCTGTGGCTGGACGACGGCGTGCTGTGGGGCGGCAATTCGGACTGGATCGGCTTTGCCGGCAATCTCGACGAGCATGCCCGGGGCTGGGAGAGAAACGCTCCGGCCGTGGTGCTCGGCGCCGGCGGCGCGTCGCGCGCGGTCATCCACGCGCTTAAAGTGCGCGGCATCAAAGATATCCGCATCGTCAACCGCACATTGGCGCGGGCGCAGGAACTCGCCGACCGCTTCGGCGCCGGCGTTTCGGCGCATGGCGCGGTCGGCGACTTGCTTGGCGATGCCGGCTTGCTGATCAACACGACGGCACTTGGCATGCATGGCGATGCGACGCTGGCCGCCGATCCGGCCTGCCTGCCAGCTCACGCCATTGTCGCAGACATCGTCTATGTGCCGCTGGAAACACCGCTGCTTGCCGCTGCCCGCGCGAGAAATTTGAAGACGGTCGACGGGCTCGGCATGCTGTTGCACCAGGCTGTGCCCGGTTTCGAACGCTGGTTCGGCAAGATGCCACAGGTCACGCCTGAGTTGCGACAGATGATCGTCGCCGACATCCTCGCCAAATGATGGGTCGCAAATGATGGGCGCCAAATGATGACCGTGCTCGGCCTCACCGGATCGATCGGCATGGGCAAGTCGACGACGGCGAAAATGTTCGTCGACGCCGGCGTGCCGGTGCATGACTCCGACGAGACCGTGCATCGCCTCTATGCCGGCAAGGCAGCACCTCTCGTCGGGGCGGCCTTTCCCGGCACCGTGATTGCCGGTTCGGTCGACCGCACCGAGTTGGCGCGCCGCGTGCTCGGGAACGCTGCTGCGCTGAAGACATTGGAGACGATCGTCCATCCGCTGGTGCGGGCCGATGCCGATGCCTTTCTGGCAAGGCACCGCGCCGCCGGCGCGCCGCTCGTCGTGCTCGACATTCCGCTGCTGTTCGAAACCGGCGGCCGCAACCGTGTCGACAAGGTCGTCGTCGTCACCGCGCCGGCCGATATCCAGCGCGCCCGCGTGCTGGCGCGTCCTGACATGAGTGAGGAAAAGCTGGCGGCAATCCTGGCCAAGCAGGTGCCCGACGCCGAAAAGCGCCGGCAGGCCGATTTCGTCATCGACACCGGCGAAGGCATGGACGCCGCCCGCACCGCGGTCGGCGCGATCATTGCCGAGCTCTCAGGGCGCTGAACTCGCCTGCTAACTCCTGGGGGATAAGTCGCGCCCATCAGGCTCCTGACGGCAAGCTGTCGGCATTGCCCATTGCCATTTTGTTCCGCTCCATGATTCTACTCCTCTAGGAGTGGGTTGATTCTATGCGTGAGATCATTTTCGATACCGAAACCACCGGACTCGACATGCGCGACGACCGCATCATCGAGCTTGGTGGCGTCGAGCTGGTCAACCGCTTCCCGACCGGCCGCACCTTCCACAAATTCATCAATCCGCAGGGGCGCGCCGTCCATGTCGAGGCGCAAGCCGTGCACGGCATCAGCGCCGCCGACCTCGTCGGCAAGCCGACCTTTGCCGAAATCGCCGAGGAATGGCTCGCCTTCACCGACGGCGCCAAGCTCGTCGCCCACAACGCCAATTTCGACATCGGCTTCCTCAACACGGAATTCGGGCGGCTCGGCCAGCCGGCCATAGACACCGGGCGCGTCGTCGACACGCTGGCGCTGGCGCGGCGCAAGCACCCTATGGGACCCAATTCGCTCGACGCGCTCTGCCGCCGCTACGGCATCGACAACGGCCACCGCACCAAGCACGGCGCGCTGCTCGATTCCGAGCTCCTGGCCGAAGTCTACATCGAACTCATCGGCGGCAAGCAGGCCGCACTTGTCCTCGACGCCGTCGTGGTGCAGCTCAACAGCAATGGCGACGTTGCCGATATCGACATCTCGATCGCCGCCAGGCCAATTGCCCTGCCGCCGCGCCTGACCCAGGGCGAGCGAGCGGCGCATGCGGGGCTGGTGGCGACGCTCGGTGAAAAGGCGCTGTGGCTGAAGGTGGCGGCGGGGTGAACGGATCGCGGAGGTAGCGTTCCGTCACACCCCTCTCTGGCCTGCCGGCCATCTCCCCCTCAAGGGGGGAGATCAGCAGCTTCGCCGCTCCAGCCCATTCCTGCAACCTCTAAAGTTGGCGAAGGTCGCGATGACGGCCAATCTCCCCCCCTGAGGGGGAGATGCCTGGCAAGGCAGAGGGGGGTGCTGTCCCGCCAGCATCTCAGTATACAAAAAGCCCGGCACGAAGCCGGGCTTTCAACTCATGCGCGTGACGCTTGCCTTCAGCTCACCTTGACCTTCGATGCCGCCTGGTCCTCTGCCAGCTTCTGCTGGAACATCTGGGCGAAATCGATCGGGTCGAGCATCAGGGGCGGGAAGCCGCCATTGCGGGTGGCTTCGGCGATGATCTGGCGGGCGAACGGGAACAAAAGCCGCGGGCATTCAATGAACAGGATCGGCAGCATGTGCTCCTGCGGGAAGCCGGCGATGGCAAATACGCCGCCATAGACCAGTTCGACATTGAACAGCACTTCCTGGTCGAAGGACGCCTTGGCGTTCAAGGTCAGATTGACGTCGAACTGCTTGTCGGAGAGCGGGTTGGCATTGACATTGACGTTGATCGCGATGCCGGGGGCCTTGTCGCGGCCGCGCAGCGAGTTCGGCGCGCCGGGGCTTTCGAAGGACAGGTCCTTCACATACTGGGCAAGCACGTTGAGCGACGGCTGCGCCGTTTCGCCGTTGCCGTTGGCGGCGCCGACCGGCGCGTCATCTTTGCTGGCCATGAGCCTTGTTCCTTTTGCCTGGACAGCAGCGCTGACCGAATTGAAATCGGGCGTTGGCTAGCATGGTCGGCAAGACAAGACAAGGTTTGCCGCCTTCAGGCCGGAAGGGGTCAATAGTCAGTCGTTGGCAAGGTGACGCTCAGTCGTCCTTCAGGCGGCGCCACGGCGAGTTATGGTCGGGACCGCGCTTGAAATCGTCCTCGCGCGAATAGTCGCCGTCGTCGAGGTCGATGACCTTGTCACGCGACCTGCCGCGAAAACCGCCGGCGGTGAAATCGGTCGCGACGACGATGCGGCCCTTGAGCCTGCGCCAGGCAAGGTCGCGCACCGGCGGCAGGAACAGCAGCAGGCCGATAATATCGGTGATGAAGCCGGGGATGATCAACAGGATCGCGGCGACCACGATCATGGCGCCATGCGCGAGCTGGCGGCTGGGGTCGCCGCCGCCGGCCATCTCGGCGCGGACCCGCGCCATGACGCCAAAACCCTGGTGCCGGAGCAGAAGCACGCCGGCAATGCTTGAAGCCAGCACCAGACCGACCGTCGCCAGCGCCCCGACCTCGCGGCCGACAATGACGAAACCGACGATTTCCAGCAGCGGCAGCGCAAGCAGGAACAGAGGAAGGAAGGAAATGCGCAAATCTTGACCGATCGTTTCCATGTTTGCCGGGCGGCGCATAATCGCCGCTGGCACTGAGGCCGTTAGATAGGTATGCCTGCCTTTGATTTGAATGATTGCGCCATGCGTTCTATATGCTTTGCATGTTTAACGCCATGCGACCGCCGCCCGATTGGCTGGCGGTCCCGGCCAGGTCAGGGATTGATTGGCGAAAGATATGGGATTCTTCGACTTCGGCACCATTTTCTTTCTGATTGCGGCGGTGGTGATCTTTTTCCAGCTGCGCAACGTGCTTGGCCGCCGCACGGGCAGCGAGCGCCCGCCCTTCGATCCCTACACGGCCAGCCGCACCGAGAAGGACGCGACCCAGAAGCCCGAAAATGTGGTTTCGCTGCCGCGCAAGCGCATGCCGGGCGAGACGGCTGCCGAGACCTACGCGGCCATCGATGCCTTCGCCAAGCCCGACACCGACCTCAACAAGGGCCTGCGCGCGATCAAGGACAATGATCCCTCCTTCGACCCAAAAGTCTTCGTCGACGGCGCCAAGATGGCTTATGAGATGATCGTCATGGCGTATGCCGATGGCGACCGAAAAACGCTGAAGAACCTGTTGTCGCGCGAGGTTTTTGACGGCTTCGTTGCCGCGATTGGCGACCGCGAGGCGAAAGCCGAAAAGATCCAGTCCTCCTTCGTCGGCATCGACAAGGCCGACATCGTCTCGGCCGAGATGAAGGGCGGCGAGGCCCACATCACGTTGCGCATCGTGAGCGAACTGATTTCGGCGACCCGCGACAAGGCGGGTGCCGTCATCGATGGCGATCCCGAGACGGTGGCCGAGGTCAAGGATGTCTGGACCTTCGCCCGCGACACACGCTCGCGCGATCCGAACTGGAAGCTGGTCGCCACCGAGGAAGAAGACTGAGCCTATGCATGTCGCCCGGTGCGGGCAGCTTTTTTGGGATAGCGACATGCAGGCAAACATCGGCAGTGGCGAGGCTGAGGTGTCGCTCTCGCCGCTTTTCGTGGAAAAGTCCTTCGATGATCTTCCCGGTTGGAATTCCGATGACCATCTGCCCGCTTTCGAAGCCTTCCGCCGTTCGGCCTTTCATGTCCTGAACAAGCCCTACCGCACCGGTTCGTTGGGCGTCCGGTTCGACGCGTTTGCCGGCGCTTATGACGAGGCGCGCACCGTTTCGCCGGCGAATCGGTCGGCGGCCAAGGGTTTTTTCGAGCGCCATTTCGCCCCAGTCCAGATTCGATCCGAAAACCCCGGCCTGGTCACCGGCTTCTACGAGCCCGAGGCCGAGGCTTCACCAGTGCGCACGGATGAATTCACGGTGCCGCTACTGGCGCGGCCTTCCGATCTCGTCGACATCGATGATGCCAACCGTCCTCGAGGGATGGACGACTATCTCGCCTTCGCCCGCGATACGCCGCAGGGCCTGGTGGAGTATTTCGACCGCAGTGAGATCGAGAGAGGCGCGCTGGCCGGCCAAGGCCTGGAAATCGCCTGGCTTGCCGACAAGGTCGACGTCTTCTTCATCCATGTGCAAGGTGCGGCCAGGCTGAAGATGACCGACGGCCGGCTTTGCCGCGTCACCTACGCCGCCAAATCCGGCCAACGTTTCAGCGGTCCGGGGAAGATTCTCGCCGAACTCGGCGAAATCCCACTGGAAAAAGTGACGATGCAGTCTATCCGCGCCTGGTTCAGGGCGCATCCGGATCGCGTCGACGAGATCCTCTGGCAGAACCGCTCCTACATCTTCTTTCGCGAAGCCGATGTCGACGATGCCGCATCCGGTCCAATCGCCGCCGCCAAGGTGCCGTTGACGCCGGGCCGTTCGCTCGCGGTCGACCGGCTGCTGCACACATTCGGTACCCCCTTCTACATCGACGCTCCGTCGCTGACCGCCTTCGACGGAAAACCGTTCCGGCGGCTGATGATTGCGCAGGACACCGGCTCGGCCATCATCGGGCCGGCGCGGGGCGATCTGTTCGCCGGCTCCGGCGATGCGGCCGGCGAGATCGCCGGCGTCGTTCGCAATGCGGCCGATTTCTATGCCTTGGTTCCACGCGCTCTCGTTTCGGAATCGAATCGATGAGCAGGCGCCCCGATAAACTCAACGAAGACGATCGGGTGCTGTGGAACCTGGTGGCGCGTACCGCCCGACCGCTGAAGGGCCGGACCGCGGTCGAGATTCCCGACATCGTCGTAGACCCTAGGCCGGCACAGACGCCGGTCGCTGTCGGTCCGGTCCTCGCCGCCAAGCCGAAGGCGCAGCATGTTTCGCATGCGCTGGACGAACCGACGCTGGACAAGCTTAGGAAAGGCCGGCTGCCGATCGAAGGCCGCGTCGATCTGCATGGCATGACCCAGGACGAGGCCTATTCGCTGCTGTTTTCGTTCCTGCACCGGGCCTATGCCGGCGGGGTCCGCTATGTCCTCGTCATTACGGGAAAAGGGTCGTCGTCGGGCGGCGACGGCGTCTTGCGGCGCGCCGTGCCTGCCTGGCTGTCGACGCCTGCCTTCCGGCCGCTGGTCTCCAGCCACGATCACGCCGCCCGCAACCACGGCGGTTCGGGCGCGCTCTACGTTCGACTCAGGCGAACCCGCTGATGACGCCGTTCGGCGAAAAACTGCGGGCGCTTCGAGCCGAGCGCGGCTTGCGCCAGAAGGACATGGCGCAGGCGATCGGAGTCAGCGCCGCCTATTTGTCGGCGCTGGAACATGGCCGCCGCGGCGCGCCGACCTGGACGCTGATCCAGAAGATCATCGGCTATTTCAACGTCATCTGGGACGATGCCGAAGAGCTGGCGCGTCTGGCCGAGGCCTCACATCCGCGCGTGAGACTCGATACGTCCGGCCTCAGTCCTGCCGCCACCGAGTTGGCCAATCTCCTGGCCGAAAACATCGAGAAGCTGGACGAAGCCGAGCTTGCCCGCATCACCGCCTCGATCCGGGTCGCACTGGAGCGGCGTAAGTAGGGCGGCGCCAAGGCCACGAATGCTCATCAATAGCGCCGGCATTTCATCCTGAAGGCGATGCCCGCCGGCCGTTAGCCAGCGGGCATATGGCGAGGTTACTTCGCGCCGGCCTGGCCGCCACGGCCGCCAGTGCTGTCATGATCGCCGCCGCGACCGCCACCCAGGCAGTCCGAGGTGAGATCGCAACAGCGATTGCCCCATTGGTTGTTCTTGGCGCAGCCGGTCTGGTCGGCCATAGCGGATCCGGCCAGGGACGATACCGCGATGGCGGCGAGGAAAGCATTACGCAGGAAAGCAGTCATTTGAAGTCTCCATGGTTGGGTTTCTGTTTACGGCTGTGTGTCGCCGCTGGAGACGGTTTGGTTCACGCAGGTAGCGAAATTTTTTGAGGAGGCGTTTCGAGAGATAAGCTTTCGAGGCAGCGCTGCCCTCATCCGCCTGCCGGCGACTATTTTGCAACGTTGCCGATTGGTGAAATCACCGATGGCAGCATCTTTCTCACCGTCACTATACGGGGAGAAATGCCCGGTAGGGCAATGAGGGGCAGCGCCGACTTGCGGTTATCTCGTGAAAGTTATTAGCCGCGGGCTTCCGACGAAGCTGTTCGCAGCGACGCGCTCACATGCATCGTCCTTATTTACTGGACTGCGCCGACCAGCACCTGCTGGCCGCCGCGGATCGAGACCCAGCGGCCGGTGTTGTCGATGGCCTGCCGCTTGAGGAAGCGATAGCCGGTGGCGTCCCAGATCTTCACCTTGTCGGTCAGATTGTCGAGGACGTAGTCGCCCTTGTCGGTGCGCACCGTCAGCACGGCATGGCCTTCGCCGTCCGGCTTGCGCACGACGGTGATCAAGAGATCGGCCAGCGACACGCCAGAGCGCGAGAGCTGGCGGCGCTTTTCCAGCACATAGTCTTCGCAATCGCCGACGCCCTTGTCGGGATAGGCCCAGACCTCGTCCTTGCCATAGATGTCGTAGTCGCTCATCGGTTTGACGGCGGCGTTGACCCTTGACGTCACGTTGATCAGCTTGCGCATGAAGGCGTCGGTCATCGCGGCGGGGTTGAGGTTGCTCGGCCGGATCGAGCATTCGCCGGGCTGGGTTTTACAGAAATCATAGTGGCCGATCGGCTGCGAGGTCATGCCGCCCGTCGCCATGGCGCCGCCTGCAAGTGCCGGCACTGCCCAGCACACAGAGATCGCCAGCCCTGCTGCCGCCCACAAGCGCAGCGTCCGTGCCATCGGTGAGGAAGTCATTGTCCCCGTTCGCCCTTGTTCTTAACGAAAGGTTAAAGGGGATTTACACTCCGTGTCAATTATAAGGGGAGCCAGATTCTTCGGCATGGTTACCCGCGCCCGCCCAACAGCGTCTATTGTGCAACAGAACGCCTGTGGCGCGCAAAATCGCCCCGCTTTTGCGGGCAATGCACGCTGCAGCCGGATCGAGCCTCAGCTTTTGGCGGAGCGGACCAGCCTTGGTTTCACCGCAACCCTGTTCTGGCGGCCGTAGCTGGTGATGAAATCGACGATGCGCGGCACGATTTCCGAGCGGAATCGCGACCCGTTGAAGACGCCGTAATGGCCGACGGCCGGCTGCATGTAATGCGCATGCCGGTCAGCCGGGATGTTGGGGCAGAGATCGTGGGCGGCCTGGGTCTGGCCGAGACCGGAAATGTCGTCGTTCTCGCCTTCGACCGTGAACAGCGCGACATTGCGGATCGCCTTGGTGTCGACCACCTCGCCGCGATGCGTCATCTCGCCCTTGGGCAGCGCATGGCGCACGAACACCGTGTCGACGGTCTGCAGATAGAATTCCGCCGTCAGGTCCATCACCGCCAGATATTCGTCGTAGAAATCGCGGTGCTTCTCGGCATTGTCGCCGTCATGCTTGACCAGATGCATGAAGAAGTCCTTGTGGGCGGTGATGTGGCGGTCGAGGTTCATGCTCATGAAGCCCGACAGCTGCAGGAAGCCCGGATAGACTTCGCGGCCGAAGCCCGGCACCGGCCAGGGCGCGTGCATGATGACGTTGTCGCGGAACCAGTCGATGCCCTTTTCCTTGGCCAGCAGATTGACCGCGGTCGGATTGCGGCGGGTGTCGATCGGCCCGCCCATCAAGGTCATGGTCGAGGGCACGAAGGGATCGCCGCGCTTTTCCATCAGCGCCACCGCCGCCAGCACCGGCACCGAAGGCTGGCACACCGCCATCACATGGGTGTCCGGCCCCAGCGCATGCAGCATGTCGATGATGTAGTCGATATAATCGTCGAGGTCGAAATGGCCGTCGGTCACCGGAACCATGCGGGCATCGACCCAGTCGGTGATGTGCACGTCGGCATAGGGCAGCATCGCCTCGACCGTGCCGCGCAGCAGCGTCGCATAATGGCCCGACATCGGCGCCACAATGAGAAGCTTGGGGTCGGCCTTGCGCCCGGCGGGCACCGACCGCTCGAAGCGGGTGAGATTGCAGAACGGCCGCGACCACACGGTCTTTTCGCTGACCTCGACGCTCTTCCAGTCGACCACGGTCTTGCTCAGGCCGAAATGCGGCTTGCTGTAGCGGCGCGTCGTGCGCTCGAACAGTTCGGCCGTGGCGGCGACCGAGCGGCCCCACGGCGTATGCGAAAACGGATTGAGCGGGTTGGTGTAGAACAGCCGCACTGCATCGGCATAAAGCCGCGCGGGCTGCAGGGCGGCATGGTTCATTTCGTAGAGCTGGTAGAACATCAGGTACTCCGCAGCTGCCGTGACCGAAGGGACGACGGACAGCGCCGAGCCTTGAATGTCTCGCGCGGAGGTTAACAAGATATTGCTGCGATGCAATACGTCACGTGGCGTGACATATGCCAATCTTTCGTCCAAGGCATTGAGAAACCGCGTTGGGCGGGTGCAGCCGGCTCAATGTGCACTGCAAAACGCAAGGCTGTTGGACAACGGGGCAGGATGTGTCCGGCCCGATCGGGCCGGACTTGGACAGATCTAGACGCGCGCCATGCACACCGAGGTATGGCCGGAGCCGATGAAGCCGAGTTGGCCGGCGGCGCCCTTGGACAGATCGAGCACGCGCCCTTTGATGAACGGGCCGCGGTCGTTGATGCGCACGATGACGCTGCGGCCATTATTCTGGTTGGTCACTTTCAACTTGGTGCCAAAAGGCAGGCTGCGGTGCGCGGCGGTCAGCGCCGACGGGTTCATGCGTTCGCCATT
This sequence comes from Mesorhizobium sp. M1252, assembly GCF_040318265.1. Lineage (NCBI taxonomy): Bacteria > Pseudomonadati > Pseudomonadota > Alphaproteobacteria > Hyphomicrobiales > Phyllobacteriaceae > Mesorhizobium > Mesorhizobium sp. M1252. The sequence goes on along the minus strand of NZ_JAMYLX010000007.1, from coordinate 265,490 downwards.
GGCGGTCCTGGAATGCAGTGCGTACCAGGAGGCGCGGCCGCACTGGCCAGCGGCGGAGGAGGCGGATGCACCGACCATTAGGCCAGCCGCGATCGTTACCGCGACAAGCGCGGTCTGGTTTGTTTTCTTCATGTTGGGGGGATTGGCTCCGTTTTCGACAGACCCCAGCCGTTAAGTGCCGAATAAGGCGGGAAATGCGGCAAGCATCGGGCAGTTCCGTGGCACCGGCACACGTTTGGAGTCGCTGGGAAACAGTTTGTCAGGCATCTTTCGTGTGGCGCGGCCGTATCGCCGGCGATATTGCGAGCTGTTTCACAGATTCCGTGAGCAAGGCAGGACGTTATATTACAAGTACAAGAGAGCGCGATTGGGCGCCGTCCTTTCGCTCTGTCATCACGGTCATGGCGCAGTTGACCATCGACTTTGAAAAGGGATTCCAACGATGAGACTGCTCAAATATCTGCTGGCTCTGATCGTACTGGCCATCGGCGCGCTGTGGTCGCTGCAAGGCATTGGCGTGGTCGGCGGCAGCTTCATGACCGGCCAGTCGCAATGGCTCTATATCGGCATCGTGACCATGCTGGTCGGTTTCGCCGGGCTGGTATGGGCGAGCCGTTCGCCGGGGTGAGTTGCGACGAAAGTCGACCGCCACAGATCGACCCCCACTCCGTCGAGCTTCGCTCGACACCTCTCCCCCGATCGACGGGGGAGAGGAAAGGCGCGAGCCTTGCAGGGGCGCGAACTTATGCGGCCTGGCTCCCTTCCTCTCCCTCCGGAGGGGGGAGAGGTGGCGCCGCGAAGCGGTGACGGAGTGGGGGAAGGCGCTGGTCAAACCCGCAGTCGCAAACAGGGCCAACCCGGCGAGCAAGAAAACAGCCACCCCATATTGCCGGTCCATTCTGTTACCTATCTATCCGGTTCGGATAGAATGCCCTGCCCGCGACAGCACTACCCGAACAGCTGATCCAGAATCCTGCCCTCCAGCCTGGCAAGCTCGACCGAACCGCGCCGGCGCGGCCGCGCCACCGACACGTCGAGATCGAGCGCGATGCGGCCCTCGTCGATCACCACCACCCGGTCGGCGAGCGCAACCGCCTCGGCGACGTCATGCGTGACCAGCACGGCGGTGAATTTTTGCTCCAGCCAGATGCGTTCCAGAAGCTGCTGCATTTCGATGCGGGTCAGCGCATCGAGCGCGCCGAGCGGCTCGTCGAGCGCCAGAATCTTTGGCTGTCCGATCAGTGCACGCGCCAGCGCCACGCGCTGCTTCTGGCCGCCCGAGAGCACCGAGGGCCATTCGTCGGCGCGGTCGGCGAGGCCGACTTCACGCAGGATGGCGAGCGCGCGCCGCCTGGCTTCCGCACCGGTGGCAAGCCCGGTCAGCCCGACCTCGACGTTTTTCACCACGCTGGCCCAGGGCAACAGCCGCGGCTCCTGGAACATGAAGCGGCTCTCTTCGCCAGCGCCGGCCTTGGCTTCCGGCCCGAATGTCAGCGATCCTGCCGTCGGCCGGTCGAGCCCGGCCAGCAGCCGCAAAAGCGTGCTCTTGCCGCAGCCGCTCTTGCCGATGACGGCAACGAACTGCCCGACCGGCACGTCGAGATCGATGCAGTCGAGCACGACCTTGTCGCCAAAGCGCTTTTCCATGCCCTTGAAGGCAAAGGCGCGCTGCCTTTCGACGGCCTCCTCCGGCCGTGACGGTTCCGGCGCGGCGACGAAGGAACGGATGGCGGTCAGGCTGGCGGTTGGCATCGAACCCTCAGGCGTTCTGGAAGGCGGGATGCCAGCCGAGCGACAGCCGCTCGAGCAGGCAGGCGAAGCTGTCGGCAAGCTTGCCGAGCAGCGCATAGATCAGGATCGACAGCACGACCACATCGATCAGCAGGAATTCGCGTGCCTGCATGGCCATGTAGCCGAGGCCGGAACTGGCCGAGATGGTTTCGGCAACGATCAGCGTCAGCCACATGATGCCTAAGGCATAGCGCAGGCCGACGAAGATCGCCGGCAGCGCGCCGGGCAGGATCACCTGAAAAAACAACGCGCGGCGGTCCATGCCGTAGACCCGGCCCATCTCGACCAGCTGCGGGTCGACGCTCTGGATGCCGAGCAGCGTGTTGACGTAGATCGGGAAGAACACGCCGAGCGCCACCAGGAACAGTTTTGCTTCCTCGTCGATGCCGAACCACAGGATGACCAGCGGGATCAGCGCCAGATGCGGGATGTTGCGGATCATCTGCAGCGTCGTGTCGGTCAGGCCGCGGCTGAGCGCCGACAGCCCGTTGGCAAGGCCGAGTGCAAAGCCGATCGAGCCGCCGATGGCAAAGCCGGCCAGCGCGCGCAGCGTGCTGACGCCGATGTTCTGTATCAGCTCGCCCGACAGCGTCAGCCGCCAGAAGGCCTCGGCCACCGCGCTCGGCGCCGGCAGCACATTGGCCGGCATCACGCCGGCGCGGCTGGCGGCTTCCCAGCCAATTATGACCAACGCCGGCAGCAGCCAGCCGATGCCGTTCTGTTTGACCCGTTGAGCCAGGCTCATGACGACGCCTGAAGGCGGTTGGCGCCGTGGAAGCCGACGGCGAATTCATTGGCGATGTTCTCATGCGCCCGTGCCCGCCTGGTGCCCAGGCCGAGACGCGGGAACAGAAGCTCGGCGACGCGGTAGGCTTCCTCGAGATGCGGGTAGCCGGAGCCGATGATGGTGTCGATGCCGATCGCCTGATACTCGCGGATGCGCTCGACGATCTGCTCGGGCGAGCCGACCAAAGCTGTGCCGGCGCCGCCGCGCACCAGGCCGACGCCGGCCCACAGATTGGGCGAAACCACCAGCCTGTCGCGGCGGCCGCCATGCAGTTCGGCCATGCGCCGCTGTCCCACAGAGTCCATCTCCCTGGTGAAGCGGGCCTGGGCATTTTCGATCTGGGCATCGGTGACGTGGCTGATCAGCCGGTCGGCGGCGCGCCAGGCCTCTTCCTCGGTCTCGCGCACGATGAAATGAAGCCTGATGCCGAAACGCAGTTTGCGGCCGCGCCGTTCAGCCTTTTTGCGCGCCGCGCTGAGTTTTTCCGCCACCTGCGCCGGCGGCTCGCCCCAGGTCAGGTACATATCGACGAGATCGGCGGCGAGCTCCTGGCCGGCATCGGACGAGCCGCCGAAATAGAGCGGCGGCCGCTCCTGTTGCGGCAAAAGGTCGAGGCGGCCATTGTCGACGCGGTAATATTTGCCGTTGAAGTTGACGCTCTCGCCCGACACCAGCGCGCGCCAGATGGTCAGGAACTCTTGCGCCTGCGCATAGCGCTCGTCATGCGGCAGGAACACGCCATCGCCGGCAAGCTCGGTCGGGTTGCCGCCGACCACGACATTGAGCAGCAGGCGGCCATTGCTCAGCCGGTCGAGCGCCGCCGTCTGGCGCGCCGCGAAGGTCGGCAGCGTCACGCCGGGCCGCAGCGCCACCAGGAATTTGAGCTTTTCCGTCAGCGCTGCAAGGCCAGATGCGGTGATCCAGGAATCCTCGCAATTCTGCCCGGTCGGCAGAAGCACGCCGGGAAAGCCGAGCCGGTCGACGGCCTGTGCGATCTCCTTGAAGTAAGCGAACTCGGGCGGCCGCTGCTGCTGTTCGGAGCCGAGATAGGAGCCGTCGCCATGCGTCGGGATGAACCAGAAGAAATCGAGCGGGCCGGCTTGCGAACTGTCTGGAGCGGTCATGGCGAAATCCCTGAAGCGTGAAACGGCAAAAGGCGCCGGGCGTTTTCCGCCCGGCGCTGCACGTGAAAGTTCAATTGCCCGGTGCGGTCCACACGGCGTCGGAGATGCGCACCGCGTTCGGGATCAGCTTGAGCTTGAAGAAGCGGTCGGCTGTCGCCTGCTGGCCGGCGATGATCTCGTCGGTGATCGGGAAGATGCCGAATTTGGTGCGGTTGGCCGCGATCGTCTGTGCATCGAGCGGCACGCCGGTCACCTCATGCAGCGCCGCGGCGACCTTGTCGCGGTTCGCATCCGCCCATTTCGCCGCCACGCCGAGCGCCGCTATCGTCGTGGTGATCGTCTCCGGATGCGCCTTGGCAAAATCCTTGTTGGCGAGGAAATAGGTGTTCACCTTGAGCACCTCGCTGGAGCGCGCCAACACGCGCGGCTGGTAGCGTGTCTCGGCGATGGCGTAGAACGGATCCCAGACCGCCCAGGCATCGATCTGGTCGCTGGCGAAAGCCGCCGCGGCATCGGCCGGGCTGAGATAGACCGGGGTGATCTGGTCGAAGGGGATGTTTGCTTTTTCGAGCGCCGCGACCAGCAGATTGTGCGCGCTGGTGCCTTTGCCGACGCCGATGCGCTTTCCCTTGAGGTCGGCGAGCGACTGGATCGGCGATGCCGGCTTGACGAAGATCGCTTCGCCGTCGCCATTGGCTGGCAGTGCCGCCGCATAGACGATGTTGGCGCCGGCCGACTGGCCGAAGATTGGCGGTGCGTCGCCGGTCCAGCCAACATCGATGGCGCCGACATTGAGCGCCTCGACCAGCGGCGGGCCGGCGGTGAATTCGACCCATTTCACCGCGACGCCCTTGGCGCTCAGCGCCTTCTCGATCACCTGCTGCTGCCGGGCGATGACCGGCAGGCCGGTCTTCTGATAGCCGATGTTAAGCTGCTTCAACTCCTGCGCCGAGGCACTGAGCGAGGCAGCAATGCCCGCCGCCAACAGGCCGATGCCGAAAACGCGTCTGGTCAGGCTGAACATGATCCGTCTTCCTTCGCTGCGAACCGGCGCCGGGAAGGGCTCCCTGCCGTGGATGAGAGACAAGGCTAGGTAGGTCTATAAATTTAGTAGAGAAACGATTTTGCGAGATGAATAGGCGGAACGGAATTGTTTTCTACGGGCGGGTCGAGAAAGCCTCTTTCTCGCCGTTCACGGGGCGAGGAGCGCCAATCACCTCACTGCGACCAATACTGCCAGGCCCAGTAAAATCCCTCGTCGCGCGGCGGCAGGCGGTCGCGTTCGGCGTCGAGTTGCACGGGGGCCGGCGATTTCGGCTGCGGCTGCGACGACGAGTTCTCCCGCCAGGCGAGCAGCCAGTTGCCGAGATGGGCGAACAGCACCGCGGTGGACTGGGTCATGACATCACTCCTTCTGTTCCGAATCGGCGGTCGCCGTGCTGCGAAGGGAAGCAGCCGGTCAAACCGGCAGAAACTTGTTGTCATTCCTTTCCCGCCCACGGAACCAGCTGACGCTCGATCCGGCGGATGATGAATTCCAGCACGAAGGCTATTGTCGCGATCACCACTATTCCCATCACCACGACATCGGTGACCAGGAACTGGGCGGCCGACTGGATCATGAAGCCGAGGCCGCGCGTTGCCGCCACCAGCTCGGCTGCAACCAGCGTCGACCAGCCGGCGCCGAGCGCGATGCGCAGGCCGGTGAGGATCGACGGCAGCGCGCTGGGCAGGATGACATGGCGCACCACTTGGCGCTGCGTCGCACCAAGCGAACGCGCCGCATCGATGCGCTCCTTTGAGACACCGCGCACGCCCGAGGCCGTCGACAGCGCCACCGGCGCCAGCATGGCAATGGCGATCACCAGGATCTTTGACGGTTCGCCGATGCCGAACCAGATGATGACCAGCGGCAGATAGGCGAGCGGCGGGATCGGCCGCAAAAATTCGAGCAAGGGATCGAAGATGCCGCGCCCGACCGTCGAAATGCCGATAGCCAGCCCAACCGGAACGCCGATGACGATGGCCGCGAGCAGCGCCGCGAAGACGCGGCCGAGGCTGGCGACGGTGTGCTGGAGCAAAGTCGCGTCGACGAAGCCGTCCTTGATCACCACGATGAACTTGGTCCACACGGCAGCGGGCGACGGCAGGAACACCGGCGACACCAGTTGCAGGCGCGCAGACAGCGCCCATGCCGCCAGCACGACCAGGATGGTGACGGCGCTGATCGCCCGCGAGGAAACCCCGCGCCGCTTCCGCACCGGCCGCGACCACGGCACCGAAATGGCATCGGCCTCGCCGGTCCCGGTGGCCGGCCGCTCGCTGTAGGAGGTGACGCTCATGCCGCCTCTCCTTCGAAGATCGCATCGGTCAGCTCGCCGCGCGCCGTGGCAAAGACTGGATCGGCCTTGATGGCGCGGATCGGCTCGCCTGCGGCATAGCGCCGGCTGAAACCGGTCTCGAATGTCCGCACCACGCGGCCCGGTCCGGGCGCCAAAACGACGATGCTTGTGGCCAGCACCAGCGCCTCCTCGATGCCGTGCGTGACCATCAGCACGCCGACCCGGCTTGCGGTCCACAGGTCGAGCAGTGTCGTCTGCATGCGCTCGCGCGTCAGCGCATCGAGTGCGCCGAGCGGTTCGTCGAGCAGCAGGAATTCCGGCTCGGCCGCGAGCGCTCGGGCGAGGCCGACGCGCTGGCGCATGCCGCCGGACAATTCCCAGCTGCGTTTGTCGCCGACGCCGTCAAGCTTGACCAGCGCCAGCAACTGGTCGGCGCGGCGCGCCCGCTCGGCTTGCGGCACGCCGCGCAGCCTGAGCGCAAAGGCGACGTTTTCACGGGCCGTCAGCCAGGGAAACAGCGCATCGTTCTGGAACACGACCGCCCGGTCGGAGCCTGGGCCGGTGATCGGCCGGCCGCCGATCGTGGCGACCCCGCGCGCAGGCTCGACCAGGCCGGCGGCGACATTGAGCAGCGAGGTCTTGCCGCAGCCGGAGCGGCCGACCAGCACGACGAAATCGCCCTTGGCGACATCGATGGAAACTCGGTCGACCGCCGGCGCTGCCTGGCCGTCATAGTGAACCGAGACCTTGTCGAGTACGAGATGCGGGTGGAGTACGAGATGCGGCATGAAAAGGGGCTCCGGAAGAAAATCAGCCTGCCCCGGCCCTCGTTGAGCGGATCCGGGACAGGCAGCACGCGGCGTCAGGGAAGAGGAAACCGCGCGTGTTCAGAGCAATTCCAGGAAAAGTGTGAAGCGGTTTTCCGTCCGGAATTGCGTAAAACTGAAGATCAGTTCGAGGCCAGAGCCTCGGTCACGTATTTCGACGACACGTATTTCGAATAGTCGGGCAGCACGGCGTCGATCTTGCCCTGCTCCTTGAGGAAGGCCGAAGCTGCCTCGATCGCCTTGACCGTGCCGCCGCCGAGGAATTTGTCGGAAGCCTGCTCTTCCAATGTCGGGAAGACGTAACCCTTGAGGAGCTGCGGCACCTCTTCCAGTTTGGCGCCGGTGATCTTGGCGATCTTGGCCGCTTCCGGCGACGAAACCGACCATGCCTCGGGCTTGGCCAGGAACTGGGCATAGGATTCGCCGGTCACCTTGACGAAATCGCGCACGGCGTCCGGGTTCTTTTCGGCGAAGTCGGTGCGCACGATCCAGGCGTCGAAGGTCGGCGCGCCCCAGGCGGCAACCTGCGAGGAATCCAGCACCACCTTGCCTGTCGTCTTGATCTGGCCGAGCGCCGGATCCCAGACATAGGCCGCGTCTATGTCGCCGCGGGCGAAGGCGGCGGCTATTTCCGGTGGCCTGAGATTAAGGATTTCGACCGACTTCGGGTCGACGTTGTCGTGCTTCAGCGCCGCAAGCAGGCTGTAATGCGTGGTCGACACGAACGGCACCGCCACCTTCTTGCCGGCGAGGTCGGCGATCTTCTCGATGCCGGATCCGTTGCGGGCGACCAGCGCTTCGGACTGGCCGATCAGGCCGACGACAAAGATGGTCTGTATCGGCAGTTCGCGGCTGGCGGCCGCGGCCAGCGGACTCGAGCCGACATAGCCGATATCGACCGAACCGGATGCGACGGCGGCGATGACATCGGCGCCGGAATCGAATTTGCGCCAGTCGATCGTGGCCTTGGTCGCCTTTTCATAGGCGCCGTCGGCCTGCGCTACTTTGGAAGGTTCGACCACCGTCTGGTAGCCGATGGTGATGTTGAGGTCCTGCGCCTGGGCCGGGCCGAGGAAGGCCGCACCCGCCAAAGCTGCCGACGACAGGAGGACAATGCGTCGCGAAATGCTGGACATGAAAGGCTCCATGAAAAATGAGAAAAAGCGGATGCCTGTTCATAGTCAGCTAATTCTATCATTCTTGTAGAGTTAAATCCTTCCAAGCAAGAAGCACTTGTTAGAAAAAAACCAGCGGCTGATGCGGGCGCGGTGACCGGCCCGTGTCGATCCATGCGCAAACGCAAACGGCGCCCGAAAGGTGCTGAAGAGTTGGTGGTCCTGCCAACCCCTGGCTGCGGGAGAAGGCCTGGACTTTCGGCAGATGCCGGTCACAGTGGCGCGAGCGTGCCGATTTACACCGGCTTTCAATCCGGCATCGTTGGCCGGCATCGTTGGGCCCGTATCGTTGGGCCCGTATCGTTGGCAAGCTATTTTGCCGGCCGAAACCGTCACGAACCGTGATCCTCTACACGCGATCGCCTTGTAGGGGCGGCGCAACCAAGAAGTCGCCGGCCTCAGCGGCTCGGAAAGAGGCAGTCTTTTCTCATGCTTGTACGCCTGACCATGATCTGCAGTGGCGCCACGCCTGCCACGCGCAAGGGGTCGTTCCACCTGGATGAGGCGTTGGAGCCGCGATCCCTGGCGCTTGCCGAAACGATGGGCCTGCGCCGCGCCGACCGGGTCTGGGTGAGCCCGGCGCTGCGCGCCCGCCAGACCGCCGAAGCCATGGCGCTCAAACCGTCGGTCGAGCCGCTGCTGGCGGAGCAGGACTTCGGCAGCTGGGCGGGCCGGAGCTTTGAGGACGTCCAGGCGCTTGAGCCGGATGGCATCGCCGCCTGGCTCGGCGATGCCGAGGCCGCGCCGCATGGCGGCGAGTCGCTGGCCGATGTCGCGCGCCGCGCCGCGCGCCTCATGGACGGAATGATGCAGACGAGCGGCCACACCATCGCGGTGACCCATGCCGGCGTCATCCGAGCGGCGATCGTCCATGTGCTCGGCGCGCCGCTTGCGGCCTGCCGCAGCATCGATGTCGAGCCGTTGAGCCTCACCGACTTCCGCAGCGACGGCCACCGCTGGATGCTGCGGTCAAGCGGCGTGCCGGTGGCCGCTAAGGCCGCCCGGTCTCAGAGCGGCAAGGCGGCGTCCTGATATCGGGCGCAGGGCGGCGCCCGAGTTGTCGGGAGTCATGTTTCGCCGATCCGCAGGCTGCGACCCAAAATTCCCGGCAAAGCCCCAAATGGCGCAAATCCATGCTGTAAAAGACGGTCGATTTGAAAACACGTTTCGCGTGTTCGAGGGTAAGTATAGTAATCTTATCGACATTGGGAGCAGGAGCCGCCGCTCATCGCCGCAATCGCTCGCGGCTGGCTGTGACCTTAACGGCACAAAGCTTGCCAAAGTGGCCCCTGCGGCGTGAAAACGAAGCAAAATCAAGGTTTCTCGGCTTGTATATCATTTCAGTAGAATTTATGTGTCGAAGCAGCTTGCACGCGGCGGGGAGGCACGTCAGGCGTTTCGCAACCGATGGTTTTGGGCCATCGCCTGACAGAGAAACATTCGGTCTATGCTCACCAAAAAAGGCAAGTACGGCCTCAAGGCGCTGGTCCATCTGGCGCAACTGCCGACGGGACAGCTCGCCTTTGTCGGCGACATCGCCAGCGGCAACAACATTCCGAAGAAATTCCTCGATGCCATTCTGGGCGAATTGCGCAATGCCGGTTTCGTCCAGAGCCGCAAGGGTAAGGATGGCGGCTATCGCCTGGCCCGCCCCGCCGACGAGATCAAGGTCGGCCATGTCGTGCGCGTCCTCGACGGACCGCTGGCGCCCATCCCCTGCGCCAGCCGCACCCAGTATCAGCGCTGTGAAGACTGCAATGAGGCGACATGCCAAGTCCGACATCTGATGCTCGAGGTCCGGCAGGCGATCGCCGAGGTGCTCGACCAGCGCACGCTGGCCGAGATGCGCGACATCGTCCTCGACGACCTTCCGGTCGCGAGGGACATCGACGAGCTTGCGCCGGCGCAAAAGGTCCCCGCCTGATCCTGAGCGTGCTCGCATGAGCGTCGCGCGCGCCAATTCGATCATCCCCAGCTCGATCATCATCGTCGGCGGCGGCGCCAGCGGCGTCGTGCTTGCCGCGCATCTGCTGAAGTCGCCCAACCCGGACCTTCGCGTCACGCTGATCGAAAAGCGTCCGCATTTCGGCCAGGGCATCGCCTATTCGACGCTCTTATCGGCGCACGTGCTGAATGTCAGCGCCGCGGGGATGAGCGCCTATGCCGACGATCCCCTGAATTTCTGGCGCTGGTTGCAGGGGCGCGGCCTGATAAGCCAGGAACAGACGCCGCAGACACCCTTCTATGCGCCGCGCAGCGTCTATGCCCGCTACCTCAAGGAAGTGCTCGACGAGCTCGAAGCGCGCGAAAAGGAAACCGGCCGTCTCAGGCTGATTCGCGAGGAAAGCCTGTCGATCTCGCCGACATCGTCCGGTGTCGAAGTGGTGCTGGCCAACGGCACCAGCGTCGTCGCGCATCTGGCGGTGCTTGCCACCGGCCATGACGAGCAGCCCGGCGCCGGCCAGGGCCACGCCATCCGTATGGGCACCGAGGCCGACACCGCGCTCGATCCTGAAGCCCGCGTGCTGGTGCTGGGCACCGGGCTCAGTATGGTCGATGCCTTTCTGTCGCTCGAGCAGCGCGGCCATCGCGGCGAGATCGTCGCCGTGTCGCGGCGCGGCCTGCTGCCGTCGCCGCACCGCAAGGGCAACCCGATCAAGCTCGACGTCGCCGACATTCCGCTCGGCACGCAGCTCTCCTATTTCGTCGGCTGGTTTCGCGACCTGATCCGCGAAAACCAGAAGGCCGGCATCGACTGGCGCGACGTCGTCGATGGGCTGCGACCCTTCAATCAGAAGATCTGGCAGAACTGGCCGTCCTCTGCCAAGCGCCGCTTCGTTGAGCACACCAAGGCTTGGTGGGACATCCATCGCCATCGGCTGGCGCCCGAGGTGCATGCCCGCGTCACCGAAGCGGTGCGCACCGGCCGCATCCGCCCGGTCGCCGGCCGTGTCGTCGGCATCGAGGCCGGCGATGGATTCACCGTCGGCATCCAGTCCCGCCACACAAAGGCGCTGGAAACGCTGCAGGTCGCGCGCATCTATGATTGCACCGGCATCGCCCGCGACATCTCGACCACGTCGAACAGCGTGGTGCGCTCGCTGGTCGACCGCGGCCTGGCGCGGCCCGACCCGCTGCGGCTTGGCCTCGATGTAACGGCCAAGTGCGAAATCATCGCCGGCGACGGCACCGCATCGGCCAAGATCCTCGCCGTCGGGCCGCTGACCCGCGGCACCTTCTTCGAGATCGACGCCATCCCCGACATCCGCGTGCAATGCGCTAGGCTGAGCAAGCAGCTGCTGGGGTAAAGCTGTTGACGTCGGCGGGATAGCACGCCCCTCAGAGGGGAGTGGGAAGGATCGCTACGGAGGGTGTTTGGCTTGAGTCCAAAGCCGGCCTCAAACTGGAATTCCATTCCCCCTCTCGCCGGTTGATTGGCACGATCTACCTTCTTTCCGACTGCAAACGGCCGGAAAAGAAGCTACGCTGCCGCTCTGCCCCCGAGGCGGTCGCTTGTTCAAGGGAGCACATCGATATGAGCGAGCACGGAAAAGCTGCGCCAGGCAGTTCGGACGGCGCGTTATCCCGCCTGCGTCCGCCCTACGCCTCGGTGCTCGACCTCATCGGCCAGACGCCGGTGGTCGAACTGACCAAATTCGAGACCGGCAAGTGCCGGCTGTTCATCAAGCTCGAAAGCCAGAATCCCGGCGGTTCGATCAAGGACCGCATTGCGCTGTCGATGATTGCCGCGGCCGAGAAGGAAGGCAAGCTGAAGCGCGGCGGCACCATCGTCGAGGCGACCGCCGGGAATACCGGCCTCGGCCTCGCCCAGGTCGGCATCCCCAAGGGCTACCGCATCATCCTCGTCGTGCCCGACAAGATGTCGCGCGAAAAGATCCAGCATCTGCGCGCGCTCGGCGCCGAAGTGCGCATGACCCGCTCCGATGTCGGCAAGGGCCATGCCGAATATTACCAGGACATGGCCGAGAAGATCGCATCGGAAACGCCCGGCGCCTTCTACGCCAACCAGTTCGCCAACCCGGCCAACCCTGAGGCGCATGAGACCACCACCGGACCGGAAATCCTTGCCCAGCTCGATGGCGACCTCGACGCCGTGGTCGTCGGCGTTGGCTCCGGCGGCACGCTGACCGGGCTTGGCCGCTACTTCGCCAGAACGTCGCCGAAGACCGAAATGGTGCTGGCCGATCCCGTCGGATCGGTGCTGGCGCCGCTGATCAAGACCGGCAAGATGGAAGAGGCCGGCAGCTGGACAGTCGAAGGCATCGGCGAGGATTTCGTGCCGCCCAATGCCGATCTGTCGCTGGTCAGGAAAGCCTATTCCATCCCAGACAAGCAGAGCATGCTGGCCGTGCGGGACCTGCTTTCGAAGGAAGGCATTCTCGCCGGCTCGTCTTCCGGCACGCTGCTGTCGGCCGCGCTGCGCTATTGCCGCGAGCAGACGACAGCAAAACGCGTCGTCACCTTCGTCTGCGACAGCGGCAACAAGTACCTGTCGAAGGTGTTCGACGATTTCTGGCTGGCCGAGCAGGGGCTGGCCGAACAGGAACAGCATGGCGATCTGCGCGACCTCGTCATGCGCTCGCACCGCACCGGCGACACCGTCTATGTCGGCCCCGACGAAAGCCTGCTCAACGCCTATGGCCGCATGCGCCGCTCCGATGTCTCGCAGCTGCCTGTGCTGGACAACGGCAAGCTGGTCGGCATTATCGATGAGGGCGATATATTGGCCAAGGTCGACGGCCCCTATGACGGCCGCTGGGACCGCTTCAACGCCCCGGTGCGCACCGCCATGACCTCCAATCTGCACACGCTGCAGGCCAGCCAGACGCTGGATGCGCTGCTGCCGGTGTTCGACCGCAACGAGGTCGCCATCATCTTCGATGGCGACGAGTTCGTCGGCCTGATAACCCGTATCGACCTGATCAACCATTTGAGGCGCGCACGATGACTGCTGAAACATCCCCATCGGGCAAGAACCGCCTGGCTTTTTCCACGCGCACCATCCATGGCGGCCAGAGCCATGACCCGCTGACCGGCGCGGTGATGGTGCCGATCTACGCGACCTCGACCTATGGCCAGCAGTCGCCCGGCGTGCACAAGGGGTTTGAGTACGCCCGCAGCCAAAACCCGACCCGCTTTGCCTTCGAGCGCGGGGTGGCCGATCTCGAAAGCGGCTCGGCCGCCTTTGCCTTTGCTTCCGGCCTGGCGGCGATCTCGACGGTGCTGGAATTGCTCGACAGCGGCGCCCATATCGTTGCAACCGACGACATCTATGGCGGCTCGTTCCGGCTGATGGAGCGGGTGCGCAAGCGCTCGGCCAATCTGCAGGTGAGTTTTGTGGACTTCACCGATCTGGCGGCGGTGGAAGCAGCGATTCGCCCGGAGACAAAACTGCTCTGGGTCGAAACTCCGACCAATCCGCTGCTGCGTATCGTCGACCTCGAAGGCGTTGCGGCACTCGCCAGGCGCAAAGGGGTTTTGACGGTCGCCGACAACACGTTCTGCAGCCCCTACATCCAGCGGCCGCTTGAACTCGGCATCGACATCGTCGTCCACTCGACGACGAAATATCTCAATGGCCATTCCGACATGGTCGGCGGCGTCGCCATCGTCGGCGACAACAAGGATTTGGCGGCCCAGCTGAAATTCCTGCAGAACGCCATCGGCGCCATCTCCGGTCCCTTCGACAGTTTTCTCGCGCTGCGCGGCATCAAGACACTGGCGCTCAGGATGGAGCGGCATTCCACGAACGGCCTGAAGATTGCGCAGTGGCTGGAGGCGCGAAAAGATGTGCGCCGCGTCGTCTATCCCGGCCTGGCCAGCCATCCGCAGCACGCCATCGCCGTCCAGCAGATGCATGCCTTCGGCGGCATGATCTCGGTCGACCTCGACCGCGACCTCGCCGGCACCAAACGCTTCCTCGAACGGACGCAACTGTTCACGCTGGCTGAAAGCCTCGGCGGCGTCGAAAGCCTGATCGAACACCCGGCGCTGATGACGCACGGCTCGATCCCGGCGGAAAAGCGCGCGGAAATCGGCATTTCGGATTCGCTGGTGCGGTTGTCGGCGGGGATAGAGGATGGCGATGATCTGATCGCCGACCTGGACCAGGCGCTGCGGGGGTAGGCGTACCGGATGCGTACCGATGACAATGAGGGGCGGCGCTGACCGTCGAGATTAAATCCCAATCCGCCGCGCGTTAACACATTCAGCAGCCTTTGCTTAACCCTTCGCCGCTATGTCCCGCCTGGGGAGGCATGGCGAGAGTGAGTGTGATGGACAACAACCCGGAAAAGCGCAGCGAATGGCGCGCCATTTTTTATGTGCAGGCCCGCGTGGCCATCCTGTTCGTCCCGGTCGTCGCCAGTCTTCTGATCATTGCCGCACTTGCCGGCAACGACCACAATCCCAATGCCATAGACCGCACGGTTACTGGCTCGGTGAAATAGGCGCAGCGGTCGGCCGACAGTCGGCCGCCTCAGAAAAACTTCGGGATCGGGCCGTTCTGAGGCGTCACGTCGCCTTCCAGGTCGATGAACGCCTCGTCGACAAAGCACCATGCCCAGCCTTCCGGCGGGTCGTAGCCTTCGATGATCGGGTGCTTTGTGGCGTGGAAATGCTTGGTGGCGTGGCGGTTGGGCGAGTCGTCGCAGCAGCCGACATGGCCGCAGGTGCGGCACAGCCTGAGATGCACCCACATGGAGCCGCTCTTCAGGCACTCCTCGCAGCCGAGCGCGCTCGGCGTCACCGTCTTGATGTCGCGCGTGTGTTTGCATTCATCCATTATGCTCTCCTGGCCAGTTCGGGCGCTGCTGCGTTGGGTCGCGCGAGATACGCGTGCAAGGCAGCCACCACCTGGGCGCCTTCGCCGACGGCGGCGGCGACCCGCTTGACCGAGCCGGAGCGCACGTCGCCGATGGCGAACACGCCGCTGCGGCTGGTCTCCATCTGGCCCGCCCCTATGTCGGCGCCGGTGCGCACGAAGCCCCTGGCGTCGAGCGCGATATCGCACCCAGCCAGCCAATCGGTGTTGGGGTCGGCGCCGATGAACAGGAAGAGATGCTGGATCGGCCGCGTCTCGACGCCGCCGGGGTTGCGCCAACGCAACCGGGTGAGATTGCCGCCTTCGCCTTCCAGCGCCTCGATCTCGGTCTCGCCAAGCACCTCGATGTTGGGTTGCGCCTCGATACGCTCGACCAGATAGCGCGACATGGTTTCCCTGAGGCCGCCGCGGCGCGCCAGCATCGTCACCTTGCGCACCTGGCTGGCGAGATAGACCGCCGCCTGCCCCGCCGAATTGCCGGCGCCGACCAGCGCCACTTCTTGCCCTGTGCATAGCCGCGCTTCGATCGGCGAGGCCCAGTAATGCACCGACGTGCCCTCGAACTCGGCCAGCTTGGCGACGTCGAGGCGGCGGTAGCGGGCGCCGCTGGCGATCACCACCGTGCGCGCGCGCAGGCTTTCACCGTCGCCGACGGCGAGCGTGTAGCCCTCGCCTGCTGCACCGAGCAGCTTGGCCTCGTCGGGGATGAGTATTTCGACGCCGAATTTCTGCGCCTGGTTGTAGGCGCGCGCCATCAGCGCCAGGCCGGAAATGCCGGTGGGGAAACCCAGATAGTTCTCGATGCGCGCGGAGGCGCCGGCCTGGCCGCCGAAGGCGCGGCAATCGAGCACGATGGTCGACAGCCCTTCGGATGCCGCATAGACCGCGGCCGCCAGCCCCGCCGGCCCGGCGCCGACAATGGCGATGTCATAGACCATGTCGGGATCGATCGGCCGCAGCAGGCCGATGCAGCGGGCAAGTTCGGTTTCGCCGGGATTGTGCATCAGCTTGCCGTTGGGGCAGAGCACGATCGGCAGATGGTGCGGGTCAACATGAAAATGCTCAATCAGCGTCTTGGCGCACGGGTCGCTGTCGGAATCGAGCGCGCGGTGCGGCTGGCCGCTGCGGCGCAGAAATCCCTGCAGCCGCAGCGTGTCGCCATTGCCGGCCGGGCCTACGACGATCGGTCCGCTGCTGCCGCTTTCCAGGAGCCCGACGCGGCGCAGGATCAGCGCCCGCATGATCCGCTCGCCAAGGCTTGCCTCCTGCACCATCAGGTCGCGCAGCCGCTGCGAGGGGATGACGAAGGCCTCGACCGGCTCGGCCGCCTCCGCATTGACCAGCGACGGCCGGCTGGAAAGCTGCGCCAGCTCGCCGATGAAATTGCCGGGACCATGAGGGACGATGGTCTCGCGCCGGCCGGGCCTGACATCCTGGGTGATATCGACCGTGCCCGACAGGATGACGATCAGCCCCGGCGCCACGGTGCCGGCGGTGACGATATGCTCGCCGGCGGCATAGGAACTCGCCTCGCCGAACCGGCGCATGCGCTCGATATCGGCGTCGCCCAAGATGGGAAACATCTGGTCGCGGCGGGTGACGGTGATCGGCTGGGTGGGTGGGGCCATAGATAGAACGTAGCGCCGAGACGGCCGGGTTTGAAGTGGTTTGTTGGAGGACTGGCCGGAAGGGGAGGTGGCTCCCGCGCCATCTGGTTCGGATGCTTCGCATGGCCCCGCGCTGCAAGGCAAACAGCGCGCCGACCAGTGGGACCTTTATAAGGGCGAGCCCGAGCAGTACCGTCGGCAGTCCTCGCTCACCGGTGTGTTGCAGGAGCAGCGCGCCGACGAACGGCGCCGCGGCTATCGCGTTACGCCAAGCGCCTGGGGTGCGGTGGTATCCTCGGGCTCCCCGAAGGCAGATCCCGGCGAAAGCCCATTCGTCACATCTTTGTAGAGCGCTATCGGATGCGGGCGCCCCACCAGATATCCTTGGATTTCGGGACATCCTTCCCTCATCAGGAAGGCACGCTCGTCCTCTGTTTCGACACCCTCCGCGATGACAGGCAAGGCCAGCGCATTCCCCAGGCTGAGTATCGTGCGCACGATGGCGGCCGATTGGACATTCGAACCGACACCCGAAACAAAACTGCGATCGATCTTGATCTTGTCGAATGGAAACGCCTGCAGCGAGGACAGCGAGGCATACCCGGTGCCAAAATCATCCATCGAGACCCTGACGCCCAACGCCTTCAACCTCCGCAAAACCGACAAGGCAGTTGCCCGGTCGCGGATGAGAACCCCTTCCGTGATTTCCAGTTCCAGCCGCCCCGGAGCAAGGCCGGTCTCGTAGAGGATAGAATGAACGAGACCTACCAGGTCCCCGAAACGGAACTGCACGGGAGAGAGGTTGACGGCGATCTGCAGCGGTGAGGGCCAGGAGGCCGCGTCTCTGCACGCCTGCCTGAGCGTCCATTCACCTATCTCAACGATCGTGCCATCCTGTTCGGCAAGCGAGACAAACGCGTTTGGGGAGATGAGCCCATGTTTTGGATGGTTCCATCGGGCGAGTGCCTCGAAACCGAAGATTTCGCCGTCCATCCTGGCTTGCGGCTGATAATGAAGCACAAGTTCGCCATGGCCGACCGCAGAGCGCAAATCTCGCTGCAAGGCGTAGCGCTCTCTTAGCCGCTTATCCATCTCAGGATCGAAGAATTGCACCATCCGACGACCGTCCGCCTTGGCCCGGTAGAGCGCTGCGTCGGCATTTGCCATCAGCGCCGCTGCATTCTCTCCGTCTTTCGGATAGATCGCCGCCCCGATGCTCACCCCGATCGAAATGTGCTGGCCCCGGATTTCGAATTTGCCTGCCGCCGATTCGAACAGACGGTCCGCAACGTCCTTGGCACTCGCGGACCGGTCATCCATGGCCAGGACAACCGTGAATTCGTCGCCGCCCATGCGCGCGATAAAGGCCTCAGGCGCCGCGGTTTGGAGACGCCGGGAAATGGTGCAAAGCAGATCGTCGCCGGCGGCGTGCCCGAAAACGTCGTTCGCCTCTTTAAAATGGTCAAGGTCGATGCTGAAGACGGCAAAGCTGGCGTGCGTTGCTTTTGCGCGCTCGAGCGTCGTGGCCAGGTGTGCTGCAAGCGCGGCTCGGTTCGCCAGGCCGGTAAGCGGATCGTGGTGCGCGAGATGCGCGATTTCCTCGTGCCGTGCCATCAGTTCGGTGCGCGCTACGTTCATGTTCTCGCGCGCGTCGTCCAGGCCGTGGGCGGCTTCCCTCACCTTGTCCTGGAGCAGGTTGAAGCTTTCGGCCATCTCTCCAAGTTCGTCACGAGAGTTTACCGTAACCGGCATGATATTCACGGAGGCATGCGCCGCAGCGAGGTCTCCCCGCCCCAGGGCGACCATGGCGAGAGAGAAATCCTTCAGCGTTCCGGATGTCAGACGCTTTGCCGCGTTGCTCACCTCGGTCGCCGAATGGGTGATCATTCCCGGCAAGATCAGGCCAACGCTGATGGTCAGCAGCGCGACAACGACAAAAATGTCCTCCAGCGCGGCGACCAATGAAGTGTCGCCTTGGGGAACGCTGCCGATCGCCAGGAAATAGCCGGCACCGTCAAGCACGAGCACAAAAAGCATGGCTCCGGTAAGCTTCAGGTGAAGCGTATGTGGCAGCAAGGGTAGACCGAGTGCGTATCGATCCTCCATCGTGCGCCAGGCGTAGAGCGCAGCACCCGAATATGCCAAAGCCAGACCGAACAGGACGGTAGGAAGGCCAAATTGCTGAAATCCTAGTATGGCGGTCAACAGCCATATTGCAGCCGCGCCTACGCCAAGGATGATCGTTCCCCTGGGAGCCCGGAAGGGTCGCTCGGCTTCGGGACTGTCACGGCGCAAGAGCCAGACTGCGATGTTTGGCATGCAGATGCTGATCAGGTACGTAAAATTGGCCGCGGCGATCATCCAGAGCGGATACCCGCACAGCATGAAGCCGATTGCCGCGGCAGCTGTGAGCAGCGTTGCCGCCCAGGGACAATCTGTTGAGGTGCGCCTGGCCAGGAAGCTCGGCAGCAGGCCGTCTTCGCTCAGCTGCGCAAGGGTCCGCGCGGCGCCTGCCAATGGCTGCAACGTTCCATGGAACATGTTCAGCATGATGAGCCAGATGGCGGCCGCCTTGCCGAAACTCCCCAACAAGGGCGCAAAGGTGGGCCCGAGAGCTATGGCGAGGTCGGTGCCGAGCGGCTCCGGTCCGAGCACACCCAGCCAGACAACCGGCAGGACCAGGAAATAGACGCCCGCCATTGCGGCGCTGGCCCACATCGCCAGAGGAATGTTGCGGTTGGGATCGATGGTTTCGCCAACATGGCAGGCTGCAGCCTCAAATGCCGGTGCGGCAAACCCGATCAGATACAGTCCCGCCATCACCGACGTGATGTCGCCGAACAGGCCGGTAAACGGGCTGGTCAGGGCAAAATCCGTCGCCTGCCGCCAGTCGACCGAGCCACTGATGACCGGTACGAGGGATGAGAGAAACGCAAGCGTCGCGGAGGCCGTGGCGATCGGGATCGCCAGTTGGACCACCCACTTGATTCCACACAGGTTCACCGTCGTAAAGAATGCGATAAGCCCGCAGGCGACCGCCTCCACGGGGAGGCCCGGCAGGTACCATTGCTGGATTGCAGACGCTGAAAGAACCGCTGTCAGTCCGCAGGTCGGCACCCAACCCCACCAATAGCAGGTGCCCGTCAGAGCCGAGAGAACGGGACTGTAAGGTCGGAAGGCTTCGGCGCACGCTGCAGAGATACCGCCGACGCGGTTTGGCCACATGAGAACCAATTCGGTCCACGCAGGCGCGGCGGCCCAGCTTAGAAGCAGACCAACAACGAGCAAAGGAACCGCAGCGCTTCCTTGACCGGGAATATTCCCCTGGCCGACAAAAAGGGCGGCAATCAGAAACAGGCTTTGATTGCTGCCACCCATGGCGAGCGCTGTCGTGCCCATCCATCCCAAGGTTCTCGGGTGCGGTCGTGAAGGCGTGAGGCCCGGCATTCAGAGACATCCATTCGAGTGCGGAGCGCTGTCTGACTGGGAAATGTAACCTGCGGAGATATGTCTGTCGAACGTCACGCTCCCAAGTCAAAGTTGGACCATAGGCGAGACATATTAAGACTTCCTACCAAACCAGATCCGCCTGATGATCACTGTCAACTTGCGGTGGCTGCGGTTCAATCATGCTGATGCCGGCCCCAAGTCCTTGATCTCCTCAGATCTGGGATGTCATTTCCAATTTTATCTATCGCCACTATGGAAGAGCGATCGAATAGTCGCGAATACAGCCTAATATCGATTATTATCGACAAATCTCGTGATTGCGGCGCTATCATCCGAAGGCGGCTGAAATCGACTGTAGATCGCTAATCACATTGACCGCTCTTGACTTCGTACCTCGCCATCGCGGGCAAAGACCGAGACTTCACGCCGTGCCTCAAGCTGGAGCTAACTTGTGCGAGCACGCCCATAGCCCTGCGTTGCAGGGCAAACAGCGCGCCGACCACGCTGGGCGCGGCGGTCGGCCTCGGCGCGCTGGTGGGTCCTTCGCAGGCCGGCGCCCGTACGGTCGATATGGCGATCGCTCGCTACCATCATCCGATCTGCACCAAACTGGCCTCGGTGACATTTCTGACCACAGGCGTGGCGACGCTCTGGACCGGCCTGCCCGGTTCTGCCGACCGCGGTGATTTTCTATGGCGCCCGCATCGGCTAGCATGGCCGAGTATCGTCACATGCGGCGACATGGTGTTCTGGACGATGCTTGAGCGCGACGCGACCTCGCCAGCGGGCACGCCTTCGACGCCGGCCCGTAGCAGGAATGTGTTCAGCACCAGAACACTTGGGATCAGCGTTGCGGGCGCCTGCACACGTGAGTACTCCGCCTCACAAGCCTTCCGGCTGGTCCTCGAGGACGAACGACGCTGCAATCAGGTCATCGCCGCTGATGCGGCCACTGCCGCCAACCATGATGGATGCGACTTTCTGAAAGGTCTTCATGTCGGCCTCTGTTATGCGCGCATCGCGCATTCTCGCCCTGAGAGAACCCAGGCGGGTATCAAGGGCTGGCGATGTCTCGACGTCATCGATCATCTTCGATCATCCTGGAGCGCAATGTGAAATCCGCTGCCCGCCGCCATGGCCGGCGGCGGGCGGCAGCTATTCGATCAGTCGTAGACCTTCACAATTTTCCGGGTGCGGGGGTCGACCAGGACGGTGCGGTTGTCGACCACGACATAGCGGTATTTGACGTTGGGAACTTCGTGCAGCTCGACCGTATCAGGCAAGGCACTGCCGACGTTCAGCTCCACGCCCGGGATCTTCACCGAAGCCAGCGGCTGCTTTTTCACGTATTCGCGGACGACCGTATCCTGCTCCGGTGTGATGACGACATCCTGAGCTGCGGCGGCGCCGACCCCAGCCAAAAGCAACAAGCCTGCAGCGGCACTTGCAAAGTGGATTTTCATGGTTTTCTCCTCGCGTAATCCGGCGACGGCACCACGCCTGTTCGCCGAGGGACCGAACTTGAGATCAGCCAGATTGTTCCTGTGACTTCAGTCCGCGGCGAACCAGACCAAAGTCGGATATCAGCTAAGACCCAAGTCCCGAGGCGGAACGTTCAAGCGGGGCAGGCGTTTCCCAAATGCAACTAAATAAAACAGGAGAGGAACACATGGCAGACGGCCCAACTGTTGTTAATTCTGGGGGTGGCGGCGGCACTGCGATTGCTGTTGTTCTTGCACTTATTGCGGTCGTAGTGTTGCTTATTTTTACCGGCGTCATCAATATCCGCGGCGACGGCGGCAAGGATATCAACGTCAAGGTTGAAGCGCCAAAGGTGGAAGCTCCGGCTGCACCTGCAAAGCCTGCGGCACCTGCCCCAGCCCCTGCGAGTGGCGGCTGATCTGCTCGTATCCACGCCTTCAAACTGACCTATGAAAAGGAAATTCCCATGACCAGGTATTTCGTCAGCGCCGCCGGCGCCCTCGTCCTTATGGCGGGCATCGGCACCTCGTTTGCCGAGGATGTTATTGTTCTCAAGCCCGAACAACAGACGGTCGTTCGCGAATATATCCATAAGCAGAAGCTGGCCTCAGTCAGTTTGCTCGGCGTCGAACTCAACGTCGGCACGGCACTTCCCGACACTGTCGAGCTCCACGCAATCGACGTTCCGGATGTCCGCTACAAGTATACGGTTGTCGGAGATCACGCGGTTCTCGTCGATCCCGACACGCGCAAGGTCGTGCAGATCATCGAGTAACGCGCGAGCCCGCCGCTCCGATCAGGAGCGGCGGGCTTTGGCTGCGCTGTGAAGGCTCTATGGGCGGCCGTTTTCTGAACGGGAGGATGTCTGATGTTTAGCGACAAGGAAACTTGGGTCCTGGAAGCTGCCTTACTCGCGGCAATTCCAATTTGCGTAGCCGTCACCGCACTCGTGGCATTTTTGACCGCGGCCTGGATATGAACCGCTTTCTCTTTGTGATGGGCGACTTTCTATCCCGGCCACCGGGCTTCTATGTCCTTCTTGTAGCCATGCTGCTCTGTACTGCGTTGGTGCCATTCGGCCTGACGAATGTGGTCACCTACGCATTGTCGGTAGCGGCCATCGTGATCACCGGCGTTGTGCTGATCCAGGGTTACCGCGACACGGCCGCCATTCACGCCAAGCTTGATGAGATTATCGTTTCGCTGAATGAGACCAGAAACGATGTCGTCGGCTTGGAGCATGCCGAGCCGGAGGAGATTCGGGAGAAGCTCCAGACACTCGAAGAAGAAGCAATGAAAGCGGTTCGCCCGCCGCATTGACCCTCCGCTGGACAATCTGTCATCCATCAGCAAAAAAGCCCGGGAACCGGGCTTTTTTGCTTCGCGTCTAAATCATTTCGGACTTATCCGAAACGGGAATTTGGTGCCCAGAAGAGGACTCGAACCTCCACTCCTTGCGGAACACGGACCTGAACCGTGCGCGTCTACCAATTCCGCC
The DNA here is from genome assembly GCF_040318265.1 of Mesorhizobium sp. M1252. Classification (NCBI taxonomy): domain Bacteria; kingdom Pseudomonadati; phylum Pseudomonadota; class Alphaproteobacteria; order Hyphomicrobiales; family Phyllobacteriaceae; genus Mesorhizobium; species Mesorhizobium sp. M1252. The sequence continues at coordinate 242,563 of NZ_JAMYLX010000007.1, read as the reverse complement.
ATCTGGGCTGGTGCGGGCTCATGTAAGCGGGCAAACGATATGTGTCAACGCGCTTTTTCGAGGGCCGCTGCCTGCCGGCTTAGTTTCCCGGGGGTCAGCGCCGCCCCTCACCTGCCTGCCGGCATCCTCTCCCCGCACAGTGACGGGGAGAGGGGCGCTCTCATCGATGATTTTCGCCGGTCACCTGCGTCACAAGAAGAGCGCCGAGGCTGCGGCCAGCCCTTTCTCCCCGTCACTACACCGGGAGAACTGCCCGGCAGGGCAATGAGGGGCAGCGCCGACTCGGCGAATGCGTTGGCCGAAAACCTCACCCCTCCAGCACGTCCTTCGACGCCACAGTGGAATCGGCGTTGAGCTCGTAGATCACCGGCACGCCGGTGCCGAGCTCGAGCTTGACGATCTGCTCGCCGCTCTTGCCGTCCAGCGCCATGATCAGTGCGCGCAGCGAATTGCCATGCGCGGCGACCAGCACGGTGCCGCCTTTCAGAACATGCGACTGCATGTCGTGCAGGTAATAGGGCCAGACGCGGGCGCCGGTGTCCTTCAGGCTTTCGCCGCCGGGCGGCGGCACGTCGTAGGAGCGGCGCCAGATGTGCACCTGCTCCTCGCCCCACTTCTGGCGCGCGTCGTCCTTGTTGAGGCCGGAGAGATCGCCATAGTCGCGCTCGTTCAGCGCCTGGTCGCGGATCGTCTTCAAATCGCTCTGGCCGACCGCGTCGAGAATGTGCTGGCAGGTCTTCTGCGCCCGGATCAGCGCCGAGGTGAAGGCAATGTCGAATTTCAAGCCGCGTGCCTTGAGCTTCTGGCCGGCTTCCTTGGCCTCCTTGTGGCCCTGCTCGGTAAGGTCGACATCGCGCCAGCCGGTGAACAGGTTCTTCAGGTTCCATTCGCTCTGGCCGTGGCGCACGAGCACGAGAGTTCCCGACATGTTTGCTCCTTCAAAATTATGGATAGTTTAGCTCAAGCCGAGCACGTCCCGCATGGAATAAAGTCCTGGCTTTTTACCGCGCGCCCAGAGCGCGGCCTTGACCGCGCCGCGGGCAAAGATGGCGCGGTCCTCGGCATGGTGCGACAGCGTGATGCGCTCGCCGGTCCCGGCCAGGATGACGCTGTGGTCGCCGACCACCGAGCCACCGCGCAAGCTGGCAAAGCCGATCGTTCCTGGCTTGCGCACGCCGGTATGGCCGTCGCGTGACCGCACATCGTTGCCGGCAAGGGAAATGCCGCGTCCCGCCGCCGCCGCTTCGCCGAGCAGCAAGGCGGTGCCCGAGGGCGCGTCGACCTTGTGCTTGTGATGCATTTCGAGGATCTCGATGTCGAAATCCTCTGGACCGAGCGCGCGCGCGGCCTGCTCGACCAGCACCGCCAGAAGATTGACGCCGAGGCTCATATTGCCGGATTTGACGATCGTCGCGTGGCGCGCCGCGGCCTCGATCCTGGCGTCGTCTTCCGCCGAGCAGCCGGTGGTGCCGATGACATGGGCAATGCGTGCCTGCGCGGCATAGCCTGCGAATTCGACGGTGGCTGCCGGCATGGTGAAATCGAGCACGCCGTCGGCCTTGGCGAACACCGGCAGCGGATCGTCGCCGATCGTCACATTGATGATGCCGATGCCGGCAAGCTCGCCCGCATCCCTGCCGAGATAGGGCGATCCGGTTCGTTCGACCGCGCCGACGACGCGGGCGCCGGGGATCGAATGGATGGCGCGGATCAGCGTCTGGCCCATGCGGCCGGCCGCCCCCACCACCACCAGGCCCATTTCGCCGGATTCGCTCATGCTGTTCTCCCCACCGCCTTCTTGGCGCGGCTGCGCAGGACCGGAGTTTGGACGGGCTTCGAGTCGTCGACAAGCCCCAGTCCGTTCTTGCCTTGAATGCGGTGGAAGCGGGCGTAGACACTGTTTGGATCGGCCATCAGTGCGGCATGGGTGCCTTCCTCGACCAGGCGCCCCTCTTCAAGTACGATGATGTGGTCGGCGTTGACGACCGTCGACAGGCGGTGCGCGATGACGATGGTGGTGCGCCCTTCCATCACATGGGTCAGCGCTTCCTGGACGCGGGCTTCGGCCTCGTTGTCCAGCGCCGAGGTCGCCTCGTCGAGCAAAAGGATCGGCGCATTGCGCACGATCGCCCGCGCAATCGAGACGCGCTGGCGCTGGCCGCCGGAAAGGGTCGAGCCGCCCTCGCCGACGGGCGTATCGTAGCCCTGCGGCTGCTGACGGATGAACTCGTCGGCCGCCGCCAGCACCGCCGCCCGCTCGATCTCGGCGTCGGTCGCCGAAAGTCGGCCAAAACGGATGTTGTCGCGTATGCTGCCTTCGAACAGATAGGGCGCCTGCGAGACATAGGCGATCGAGCCGCGCAGCGAGTGCTTGGTGACTTTGGAAATGTCCTGGCCATCGATCTCGATCGAACCCTTGTCGACATCGTAGAAGCGCTGCAGCAGCGCCACGAGCGTCGTCTTGCCGGCACCCGAGGCCCCGACCACCGCCGTAACCTTGCCGGCCGCGGCGGTGAAACTCAGGTTCCTGATCACCGGCATGTCGGCGCTGTAGCCGAACGTCACATTGTCGAAGCGAACCTCGCCGGTGGTGATCCTGGCTTCGACCGCGTCGGGCGCATCGCCCTGTTTAGGCTCCAGGTCGAGCAGCTCGTAAATCATCCGGGCGTTGACCAGGGCACGTTCCATACCGACCTGCGTACGAGCCAGGCGCCGTGCCGGATCGTAGGCCATGATCAGCGCGGTGATGAAGGAAAACACAGCGCCTGGTGGTTGTCCGAGCACCAGCGCCCGGTAGCCGGAATAGGCAAGGACGGAGGTAATGGCGAGACCGCCCAAAATCTCGGAAATCGGCGACAGCCGCTCCGCGACCCGGGCGATCTTGTTGTTACGCTGCTCGGCCGTATCGGCCATGATGCCGATCCGGCGCGCCAGCTCGGCTTCCAGGGTGAAGGCCTTGACGATGGCGATGCCTTGCGTGGCCTCCTGTACGGACCCGTTCAGCCGCGAGTTGATCAGCACCGATTCCCGGTTGATGCGCCGCAATCGGCGGGTGATGTAGACGACGGCCCAGATCAGCGGCGGCCCGATCAGCAGCGAGCTGAGCGACAACACCGGATCCTGGTAGATCATGACGCCGACGAGGGCGATCAGCGAGACCGCGTCGCGGCTGATGGAGGTCAGCGTCAGCGACAGCAGATCGCGAACGCCGCCGACATTCTCGTTGACCTGTGCCGCCAGCCGACCGGAACGCGTATCGTTGAAGAAGTCGACGCCGAGCTTCATCAGGTGGTCGAAGCTGCGCTTCTGGTAGCGGGCGACCAGATTGTTGCCGATCTTGGCCAACGCGACCGCCTGGCCGTAACCGGCGAAGCCGCGCAGCACGGAGGCGGCCATGAACCCGGCGCAGATCCAGACGATCATGTCGCCGCGTCGTTCGTAGAAGATCTCGTTGATCATCGGGGCCATGATCCACGCCGTGAAGGCGGTGGTGGCGGAAACAATCAGCAGGCAGCCGACGGCAACGACATAGGTCCAGCGATATTCACTGCCGTTTTCGGCCAGGATGCGGCGCAGCACCGCAGTGACCTCAGCTGGCTGGACTTTCAGTTTGAGTGGACTTTGAGCGGTCAAATCGCGGGCGCTTCGTGGTTTGCTAGAGCATGATGCCGAAAAGTGTGAAGCGGTTTTCGGACGACATCATGCTCTATCTCTTTGATTTAGAGCCGGATGATTTCAGGTCGATTCGATCTGAAATCAACCGGCATGTAGGGATGCCAGGCTGGAATTCGGCCCCCTCTTAGCGCCCCGGCTACGGCTTGCCTATGGCGAAACTTCGTCGGGGCTCGAGGTCAGGGTCACGAAAGCGGCAGCCATTTCCAGGAACAGACCCATGTTCGGGACGAAATGGATCATGCCCGCCAGCGCCGCCCCGCGGTCTGGACGCCGAACAGCGACGGGTTGCGGGCATAGGCGGCAAGGCCCAGAAGCGCTGCCAGCGGGTGGGTGATGACATAGACCGGCATCGAGGCCATCAGCGCGCTGTGCGGCGCTTTGTCCTCGAAGGCGGCACGGAAACTGCCTTCCTTCAGTGCCGGAACGATCTTTTGCGCGATGCCGCCGGTCAAAAACACGCCGCCGCGGCTCATGAACACCAGCGCGAGGTCGCCGGCGGTTCGGCCGAGGCAGGTGACGAACAGCGCCAGCGCTTCCTCGGCAACCGGGTCGGTCTTGGCCAGCGCCGCCCCGGTAATTTCGGCCGGCGTGGTGAACGGCGCCGGCTTGCCGTCGGCCTTGGCGACCGCCCGGTAGACATTGACCAGACCGCGCCCGCACAGGATCTGCTCGCCCGAAATGCGGCCGTCCAGCTTTTCGATATGCGGGAACACCTCGAAATCGCGCGGCGTCCGCGGACCGATATCCATGTGGCCGCCTTCGCCAGGCACCGGTATCCAGTGGTGGAGGGCATGAACCAACCCGGCGACGCCGAGGCCGGTGCCGGGACCGAGCACGACACGCCCGGCATTCTCCTCCGGCGCGCCGCCGCCGATCTTTTCCATGTGCTCTTCGCCGAGCGCCACGACGGCCAGCGCCTGCGCCTCGAAATCGTTGAGCACGACGATGTCGCCCAGGCCCAGATTGGCAAACATCTGCTTCGGCTTCACCACCCAGGGACAGTTGGTAAGCGGGATCTCGTCGCCATCGACCGGTCCGGCGATGGCCAGCACTGCCGAATTCGGCCGGATGGACGACCGGTCGAGCACCGCCGCCTGGATCGCCTCGTCTATGGTGGCGAAATTGGCGGTTTGCACGATATGCGGCTCACCGGCTTCCGAATTTGCGTCGAGCACGATCGAAAAGCGCGCATTGGTGCCGCCGATGTCGCCGATCAGCACTGGAAACCGCAACGCGGTGTCGTCGTCGCCTGACATGCTCTTGCTCGTCCCCTTTGCGGCGCCGTTGCGACCGTTTCAATCGCCCGGTTTTTCAATCGCCCGGTGTTCAATCGCCCGGTGTTCAATCGATTGACTAGCGCATGGCCCCGGAAAGGGAAAGCGTCAGTTCGCCATCACTGTCCGACGTTTGCCGGCGGCCGTCGCCTTGGCAGGGGAATGCCGATCTCCGGCGTGGCGGTGAAGGCGTTGGCTGCGTTTGGCAAGCCGCCCGCATTGCCCGCAATAGGCGGAGGCGCGTCGGGTTCCGGCGCCCTGGCGGCGATCGGCACGCCGCCGCCGCGATAGGTGACGGCTTCGGCTGAGTCCGCGTCGGGCTGGTCAAGCACGAACTGGCATTGTTTCGGCAGGTTCGCCATCGTCATCAGGTCGCGCGCCTTGGGCGCATCCGGGTTCTTGTTGGGGCGCCACGGCTCCTCGGTAAACCACCAGGCCAGCGGCTTGCCGCAGCCGTCATCGTCGGGCGTCGCTTCCTGTCCCTTGCAGTTGGGCGAACCCGGCTGGCAGCCGATGCGGATGTGGAAATGATAGTCATGGCCCCAGAACGGCCGGATTTTTCTCAGCCAGGTACGGTCGCCGGTGACGGTGTCGCACAGCTTCTTCTTGATCCCAGGATTGACCAGGATGCGCTCGACTTCCGGATAGCTCGCCGCGCGCTTCAACAGCTTGGTATGCATCGGCTTCCACAGCCTGTCCTTCACCAGATGCGTCTTGTCGTCGACCATCAGCGTGGCGCTGATGTTTTCGCGCTCCTGGGTGGTGAGCTTGCGGTCGGGCATTGGCGTCAGCCAGATGTCGGCGTCGAGGCCGATCTGGTGCGAGGCGTGCCCGGTCAGCATCGGCCCGCCGCGCGGCTGCGAAATGTCGCCGATCAGAAGCCCCGGCCAGCCGTCGGCGGCGGCATCGCGCGACAGTTTCTCGATCAGCGCAATCATCGTTGGATGACCCCAGCGCCGGTTGCGCGAGGGACGCATCACCTCCCAGTTCTGGCCGTCCATCGGAATGGCGACGCCGCCGGTGAAGCAGCCCTTTGAATAGAAGCCGAAGGATTGCGCCGCAGCCACCGCCGGTAGCTTCTTGGCGCCGAACAGGTCTTTTGCCCGTGGCTCGGCCGTGATTGCGCCCGCCACCAGCCCGGCCAGTGCCACGATTGCCAGCGCCGCCGTCAGGAACGGCCGTCTGCCGGTCAAGGATCGCATCGAAATCGTCATGAACCCCACTGCAAAAGTCCGCAACACAATCGAATCATATCACCCTCGGGCTCGCGTTTCGATTATCTACCTTCATCGGGCTGCGCGGCTCGCCGTCGCGCCAGCTGCCGTCGGCCCACATCCGATCGAACGCCTGGCGGTAGTCCGGATAGCGGAACCGGTAGCCCGCTGCCTTGATCGCGGCGTTGGCGACGCGCTTGTTCTCGCCATAGAAGGACCGCGCCATGGGCGAAAGTTGGGCGGTCTCGAAAGGAATCTCCGGCGGCGGCTCGACGCCCATCAGCGAAGCGGCATAGGTGACGACATCCTGCGGCGGCGCCGGCTCGTCATCGGTGACGTTGAAAATGCCGCCTCTATTGCCACCGATGAGGTGCCAGAGCGCACCGGCGATGTCGTCGCAATGGATGCGGTTGAACACCTGGTCGGGCTTGACCAGCCGCCTGGCCGTGCCGTTTTCCAGATTGACCAGCGCGTTGCGTCCCGGCCCATAAATGCCGGAAAGCCGCAGGATCGCCACCGGCTTGCCGGTCTCGAGGCCAAGCTGCAGCCAGTCCCGCTCGGCCGCCACTCGCATCGACGAGCGTTTCGACACCGGCCGGCACTCGGCCGTTTCATCGACCCAGGCGCCGTCATAATTGCCATAGACGCCGACGGTCGAGAGATAGCCGATCCAGCGAAGCGCCGGCATCGCCTCGATCGCCTTTCGCGCGGCGAGAAGCACAGGGTCGCCGGCCTCCTCCGGTGCCACGGAGACGACGAGATGGGTGGTCTTTTCCAGCGCATCGCCGATTTCAGGGGTCAGGGCGCCGTGAAAGAGCAGCGGCGCGATGCCGGCCTGACGCAATGCCTCGAATTTCTCGGCCGAGCGCGTGGTGCCGAAGATCGTAATCGCCTCCGCATTGGCCCGTGCAAAGGCTTTGCCCGAATAGCCGGCGCCGAAGATAAAAACCTGTTTTTCGCTCATGCATGCGCCTCGATTGGCAATGCGGACAGCCATTCGTCCTGCACTGTAGTGTCGGTTTCGGTGTTCAAGTAGATCGCCGCCTGCCCGTTGAATTCGGCGGCCGTCACCAGCCGCGCCAGCGCCCAGATCGCCGCGCCGCGCACCAGCGGCGAGGCATCGCCAAGCAGATCGCGCACCGGGCCGGCCAGCGAAACATCGCCGGAATTGCCGGCGGCGGTCAGCACATTGCGGACAAAGCGGTCGCGGCCGATGCGCTTGATCGGCGAGCCGGAGAAAAAGGTCCGGAACGCCGTGTCGTCCAGCTGCAACAGCTCGCCCAGCGGCGGCTCGCGCAGTTCGTCGCGGGCAGCAAGCTTGGCTTCCGAAGCGGCGCGGGCAAACTTGTTCCACGGGCAGGCGGCGAGACAATCGTCGCAGCCATAGATGCGGTTGCCGATCTTTTCGCGGAATTCTTGCGGGATCGGCCCCTTGTTCTCGATGGTCAGGTAGGAGATGCAGCGCCGGGCATCGAGCCGATAGGGCGCCGGAAAGGCATCGGTCGGGCAGGCGTCGAGACAGGCGCGGCAGGAACCGCAATGGTCTACCTCGGTCGCATCGGGCGTGAGCTCAGCCGTGGTGAAGATGGTGCCGAGAAACAGCCAGGAGCCGTGCTCGCGGCTGACCAGATTGGTATGCTTGCCTTGCCAGCCGAGCCCGGCGGCCTCAGCCAGCGGCTTTTCCATAACCGGGGCCGTATCGACGAAAACCTTCACGTCGCCGCCGGCCCGCGCCACGATCTTGCCGGCGATCTCCTTCAGCCGGCCTTTCATCACTTCGTGATAGTCGCGGTTTTGCGCATAGACCGAGATCGCGCCGAGATCGCGCCTTGCCTGCAGCGCACGCGGATCGTGGTCGGGGCCGTAATTCATTGCCAGCACGATGATCGAGCGCACCTCGGGCCACAGCGTCGAAGGCTCGCTGCGGCGTTGGAGCGTCTCCGCAATCCACGCCATCGAACCGTGAAAACCATCGGCGACGAACTCGGCCAATCTGGCCGGTGCCAGCGGGATCGCATCGGGCGTGGTGACGGCAACCGCATCGAAGCCTGCGCGCCGCGCCTCGGCGTCGACCAGCGCGCGCAGGGTTTGGCTTCTAGAAGTCGAGGTCCGCATAATGCGACACCGGCGACAGGCCGCGCACCCGGTCGGTGAGCAGCGGCCGGAAGGACGGCCGCGATTTCACCCGCGTGTACCATTCGCGCGCCGCGGCATGCTCGCGCCAATCGATCTCGCCGAGATAATCCAGCACCGACAGCGTCGCGGCCGCCGCCAGGTCGGCATAGGTGACCTTGCTGCCGGCCAGCCAATGACGGGTGCCGGCCAGCCAGTTGGTGTACTTCATGTGCTGGCGAATATTGGCGCGCGCCGCGCGGATCGCCGCCGAATCGGGGGAACCGCCGCCCGCCGCTTCCGGCATCACCGGCTTCAGCACGCGCTCGCGCACCAGATGCCGGGTCACTTCGCTCTCGGCCTTGTTGAGATACCAGTCGGTCAGGCGGCGGATTTCGGCGCGCTGCATCGGGTCTTCCGCAAACAGGCGCTTGTCGCGCTTCAGGACACCACGTGTTTCGTCGAGATATTCAGCGATCACCATGGCGCCGACGATCGGCACGTCGCCTTCGGCCAGCAGGATAGGCAAGGTGCCGGCGGGGTTCAGCGCCAAAAACTCCTTGCGCCGCGTCCACGGTTTTTCCTCGATCAGCGCCAGCTCCTCGCCATATTCGCCGAAGGCGAGGCGCACGAAGCGGCAGGTGGCGAACATCGGGTGATGGAAAAGCGTCAGCATGATTCCGCGATATTAAGGCGCACTGGCGAATCGCCGTCCGCACCGGTAAGTGTTGGCGGCCCGTCATGCGGCCGTCACGGTGCTGCGACCTATAGGGGGACTTCCGCGCCGTGACAAGCAAGCCCTTTTGCCAGCCGTTTCCTTCCGTCCCTTGAATGCCGAGGTTGCCATGGATAGCCACACCATCGTCGAAGCCCTGCTGCTCGGCCTGCTGGAGGGGCTGACCGAGTTCATCCCGGTCTCCTCGACCGGCCATATCCTGCTCGCCGGCCATTTCCTCGGCTTCCATTCCACCGGCAAGGCCTTCGAGATCCTGATACAGCTCGGCGCCATCCTGGCGATCCTCAGCGTCTATTTCCGCCGCCTGTGGCAGATGCTGCTCGACCTGCCGCATGACCGGCTGACGCGGCATTTCGTCATCGGCATCCTGATCGCCTTCCTGCCGGCGGCCATCATCGGCGCGCTGGCGCATGATTTCATCAAGACGGTGCTGTTCGAATCGCCAAGGCTGATCTGCATCATGCTGATCGTCGGCGGCGTCGTGCTCTTGGTCGTCGACCGCATGAAGCTGCAGCCGGTCTACCGCGATGTCGAGCGCTTCCCGACAAGGCTTTACCTGCAGATCGGCCTGTTCCAGTGCCTGTCGCTGATCCCCGGGACGTCGCGCTCCGGTTCGACCATCGTCGGCGCGCTGCTGCTGGGCGTCGACAAGCGCGCGGCGGCGGAATTCTCCTTCTTCCTCGCCATCCCGACCATGGTCGGCGCCTTCGCCTTCGATCTGTTCAAGAACCGCAACGTGCTGAGCAGCGCCGACCTGCCGATCATCGCCATCGGCTTCATCGCCGCCTTTGTTACCGCGCTGATCGTCGTGCGCTTCCTGCTCGATTACGTCTCGCGCAACGGCTATTCGCTGTTCGGCTGGTGGCGCCTGGTGGTGGGAGCGGTTGGGTTGGTGGCGCTTTTCATTTGGGGGTGAGCTTTACCCTCCCCCTTGTGGTGGGGAGGGTCGATCCGCAAAGCGGATCGGGGTGGGGGCGCCACACCCCCGCCCCGTTTCGCCAACGACGAGTCGCGTTGCTTGCTCACCGACCCTCCCCACAAGGGGGAGGGTAAAGGCCGCTAACTCCTCCCATAAAACGCGTTCTCGACATGCACCGGCCAGCGCCAGGGCAGCACCGCGATCATGTCGAAGCGCATTGACAATCTGCCGTAGTCCGGCTGCCGCGACAGCCAGATGTCGGCGGCGCCTTCGATGCGGCGCTCCGATTGGTGGCCGATCGCCTCCATCGCTTCCATCAGCGTGCGCCGCGCCTTGACTTCGACGAACAGCACCAGGTCGCCGCGCCTGGCGATCAGGTCGATCTCGCCGAAGCGGGTGCGATGCCGGCGGGCGAGGATGCGATAACCTTTCAGCATCAGCGCCGCTGCCGCCAGCCACTCGCCGCGATGGCCGCGCCGATAGGCTTTTTGGCGGCTGGCGGCCGGGCGCTCAGCCACCTTCGCCTTCTCCAACCGCATCCCTGAGTTCCAGCAACCGCCGGTAAAGCGCCTGCTTCTGCCCGCCAGTCATCTTCGCCGCCTCCGCCGCCGCCTTGGACGCCGGCATTTCGGCGGCCAGCGACAGCAGCAGCCTGTCGATGTCGGCGGGTTGGTCGGGCTTGATCTCGGCGGGCCCGACGCAGATGACGATCTCGCCCTTCGGCGTGTCAGCCGCCGCATAGTGGTCGGCCAGCGCCTGCAGCGTTCCCGTCCGCATCTCTTCAAAAGTCTTGGTCAGCTCGCGGCCGATGGCGGCCTTGCGCGCGCCGCCCAACGCCTCGACCATGGCGACCAGCGTTTCGGCCAGCCGACGCGGCGACTCGAAGAAGATCAGCGTTGCCGGCACCGCCCTGAACGTTTCGAGCTTTGTCAGCCGCTGCCCAGATTTCACCGGCAGAAACCCGGCAAACAGGAAGGCGTCGGACGGCAGGCCCGACGCCGTCAGCGCCGCCAGCGGCGCCGATGGGCCGGGGATCGGCACCACGCGCAGGCCGCGCTCCAGCGCTTCGCCGACCAGCCGGTAGCCTGGGTCGGAGATCAGCGGCGTGCCGGCATCCGAAATCAGCGCCACGCTCTGCCCGGCCTCGAGTGCCGCGATCAGCTTCGGTCCGGCCTCGCCGGCATTGTGTTCATGATAGGCCGTGGTGCGGCGGCGGATGCCGTAGCGGTCGAGCAGCACGCGCGAGACGCGGGTGTCCTCGCAGGCGACGATGTCGGCGGCGGCGAGCGTCTCCAGCGCGCGCAGCGTGATGTCAGAGAGGTTGCCGATCGGCGTCGCCACCAGATACAGCGCCGGCGCCAGCGACCGGACCGCGATCTCGGTCTGCCCGATCACATAGCTGCGCTTCTCGCCGGTCACCGGGGTCTCTCCATTTCGCCCTGTTTGGCACGGCGCGCGCCGGGTTGCAAAACTCCCGAACATCGAGCCAAACCTGACGCCGATGTAACCCGGCGGCCATGTCTTTGCCACAGTGGGGAACGAAAGCGTGGCTGGCGGATTGAATACCTGAGTCTCTTGAGGAGGAGGACAGGATGGACAGCCTGGAATTGCAGGACGTTTTCGAGCCCTATTATGCCGAGCGCAAGCGCTTCACTGCGCGAAAGGGCAAGCGTGCGCTCGCCGAAAGCGACACCGGCCTGGCCAGTCGGGCGGCCACCGCCTTGCCGACGAATGTCAGGCTTTCGGACAACAAACCGGACAGCACGACGGAGCACTGACCGTACGATGCCCAATCGTTTCGATATCTTCATCACCCGTCTTGAAACGAAGAGCGCCCGCGAAGGCGCGCCGCCGCATCCGATGAACGACCAGAACAGCGTCCGCCGGGACAAGAGCGACGCCAAGCCGGCCCGGACCGGAGAGGCGCATGCCGAGAAACACCGCGGCAAGCGCCGCTTCAAGCACGACGCTTAGTTTGTCGATCGGTGCAACATCGTCATCCTAGGGCGAAGCAAGGAGCGAAGTGACGCGGCGCAGACCCTATGATCCATTCCGTGACCTCTGCCGAAGGATGCAGCGGCGCAGAATTCTGAACCGCTGCAGCGCCTTAACCTCGCGGCAAATCCCGGGTGAAGCCCGAGGATGGCGAACGCGGGCGTGGAACGCCCCAACCACATCAGTCAGCCCAGGTATCGCGTCACCCTCACCTCCAGCAATCGCACCAACTCCGGATCCATGAATCCGTAATCATCCGGGATGTCGAGGCAGATGACGCGGGCCTTCTTCAGGCTCTCCTTGAATTTCTTCTGCAGCTTGGTGCGGTGCGCCTTTTCCATCACGAAGACGATGTCGGCCCAGGCGACCAGCTCATGCGTCAGCGGCGTGTCTGCATCGTGATTGGTGCCGGCCGACTCGACCTCGATATCCCTACGTTTGGAGAACACCTGCTCGGCGGTCGGGCTGCGCAAGCGGTTCTGGCTGCAGACGAACAGGACGTTCTTCACCGACTACTCATCCCAGATTTTACGCAGATTTTTGCTGAGAGGGATGTACTGATCAAATGTGAGTCCATTCAGATCAAACTCGAGCAACTCATCCTTGGCGATCCCGCGAAGTTTATTTCCAATATATGTTATGAAACTGAGGACAACGCTGAATTCGCTCAAGTGGGTCAATTTTAGTTTCGATGTGACCGTTGCGTTCCTGATGAAAATCGCCTGAGCCTCAAAGAGGTCGTCTTGCTCTGGAGGTCTCAAGATTTCGGTCAATCCAAACTCGAACACATCATCCGTGTTCAATGTCATCAAGGTCTCGTGGATCAGGAACGTCATCGCAGGAGTCACCTCGGATGCGGCGCTGGCACGCCAGCGGTTCAACAAGTCGACTTTCTAGCATCCTTGCTCAAGCCGATAAATCGTCCAACAGCCCGGCCATTTGCCCTGTGGGCTCACCGCGCCAAATCCGCCACCACGGCATCGAGCACGATCATGCCGGCTGGCGTGGCGCGTAGCCTGGCATTGCCGATCGGCGCCACCAGCCCCTCATCCTGCAGCACGGTCAGCCGGGCGCTCGACAGGCCGCGCCCGGAAAACGCCTCGTAGCGGGAAAGGTCGATGCCTTCGGCCAACCTCAGCCCCATCAGCAGGAACTCGTCGGCCTCTTCGGAGCGCGTCAGGATCTCGCCGCCGGTGACGCCATGGCCCCTAGCCTCCACCAGATTGGCCCAGGTCTCCGGCATCCGCTCGGCGATCGTCACGGTGCGGTGGCCGTTCTCGATAAAGCGGCCATGCGCGCCCGGTCCGACGCCGACATATTCGCCATACCGCCAATAGGTCAGATTGTGCCGGCTCTCGGCGCCCGGCCTGGCGTGGTTGGAAATCTCATAGGCCGGCAGGCCATGCGCCGCGGTGACCTCCTGAGTCAGCGCATAGAGATCGGCGGCCCGGTCATTGTCGGGAACGGTAAACTTGTGCGCCGCATGCAGCGCATGGAACGGCGTGCCTTCCTCGATGGTCAGCTGGTAGAGCGACAGATGGTCGGCGGCATGGCCGATCGCCTGTTCGAGCTCCGCCTGCCAGTCGTCCAGCGTCTGGCCGGGGCGGGCGTAGATCAGGTCGAAGGAAAGTCTTGGGAATATGTCCCGTGCCAGGCCAATTGCATGCAGCGCCTCGTCGACATTGTGCAGCCGGCCGAGGAAGCGCAGATCCTTGTCGTTCAGCGCCTGCACGCCGAGCGACACGCGGTTGACGCCGGCGGCGCGGTAGCCGCGAAAGCGCTCGGCCTCTACCGAAGATGGATTGGCTTCCAGCGTCACCTCGATGCCGTCGGGCACCGTCCAATTCTTCGCCACGGCGTCCAGCACCGCCGCCACCGTCTGCGGCTGCATCAGCGACGGTGTGCCGCCGCCGAGAAAGATGCTGGTCACTTCGCGCGGCCCGGTGCGCTCGCTCATGGTCTTCAGCTCGGTCTCGAAGGCGCGGGCAAAGCGCTCCTGGTCGACCGGCTGGTGACGGACATGGCTGTTGAAGTCGCAATACGGGCATTTGGCCGCGCAGAACGGCCAATGGATGTAGACGCCGAAGCCCGGGCTGCGGTCCAGCGACATTAAGCTGAGCCTAACCTGGCGCGGGCGAATTTCTGGAAGGCGCGGGCGCGGTGCGACAGCGCCGTCGGCTGGCCGGGCTTCCAGCCGTGTTTTTCCTCAGCGCTCATCTCGCCGAACGTCTTTTCGAAACCGTCCGGCAAAAACACCGGGTCGTAGCCGAAGCCGAGTTCGCCGCGCGGCGGCCACACCAGCGTTCCCTCAGCTTCGCCGCGATAATATTCAGCTTCGCCATTGGGGAAGGCCAGGCAGATGACGGCGACGAACCGCCCCTTGCGCTGCGCTGGCTTGGCGGCGCCGACCTCCTGCAAGGCCACTTCGGTGCGCTGCATGGCCATGCTGAAGTCGCGGCTGCCATCGGGAGCTTCGGCCCAATTGGCGGTGTAGACGCCGGGGGCGCCGTCGAGCGCGTCGACGCACAGGCCCGAATCGTCCGACAGCGCCGGCAAGCCGGTCGCCTTAGCCGCGGCGAAGGCCTTGATGTAGGCGTTTTCCTCGAAGGTGGTGCCGGTCTCCTCCGGTTCCGGCAGGCCGTAGTCCTTGGCCGACTTCGCCTCGAAGCCGAACGGACCCATCAAATCGGCGAATTCGCGCAGCTTGCCCGCATTGTGGCTGGCAACGACGATCTTCTTTCCATCGAGAGAATGCATCAAAGGCCCCAGATCCTTGGCTCGGCGAATTCGATCGAATTGCACGAGGGGTCGCGTATGTAGATCGAACGCCCGCCCTGCGGCCATTCGAATTCGCTTTCGATGGCGATGTTTTTCGCCTCAAGTTGCGCCTTCCACTGTGCGAGTTCATCCGCACTTGCGGCAAAGCAGAGATGGCCCTCGCCGACCGTGCCATGCGGCGGCACTTTCAGCCGCGCATCCGGTGCCGGCGGGATTCTTGTGGCTTCGGCGTTGAAGATGAGCAGTACGCCCGGGCCGCAGCGGAAGAAGAGATGGCGGCCGTCGACCTTGCCGAGCAGGCCGAGTCCAAGCACGTCGGAGTAGAAGGCTTCGGCGGCGGCGAGATCCGTGACGTAAAGCGCTGACTCAAGAATAGCGGAGGGCGTCACGAGGCGCCCCCCTCTACCCTGCCGGGCATCTCCCCCTCAAGGGGGGAGATCGGCAGTTCCGCTGGCGGCGTCTCAACGTTGATGGTTGGCGAAAACGGTTGCGACCTCTGATCTCCCCCCTTGCGGGGGAGATGGCCGGCAGGCCAGAGGGGGGTGTGAAGGATCGCCGACGTCATCACGTTAAATTCAATCAGGCCACAGCCATCTGCTGCAAGCTCACCAGCCGCTGAATGCCCTTCTTTGCCAGGCCCATCAGCTCCGCGAACTGACCTTCCGAGAACGGCTCGCCCTCGGCGGTGCCCTGGATCTCGACGATGCCGCCCTTGCCGGTCATGACGAAATTGGCGTCGGTGCCGGCAGACGAATCCTCGATATAGTCGAGGTCGATGACCGGCTTGCCGTCGTGGATGCCGCAGGAAATTGCCGCGACATGGTCCTTCAGCACCTTGGCAACACTGGCCATCTGCCGCGCTTCCATCCAGCGCAGGCAATCGTAGAGCGCCACCCAGCCGCCGGTGATCGAGGCCGTGCGGGTGCCGCCATCGGCCTGGATGACGTCGCAGTCGACGGTGATCTGCTGTTCGCCCAGTGCCTGCAGGTCGACAACGGCGCGCAAGGAGCGGCCGATCAGCCGCTGGATTTCGAGCGTGCGGCCGCCTTGCTTGCCGGCCGAGGCTTCACGGCGCATGCGCTCGCCGGTCGAACGCGGCAGCATGCCGTATTCGGCCGTCACCCAGCCCTTGCCGGAATTGCGCATCCAGCCTGGCACCTTTTCCTCCAGGCTCGCCGTGCACAACACATGCGTGTCGCCGAATTTCACCAGGCACGAGCCTTCGGCGTGTTTGGAGACGCCGCGCTCGAAGGAGATGGCGCGCATTTCGTCGGCTTGGCGTTTGGAAGGGCGCATCGAGGCCTCTTTCTGTTCTTTTATGGTTGCGTCGGCGGCTTGTAGACGCATGCAGCCCATGGCGCAAAGGAAAAGGCCCCCATACAGACGCCGGGTTGCGCGGGGGCGATGGAAGTCTATATCCTTGAGCCGGAGGTTTTTGGCTCGAATGACCAAGGCAGTCACCGAACCCAGTTTGCTGGCGCCCGCGCTGCAATCGCTCGACATGCGTTCGCGCGACATTTTTAGGCGCATCGTCGAATCCTATTTGAAGGACGGTGAGCCTGTGGGATCGCGCAGCCTGTCGCGCATCCTGCCGTCGTCGCTGTCGCCGGCCACCATCCGCAATGTGATGAGCGACCTCGAACATCTCGGCCTGATCTATGCCCCGCACATCTCGGCCGGGCGCCTGCCGACCCAGACCGGCCTGCGCTTCTTCGTCGATGCCTTCATGGAGCTTGGCGATCTCTCCGACGAGGAACGCCGGGTCATCGAGGCGCAGGTGCGCGCCTCCGGCTCGGGCGCGACGCTGGAACACATGCTGACCGAGGCCAGCCAGATGCTGTCGGGCATGTCGCGCGGCGCCGGCCTGGTGCTCGCCACCAAGAACGAGGTGGCGCTGAAGCACATCGAGTTCATCCAACTCGAGCCGACCAAGGCGCTGGCGGTGATGGTGTCGCAGAATGGCGATGTCGAGAACCGCGTCGTCGACCTGCCGGCCGGCATCACCGTCTCGCAGCTGCACGAGGCCTCCAACTTCCTCAACGCCCATATCAGGGGCCGCACGCTCGCCGAGGCGCGCATCGAGATCGCCCGTATCAAGGACGAGACCCGGGCAGCGCTGGACACGTTGTCGCAGGACCTGGTCGAGAAAGGCCTGGCGGTGTGGGCCGGCGCCGACAGCGGCCTGCCGGCGCGCCTTATCGTGCGCGGCCGCGCCAATTTACTCGAAAACGTCACCGCCCAGGCCGATATCGAATTGCTGCGCCACCTGTTCGAGGATCTGGAGACGCAGGACGGGCTGATCCAGCTGCTCGACCTCGCCGAGGACGGCCCCGGCGTGCGGATCTTCATCGGCTCGGAAAACAAGCTGTTCTCGCTCTCCGGCTCGTCGCTGGTCGTGGCGCCTTACCGCGACAAGGACGCCCGCGTCGTCGGCGCGCTCGGCGTCATCGGCCCGACCAGGCTGAATTATGCCCGCATCGTGCCGATGGTCGACTACACGGCCCAATTGATTACCCGGATGTTAAGATAATTCCGAAGCCGGGATCACCGTAAGGAGGGCGCAGAATGGCGCTTGAATCGTTCAAGGCCCAGATCAGCATGCTGCTCGAAGAAATGGTCAACCAGCCGGAGGACGAGCACGAAATCCAGGAGCAGCTGCGCGAAAAACTGCGCGAAATGCGCGCCATGGGATTGCCGCTGCCGGAAGATCTTGTCGCATTGGAAAAGCGTCTCGACGACGATCTGGACGTCGAAGAGGAAAGTTGAGCGGTTCTCTCGTCGAATCTGCGCGCGCACGCTTCTCTTTTGCGGCGGCCGCACAATATCTCCCTTGTCGTG
The DNA here is from genome assembly GCF_040318265.1 of Mesorhizobium sp. M1252. Lineage (NCBI taxonomy): Bacteria > Pseudomonadati > Pseudomonadota > Alphaproteobacteria > Hyphomicrobiales > Phyllobacteriaceae > Mesorhizobium > Mesorhizobium sp. M1252. Next base: position 225,022 of record NZ_JAMYLX010000007.1, on the reverse strand, counting down.
ACGCGCCGACCGGCGCGAGTTCGAGGAGAACAGCATGATCCGGATTGCCGGCTTCGCAGGCCTTGCCCTGCTTCTGGCCACCAGCGCCTTCGCCCAGCAGGCTGATCAACTGCTGCTGACCGGCAAGGACGCTTTCGGCGACTGGACGGCCGACAAGCCAGGTGTGCGCCGGCTGATTAGGCCGGATGATCTGAAAAGACCCAACATCACCGGATCCGCCTCCAACAGCGCCGGCCTCGGCGATCGGCCCGAGGGCGCGAAGCCCGTCCTGCCGCCTGGGTTTTCGGCCGAACTGGTTGCTTCCGGCATTTCCAATCCGCGGGTCGTGCGCGTGGCGCCGAACGGCGACCTGTTCGTCGCCGACAGTGACGCCAACCAGATCCGCGTCTATCGGCTGGCCAAGGGTAGCGCGAAGCCGGCCGAAGAGGGCATTTTTGCCGACAATCTCAACCAGCCCTATGGCATCGCCTTCTACCCGCCTGGCGACAAGCCGCAATGGGTCTACGTCGCCAACAACGACAGCGTGGTCCGCTACGCCTATCGCGACGGCGACCTTAAAGCCTCCGGCGAACCGGAGACGATTGTCTCCGACATCCCTACCGGCGGCCACTGGACCCGCGATATCGCCTTCTCGCCGGACGGGAAGACGCTGTATCTCTCGGTCGGCTCCGGATCGAACGTCGCGGAGGGCATGCAGAAGGCACCGAAGGGCGGCCTTGACGCCTGGGCAAAATCACAGCCACTCGGCGCCACCTGGGGTTCCGAGGATGGCCGTGCCGACGTGCTGGCCTTCGGCCCCGACGGCAAGAATGGCCGCATCCTCGCTACCGGCCTGCGCAATTGCTCGGGCATGACCGTGCAGCCGGCCACCGGCGCGCTGTGGTGTGTCGTCAACGAGCGCGACGGTCTCGGCGACGATGTGCCGTTCGAATATGCCACCTCAGTCAAGGACGGCGCCTTCTATGGCTGGCCCTGGTATTATATCGGCGCCAACGAGGACCCGCGTCACGAGGGCGCGCGCCCAGACCTCGCCGGCTCGGTCACCGTGCCCGACGTGCTGATGCAGGCGCATTCGGCGCCGCTCAACATCGCCTTCTATGACGGCGACAATTTTCCGGCCGAGTACAAGGGCGATGCTTTCGTCGCCCTGCACGGCTCCTGGAACCGGGGTGTGCGCACCGGCTACAAGGTGGTGAGGCTGAGATTCAGCCACGGCAAGCCGACCGGCGAGTACCAGGATTTCATAACCGGCTTCGTGCTTTCCGACGATGCCGTCTGGGGCCGGCCGGTCGGCGTCGCGGTGGCCAAGGACGGCGCGCTTATCGTCACCGAGGATGGCAACGGCACCATCTGGCGCATCACCCATGTCGATGGCCCATCCTGAGCCCGCGAACAGCGCAATCCGGCCCTAATGCACGTCCCGATGGATCACCTTGGGATAGGTATGGATCACCTCGGCCGATGAGACGCGGTCATCGAAACCGGTATCCCTGAGATTGAAGAGGCCGACCGAGCCGAAGGACTTCTTCGCCCCTTGCGCGAAGCGGCCGTCGCTGAAATCGTGTTCGTAAAGCGTCACCGTGACGTGGCCGGCATTGAGCTTCGGCACGTAAACACTGCTGATGGTGTCGTTGGCGACGCCAAGCTGGTTGACGTTGAAGCGATAGAGGTCCTGCACCATGCGCCGGGCCGCATTGCCATTGATCATCCAGTATTCGCGGCGCGATGCGCGGTTCGGGTCGATGAGTTTGAGCGGCGCCTTGCGGCCAAGCCCGAGCCAGTGCTCGAACACCATCACATTGGCGCCCCACGGATAGGGATAGTTGGACTTGTCGATGATGCGTGGCGGGCCATCCTCGGCAATCTCGGCGGTATCGACATAGTCCAGCCATTGCAGCTGGAACGACGCTTCCACGTTGAGGTCGGTACTGCGCGGATCGGCAGCGATGATGCGCCAGTCGGAGACCGGCGGATATTTGGTGTCGAGGTCGATGTAGAATTCGCCTTTGGCGGTGTCGTCGGGGTCTATCTTTTGCGGTCCGTCACGCTCCATCGCCACCAGCCGCACCTTGAACCGGTTGTTGACGACCAGCGGATAGATCATCGGACGAATGGGGTGAGCGCCAAGGTTCCGGCTGTCGGTAAAATATCCAGTCTGCGGAACGACATCGCTATCGCCCTTGTCGAACAGGCCGAAAGCCTGACGCCCCTCGAACCACAGATACCATTCCAGCTCGTGGACGTGACCGCGTGCTTCGGAATAGTTGTTGGGCATCCACTTCATGAGCTGGATGTGAAGTCTTTTGGCTAACATGGGTGCTCCTGCCGTTCGGAGCCATGCGAGATAGCCGACCGCCTTCGGGGCGTAAGTGAACCATCTCTCGCTTTCAGACGAGGATGACCGGCTTTCATGTCCTGCTTGGCGCAATCGAATCCGTTTTGCCGTTGCAGGCTTTCATGGCACCAGAGTCGTTTCACGAGGTGCGGCCGTCATGACCCTCACCGGCTTCCTTGCCTATAGTGCTGCGCTGGGCATCGCCGCCGCCATTCCCGGGCCCGGCGTCACCGCGCTTGTGGCGCGGGCGCTCGGATCCGGCTTCCGCTCATCGCTGGCGATGTCGTTCGGCCTGATGCTCGGCGACCTCATTTATCTCACCGCGGTGGTGCTCGGCCTTGCCTTTGTCGCGCAAAGCTTCGGCATGGTGTTTCTCGCCATCAAATGGCTGGGCGTCTCCTATCTCGCCTTCCTCGGCTGGCGTTTCTGGACGGCCGGGATCACGCCCGAGACTGTCGAGGCCAGGAAAGGCAAGGGCGGCCTGGTATCGAACTTCCTTGCCGGCCTCACCGTCACGCTGGGCAACCCGAAAACGATGATCTTCTACCTCGCCATCACGCCGACCATCGTCGACCTGAAGACCATCACGCTCGCCGACTACGGCATCCTGGTCGCGCTCACCGTCATTGTGCTCTTCGTGGTGCTGGTGCCATATCTTGCGCTGGCCGCCAAGGCGCGCTGGTTCCTGAAATCGCCACGCGCGCTGAAGGCGCTGAACCGCACCGCCGCCGGCTTCATGGTGGGCGCGGCCGCTGCCATTGCCGCACGTCAGTAGATCGGTTCAGGCCCATCCATTCCGCCGATCGGTCCATCCGGAAAATGCGGCTTGAGGAGACAAGCGTTTTCAGCAAGCGGCCCACTCGATATTTTCGGCCGGCAGCCTATCTTGCGCGGGCGAAAGCCCTATTCTGTCCGCCGACGCCAATTGCCTGATCTGATTTGGGAGCGAAACCAATGAACAAGCCTTCCGCGCGCGTGCCCGGCCGCGGCCGTGTCTACAACTCGATCACCGAGACGATCGGCGACACGCCGCTGGTGCGGCTCGACAAGTTCGCCAAGGAGAAGGGCGTCGTTGCCAACCTTCTTGCCAAGCTCGAATTCTTCAATCCGATCGCCTCGGTCAAGGACCGCATCGGCGTTTCCATGATCGAGGCGCTGGAAGCGTCGGGTCGGATTAAACCTGGCAAGACGACGCTGATCGAGCCGACCTCGGGGAATACCGGCATCGCGCTCGCCTTCGCCGCCGCCGCCAAGGGCTACAAGCTGATCCTGACCATGCCCGAAACCATGTCGGTGGAGCGCCGCAAGATGCTGGCGCTGCTCGGCGCCGAACTGGTGCTGACGGAAGGGCCGAAAGGCATGAAGGGCGCCATCGCCAAGGCCGACGAATTGGCCGCCACCCTGCCTGACGCCGTCATCCCGCAGCAGTTCGAAAACCCGGCCAACCCGGAGATCCACCGCCGCACCACCGCCGAGGAGATCTGGAACGACACCGATGGCGGGGTCGACATCTTCGTCGCCGGCATCGGTACCGGCGGCACGATCACCGGCGTCGGCCAGGTGCTGAAGCAACGCAAGCCCTCGGTGCATGTCGTCGCCGTCGAGCCGGAGGCCTCGCCGGTGCTGTCGGGCGGCCAGCCCGGCCCGCACAAGATCCAGGGCATCGGCGCCGGCTTTGCGCCCAAGATCCTCGACACCTCGATCTATGACGAGATCGTCAAGGTCTCCAACGAGGATTCGGTCGCCAACGCCCGCCTCGTCGCCCGCCTTGAAGGCGTGCCGGTCGGCATCTCGTCGGGCGCTGCCCTGCAGGCCGCCATCGCCGTCGGGTCGCGGCCGGAGAACAAGGGCAAGAACCTGGTGGTGATCATCCCGTCCTTCGCCGAGCGCTATCTGTCGACGATCCTGTTCGACGGGCTGGGGGCTTAACGTCTTAACTGGATAGGCGGCGATCCTTCGCACCCCCCTCTGCCCTGCCGGGCATCGGGGGGTGCTGTCCCTCCGACATCGGAAGTCTCATGGCTGGACCGCAGAAAACCCGGCCGTGGCGTCCGCCACCGGCTTGAGCGGGAGGCGGCTTCAGGGTCAAATCGCCCCGGCCTGCTTCGCGCGGGCAGGGGGAGAATCACATGTACAAGCTTTACACGCGCCCAGGCAGCGGCGGTTTTGTCGTCGAGGCCGCATTGGCGCTGGCAAACGCGCAATTCGACCAGATCGATGTGCCCAAGAAGGATCCGCCGGACCAGGCCTTCCTCGACATCAGCCCGTTGAACCAGGTTCCGGTGCTGACCTTGCCCAACGGTCAATCGATAACCGAATCGGCGGCGATCTGCATCCTGCTTGCCGAGCGCCATCCGGAGGCGGGTCTGGCACCGGCCGCCGGATCGCCGGATCGCGCCGGTTTCCTGCGCTGGATGGCGTTCATGTCATCGGTGCTCTACCCCGCCATCCTGCGCCTCTACTATGCCCATCGCTACACCACCGATGCCGACGGCAAGAAAGCCGTCAAGCAGGCAGCCATTGCCGAGATGGACCGCGGCTTCGCCATTGTCGATGCAGCCCTCGAGGGGCGCGGCTGGCTGGTCGGCGACGCGATGTCGCTGGCCGACATCTACCTCGTCATGCTGGTGGCCTGGCACCCCGATATGGACAAGGCGCGAGCCGACTGGCCGAACATCGAACGCTTATGGTCGGCGCTGCGCGCGCATCCGCTGATAAAACGGCTCAACACCACGCATGAGATGTGGCCGGCCTGAACGGACGCTTCAATTTCGCAGGATCGCCCGTTTCGCCTGCAGGAAGCGGCGCACGGCGGGGTCGCGTTCAAGGCCGATCGCCCGGTCATAGGCTTCGACCGCTTGCGCCGCATTGCCGAGCCTGGCCAGCAGGCCGGCGCGAGCGGCCCAATAGGGCTGATAGTCGTTGAGCCGCTTGTCGTCGCCCAGCACGTAGAGCGCCGCCAGTCCTGCCGCCGCCCCTTCGGCCTCGGCAATCGCCACGGCGCGGTTGATCGAAATCACCGGCGAGCCTGATATCGCCGACAGCGCATCGTAGAAGTTACGGATCGCCGCCCAATCGGTTTGGCCGGTCCGTCGCCGCGTCGCATGCACCGATTGTACCGCCGCTTCGAGCTGGTAGCGGCCGATGACGCCCATGGTGGCGGCGTGGCCCAGCAGCGCCTCGGCTTCGTCGATCAGCGCGTGATCCCAAAGACGGCAATCCTGTTCGGCGAGCGGCACATAATCTCCAGCCGCATCGCGCCGCGCCGGGCGGCGCGCCTCGGCAAACAGCATCAGCGCCAGCAGGCCGAGCGCTTCCGGTTCGTCCGGCATCAGCGATGCCACCAGCCGCCCGAGCCAGATGCCTTCGGTCGCCAGATTGCGCGCTCTCGTCTCGGTCCCTGCCGGGTCGGTCCAGCCTTCGGCGAAAGCCGCGTAGATCGCTTCCAGCACCGTTCCCAGCCGCTCGCCGAGTTCGGCGCGATCCGGCACGCGGAACGGAATGCCGATCTCGCGGATGCGGCTCTTGGCACGCACCAGACGCTGGCCCATCGTCGCCGGCGAAACCAGGAAGGCCGAGGCGATCGTCGCCGCGTCGAAACCCAGAATGGTCTGCAGGATCAGCGGCGCCCGCACGCTGGCTTCGATCGCCGGATGCGCACAGGCAAACATCAGCCTGAGACGTTCGTCGGGAAGGTCTTCGTCTTCCATGCTCGCCTCCATCTCCTCGGCCATCAGCTTGAGATGGTCGCGGCTCGCCTCGCTGGTCAGCCGACGGCGCACCGCGTCGACGCGCCGCCGGCGCGCCACGGCCAGCAGCCATGCTTCCGGCTTGTCGGGCACGCCGGTCTGTGGCCAGCGCTCCAGCGCCGCGGCGAAGGCCTCGGCCAGCGCGTCCTCGGCGCCGGCCACGTCGCGGGTGCGCGCCGCTAGCCAGGCGACCAGCTTGCCGTAACTCTGCCGGGCGGCCGCTTCGGCCGCCGCCCGCGCGATCTCCGGGCGATTGTCCATCACGGTGTCATTTCTTGGGCATGTAGTCGGCCATTTCCCAGATCGGCCGCAACTCGACCGTGCCGGCGCTCGCCGCCGGACAGCGCGCCGCCCAGTCGATGGCGGTATCGATATCGGCCGCCTCGATCATGTAGAAGCCGGCAAGCTGCTCCTTGGTGTCGGCATAGGGGCCGTCGATCACGTTGGTCTTGCCGTCTGTGATCCGCACCGAGGTGGTCGCCTGGGTCGGGCGCAACCGTTCGCCGGCGAGCCATGCGCCGGATTTCTTCAACGCTTCGGTATAGGCGGCATATGCTGCGCTCATCTGCTGAGCCTTCTCGATTGGCGTGTTCGCCTGCGCGGCTTCGTCGCTGTTGATCAAAAGCATGTATCGCATGGGTCTTCTCCCGTGGTTTCGAAGGCCGCGTCCTAGCGGGGCCAGACGTATGTCGCGCGGCGGCGGCCGATTTCGACGGGCTTCAGAAAAAACTTTCGCCTCCGCCAGGAGATTTCGCAAGGACCAGATGTTCCTCCGTCTGCTGGCGGATGACCGGCAGCGGACTGGCCGTGGCTCCGCACAGCACTATCCTCTGTCGTTGGCGGGCACGTCACACGAGGCATGGGAGAAGAGAATGGAACTCGTGACCCACAAGAAATTCAAGAACGGCCGGTTGATGCCATGGGGCAAAGGCACGGTCGTCAGCGGTGCGAAAGGCACCGTCTATCTCTGCGGCAACACCGCGACATCGGCTGACTACGATCCGGCCGGCAAGAAGGGTGGCGGCTTCGCCGGCGATGCCGCCGCGCAGTGGCGGGAAGTTCTCGGCAACATCAAATCGGATCTGGAAGAACTTGGCAGCGGGCTCGACCATCTCATCAGGCTGACCTTTTTCGTCAAAGGGCCATTTCCCGACGGCGGCGTCCTCAGCTCGCCTAATTTTCGTCTCGACGTGCTGGACGCGTTTTTCGCCGAGCATTGTCCGAAGCATTGTAGCGACAACAATCCGCCGCCTTCGGAGGTAATCGGCGTCGCAGCGCTTGCCCAGGCAGACATCGTCATCGAGATCGTCGCCGTCGCGGCGCTGCCGGACTGAGGCGCGAACGAACAGGCCGGCCTTGCGCGAGGTCGCCGTTGCGATCGAAGCGCGCCGGCACGAGCTGCGCCGCCGCGCCGGTGCGGGCGTTGCACAAGGCCTCGGCTCTGGCCAGTGAGCGCCCGGCGACGAGCAGGATCAGGCGTGGCTCGCTCTCCAGCAATTGCACGATGCGGCCGCCGAAAATGCCATAGCCGCCAACGACCAGAAGCCTCATCGCGCCGCTCTTTTTGCGTATGTCGTTCCCGGAACCGAGGTCACTTTTGGGTGACATGCGATTAGCCGATCACGCGCGCACGTATCGCGGCGGACAGGATCTCGCAACTGTCCTTGCGGCCGAACATGGCGTAGCGGTTTTTGGCGATGCGTTCGTAGAGCCAGTCACGCAAGGGGCGCGGGATGAGCAGCAGGGCCTTCGCCGCCCGCCACGGCCAGCCGAGTTCGGCCATCACCGCGATGAAACTGTCCAGCCGGATGAAGGGAGCGCCGCCGACAAGGACCAGATTGGTCTCGTAGCTGTCGGTGCGCAGCCCGTATCTCTGGAACAGCGCCTCGCCGAAGGGCGACTGCGCCGTGGCGAAGCGGAAGCGGTTTTTGCGGTCGAGCCCGACCACCGTGCGTACGAAGCCCGAGCACAGCACGCAGACGCCGTCGAAAACGATCAATGGCTGGCTGGCATCGAAGGGTTCAGGAGAAGAAGTCACGGGACGTCCGGCAGCTTGTGTCTTCAGACACTAAGCCCGCCGGCAGCGGGATCAAAGTCGCGGCGTTGTCGCACGGCTTCTCGCGGCCAGCGCGGGGCGCTCGGCGCGATAGGTGGTTGCGCGGGGATCGGCCTCCGGTCTGCAGATCCGGCTGTCGTGACGCGTTTCGAATGTCATGATCAATGCGCGCCGAGCGAGCTGCCGCGACGGGCGCAGGCCGGACCCGGGCCGCGCATGTAGTAGCGCTCCGGCCGATAGGTCGGCGCGATGAACTCGCGGATGGCGGCGGCATAGCCGGCGATGTGGCCCCAGAATTTCATTTTACTCAAGTCCCTGTCCCGATTTTCGGATGTCCCGTCCGATTGCGGGGATCATAGTGTCGAGGCGTGAATAGTCGGTGAACACGATGTTAATCTTTGGTCGAAAACCCCATGCTTCGTGGCCGGAATGCGGCTGTTTGGGGGTCTTTCGGTGTGGTTCGTCGCCATTTCCGGCATTGTGACTTTTGCACCACATATGTTTCGTCTGGATGTCGCTTGGGCGCGGTTCTGTTTCAGATTTGGCGAGCCTCTCGAAATTTCCATGCTCGCTGCCGAAATGCCCCTGGTTGCGCGCCCGGAACCGGAACGGGCCTTGCCCGTTCTCGCTTGAACCGCATCGCGCAGGAGTTCGCCATGGCACCTCGCCCCGCCTGGAAGGGCTATCTGAAACTGTCGCTGGTCACCTGCGCTGTCGAACTGACCAACGTCGTCACCCACGCCGAAAAAGTTTCGTTCCGGGTGCTCAACCGCAAGACCGGCAACACGGTCAAGCGCATCTATGTCGATTCTGAAACCGGCAAGCCGCTGGGCGATGGCGACGAGATCAGGGGCTATGAGGTGAGCCCCGGTGAGTTCGTCTATGTCGAGGACGAAGAGATCGAAGCGGTGCAGATCGAGTCCTCGCACACGATGGCGCTGGACGGCTTCGTCGACAAAGCCTCGATAGAGCAGATCTATCTCGACACGCCCTATTATGTCACGCCCGCCGACAAGGTGTCGGAGGAGGCCTTTGCCGTCATTCGCGATGCCATGGCGGACAAGAAGATGGCCGGGCTGGCGCGCGTCGTGCTCTATAGCCGCGAGCGGCCCGTGGTGATCGAGCCGCGCGGCAAAGGCATGGTGCTGACCACCTTGCGCTACGGCAACACGGTGCGGGAGCCGGAGAGCATCTTCGGCGACATCAAGGCGGTGAAGACCGACCAGGAGATGACCGATATGGCCGAACGCATCATCGACAAGAAGAAGGGGAAGTTCGATCCGTCGACATTCGAGGACAAGTATGAGGACGCGCTGCTCGAACTGATCCGCGCCAAGAAGGCCGGAAAGAAGGCTCCGAAAGCGCAGGCCGCGCCCAAGCCGTCCAATGTCGTCAATCTGTTCGACGCGCTGAAGAAGAGCCTGTCCGATGGCGGCCAGGCGGAAGGCCCGGCGAAGAAGGCCAAGCCGGCGGCAAAAAGCGGCAAGGCGAAAGCTTCTGCGCCCAAGCGCAAGTCGGCTTGAGGGTCGGCGCCGTGGCCAGCCTCGAACAATATCAGTCCAAACGCGATTTCAAGAAGACGGCCGAGCCGGCGGGCAAGGTCGCGCGCGGCAAGCAGCCCGGCGGCATCTTCGTCGTCCAGAAGCACGACGCGACCAGGCTGCACTATGATTTCCGCCTCGAGCATGAGGGCGTGTTGTGGAGCTGGGCGGTGACGCGGGGCCCGAGCCTCGACCCGCACGAGAAGCGGCTGGCCGTGCATGTCGAGGACCACCCGATCGACTATGCCGGCTTCGAGGGCACCATTCCCAAGGGCGAGTATGGCGGCGGCACCGTCATCGTCTGGGACGAAGGCACATGGACGCCGGAGATCGACCCGGCCAAGGCGATGAAGAAGGGCCATATCGACTTCGAACTCAACGGCCAGAAGCTGAATGGGCGGTGGCATCTGGTCAGGTTAAGACCCCGCCCGGGCGAAAAGCGCGACAACTGGCTGCTGATCAAATCCGACGATGCCGCCGCCCGCCCCGGCGAGGATATCCTGAAGGACGCACCGAAATCGGTGAAGTCCGGCCTAACCATCGAAGAGGTCGCGGAAGGCAAGACCGCCGACGGCAAGAAGCCGAAGGTCTGGCACTCCAACAAGCCTGCGGCATCCAGCAAGGCGAAAGCCGGCAAGCGCCTCGACTTCGTCGAGCCGCAGCTGGCGACGCTGGAGCGCGAGGCGCCGCCCGGCGAGGACTGGCTGCATGAGGTGAAGTTCGACGGGTACCGCATGCAGGCGCAGATCGCCGGCACAGAGGTGCGGCTGCTGACCCGCACCGGCCTCGACTGGACGGAGAAATTCGGCCCCGAGATCGTCGCGGAACTCGCCCAGCTGAAATGCAGCGACGCCATCATCGACGGCGAGATCGTCGTGCTCGCCGACAGCGGCGTTTCGTCTTTCTCGCTGCTGCAGCAGGATCTCTCCGCCAATCGAACCGACCGCTTCACCTACTATGTGTTCGACCTGATGCGGCTTGACGGCAATGATTTGCGCCGCGAGCCGCTGGTCGAGCGCAAGCAGGCGCTGCAGGAGCTGCTCGGCGAGACGGCCGAAAATGCCGCCGTCCGCTTCAGCGACCATTTCGCCGAGCCCGGCAAGATCATGCTGCAGCACGCCTGCCGCATGGGCCTCGAAGGCATCGTCTCCAAGCGCGCCGATGCGCCCTACCGCAGCGGCCGTGGCCCAGGCTGGGTGAAATCGAAATGCACGGCCCGCCAGGAATTCGTCATCGGCGGGTATCTGCCCTCGGACAAGACCGGCCGCGGCCTGCGTTCGCTGCTGGTCGGCTACCACGAGGGCGGCAAGCTCCACTACGCCGGCCGCGTCGGCACGGGCTTCACAGCCAGGAGCGCCACCGATTTGAAGAAAAAACTCGATGCTCTGAAGGCAGACGCCTCGCCCTTTGCCGCCGCGGTTCCGAAGGGGAAGGGCCTGGTCTGGGTCAGGCCCGAACTTGTCGGCGAAGTGGAGTTCCGCAGCTGGACGTCGGACCGTATAATACGCCACGCGTCGTTCCAGGGACTGCGCGAGGACAAGCCGGCGGAGGAAGTCGTGCAGGAAAAGCCATCGAAGGCGGCGAACAAGGCAAGGCCCGCGGCAAGCGGCGCCGGCAAGGCCGCCGGGGCTAAGGCGCCCGCGACGATCACGACCAGGGTAAAACTATCCCATCCCGACAAGCTGCTGTGGCCCGAGGAAAAAATATCCAAACAGGCTTTGCTCGAACACTACGCGCTGGTCTGGCCGCGCATGGAGCAGTTCGTCGTCAACCGGCCGCTCAGCCTGGTCAGGGCGCCGGATGGCATCGGCGGCCCGCGCTTCTTCCAGAAACATGCTTCGGCCGGCATGAGCGACAAGATTGCCCGGATGAAGGACCCGACCGATGGCGAGGAAATCCTGTTCATCCGCGATTTCGACGGCCTTGCCGCTCTGGTCCAGTATGGCGTGGTCGAGGTCCACATCTGGGGCTGCAAGATCGACGCGCTGGAAAAGCCGGATCAGATCATCTTCGATCTCGATCCCGATGAAGGCGTCGACGTCAAGGCGGTGCGCGAGGCCGCGCTCGACATCAGGGGCAAGCTTGACGATCTGTCGCTGCCGAACTTCGTCAAGCCGTCAGGCGGCAAGGGCTATCACGTGCTGGTGCCGCTGAAGCCGTCGGCGGATTGGGAGGCGGTCAAAACCTTCTCGCATGATTTCGCCAAGGCGCTGGAGCAGGCCGCGCCCGACCGCTACACGGCGACGCTGTCGAAAAAGGCGCGCACCGGAAAAATCTTCGTCGACTATCTGCGCAATGGCAGGGGCTCGACCACCGTCGCGCCCTACTCTTCCCGCGCCAAGAAGGGCGCGACGGTCTCGGTACCGGTGACGTGGGCGGAGGTTGAGAAGGGGCTAGCGCCGAATTCCTTCCCGATCGGCGACAAGACGACGCTGAAGGAATTGGAGAAGGCCGATCCGTGGGCGGATTTCTTCGAGCAGGCGAAGGTGCTGAAGCGGGGGTGAGCGTCGCGCGCCTCACCTGCTACGCAAGCGTTCCGTCACACCCCCCTCTGTCCTCAAGGGGGGAGATTGGCAGCTTCGAGGCGCAGCTCACCTTTACGATGTTCGAGATTGGCGAAAGCTGTTGAGCGCGTAATCTCCCCCCTTGAGGGGGAGATGGCCGGCAGGCCAGAGGGGGGTGCTGTCCCGCCAGCGTCGCCCAATTAGCGCTGCCGAACCTCTACGCCAAAAACACCCGCTCGAACGCCTGCTTCCCCGGCGGTGAAAACACCACCGCGCGGCTGTCCTTCTCCCGCCTTGCCCATTTCTCCGCCAGGATCTTGTCCAGAATAGCCGCGCCCAGCGTTCCCGCAAGGTGCGAGCGGCGCACGCTCCAGTCGAGGCAGGCGCGGCAGACCGGCCGGCGCGGCTTGGCGCCGACGTCGATGCCGATGGCCGAAAAATGCGAGGCTGCTGCTGGCCCCAGCCGGATCTCCCCCGGCCGGATCTCCCCGAGCCTGATCTCATTGTCGTCGCGCAACAGGATGCCGCGCGCGACGAGCCGGTCGAGCATCGCCACCGCTTGTTCGCCGGCGAGGTGGTCGTAGCAGACGCGGGCCACGCGCATGGCGCCGTCGCGCGGGCCGGGCCGGGCCCGCTTGGGGCCGACCGCTTCGGCCACCCCGGTGATCGCCTCGATCATGCCGGCAACCTGCGGCCCGGCGAGGCCGTAATAGCGATGCCGTCCCTGGCTGGCCAAAGTTAAAAGCCCGCCCTCCATCAGTTTCGACAGATGCGAGGACGCCGTCGGCAGCGAGACGCCGGCCTCCAGCGCCAGTTCGCTCGCCGTCAAAGCCGTGCCGCCCATCAGCGCATTCAGCATGTTTGCCCGCGCCGGATCGCCGACCAGGCTGGCGATGCGGGCAATGTCGGGTCCTTCACGCATAGTTAGGCCTCCATCGAAGCATTCTCGTCAGATAAGCATTATTGTCGGGCGGGATCAAGGAGAACGCCGATGCCAACCGCTTCCGCCCCACTCGCCAGCCGCCGGCCGTTCCCGTTCGTCACCTGGCTGCAACGGCGGCTTCTCGCCCGCTGGTACGACCGCCATCTGCAGCGGCTAGACCTCGCAGAGGTTGACGACCATCTGCTGCGCGATCTCGGCCTGACCCGTGAGGATGTGCGCCGCGAATGCGCAAAATCCTTCTGGCAGGCCTGACCGCCAGCACGTTTGCCTAGCAGACCCGGCAGCACAACGTTTCGAAGCCGCTCGAACTATCCACGCAGAAAACCCGGAGATCACGATGACCATCACCTGCTTCATCCGCTATGAGATCGACCCGTTCGGCAAGCCGGCCTTCGAGCAATATGCCAAGGCCTGGGGCCAGGCGATCCCGCGCTGCGGCGCCGATCTGATCGGCTACTACGCCCCGCATGAGGGCTCGGCCACCACGGCCTACGCCGCCTACAACATCGACAGCCTCGCTGCCTACGAGGCCTACCGCGCTCGTCTGGCCGCCGATCCGGCGGGCAAGGCCAATTACGAATTCGCCCGCCGCGAAAAGTTCATCTTGAAAGAGGACCGCATCTTCCTGAAGCTGGTGTCGGGGCCGCATGGACCGCGGCAGCTGTTCCAGACCGCGGTCAAGGAGGAGATATGATCGCTGTCATCTTCGAGGTGCAACCGGCTGAGGGAAAGCGCGATGCCTATCTCGGCATCGCTGCCGAACTGCGGCCGCTGCTCGACGGCATAGACGGTTTCATCTCGATCGAGCGCTTCCAGAGCCTGGGCGATCCCAACCGGGTCCTGTCACTGTCCTTCTGGCGCGATGAGGAAGCGGTGAAAGCCTGGCGCAACACGGAAGAGCACCGGCAGGCGCAGCATGCGGGCCGCGGCGGAATATTTGCCGGCTATCGGTTGCGGATTGCGCATGTGGTGCGGGATTACGGGCTGACGGAGAGGGACGAGGCGCCAGAGGATAGCAGGGCGGTGAATGGGTGACTAGGTATCGGCGTCGCGCCAGGCCCCCTCATCCGGCCGCTTCGCGGCCACCTTCTCCCCGCTGGCGAGAAGAGACTGGCGCAGGCGTCGAAAACCTCCTCTCCCCTCGGGGAGAGGTCAGCCGAGCGAAGCGGAGGCTGGGTGAGGGGGCGCTTGGCGCTCACGCATTCCCGATCAGCACCCCGGCCGCAAACACCAGCGCCCCGCCCAGGACCACCTGAAACGCTGCGCGCAGGAAGGGCGTCTGCATGTAGCGGTTCTGCACGAAGGCGATCGCCCACAATTCGAAGAACACCACGACGGCCGCCACCGCCGTCGCCGTCCAGAAATGCGGGATGATGTAAGGCAGCGCGTGGCCCAGCCCGCCCAGCGTCGTCATGATGCCGACGGTCAGTCCGCGCTTGATCGGCGAGCCACGCCCTGACAGCTTGCCATCGTCGGAAGCGACCTCCGTAAAACCCATCGAGATGCCGGCGCCGATCGAGGCGGCAAGGCCGACCAGCAGCGTTTGCCAGGTGTCGTGCGTGGCAAAGGCGGCGGCAAAGATCGGCGCCAGCGTCGACACCGAGCCGTCCATCAGCCCGGCAAGCCCGGGCTGCACATAGGTCAGGATGAACTGGCGCTGCTCGGCGCTGGCTTCCTCGTCCTTCACCTCGCCCGGCACGAGTTTCTGTTCCAGCCGATGCGCCGAATTCTCATGGCTTTGCTCGGCCGCGGCCAGGTCGCCGAGTAGTTTCCGCGTCGAAGCATCGCCGGTGCGCTTGGCCGCCTCGACATAGAAGCGATAGGCCTGCCGCTCCATCTCTTCGGCTTGGCGCCGCACATGCTCGATGCCGAGCGGCCGCACCAGCCAGTCGGGCTTGCGCTCGTAATAGCCTTTCACGTGCTCGCGGCGCAGCAGCGGAATGCGCTCGCCGAAACGCTTGCGGTAGAGCTCGATCAGGGAATCACGATGGCCGTCCTCCTCCTCCGCCATCGCCTCGAACACTTTCGCCGATTGCGGAAAACTGTCCGCCAGCCCGTCGGCATAGGCGCGGTAGATGCGCCCGTCATCCTCTTCGGATGAAATTGCCAGGGCCAGGATCTCCTGTTCCGACAGCGTTTCGAAAGGACGGCGGCCGAAACCGAAGACACGGGAAAGCATGAGAAATTCACCCCAGTTTAGAACAATTCTAAACTAGGCGCTGCAGTCTCCGCGGTCAATCACCAGTCAAGAAATGTTGAAGCGCCGGATTGCCACGCGCCCTTCATTATCGGCAAATGTCCACCTATATTGTCGCGACACGCAAGCGAAAGGCATGAGCAAGATGACGGCAAAGCCGCACGACCACTTCGATCCGAAACCCGTCCTCGATCTTATCGCCAGCATCGAGGCCGATTTGCAGCGGCTGAAAGGCCTGGTCGAACAGCAGGTCGAAAAATTCAATCCCGCCAATCCGCACAACAAGGCGCCCGACGGCAAGCTAACCGAGGAGGGCGTCGAATGCTGCTATCGCCTGTTCGACGAAGGCAAGTCGCGCTACTCGGTCGCCCAGCAGATGAAGATCTCGTTTGCCGCCGCGACGCACCGGTTCAACTCCTGGCGCAAGGCGGGCGGCCCGAAGCGGCAGAGGGCGTTGCTGGGATAATTGGCGAAAGCCAAGGCGAAACCCGATCTCCCCCCTCGTGGGGGAGATGGCCGGCAGGCCAGAGGGGGGCGCTGTCCCGCCGACCTTTCCCTGCCTAAAGCCCAGCACCGGCACGGTTCAGGATGCGCCTCCAAGCCCAGCCGCAATCACAATATGCTGGCAGACATTGTCGACGTCGCGGATGACGTCGTCATTCCAGAACCGAAGGACGGTCCAGCCATCTTGTCCGAGGTGCGATGTCCGCGTTTCATCCCCGGCAGCCGCGCCGCCGTCCGTATGCTGGGAGCCATCGACTTCGATGACCAGCTTCTTCTCCGGGCAAGCGAAATCGACGATGTAGGCGGCAATCGGAAATTGTCGCCGGAAGCCGAGCCCCATCAGCCGGTGGGCACGAAGTTCGTTCCAGAGCTTGAGTTCGGCTGGCGTCAGGACTTTGCGCATCGATCTGGCGTTTGCGCGATGTCGAGGCGATAGAGGCGTGTGCGGCATTACGATGCTCGGTGGTTGCCGAGGCTTGCGCTCTATGGCGCCCCCCTCTGTCCTGCCGGACATCTCCCCCACTTGGGGGGAGATTGGCTGTACTTCCTACGGCGTCAGTTCAATTTCCTCCGTCTCGCCGCCATTGCAGGTGTAGCAGCAATCCTCGCATCTTTCCTTGTTGTTGGGGCCGACGCCCCAATAGGTGCCCTCGTCGCCGTCGACCCAGGCGCCGTAGCAGATGGACTCGCCTTCGTCGCACGACACCGGGATCTGCTTGGTCTCGCCATCGTCGAGATAGAAATCCTTGTCGTTGCCCGGCCAGACATAGTCGCGGTCCTGGCTGTAGAGCTCGAGGCGCATGGCGTTGGGATGGCTGTTCTTGACGGCGAAGGTGATGTCGGCGGCGTGAGCGGCCGGCGCAAACAGCGCGGCAAGCGAGAGCGCGACGACGACGCGGCGCAGACAAGTGAAAGACATGGTGTTTCCCCCGAGGCAAATCGGCCCCCCGGCCGAGGGAACCAGCATCGCATGATGGCGGCTGACATTGAAGGGGAGCGGCTGACTGATTTTGGGGTGATTGGCGAAGGCGGCGGAGCGCTAATCTCCCCCCTCGTGGGGGAGATGCCTGGCAAGGCAGAGGGGGGCGCTGTCCCGCCGACCTCTCATTCCTGCAGCCGCGTCATTTCAATTTTAGGCTTGCTGATCCATACGCTGGCGATCCTTCGCGCCCCCCCTCTGTCCTGCCGGACATCTCCCCCACGAGGAGGGAGATCAGCAGCTTCGGCGCCCCGCCCCTCACTCAACCAGATCGATCGTCTCCGTCGTCTTCTCCACGCAGATGAAACAGCACGTATCACACGGCTGGTCATTATCCGGCCCGACACCGGCAGAGATATTATCCTGCCCATCCACCCAGGCGCCGTAGCAGATATTCTCGCCCGGATTGCACGAGATCGGCACCGACTTCTGCGAGCTCGGCTCGATCAAAAACACCTGGTCGCCGCCCGGCCACGACATCCTGCGGTCACGGCTGAACAGCTCCACCGCCACCGCCTGGCTGCGCAAGTTCTTGACGAAGAACGCCATATCGGCTGCATGCGCCGGGGTGGCGATGAGGAGGACGGCAAGGGTGAGGCGGAGCATGGCGGCGGGTTTCCGAATCGGAGACGCACGCTCGCATGGTCGGGGAAGAAGCGCCATCTTCCCTTCTCCCCCTGTGGGAGAAGGTGGCCTCGCGAAGCGAGGTCGGATGAGGGGTGTTCCAGGGAACGCAAGCGTCTCACTCCGCTGGAACACCCCTCATCCGGCTCGGCGCTATCGCGCCGATCCACCTTCCCCCACAAGGGGGGAAGGAAAAGTCAGCGCCCCACCTTCACATGCGGAGCCAGCCGCCGGATCGCGTCAATCACCTCGGCGACTTCAGCAACGTCCAGATCCAGCCGGCAAACGTCAGCACCAGGAACGGATAGCCGGCGGCGGGCAGCGGCGCCGAGGTGGGCAGCAAGGGCGCGCCCCACCATGCCCACCGTCACGACAAACAGGATGGCGCGCCGGTGAGCCGCATCCAGAGCGCAAAAGTGTTGGCCGCGCTGATCAGGACAAGCGCTGCCGCCCACAGCGAGATGCCGCCGACATAGGAGGGCACGCTGGCCTCCAGCCCCGCCGCATTGCCGGCGAGCAGCATGCTTTCGCCGGCAAGGAAGGTGAGGAACCCGGCAGCTATGCAGTCATTGCCCAGCCGCTGTCTGATGTGGTGCGCATGTGATGTTTCCCAAAGGCGCCTGGCAACGGGGGGTTCCAAGCGGCCATGATCCGGTGTCGGCGTGGCTACCCGCACGGTTGCGATGCGGTTGGCTCGATCCTGCAAATTCAGGAGGAGGCAGAGATACACATATTCGCGTGCGAAGCACTTGGTTGGCAATAGCTTGACATCGCGCACTTCAGGACGCGTATAGTTCCCTCAATATTGTTGGCGGGAGGATCAATTGGCAGAAAAGGCGAGCCCGGTAGAAGAAACAACAAAATCGGATCAAACGCCGGGTGAAAAGAAAGGGACTAGGCGCGAAATCCCAGGGAATCTTCCATACACCCCTACTCACGGTAGGCTAAGCGAGGCGCTAAAAGCCCTGATCGAGGCGGAGCGACCGCAGCAGTTCAACGAAAGTTTCTTGGACAGTGTACTGAAGATTCGAGGTGGTAGTGCTAGGGCAATCCCTCCAATCCTGAAGAGAATGGGGTTGTTGAGTTCTGACAACTCTCCAACTGACCTATACTCCAAGTTTAAGTCAGAATCAACGCGCTCGGAGGCAGCGCTCGCAGCACTTAAAAACGGATTTTCAGAAATTTTCAGAAGAAACGAGTATGCGCACAGGCTGCCGGACGATCGGATCAAAGAACTGATTATAGAGATAACGGGCCTACACAAGAGCGACCAGATCGTCAGTGCGATTTTCGGCACGTTCGGCGCCTTTAACGAATTCGCAAAAAGCGCCAAGGAAGCAAAGGCTCAAGATCCGGCAATTAATCAGTCGAGCAAAACGGATGGCGCCACTAAAGGCGACGTCAGAAGACAGAGCGACAACCACGAATTTAATCTCGTTACCACCATAAACGTCGTCCTTCCTGAGACAACGGACGTACAAGTATACAACGCGATTTTCCGGTCAATTAGAGAGAATTTGCTAAATTGAAAATAGAGCTTCAACATTTCTTACTAATGGGAGCTTCGCTACGATCGGCTGTAGACAATGCGCTTGCGGAGCAAGGCGTTAGGGGGCACGTAACCGCCATTGAGAAGTTTTCAGATGCTCTTATTAAGGGCTATATTTCGGTAGCGTCTTCCGAGAATCGACAACAGGCAGACCGCATGGCGTCATACTATAAATTGTTTTATTTGTTGGAAAACGAGATAAGAAGTTTCATTGTTGATCTGATAGAATCTAGTGATGAAACAGATTGGTGGCTAAGCAAGGTTCCTGAGAATGTTAGGCTGAACGCCGCGAAGAATTTGGAGCGAGAGCGCCGAGAGGGAATAATTCCGAGATCGGACCGAATGATCGATTACACTACGTTTGGCGAGCTTGGCGAAATTATAAAAGCGAACTGGGACGTATTCGGAGGGGTATTCTCTAGGCACGACAAAGTTGGTGTTGAAAAAGTGCTACAGCAACTCAACATGCTTCGAGGTCCAATCGCGCATTGCGGTGTTTTAGGTGAGGATGACGTTGTGAAGCTTAAGCTCGTTGTCCGCAATTGGTACCGCTTGATGGAATAGTGCTTCGCACGGGGCGTCCGACTAGGTCACCGCACTGCCGCACCCCCCCCGGGGTGGGACCCGCTGCCTTCGGCAGCTCCTACGCGGACTTGCGCTCGCACCGACCCACCGGGTCGACACGTGCGGCCAGAAGGCCGGACCGGTTAGTCTCCCATCTTCAGCGCCTGGATAAACGCCTCCTGCGGAATATCCACCTTGCCGAACTGCCGCATCCGCTTCTTGCCTTCTTTCTGCTTGTCCAGCAGCTTGCGCTTGCGGGACACGTCGCCGCCATAGCACTTCGCGGTCACGTCCTTGCGCAGGGCCGAGATGGTTTCGCGGGCGATGACCTTGCCGCCGATCGCGGCCTGGATCGGGATCTTGAAGAGGTGGTTCGGGATCAGCTCCTTGAGCTTCTCGCACATCTGGCGGCCGCGCTTTTCCGCCGCGGTGCGGTGGACCAGCATGGACAGCGCGTCGACCGGCTCCTCATTGACCAGGATCGACATCTTCACCAGGTCGCCTTCCTTATAGTCGGTGAGGTGATAGTCGAAGGAGGCGTAGCCCTTGGAGATCGATTTTAGGCGATCATAGAAGTCAAAAACCACTTCGTTGAGCGGCAGGTCGTAGATCAGCATGGCGCGCCTGCCGACATAGGACAGGTCGGCCTGGATGCCGCGCCGGTCCTGGCAGAGCTTCAATATGCCGCCGAGATAGTCGTCCGGCGTCAGAATCGTGGCGCGGATCCACGGCTCCTCGATGGCCGAGATCTTCACCACGTCGGGCATGTCGGCGGGGTTGTGCAGTTCCTTGACCGAGCCGTCATTGAGCAGCAGCCGGTAGACGACGCTCGGCGCGGTGGCGATCAGGTCGAGGTTGAACTCGCGCTCCAGCCGCTCCTGGATGATTTCGAGATGCAGCAGGCCAAGGAAGCCGCAGCGATAGCCGAAGCCGAGCGCGGCGCTGGTTTCCATTTCATAGGAGAAGCTGGCGTCGTTGAGGCGCAATTTGCCGACGGCGGCGCGCAGATCCTCGAAATCAGCGGCGTCGACCGGGAACAGGCCGCAAAACACCACCGGCTGCGCCGGCTTGAAGCCGGGCAGCGCGTGCGCCGTCTGGCGCTTGTCTTCGGTGATGGTGTCGCCGACGCGAGTGTCGGCCACTTCCTTGATCGAGCCGGTGAAGAAACCGAATTCGCCGGGGCCGAGCTCGTCGACATTGATGCGGGCCGGCGTGAACACGCCGGTGCGCTCGACCAGATGCTTTGCGCCGGTGCCCATCATGCGGATGGTCGCGCCCTTTTTCAGCACGCCGTCGATGATGCGCACCAGAACGATGACGCCGAGATAGGCGTCGTACCAGCTGTCGACCAGCATGGCCTTCAAGGGTGCTGACGCATTGCCTTCGCGCGGGGGCGGCAACTGGTGGACGATGGCTTCGAGCACATCGGGAATGCCGAGGCCGGTCTTGGCCGAGATCAGCACGGCGTTGGAGGCGTCGATGCCGATGACCTCCTCGACCTGCTCGCGGATGCGCTCGGGCTCGGCGGCCGGCAGGTCGACCTTGTTCAGCACCACGACGATCTCGTGGTTGTTGTCGATGGCCTGGTAGACATTGGCCAGCGTCTGCGCCTCGACGCCTTGGCTGGCGTCGACGACCAGCAGCGAACCCTCGCAGGCGGCGAGCGAGCGCGACACTTCATAGGCGAAGTCGACATGGCCGGGCGTGTCGATCAGGTTGAGGATATAGTCCTCGCCATTGTTGGCGCGGTATTTCAGCCGCACCGTCTGCGCCTTGATGGTGATGCCGCGCTCGCGCTCGATGTCCATCGAGTCCAGCACCTGCTCCTTCATGTCGCGCAGCTCCAGCCCGCCGGTGGACTGGATCAGCCGGTCGGCAAGCGTGGATTTGCCATGGTCGATATGGGCGACGATGGAGAAATTGCGGATGTGGTCGAGAGGCGTGCTCATGGCGCGCGCTTTAGCAGGGGCGGGTTGCAGGGGCAAGCGGGGTGGCGGTGCCCTTGCCTTCTCCCCTTGTGGGAGAAGGTGGATCGGCGCGCAGCGCCGAGACGGATGAGGGGTGTTCCAGCTTGACGCCGGCGTTCTTTCACCGCCATGGCTGCAAACTGACATCCCTTACATAAGCGATTATCGTGGTGCAGACGCTGTCCATGTCTTTCAGGACATCGTCGTTCCAAAAGCGCAACACACGAAAGCCTCTCGCCTCCAGTTCCGTTCTACGGGCCTGGTCTGACTCTGAGTCCGCATGCTGACTCCCATCGATCTCGATGATGAGGAGTGATTCAAGACAAGCGAAATCGGCGACGTATTTTCCAACAGGAACTTGGCGCCGAAATTTGATCCGATCGAGCCTGCGGTCACGTAGTTCGTGCCACAGTTTGTCTTCCGCCTCCGTCATTTCACGTCGGAGCGAACGGGCAAAGTTTCGTTTGGCAGGAGCGACGGGCTGATGTGGCATGACGTTAGATTAACCAACGTCTCACTCCGCTGGAACACCCCTCATCCGTCTCGGCGCTTCGCGCCGATCCACCTTCTCCCAGCAACGACGCGTCCGCCCCCAATCACGAAGCGGTGAACCATGTAACGAAGCCTCGGGCACCGACGAAGTGTGGGATGAACCCGCCGCAACGGAGACCCCCGATGACTGGATCCAACCCAAAACGCGCCGGCATGCTGGCTGCCGTAGGCGCGGCGCTGATGATGCTTGGCGGCACCGCCTTCGCCCAGCCGCTCACAGTGGTCGAATTGTTCACCAGCCAGGGCTGTTCGTCTTGCCCGCCGGCCAATGCCAATCTGATCAAGGTCAAGGACCAGCCGGGCGTTCTGGCGCTGTCGTTCAACGTCACCTACTGGGACTATCTCGGCTGGAAAGATATTTTCGGCCGCGAGGAATTTACCCAGCGCCAGGTGCGCTATGAGCCGTCGCTCGGCCGCTCCGGCCCGTTCACGCCGCAGGTCGTGGTCAATGGCGGTGCCGATGCGGTGGGTGCAGCGCCCGGCGAGATCGAGCAGCTGATTTCCGCGAGCGGTCATACGAACGGGCCGACGCTGTCGCTCGACGGCGGCAAGATCAGCATCGGCGCCGGTTCCGCGCCGGCCGGCCGCGCCGATGTCTGGCTGGTTCGCTACAACAAGGGCGTCGTCGAGGTGCCGGTGGCGCGCGGCGAGAACACCGGCCGCACGCTGCCGCATGCCAATGTCGTGCATTCGCTGGAGAAACTCGGCAGCTGGAGCGGCGACGCCACCACACTGCCGCTGCCGGCGGCAAGCGGCGGGCTGAGCACCGCGGTGCTGGTGCAGTCGCCGGGTGGTGGGCCGATCCTGGCTGCAGCCGCCGACTGATTCTTTTTCTACGCAACGCCGCTAGCGCGGCATAACCGGGCTCGCATCCGCGCGCCCTCTTCAAGGAGGAAATACCATCATGACCAAGACCCTGACCGCGCTCGCTTTTGCGCTTTCGATGACCGGCTTCGCCGCCGGCGCCCGTGCCGACGAAGCGACCAACGCCATGAAGCCGGCGATGGCCACCGAGGCGATGAAGCCCGTGACCGATGCCATGGCGCCGGCGACCGATGCCATGAAGCCCGCCGATCCGATGGCGACGAATGCAATGAAACCCGCCACCGACGCCATGAAACCGGCCGATGCCATGAAACCCGCAACGGATGCGATGAAGCCGGCGGACGCCATGGCGCCCGCGCAATAAGGCTTGCACCCATGGCCCGGCCGCACAGTGGCCGGGCCGGCGCACGGCAATTTGAGAAACCAGGCGGGACGTTCTGTCGTATAGTCTTCGCCACCATCAAGGAGATCAGACATGACCGGGATTGCAAGGACGAGAACGCCGATCTTCAAGAGCGCGCTTGCCGCGCTCATCGTCGCCGCCGCGGCGGCTGCCTTCTGGCAGAGCCCGGCGCGTTCGGCCGAGGACGCGGTGGTGATCCCGCCGCCGGCAGTGGACGAGAAGGCCGCCAGCGGCAGCGAGAAGGCTATCTTCGCCGGCGGCTGCTTCTGGGGCGTGCAGGGCGTGTTCCAGCACGTCAAGGGCGTGACCAAGGCCGTCTCCGGCTACACCGGCGGCGCCAAGGATGACGCCGTCTACGAAACGGTCGGCAGCGGCCGCACCGGCCACGCCGAATCGGTCGAGATCACCTACGATCCGTCCAAGGTGACCTACGGCCAGCTGCTGCAGGTCTATTTCTCGGTCGCCCACAACCCGACGCAGCTGAACTATCAAGGGCCGGACTCGGGCACCCAGTACCGCTCGACCATCTTTGCCGAGAATGGCGAGCAGCAGAAGATCGCCCAGAGCTACATCGCCCAGCTCGACCAGGCCAAGGTGTTTTCAAAACCCATCGTCACCACGCTGGAGACGGGCAAAACCTTCTATCCGGCCGAGGAATATCACCAGGACTTTCTGACGCTGAACCCGACCTACCCCTACATCGTCTACAACGATCTGCCCAAGGTGGCGAATTTGAAGGCGCTGTTCCCGGGGTTGTATAGCGAGAAGCCGGTGCTGGTGCTGGCGGGGAAGAGCTGAGCACCTAATCTCCCCCCTCGAGGGGGAGATGTCGCCGGAGGCGACAGAGGGGGTCGGTCCGACCGGACGCGACCTCCTGCGGCAGAAGAAGGTTAGCGCTCCACGCGCGGCGACCCCCTCTGGCCTGCCGGCCATCTCCCCCTCAAGGGGGGAGATCAGCTCCCCTCAATCATACGTCAGATCCGTCGCCTTCCCGCCGAACACCCGATACGCATAGAACGAATAGAAGATGATCACCGGCAACACGACGACCGTGCCGGCGAGGATGATGGCCAGGCTTTCCGTCGCCGACGCCGCCTGCCAGATGGTCAGCCTGTCGGGCACCACGAAAGGATAGAACGACCAGGCAAGCCCGGCAAAGCCGAGCGCGAAGATGGCGGCGAGCGTCAGGAACGGCCGCAACGCGTGGCGATCGTCGGGCTTGGGCAGGTGGAAGGTCTGCCGCCACAGCCACAGGAACAGCAGCGCCGACAAGATCGGCAGCGGCGACAGATAGAGCATTTCGGGCCAGACGAACCATTTGGCGAAGATGCGCGGACTGGCGAATGGGGTCGCCAGCGACACCGCCGCCATGCCGAGCGCGGTCAGCACCAGGGCTGTCCGCAGCCATTCCACCGCCTTCCTCTGCAATTCGCCCTCGGTCTTGTAGATGACCCAGGCAGCGCCCATCGCTGCATAGGCCGCCGACAGGCAGAGCGCCACCAGCGCCCCGAAAGCGATGCCGCCAAAGCCGACATCGAGGCCAAGCACATAGACGCCGAGCATATAGCCTTGCGCCAGCGAGGCGATGACGGAACCGAGGAAGAAAATGCGGTTCCAGCGATGCTTCTTGCCGGCGGGCACCTTGGCGCGGAAATCGAAGGCGACGCCGCGCAGGATGAGGCCGACCAAAAGTACGAAGACCGGAATGTATAGCGCGGTGAGGATGACGCCATGCGCCAGCGGAAAGGCGACCAGGAGCAGGCCGACGGCCAGCACCAGCCAGGTCTCGTTGGCGTCCCAGAAAGGGCCTATTGCCGCGATCATGGTGTCCTGCTCGGCATCTTCGGCGACCGAGAACAGGATGCCGATGCCGAGATCGAAACCGTCGAGAATGACGTAGATCAGGATGGCGAGGCCCATCAGGCCGGCGAAGATCAGGGGCAGCGCGGTTGGCCAGTCGAAGGTCATCGGTCTGTCATCCCTCTCATCAACGGTTCTGCCCTTCGCTATGGCTCCGGGGCGTTCGTCATTCGAAGAGCCAAATCGTTGGCTTTTCGTCCGCTACGCGGACCATTCCTCACTCCGCTGCGGCCGGTTGCGACATCGCCGTCTTCATGACGCCCGGCAGCGGCGAGGTGTCGCCGTCCTTGGCCGCCTTCAGCGCCAGGTGCACCAGCACGCCGAGATAGGCGATCAACAGCAGCACATAGAGGATGAGATAGATGGCGAGCGTCAGCGCGACATGGCTGCCGGCGACCAGGCCGATAGCGTCGGCGGTTTTCAGCACGCCGGTGACCAGCCAGGGCTGGCGGCCGATTTCGGTGGTGTACCAGCCGGCCAGCGTCGCCAGCCAGCCGGAGAGCGCCATCGGCACCATCAGCATGGCCAGCGGCCTCGGCAGGCTGTGGCGGCGCTTGAGGAAGAAGGTCGCCGACCACGAGACGATGAGCATCAAAATGCCGGTGCCGACCATGATGCGGAAGCCCCAGAACACCGGGAAGACCGGCGGATGCAGGCCGGGATAGTCGTTGAGCCCCGGCACGATACCGCTGGTGGAATGGCGCAGCACCAGGCTGGCGCCGTCGGGAATGGCGATCTCGAATTTGTTTTCCTTCGCCGCCTCGTCGGGCAGCGCAAACAGCACCAGCGGCACGTTGGGGCCGGTGTTCCAGTTCGCCTCCATGGCGGCGATCTTCTGCGGCTGGTGCTCCAGCGTGTTCAGCCCGTGCTGGTCGCCGGCGAAGATCTGGATCGGGATTAGGATGGCGGCGGTGAAGACGCCGGTGCGCAGCGCCTTCCACATCGATTCCGACCGGTCGCCGGTGAGATAGCGCAGCGCCGACAGGCCGGCGATCAGGAACGACACCGTCAGGCCGGAGGCAAGCAGCATATGCGTCAGACGGTAGGGCATGGACGGGTTGAAGACGATCGCCCACCAGTCGACGGGATGCGCCTTGCCATCGATCATCTCGAAGCCGGCCGGCGTCTGCATCCAGGAGTTCAGCGCAATGATCCAGAAGGCCGACAGCGTGGTGCCGCCGGCGACCAATACCGTCGCCAGCGTGTGGACGCGGTTGGAGACGCGGCGGAACCCGAACAGCATGATGCCGAGGAAGGCCGCTTCGAGGAAGAAGGCGGTGAGGATCTCGTAGGCAAGCAGCGGCCCGGCGATGTTGCCGACCTTTTCCATATAGCCCGGCCAGTTGGTGCCGAACTGGAAGCTCATGGTGACGCCCGAGACCACGCCCATGGCGAAGGACAGCGCGAACACCTTCACCCAGGTGAAATAAGCGCGCATCCAGGCGGAATCGCCGGTGGCGTTGTAGCGGAGCTTGAAGAACAGCAGCACCCAGCCAAGCGCAATCGTGATGGTCGGAAACAGGATGTGGAACGAGATATTCGCCCCGAACTGCATTCGCGACAGGATGAGCGGGTCCATGCGGGCTCCGGCTGCTGTT
The DNA here is from genome assembly GCF_040318265.1 of Mesorhizobium sp. M1252. Taxonomy (NCBI): domain Bacteria; kingdom Pseudomonadati; phylum Pseudomonadota; class Alphaproteobacteria; order Hyphomicrobiales; family Phyllobacteriaceae; genus Mesorhizobium; species Mesorhizobium sp. M1252. The sequence continues at coordinate 198,272 of NZ_JAMYLX010000007.1, read as the reverse complement.
TGTTGGCGAGAATAGGCGGCGGATGCGGTCCGGTCAAAGCGGCTTGTCGTCACGCGGGGCGCGTTGTCGCAGCAGATCGTATCAAACCGTCAGCGCCTCGACACCCCCATGACGAAACGGCAAAAGGGGAACGTTTGTCCACAATTGTCAGCAGCGGCATTGACTTCCGAGCCTGCGCACCGACATTCAGCGCAATAATAATCCCCGCCTCTTTCAAACAGTCGTTTTCGGCCTCATGTCTTCCACGAATTTGCCTTCCATCATTTCGATTGCCGGGGTCACCAAGACCTACGCCACCGGCTTCAAGGCGCTGAAGGAAATCAACCTCGACATCGAACGCGGCGAGATTTTCGCGCTGCTGGGGCCGAACGGCGCCGGCAAGACGACGCTGATCTCGATCGTCTGCGGCATCGTCAACCGTTCGTCGGGAACGGTGACCGTCGACAGCCATGATATCAACCGAGACTACCGCGCGGCGCGCAGCCTGATCGGGCTGGTGCCGCAGGAGCTGACCATCGATGCGTTCGAGAGCGTCTGGGCAACCGTCACCTACAGCCGCGGCCTGTTTGGCAAGGCGCCCAATCCGGGCTTCGTCGAAAAGGTGCTGCGCGACCTGTCGTTATGGGACAAGAAGGACGCCAAGGCGATCACGCTGTCGGGCGGCATGAAGCGGCGGCTGATGATTGCAAAGGCGCTCTCGCATGAGCCGCGCATCCTGTTCCTCGACGAACCCACGGCCGGCGTCGACGTCGAACTGCGCCAGGACATGTGGGCGATGGTGCGACAGCTGCGCGACGACGGCGTCACCATCATCCTCACCACGCACTATATCGAAGAGGCCGAGGCGATGGCCGACCGTGTCGGCGTCATCAACCGCGGCGAGATCATCCTGGTCGAGGGCAAGGCCGAACTGATGCGCAAGCTCGGCCGCAAGCGCCTGATCGTGGAATTGCGCAACCCGCTCCCCGCCATTCCCGATGCATTTTCGCACTACGCGTTGGAGCTGTCGGGCGATGGCACACAGCTGACCTACACCTATGACAATCAGAGCGAACGCCCCGGCGTCGCATCGCTGCTGCGCGAACTCGAGACGGCCGGCATCCAGTTCCGCGACATGGACACGCAAAACAGCTCGCTCGAGGAGATCTTCGTCAATCTGTTGAGGCAAGAGCCATGAATTGGCGAGCAGTATGGGCGATCTACCGGGTCGAGATGGCGCGTGCGTTCCGCACCGTGCTGCAGAGCATCGTCTCGCCCGTGATCTCGACATCGCTTTATTTCGTCGTCTTCGGCTCGGCCATCGGCTCGCGCATCACCGAGATCGACGGCATCAGCTACGGCGCCTTCATCGTGCCGGGGCTGATCATGCTCTCACTGTTGACGCAGTCGATCTCCAACGCCTCCTTTGCCATCTATTTCCCGAAATTCGTCGGCTCCATCTACGAGCTCTTGTCGGCGCCGGTGTCGTATCTGGAGATCGTCATCGCCTATGTCGGCGGCGCCGCGACCAAGTCGATCATCCTCGGCCTGATCATCCTGGCGACGGCCTCGCTGTTCGTGCCGCTCACCATCCAGCATCCGTTCTGGATGCTGGCCTTCCTTGTCTTGACGGCGGTGACCTTCAGCTTGTTCGGCTTCATCATCGGCATCTGGGCGAAAAGCTTCGAGCAATTGCAGCTGGTCCCGCTGTTGATCATCACGCCGCTGACCTTCCTCGGCGGCAGCTTCTATTCGATCAACATGCTGCCCGAGACCTGGCGCACGGTGACGCTGTTCAACCCGGTCGTCTACCTGATCAGCGGTTTCCGCTGGAGCTTTTACGGCAAGTCCGATGTCTCGGTCGCCGTCAGCCTGGGCATGACGATGGTGTTCCTCGCCATCTGCATCGCCATCGTCGCCTGGATCTTCCGCACCGGCTACCGGCTGCGCAACTGACCCTGCCGCTCTAAAGCGCGTCGCGTTTTCTTGCTAGATCGCCTTGATGAGGCGCAGCAACCCCAGCATCTCGATCAGCCTGCCTTGGCGGAAGGCGATGTAGGTCGGTTCCTCGATGCCGTGGAAGCGGCGCTTGAACGCCGCCTGGCCCTTGAGGTTGAACTTGCTGCGGTTGACCCAGGGCGACTCATAGGCCCGCTCGAAGGCGTTGCGCCAGAAGCTCGATTCGGCAAAGCCGTTGGCTCCGACGTCGAGCATCGGCGACAGGCCGAGCGTGACGACAGAAATGCCCTCATTGCGAAACCGGTCGACGGCGAATTTGGTCAGCCCGATTTCGGCATGCGGCGAGGCATCGATGTGCTTGCGCTTGAACGAGGTGGTGTAGCCGATCACCTTGCCGCCACTGAACATCGGATCGAAATCGAGCAGGGCGACGAGCTCGCCTTCCGGGCTGTAGAGCACGAAACGGCGCATATCGATGCCGAGATGATCGGCAAAGGGGCGGTTGAGGAACGCCATCTCCCAGCGCTTGACGATGCGGTCTGCCCGCCAGTTCTGCGACAGGCGCTGGACCTCGTCGAGATAGACCGCTCCTTCGCCAAAGGAAAACCCCTTCTTCAAGAGCCAGCGTTCGGAATAGCGCACGGTTTCGTTGCGCTTGCCGGAAAAATCGTGAGCCGGCAGTTCCAGCCGCGTGTCGACGCCGAGACGGTTGACCTGGTAGCCGAGCCCGGCCAGCACGCGCGCCGTCGGTTCGCCGATCTGCACGAACCACGGGCTGTCGGCGGCTTCGACAAAGCGCCTGATATAGTCGGGCCGATCGGCCGGATGGGCCACCGGGTCACCGAGCGCGAAATGGTGCTTCATCTTGGTGCCGAAGGCGATGTAGCCGTCGGCGTCGCCGAAATAGGAGAGTTTTTGCTGCACGGCGGTCGAATAGGCCAGCGAGAAGTCGCCGTGGCGGCGGACAAGCGCCAGCCGCTCGACATGCGAAAAATCCTGGCGCGGCACCTTGGCTGCGGCGCCCTCCAGCAGTTTGTCGAGAAAGATACGCAAGGAGGGCATGGTCGAGCTTCCGCGTGCCGATGATAAACAGAGGCTTGCCCCCAAGGCCTCGAATCAGTCGCATTGACGCGACCTCATTATCGATCATATCGCCCCTGTGCCATATGGGACGTGCCATATAGGACGGGTCCCCATGGCGCACCTGAAAGGAAATCTCGACCGAATGGCGGCTACGACAAGCGAAACGATGCCTATCGTACCCGGGCCGAAAGGCTCAGGCGAGGCGGTGATCGTCATCGGCGCCGGAGCGGCGGGACTGGCCGCCGCCGCCGCGCTTGACCGGCTCGGCGTGGCGGCCGTCTTGCTCGAAAAGGAGCCGCGGATCGCCGAACCGTGGCGACGGCGGCACGAGAAGCTGACCCTAAACACGCATCGCGCGCTGTCGACCCTGCCCGGCCTTGCCTATCCGCCCCGCACCGCCGCCTTTCCGAACAAGGATGCCATCGTCGGTTATCTCGAGGATTTTGCCCGCGCGCGCGGCATAAGGGTCGAATTCGGCACCGCCGTCGAGCGGATCGAACGCAGAGGCAATGGCTGGCTCGTCCATACGGGCCGGGAAACGCTGAGCGCCCGCAATGTCATCGTCGCCACCGGCCGCGACCGCTTGCCATGGACGCCGGACTGGCAAGGCAAGGCGACTTTCACCGGCAAACTTGTCCACGCCGCCGATTTCGGCACAGCGCAGGACTATGTGGGCAAAAGCGTGCTGGTGGTCGGGGCCGGAAATTCCGGCTTCGACGTGCTCAACCACCTCGCCCGTGCCGACACAAAGGCCATCTGCTTGTCAGCCAGGCAGGGTCCGTCGCTGATGCCGAAACGGATCGGCAAGGTCGCCGTGGCGCGCTTCGGCGGTTTCATGGCGATGCTGCCGACGTGGATTGCCGATGCCGCGATTGCCGCGACGCAGCGGCTGGTGTTCGGCGACCTCACCCGCTTCGGCCTGCCGCCGGCGCCGAAGGGCGGCGCCAGCCGGCTCGGCGTCGAGCAGATCGCTATTGCCGTTGACGACGGCGCCGTCGCAGCGCTGAAGGCCGGACGGATTTCGGTGGTGGCGCCGGTGGCGGCTTTCGAAGGCGCCGGCGTGCGGCTGAACGACGGCACGGTGCTCGAGCCGGATGTAGTGATCGCGGCAACCGGCTATCGCACCGGCCTGGAGGCCATGCTGGGCGATCTCGGCGTGCTCGACGCCAAGGGCGTGCCGAAGGCCAATGGCGGCACCCCGAGCGGCCAGCCCGGCCTGTGGTTCATCGGCATGCGGCCAAGCCTGACCAGCTATTTTCACAGCGCCGGACTGCAGGCCGAAGCGATTGCCCGTCAGATCGCCAGGGAGTTGTAGACGCTTCGGTGCGCTTGGTCCGACACATCTGCATGGCGGGATCGTATATTTTGGCGGTTAGCCGAAGCGCCCTGTCCCTTCGTCATTCTCGGGTCTTCGCGACGCCGCTGCGCGGCTGCTTCGCCCGTGGGATGACGAAGCTGAGAGCTTGCGGCCAATCTCCCAACGCAGGCGCTTGAATCCACTTCATGTCTTGTTATATAAGATGTTATCAAAATCGGACAAACCGACCATGGAAGACATCATTCGATCCCTTGGCTATCTAACCCTCGGCAGCAGGCTGAAGCGCATCGGCGAGCAGTTGCAGGCCGATACGCAGCGCATGCTCAATGGGCTGGAGGTGCCGGTGCAGTCCAGCCAGTATCCTCTGCTGGCCGCGCTCGACCGGCTTGGGCCGCTGCCTGTCGGCGAACTGGCGCAGTCAATGGGGATCACCCAGCCGGGGGTGACGCGCAGCGTGGCGCTGCTGGCCGAACTGGGGCTGGTCGAGGCCGCGCCATCGAACGACGACCAGCGCCGCAGGATGATCTCGCTGACCGCGAACGGCCAGCGCCTGGTCGATGTGGCGAAGCGGGACGTTTGGCCGCGCATCGAGAACGCCGTTGCCGACTTGTGCAAAGGCCTTGCGGGGCCGCTTCTCGAACAACTCTCGGCAATAGAGGACGGCCTGGCGGCGGCCCCACTCGACCGTCGTGTGAAACAGGATGTCGCGCCATGAGCCATGTCCTCGATCGTCCGGTCTGGAGCGCGCTCGACACGCGGCATCGGATCTTTGCGTATGGCGACAGGCTCGCCAGGCGCTATCCCTCCTCGATCGTCCCCTTCGCGGCTTCCGGGGCAGACGACGCTGAGAGCCTGCAGGCGCTCGCAAGCCTCATTCCTGCAGGTGAGAGCGTGTTCATGCTCCAGGCGGACCCCATTGCCCTGCCGCCGGAACTGACCGCGACCGTGACCGCCTTCGGCGTTCAGATGGTTGCCGAGGCGCCATTGCCTTCCGTGTCGGACGAGCGTGTGCAGCAGCTGACGCAGGACGACGCGGCCGAGATGCTTGCTTTGGCGTCACTGACCAAGCCCGGCCCGTTCACCCTCAAGGCGCTGAGCCTCGGCGAGTTCTGGGGCGTGAAGATCGACGGCCGGCTGGCGGCGATGGCCGGCGAGCGCATGAAGCAGCCCGGCTACAGCGAACTCAGCGGCGTCTGCTCGCATCCCGAATTTCGCGGCAGCGGCCTCGGCCGGCTGCTGTCGGTGTTCGTGGCCAACCGAATTTTTGCGCGCGGCGAAGTTCCCTACCTGCATGCCTATGCCAGCAATGCCGGCGCGGTCCGGTTGTACGAGTCCATCGGCTTCAGGCTGAGGGCAGAGATGAATGTGGCCGTCGTGCAGCGCGCCGGCTAGAGCGTTTCACCGTTTCACGGAAACGGCGAACCGCTCCTAGGCCTTTATTTTTACGCAATTCCGGACGGAAAACCGCTTCACACTTTTCCTGGAATTGCTCCAGGCCGCCTTGCGGGCCTCAGGCTGATTTCGGCTCCAACCGGCGGAAACCCACGGTTTCCATAAGCATATCTTCCTCGACCATCCCGGCATTGTGCAGCGCAAGCAGGTTCAGCGCGATCTCCCGCGCCTCCGCCGAATCGGGATGCACGTCGCGCCTGCGGCAGGCTTCGTCGAACACGCGTTGCAGCCTGGCGATGTCGTCGGGTTTCAGCAGGCCACGGTCATAGACGGACTTTGGCATGGCACTCTCCTCCAGAAGAGGTAGGGCGCCATGTTTAAATGTCCATTCTTTTCCGGGGCTTGGGTGGGCAGCTGCCTGGGTTTGCGTTAATCCGGCCCGAGCGTTGCAATCAGACCGCGATCGTGCTGCCATTCATTCAGCCACCTCTCGTCATCGTCGGGCCTGTCTCGCCGCAGTCTGCTTGACGTGTCGGCGCGCTTGCGAAACAAGGGCTGCCACAAACGACAGCGAGGCACAAAAGTGAGTTTCTGGGGACTGGCGCAGATCGTCGTTTCGACGGTGATCTTCCTGCTGGCGGCAATCGCGGCCAAGCAATGGGGGCTGGCGCCAAGCCTTGGCAAGATCGTGCTGACACTGGCGCTCTATACGGCGGGCAATCTGATGATGCTGCGGCTGGTTCGTGAGTTCGGCATGTCGGTGTCGTTCAGCCTGTCGGCGGTGATCCAACTGGTGGCGGTCAATGTGGTGGCGCTGGTGTTCTTCGGCGAACGCGTCAATGCCTTGCAGGCGACCGGCATCGTGCTGGCCATCGCGGCGGTGGTGCTGATCTCGCTCGGGCCTTACCTGCAGGGGCGACTGTAATCCGATGAAGACCCCGCGTGCGTTCACCAACTGGCTTGAATTTCCGGTGCTGCTGGCTGGGCTGGTGATAGCCGCCGGGCTGTGGGGCTTCGAGGAACTGATGGAGGTGGCGAGGGCCACCACGCCGCACGCTTTCGATACAGAGATCCTGCTCGCTTTCCGAAAAGTGGGTCAGCCGGATGTTCCCGTCGGCCCGGCATGGCTGGAAGGCGCGATGCGGGACATCACCAGCCTCGGCAGCTCCAGCGTGCTGGTGCTGATCGTAACGGCGGTGATCGTCTACCTCCTGCTGATCCGCAGGCCGAGGACGGCGCTGCTGATCTTTGTCGCGGTGGCCGGCGGGCAGCTGCTGTCGACCTTGCTCAAGGCCGGCATCGACCGGCCGCGCCCCGATCTTGTCTCGCACCTGGCCAACGAGACGTCGCTGTCGTTTCCCAGCGGCCACGCCATGCTGTCGGCGGTGACCTATCTCACGCTGGGCTCGCTGGCAGCGCGCTTCCTGCCGGGACGAACGACGAAAATCTATGTCCTCAGCCTGGCGGTGCTGATAACGCTGCTGGTCGGCGTCAGCCGCGTCTATCTCGGCGTCCACTGGCCTTCCGACGTGCTGGCGGGATGGTGCGCCGGCTTCACCTGGGCGACGCTGTGCTGGCTGGCGGCGCGAATGCTGCAGCGGAACAAGGCGGTGGCCGATGGCAACGAGCCCGAAGACTGACGATCCGGAGCGACATTCAAATCAGCCGGTTGATCAGCCCGTGTCCGCAGCCTGCCAGCAGAAAAACCGCCGACAGCAAGGCTGCCGAAGTCGTCAAGGTCCTGAAAATCTTCAACTGATATTTCCCCGCCAGTAAGAGCCAAGGCGGTAGCGTAGCATGCTCATCCCGTATCCCGCCATCCGGCTTTGTGGAGAGATCATGTTTCATGTATGCTTTATGATGGTTGAAACATCACTATGATTGTATTACACGTCGTCTCCGCAGACTCAGACGGGGGTTCCGACCGATGATCACTGCCGCGCAGATGCGCGCCGCGAGGGCGCTGGCCGGCATCGATCAGAAGACGCTCGCCGAGCGTGCCGGCGTTTCGCTTCCGACAATCCAGCGCATGGAAGCGAGTGACGGCGTGGTCAGGGGTGTGGTCGATACGCTGATGAAGGTTATCCAGGCTCTCGACGAGGCCGGGGTGGAGCTCATCGGCGAGAACCAGACCAGCGAGCGCGGCGGCCGGGGCGTGCGCCTCAAGCCGGTCGCGCCGCCGAACCCGCAAGGCTGAGCCGGCATATAGTCGCGACGGCGACCGCCGACAGTCCTGCCGACGATCCCGCCGCCTTCACGCAAGCGGAAGGCAGTCCATGGATCAGATCCGGCGGGCAGTGCATCAACCGGCCCAGAAGTCGGCAAAGCCGACATTTTCAGAGCTGTTCACGCCCAAGCTGGTGACGGTCTGGCGCGAAGGTTACCGCCTGCCGCAGTTCAAGGCCGACTTCATGGCCGGGCTGACCGTCGCTATTGTCGCGTTGCCGCTGTCGATGGCGATTGCGATTGCTTCGGGCGTGACGCCGGAGCGCGGCCTGTTCACGGCCATTGTCGGCGGCTTCATCGTCTCGGCGCTCGGCGGCAGCCGCTTCCAGATCGGCGGCCCGGCCGGCGCCTTCATCGTGCTGGTGGCGGCGACGGTGCAGCGCGAAGGCGTCGACGGACTGCTGCTGGCGACGATGATGGCCGGCATCTTCCTGCTCGCCATCGGCTATCTCCGGCTCGGAACCTATATCAAATTCATCCCTTACCCGGTGACGGTCGGCTTCACCGCCGGCATCGCAGTCATCATCTTCTCCGGCCAGATCGTCGAACTGTTCGGGCTGAGGCTTGCCGGGCCGGAGCCCGGGCCGCTGCTGCCGAAGCTGATGGCGATCGGCCACGCGGCCGGCACGCTCAATATCTCGGCAACGCTGGTGGCGGCGCTGACCATCGCCACCATCGTCGGGGTGAAGCGCTGGCGGCCCGGCTGGCCGGGCATGCTGATCGCCGTCGGACTGGCCTCCCTTGTCGTGGCGCTGCTTTCGCTGCCGGCGGAAACGATCGGCACCCGCTATGGCGGCATTCCGGGCAGCCTGCCGTTGCCGGCACTGCCGGCACTCAACCTCGACAAGGCGCTTGCGGTGCTGCCGGATGCGGTGGCTTTTGCGCTGCTCGGCGCCATCGAATCGCTGCTCTCGGCCGTGGTCGCCGATGGCATGACCGGGCGGCGTCACCGTTCCAATTGCGAACTGGTGGCGCAAGGCTTTGCCAACATCGCGTCTGCCCTGTTCGGCGGCATCTGCACCACCGGCACCATCGCCCGCACCGCCACCAATGTGCGGGCCGGCGCGCATGGGCCGGTTTCCGGCATGCTGCATTCGCTTTTTCTGCTGGTCTTCATGCTGGTGGCCGCACCGCTGGCCAGCTACATCCCGCTTGCCGCCCTTGCCGGGGTGCTGGCGGTTGTCTGCTGGAACATGTTCGAGAAGCAGGCCTTCGCCACGTTGCTGCGCGCTTCGCGCGGCGACGCCCTGGTGCTGATGGCAACCTTCCTGATCGTCGTCTTCCGCGATCTCACCGAAGGCATCGTCGTCGGCTTCGCGCTAGGCTCGATCCTGTTCATCGACCGTATGGCCAAGTCGATCGCCGTGGAGGCGGATTTGCCGCTGGTGCAGGACGATGTCGCCGACAGCAGCGGCCGCGCCTACGATGCAAGCGAGGCAAGCGACGCCGACACCGTCGTCTATCGCATCTCCGGCGCCTTCTTCTTCGGCGCCGCCTCTACTGTCGGCACGGTGCTCGACCGCATCGCCGACCAGCGCAAGAACTTCATCCTCGATTGTTCGGCGGTGCCCTTCTTCGATTCCACCGCGGCCAATGTCATCGAGGGCGCGGCGCACAAGGCGAAACGCGCAGGGGTGCGTTTCATCATCGCCGGTGCCTCGCCGCAGACACGGCGCATGCTGATCAACCACGGCGTCAAGCGCCCGCTGGTGACCTTTGCCGCTTCGATCAAGGATGCGCGGGCGCAACTCAAAGCCGCGCCCGTTGGCTGAGCCGGCAAGTGTGCGCCGTCAGTCCAGGCTCAGCACCGCGATCTCGCCCTCGTTCATCAGCGGCACGAAAATCCGCGTGCCGTCTGTGCCGATATCGGCGCTGCCCGGCTTGAACTGCTCTACAGCCTCCGGCGCCTCGCCGACTTTGTACCGATAGAGCGTGTCGGTCATGAAGGCGGTGGCGTAGATGCTGTCGCCGGTGGCGACGACGCCATCGAGGTCGGCAAAGTTTTGTGCGCCAGGCAGCGGCGTCACGGCTTTCGTCGCGAGATCGACCGACAGCAGGCCCCCGGGCGCGGCAGTGCTGAAGTCCGGTTTGATGCCCTTGCCCCAGGACGCCACGATCAGCCGATCGCGATCGGCAAAGATGCCGTTGGGCGCGGCGAGCTTCGCATCCTTCACGAACAGTTCCGGCTTGTCGCCGTCAATGCGGTAGATCGCATCGGCCAGCATGTCGGTGACATAAACCTTGCCCGAACTGTCCGATGTCACGTCGTTGAGGAAAACGGCGCCGGGCACATCGATGGTCGAGATGAGCTTGCCGCTGGCGAGATCGACGATGCGCACCTTGGTGATATCGGCGACGTAGAGCTTGCCGCCGGAGATCGCCGAGCCTTTTGGTGCATCCATGCCGTCGGTCCAGTGCTGGCTAATGATCTTGCCGTCCAGCGACAGCACCGAGAGATAGCCGTTGCCGTCGGCCTCCCCAGGATTGCCGACGATGTTGGAGACGATGATGCGACTGTTGGCGGCGTCGAACAGCGCCGATTCCGGTTGCTCGAAGCCCGAGGCGCGCCAGAGTTCGGCGGCCTCGGCCGCAGGCACGAGCGCGATAGCGAAGGCGGCGAGACAAATAGAGGGGATGAGGGTTTTCATGGCCAGGTCTCCTGTGATGGATGGCGGAGAGGTAGGAGTTTCGATACTTTTCCGGAAGGAAGATTCGAGCTAGTATCGGAAACCGATACGAAATGGCGCAAAAGAGGTGCATTCCATGAACGGCTTGATTTTCGAGGCGCTGAAGCGGACGCTGAAGGCCAAGGGCGTCACCTATCGTGAGCTTGCCGGGCGGATGGGCGTTTCCGAGCCGACGGTGAAGCGCATCTTCCACGAGCGCAACTGCAAGCTCGACCGTCTCATCGGGATCTGCGCTGCCGCCGGCGTCGAGCTGGAAAACGTGCTGGGGTCGATGAACCGGGGGCCGGGACCGGTCAATCGCATCGCGCCGGAGATCGAGCGCAAGCTCGCGGGACGGCCGGCGCTGCTGTTCATCTTCGTCATGCTGTCGGAGAAGTTCACGCCCGAAGGCGTCATGCGCTCGCAAGGCTTGAGCGAAGCGTCGATGTTCCTTTATCTGCGCGATCTCGAAGCGCTCGGCCTGATCGCATTGGGCGGCGGGCTGTCGGCACGGCTGCTGGTCGACACACCGATCCAGTGGAATTTCGAAGGGCCGCTCAGGCCGCTGTTCGAGATGACAAACAAGAATTTCATCGGCTGGGCGATCACCCATCTGGAGCGGGAAGCGACCTTCGTCTCTTTCTCCAGGCGGATGCGGCCGGAGACGGCGGAGATGGTGAAGCGCGAGGCGGAGGAACTGGCCGAGCGCGCCAAACTGCTCGCCCATCACGACCAGCACACGACGCCGGAAGACGGGCTGACCGGCTACAAATGGACGTTTGCTTTTGGCGCAACCCCGTTTCCGGCGATCATGCCGATCGGCCCGCACCCCAGGGATGCCGGTGCGTCCGACCGGCCCACCGCTCCGGCAAAGGGACGCCGTCCGTTGCCGGCTTGACGCGCCAGCCGCGTTTCAAAAACGAAACCATGATAGAGTTCGCGCGCTGATTTGCCTGACTGTACGGGGCGGGTTTGCCGAATGCGTGACCGTCCCCGCAAAATCGAAGTGATCCTATGCCGACCGCGCCAACACTTGAACTTCGCCGCTATTCGCGCCTGAAAAATTTGCGGGAGCGCGCAGAACGCCAGGGTGCTGCATTGCAGTTCTGGGCGCGCACGGCATCGCTCGCCGTGATCTCCTGCTTCTTTTCATTGATCAGCCGCTGGGATGCCTCGCTGCTCTTCGTGCTGGCGGGCCTCGCGCTGTTCCAACTCGTCGGCCTGATCCAGTTTCGCTTTGCGCGCCGTCGCAACGCGCCATGGTGGATCGGTTACCTCGTCGGTACGCTGGACATCATTCTGTTGACCGTTCTGCTGGTAACGCCCAACCCGTTTTCCCTCGAGGTCGCGCCGGCCGCGATGCAACTGCGCGAGGGCAGCTTCAAATTCCTGCTGATTTTCGTATGCCTTGGCGCGCTGACCCTTTCGACACGATTGGCGCTCTATCTCGGCGCGCTCGCGGCCTTGACGTGGACGATCGGGGTGGGATGGGTGGTTTTTCATGCGGGAACCGTCATTCCGGCAACGAACCTCTATTCGCTGCCGATGACAGAGCGACTGAATCTCTATCTCAACCCCAATTTCGTCGATACGTTCGCGCAGGCGACCAATGTGTTGGTTGTCCTGATTATCGGCGCGATCATGGCGCTGGTCGTCTCCCGTTCCCGGCATCTGTCGGAAGACTATGTCAAGGCGGAGCGCGCCCGCGCCAATCTCGCCCGGCATTTTTCGCCCAATGTCGTCGACCAGCTCGCCTCGGATGACGAGCCCTTCGGTCCGGTCCGCCGGCAGGATATCGCGGTGCTGTTCGCCGACATCGTCGGCTTCACACACTATTCCGAGGATCATCCGGCCGAAGCAGTGTTCGAACTACTGCGTCAGTTCCACCGTCGCATGGAGCAGGTCGTTTTCGACCACCATGGCACCGTCGACAACTATATCGGCGATTGCATCATGGCGACCTTCGGGGTTCCGCAAGCCAGCCATGACGACGCAACCCGGGCCATCCGGTGCGCTGAAGCGATGATCGCCGCTATCGAAGACTGGAATGTCCAGCGTGTGTCCAGGGGATATCCGCCGCTGGACGTTCGGATCGGTGCACAATATGGCGCCGTCGTCCTCGGCGCGGTCGGCAGCGAGCGCAACCTGTCCTTCGCGGTGGTGGGCGACACCGTCAACGTCGCCAGCCGTTTGCAGGCGCTCTGCCGGGAGCTTCAGGCGAATATTTGCTTTGGGTCACGACTGATTGAGGCCGCGAAGGCGGAATCGCTCGGGACACAGCTGAATGCGCGCGATCATGGACCGGTTAGCATCCGCGGCCGGGACGAACCGGTCCATGTCTGGGTCGAACACAGGGCCGAAAACCAGGGCGCCATCGCGGTTTCGGCGTGATGCCGGCCGCCATGTGAAATGCCTGCACCTCGGCAGGATGGACGCCAGAAACCTCGACTGGATCGCGCCCGCCAGCGTGCGCAAAGCTGGCCCGTTCGAGAGCGACTTTCGCTGCCGCATCGATGCGGTTTGGTCGAAATGGTTTGCCGTGCGTTTTCAAATGCAGCATCGGATGGTGTTCGTAGTGCCCGGCGCCATTCTTCACGATCGGGTCCTCCGAGGTGATCGCCTCTATGTCCAGATCATCGGCAATCCGATAGAGCGACACCCCATAACCGCCAGCCGGGTCCGGGGCCGTGCGCGACGATAAGCCTCTTTTCAAGCAGGTCATCCAGGAATGCTCCGTGCTGCTTCATCCACTCTTCCTCATCGGTGGTCATCGTTGCCAGAAAGTCGGAACGCGGCGGAATATATTTGCACAAATAGGACTTCATTCGTCGCTCCTCGGCGAAAGGAGGCTCGCCTGCCGGACTGGCCTGGCGATGCCTTGATTTTAGATCAATCGGCCACGCCCATCTGCTTGCGGAAGCTCTTGTCGAACATGTTTTCGGGCACGAAGCGCCGCATGAAGCGAAGACGGCCTGCCGTTTTGCCAGGCGTATAGCGCATGCTCGGCGTCTTTTCGGTGGCTGCTTGTACCACTTTGTCGGCCACGGCTTCCACCGGATCGCCGCTCGCGATTCTGTTGCGCCAGGTCGAATTCATGGCTGAGCGCCCCTGTTCGTAGACGCCGGAAACCCGGTCAGGCTGTTCGGCGTTCTCTTCCAGTCCGGTGCGGGTGAAGGCGGGCTCGACAAGGGAAACCCTGATGCCGAACGTTCGAAGTTCGTGATCGAGCGACTCGGAATATCCTTCGACTGCGTGTTTGGTGGCGGTGTAGAGGGCGGTGAATGGCCCCGGCAGGAAACCGGACACCGAACTGATGTTGATGATCCGGCCCTCGCCCTGTCTGCGCATGATGGGCAGCACTTCATTGGTCATGCGAACGATGCCGAAGACATTTATGTCGAACAGGCTTTGGGCTTGAGCGACCGATGATTCCTCGGCGCCGCCGATCAGGCTGCGGCCCGCATTGTTTACCAGTACGTCGATCCGGCCGGCGAGGGCGACAACTTGCTTGATGGCGTCTCTGACGGACCCATCATCGGTGACGTCGCAAGGGACCATGTGAATGCCCTGACGCACTTCGTTGGGCGCAGCTCGGCGGCTGGTGCCGAACACGCGATACCCCGCCCGGATGAGCGCAAGTCCGGCCGCATGCCCGATGCCACCCGAAGCGCCGGTGATCAGCGCGATCTTCTCGGCGCGCGACTGAACTTGTGTCATCTCAACTTTCCTGCCTAATGATTATGATCGTAATCATTGGGTGATAATGACCGCCGCAATCATTGTCAAGCGCCTCCGCCACGTCTTATATGTCGATCATCATCAATAGGAGAGGATGCGGTCGTGAAGGTGAGCAAGGAGATGGTCGAGTTAAATCGAGAGCGGGTCATCGATACCGCTGCAAAGCTCTTCCGCGAACAAGGGATCGACGGGATCGGCATTGCCGATCTGATGAGCGCGGCCGGGCTTACCCACGGAGGCTTCTACCGACAATTCAAGTCGAAGGACGACCTCATCGTTCAGGCCATGCAGCGGGCCTTCAGTGACATGAGCGCCGATCTATCCGCCCGGCTCGCTTCGACCGATACTCCGTTTGAGACGCTGGTGCGCCACTACATCTCGGACCATCATCGCGACAATCCGGGGCACGGATGCAGCCTCACCGCACTGGCGGCCGATGCCGCCCGGCACGACGATCCAGCGCTTCGATCGTTCTTCGGAAGCATCGTCAGCAATTATGTCGCGTTGATCATTTCACTCCTGCCGGGAAGCGACCCGGCCGCGAAGCGGAGTGCCGCGATCGCATTCCTAGCGGAAATGGTCGGATCGGTGATCCTCTCCCGCGTCGTGCCCGATCCGACGCTTTCCGCTGAGATCATCGACACTGTCTCGAATGATCTCATAGGGCGCCACTCGCCATCGGCGCCGGTTTGAATGGTTGCTATTCGGCGGCCTTCGCCTCAGCGGCCCTATCTTCCCAGGTCACCGCCCGGTAGTCGAACCCAAATTCCAGCGTCGGTTTCACGATGCGGAAGAAGGGCGACAGGTCGAAGTCGCGCGGCGTGTAGAGCGAGTGGTGGCGGATGTGCAGGATTTCGCGGCGCGAATAGTTCGACTGCGCTGAGGCGCGGCCGGGCGCGCGGGTGATCTCGGGCAGGATCGGATAGCGGATCTCGCCATAGGCTTCGGCGATCAGGGTCGAGCAGATGGCGCGCGTCGGGTCGCCGGAGCCGAAAGCCAGCATGCGGCGGCGCCAGCGCACCGGCACCGGCGGCGTCGGCAGGAAAAAGCGCAGCATGTCGAAAATGTTCTTGAGATCGTATTTCAGGCCGAGCTTGCCGATCATGAAGGCGACGACATGGTCGCGGTCTTCCGGGGTCAGCCCGCTCGCCCGGCAGATACGGGTGTTGTAGGTGCGGTAGCGCGACAGCGGCACGGCGACACAGCCTTCGCCGAGCGTGACTTCGATCAGCCGACGCCGTTCCGATCCGTCCTCCGGTTCGGACAAGGCATCGCCGATATAGAAGGCCGCATGCGACCAGGTCGACTGGGTCAGGTATTTGATCGCCGCCGAGATCTTCTGGTTGCCTTCGATGAGCAGGATGTCGCCGGGCTCGAGCGTGCGCCGCAACGTCTCGGCGTCGGACGGCGTGTAGGGCTCATAGCCGGAGGATTCGTCCTGCAGCCGGCCGGCAAGCCAGCGGCCAAGTCGGTCCAGAAGCGTGTCGGCAGGTGCGGTCATGGTAGAGCGTGACTAGCACGCGCCGGCGGGGGAGTGCCAGCGTCAGCCGGCCGGCACTGTCTCTTCCGGCAGTGCCGGCCCGGCGAGGTCGTCGCGCGCATTGCGGGCGAGCTTCTTTGTCGAGCGCTTGGGACTGTCGCCGAACAGTTCGGCCGCCCCGGCGAGGCAGCTCTTCTTCAGGCTTTTTTCCGAGCGCTTCAAAAGCTTGCCCAGGAGCTTGGTGTCCTGCGCATCGCCGAGCGGCTCGCCGTCGGCTTCGAGCAGGGCGCGCATGACGAAGACATCGTGCAGTTCGCCGAGCTTTTCACCCAGTTCGTCGACCGCCTTGCGCCGCACCTTGATCGGCGTCGGCCACAGCCGGCCGAGCAGCGAAAGATGCATCGAGTGGGTCTTGGCCGCCTTACGCAGATCGTGGAAATCCTCGGCTCCTCCGTGGGATCCGGCCTTGTCCAGCGCCTTCCTGGCCCGGCGCAAGGTCTTGCGAGCGCCTTCCGCAAGCACATCGGCTGCATGCTCAGGCAGATCGGGGAGCAGCAGCCGCTCGATCCGGATCAGGCCTTCCTCGCAGGCGGCCGTGGCCGCGCCTATGGCGCCGTCGAGACCAGCCCCGGCATGGATTTCATGCTGGCGGGCGATAAGCCGGTCGCGCACGCTGTCGAGGCCGCCGCCGGCAACCTGCTCGGGAAAGGCGGCTGCCAGCCGGTCGACGGTCTCGACCAGCGCGGTCGCCTCGCGCGGCCCGGCAAGCAGCGCCGCCACCTGACGGTAGCATTGGTTCTCAGTCCGACAGAATGTTTCATTTCCGGAACGGACCAGCCGCAGCAAGGCGCGCGCGCTCTTCAGCCGCTTGCGGCATTTGTGCAATGCCTGCTCCGGCTGGTCGCGCGCGACGGCCAGATGGGCAAGCGCCTTGCCGATCTCCTCGCCAAGGATACGCCTGACCTCGCCGGTCAGCGGCAGGCGCGGATCGATGCGAAAGCTCATGCGGCGATCTCCGGAATCCCCCTAGAGCATGATGCCGAAAAGTGTGAAGCGGTTTTCGGACGACATCATGCTCCATCTCTTTTGATTTAGAGCCGGATTCCGATTTTAGGTCGACCCGACCTAAAATCATCCGGCTCTAGGGCGAGCGACGCGTTGTAAAATCTCTGCTCGCCGGTCACTTCGCGGCCGAGCCAATCAGGCAGCATTTCGTCAGGTACATCCTCCGGCGTCTCCAGTTCGGCCACCACAAGGCCGGCTAGAATCCCGCCGAAAACATCGACTTCGTAGAGATAGCCGCGATGCCTAACATGGTGGCGTGTCTTCTCGATGACATGTCCGATGGCGAAGGCCAGCATCTCCTCTGCGTCCGCCAGTGGAATTTCATATTCGTATTCGTCACGCTCGCGGATCTTGCTGCCGAATTTAAGCGTCAGCTTCGCCGAACTGCCGTCGCTGATGCGCACGCGCACGGTGCGGCCGGGTGTTGCGGCAAGATAGAACTGGCGAATGCGTATATTCGCCTCGGCCATTTCCAGCCATTCGGCGCTGGAGACCAGGAACTTGCGTTCGACTTCCTTGCCCATGGCCGCCCACTAAAGCGTCTGCGGCCCGACATGGCAAGCCGCCGCGGATAATCAATTTGACTTTAATCAATCGATTGATTAAGTGCCCAGCATGATCAAAACCGTAGCCGATAAAACGCCCCGCCAGGAGACATCCCCCGCAGAGCAGACGCGCGCCGCACTCGTGCTTTCGGCGCTCAAGCTGTTCGGACGGCAAGGGTTCGACGGCACGTCGACGCGTGAGATCGCCGCCGAGGCCAAGGCCAACATCGGCTCGATCGCCTATCACTTCGGCGGCAAGGAAGGGTTGCGCGCGGCCGCCGCCGACCACATCGTCGAAACCATCCAGTCGGTTGCCGGCCAGGCGCTCGGCGGCACGCAATTGCCGGGTCAAGCCGGCCCGGAGGCGGCGAGGGCACAATTGTTCGCCGCGCTGGAAGCGATGGTGGCGTTTATCGTAGCCAGACCGGAAGCTGGCGATATCGTACAATTTGTACTTAGGGAATTGACGCATCCGACCGCCGCACTCGACCGCATCTATGACGGGGTGTTCGAACCGACCCATCGCCGCCTCTGCCAGATCTGGGAACAGGCGACGGGCGAGCCGGCCGAAAGCGAGGCCACCAAGCTCGTGGTCTTCACGCTGATCGGCCAGGTCATCTATTTCCGCATCGGTCGCGAAGCAGTGATGCGTCGTATGGGCTGGCGCGAGATCGGCAACACCGAGGCCGCCAAGGTGGTGGCGGCGGTGACAGGCAATCTTGGCGCCATACTGGCGGCCCGCAATCCGGTCGCCCGCAAGGAGGGCAAGCGATGAGTTTTCTCTGTTCCCTGCCTCTCGCGGCCAAGCTGTTCGGCGCCTGCGCGCCGGCAGCGCCGCTTGCCGTCGGCTATGTCGAGGGCGACTATGTCTTGCTGGCTCCGATCGAGGTGGCGCAGGTCGAGACCGTCGCGGTCAAGCGCGGCGACCGTGTTGTATCAGGCACGCCGGTGGTGACTCTCGAAAGCGCCGACGCAAAAATCGCCGTCGCCCAGGCAGGGGCCGCGCTCGCCCAGGCGCAGGCGCAGCTGGCCGACCTGCAGATCGGCAAGCGGCCGGAGGAGATCGCGGTGCTGAAGGCCGAGGTCGACATGGCCAAGGCCCAGGCCACGGATGCCAAGCGCAAATACGACCGCGCCGCCGACCTGTTCAAGCGCGGTGCCGGCACGCAGGCCGACTACGACACCGCCGCCGCGACGCTGGAGACCGCCAATGCGCAGGTCGGCCAGGCGCAGGCCAACCTCGCCGTCGGCGGTCTGCCTGCGCGTCCCGAAACGATCAAGGCGGCAGACAATCAGGTCAAACAGGCGCAGTCGGCGTTGGAACAGGCTGAGTGGCGGCTATCGAAGCGCGTGCTGGCGGCACCCTCGCCCGGCCGCATCAATGACGTCATCCGCAATCCCGGCGACACCGCTGGTCCGACCGCGCCTGTCATTTCGATGTTGCCGGACGGTGCGGTGAAGCTCAGCGTCTATGTCCCGGAAAGTGCGTTCTCGTCGATCAAGGTCGGCACGCTGCTTGTCGTGCATTGCGACGGCTGCGGGCCGGAGGTGAAGGCGCGCGTCAGCTATGTCTCGCCCGACCCGGAATTCACCCCGCCGGTGATCTACTCGCTCGAGAACCGGCAGAAGCTGGTCTACCTCGTCGAGGCGCGGCCTGAGGGCAAGGCGCAAGCGCTGCAGCCGGGACAGATCGTCGATGTCGAGCTGGCGGCCTCAAAATGAACGCCATCGACGTTCATGGCCTGGTCAAGCGTTTCGGCGACAAGACTGTCGTCGACCATGTGACGATGACGGTGGCCGAGGGCGAGATCGTCGGCTTTCTCGGGCCCAACGGGTCCGGCAAGACGACGACCATCCGCATCATGTGCGGCCTGCTGACGCCCGACGAGGGCGAAGGTACGGTGCTGGGTTTCAACATCCGCACCGAGTCGCTCCGCATCAAGCGCGAAGTCGGCTACATGACGCAGAAATTCTCGTTCTACGAGGATTTGACGATCGGCGAGAATCTCGAATTCGTGGCGCGGCTCTACCGGCTGAAACCGGTCGAGGAGCATGTGTCGAAAACGCTGGAAGAGCTTGGCCTGACGAGCCGCCGCAACCAGCTCGCCGGCACGTTGTCGGGCGGCTGGAAGCAGCGGCTGGCACTGGCCGCCTGCATCATGCACAAGCCGAAGCTGCTGCTGCTCGACGAGCCGACCGCCGGCGTCGATCCGAAGGCGCGGCGCGAATTCTGGGACGAGATCCACCGGCTGGCGAGCGGCGGTCTGACCGTGCTGGTGTCCACCCACTACATGGACGAAGCCGAGCGCTGCCACCGCATCAGCTACATCTCCTACGGCAAGATGCTGGCCACCGGCACGGTGGACGAGGTGGTGACGAATGCCGGTCTGACCACCTTCGTGCTGCAGGGACCGCGCCTCGACCAGGTCGCCGATGCACTCAGGGACCGGCCCGGCGTCGACCAGGTGGCGCCGTTCGGCGCGACGCTGCATGTCGTCGGCTCCGACAAGGCAAAGCTCGAAAAGGCGCTCGCCGATGTCGAGAAGGAGCACAAGGGCGTCAGCGTAAAACCCGGCGAGACCAGCCTCGAGGACGTCTTCATCCAGTTCATGTCCGGCTCGAAGGACAATATGGCATGAACAGCGTCTTCTCCTTCGCCAGGCTCGGTGCGCTGCTGATCAAGGAATTCATCCAGATGCGGCGCGACCGCATCACCTTCGCCATGATGCTGGGCGTGCCGCTTTTGCAGCTGGTGCTGTTCGGCTACGCTATCAACAACGATCCCAAAAGCCTGCCTGCCGCACTGGTGGCGACCAGCAACGACCCCTACACCCGCGCCATTGTCGCAGCCCTGCAGACGACCGGCTACTACCGCTTCGACCATGTCGCGCAAAGTGCCGAGGATGCCGAATTCCTGATGGCGCGCGGCGATGTCGCCT
This sequence comes from Mesorhizobium sp. M1252, assembly GCF_040318265.1. Classification (NCBI taxonomy): domain Bacteria; kingdom Pseudomonadati; phylum Pseudomonadota; class Alphaproteobacteria; order Hyphomicrobiales; family Phyllobacteriaceae; genus Mesorhizobium; species Mesorhizobium sp. M1252. The sequence continues at coordinate 177,882 of NZ_JAMYLX010000007.1, read as the reverse complement.
TCGTCGTCACCATCCCGGCCGATTTCGGCCGCCGGGTGGAGCGCGGCGACAATCCGCAGATACTCATCGAGGCCGACGCCACCGACCCGGCCGCCGCCAGCGGCGCCATCTCGACGCTAAGCAAAGTGGCCAGCCAGGCGCTGCTTCGGGCGCAAGGCATGCAGGAGGCGGCGAGTGAGGCCGCCAGGGGCCAGCTCGATGTGGTGGTGCACCAGCGCTACAATCCGGAAGGCATCTCGCAATACAACATCGTGCCCGGCCTGCTCGGCGTCATCCTGCAGATGACCCTGGTGATGATGACCTCGATCGCGCTGACCCGCGAGACCGAGCGCGGCACGATGGAAAACCTGCTCGCCATGCCGTCCAGCCCGTTTGAGATCATGCTGGGCAAGGTGCTGCCCTATCTTGTGGTCGGTGGCGTCCAGGTGGTGGTGGTGCTGGCGGCGTCGAAGCTCTTGTTCGCCATCCCCTTCACCGGTTCCATGTCGCTGCTGCTTACAGCCGTATTGGTGTTCGTGCTGGCGCTGGTGCTGCTTGGCTACACCATCTCGACCATCGCCCGCACGCAGATGCAGGCGCTGCAGCTGACCTTCTTCTTCTTCCTGCCGTCGATCCTGCTGTCCGGCTTCATGTTCCCCTATCGCGGCATGCCGGGCTGGGCGCAGACCTTCGGCGAGATTTTTCCGCTGACGCATTTTCTGCGCATCACCCGCGCGGTGATGCTGAAGGGCGCCGAACTGCCGGCGGTTGCGGGCGAGATCGCCTGGCTGGTCGGGTTCGTGGCCTTGTTTGCCGGCGTCGCATTGGTGCGGTTCAGGCGCACGCTCGACTGAGCGTTCAGGAATTGAGCGATCGCGGACCGCTGACGAACGGACTGCCTCTGACATAGAACCGCAGCGGGCGGTCCGCATCCTTCGTGATGCCGATGCGGATGCCTTGGCCGATGTCGCTGGCCTGATGCTCGTCGGCTGCCAGCCATAGCGGGCCTTGGCGGCACAGATCGAGGCCGTCCAGCGAACGGTCGATCCGCAATGCCTGGGCGAGCCGCCCCGGCCCGCGCGCCAGGTCGCGCAGGCGCTCCACGCCCCGGTTCAGCCGCATGATGGCGATGCCTTCGAGCGGCTCCAGCGCCCGGATCAGCACGCCGGTGCCGGTGCCCGGCCCCTCGCTTGAGACATTGAGCATCCAGGAGACCCCATAGGCGAGATAGACGTAGGCGTGTCCGGGCCCGAGGAACAGCGAACGGTTGCGCGGCGTCATGCCGCGATAGCCGTGCCCGGCGGCGTCGCCGGTGACATAGGCCTCGGTCTCGACGATACGGCCGCTGACGATGCCTTCCGGCAGCTCCCGCACCACGAGCTTGCCGATGAGATAGCGGGCGAGATCGGCCGTATCATCAGGCAGTTCGGCACGATCGAGCGGATGGTGGCCGGTCATGCTACCGCCGCCGTGTTTCAAGGTATCCGTTCGACCCATTGCGCGCGCGACTGCCCCGGCTCGAACGGATCGCCGAAATACTGGGTCTCGCGAACCACTTTGCCATCGACGAACTCCATGATGCTCACCGTATAGGACGGAATCCCGTCATAGGTCAGGACATATTCGGTGATCCAGAGGTCGCCTGACCCGGTGATCCGCCGCACGGCAAAGCGCTTCCGGTTGGGCTGCGTGGCGCGCGACGACTGGATGTTGTGCCGTCCGCTGATGCGCTCGCCTGATTGCGGATAATCGAGCACCGCGTCCTCGCGATAGATCTGATGCTCCGTCTCGAGATCATTGGCATCGGAGGCAGCCCAATGGCGATCGAGAGCCGCCCTTATCTCAGCGTCTGCCATATCGGTTCTCAGGCCGCGGCCATGATCTCGGCATAGGTGGTGAAATCGACATTGCCGCCTGACAGCACGACGGCGACGCATTTGCCCGACAGTTCGATCTCGCCTGACGAGAGCGCCGCCAGCGCCACGCAGCCGCCGGGTTCGACCACCAGCTTGAGATGGGCCATGGCGTCGCGCACCGCCTGTGCGGCCGCCTTGTCGGAGACGGCGATGGCGCCGGCGAGGTTCTTGCGGTTGATCTCGAAGGTGATGGCACCGGGCTCTGCGGTGAGGATGGCATCGCAGATCGAACTGTGGCCGGGCTCGTTGGAAACCCTTTTTCCTTCGATCAGCGAGCGGCGGGTGTCGTCGAAATGCTCGGGCTCAACGGCCCAGACTGCTGTGGCCGGCGAGGCATCCTTGACGGCGATCGAAATGCCGCTCGTCAGGCCGCCGCCGCCACAGGGAATGACGACCGCATCGAGGCTGACGCCGAGCGCTTTTGCCTGGCGCGTCAGTTCGAGACCGATCGTGCCCTGGCCGGCGATGATGGCCGGATCGTCGAAAGGAGGCACCAGCACCATGCCCTTGTCCATGTAGGGTCGCACCACCGTCATGCGGTCGTCGCGAAAGCGGTCGAACGGCACCACTTCGGCGCCCATCTTGCGGACATTGGCGATCTTCATCGCCGGCGCGTCGGCCGGCATGGCAATGACCGCCTTGACGCCGAACATGGCAGCCGCCGCGGCGACGCCCTGAGCATGGTTGCCTGAGGAGAAGGCGACGACGCCGCGGCTGCGCTCTTCTTCGCTCAGCGAAGACAGTTTGTTGTAGGCGCCGCGGAACTTGAACGAGCCGGTGCGCTGCAGCGTCTCCGGCTTGAACAGGATGCGGCCGCCGAAGCGTTTGTTGAGTTCCAGCGATTCGATCAAGGTCGTTTCGGCGATCAGGCCGGAGAGGCGCGCGGCGGCGGCATGGATGTCGGCGATGCCGGGGAGCGTGGTCATGGCGAAGTCCTGAAAGGGATGAGATCGGCGCATGGTGCACGCAAAGGCAGGCCACGCACCAATGAAAAAATGTGACCGTTACAAAGTTTGGCGGGCATGAGCGGCGACGAGGGTCAAACTGGCCCACCTCTCCCGCCTTTATCAGCCGGGCCGTATCGGCTAAGGGCGGGGGAGCAGAATCCCGGACCGCCAGACATGACCGCCAAGCCAAAACCCCTGTTTCTCGGTATCGACACCGGTGGCACCTATACCGATGCCGTGCTGTGGTCGGAACAAGGCGGGCCAAAAGGCAAGGTGCTGGCCAAGGCCAAGGCGCTGACCACGCGGCACGATCTTGCCGTCGGCATTTCCGGCGCGGTCGATGCGGTGCTGGGAAAATCGGCCACCGATCCGGCCGCGATCAAACTCGTGTCGATGTCGACGACGCTCGCCACCAATGCGCTGGTCGAGGGCCAGGGTGGGCGTGTGGCGCTCATCATGATCGGCTTTACCGGGGCCGACCTTGCGCGCGACGGGCTGAAGACGGCGCTCGGCACCGATCCGGTGGTGTTTTGTCCGGGCGGCCATGACGTGCACGGCAATGCGGCCAAGCTCGATCTGTCGGGGCTGGAAGCAGCACTCCCTGAACTCGGCGCCTCGGTGTCGGGCTTTGCCGTGTGCGCCTATTTCGCCACCCGCAACCCGGCGCATGAACTCGCCGCGCGCGACCTCATCCGCGAAAAGACCGGCCTGCCGGTGACCGCCAGCCATGAATTGTCGGCCAAGCTCGGCGGTCCGCGTCGCGCGCTCACCACCTTGCTCAACGCCAGGCTGATCTCGATGATCGACCGGCTGGTGGCGGCAACCGAAGGATTTTTGGAGGCCCGCAACATCGTAGCCCCCCTGATGGTGGTGCGCGGCGATGGCGCGCTGGTTTCGGCGGCGTTTGCCCGCCAGCGGCCGATCGAGACCATCCTGTCCGGCCCGGCCGCCAGCCTGGTCGGCGCCCGCCACATGACGGGCCTGGACAACGCCATGGTGTCCGACATTGGCGGCACCACCACCGATGTCGCCGTGCTCGACGGCGGCCGTCCTCGGCTCGATCCCGAAGGCGCCACTGTCGGCGGCTTCCGCACCATGGTCGAGGCGGTCGCCATGCGCACTTTCGGCCTCGGCGGCGATTCCGAGGTGGCACTGGAAGATGGCGCGCTCAACCCGAAAATCCTGCTCGGGCCGCGCCGCCTGGTGCCGCTGGCGCTGGCCGGCATGATGCATGGTGTTTCCGTGACATCGGAGCTCGAGCGCCAGCTCAGGGCGCCCAACCCCGGCCGCATGGACGGCCGCTTTGCGTTGCGCACCGGCGTGCCGGACAGGCTCGCCGCCGGCCTGACCGCGCCCGAGGCGAAACTGTATGAACTGATTGGTGCGGTGCCGCTCGCCATCGACAGGCTGCTCACCTCGAACGCCCAGAACGCCACGCTGAACCGGCTGGTCTCGCGCGGTCTTGTGCATATCTCGGGCTTCACCCCCTCGGACGCCGCCCATGTGCTCGGCAAGCAGGCCAACTGGGACCCGCTTGCGGCCCGGCTCGGCGCCGAACTGTTTGCCCGCAAGCGTGATGGGCGAGGCCAGTACATCGCGCCGTCTCCGGAGGTGATTTCCGAACGGGTGCTGCTGACGCTGACGCGCTGGTCGGCCGAATACATTCTGGAGACCGCCTTTGCCGAAGACGGGCTGGATGGCGCCGCCACCGTCGCGCATGCGCTGGTGCAGCGCGCCGTCGATTCCCATCCCGGCATCGCAAGGCTCAGCGTCGCGCTCGATCGTCCGGTCATTGGCCTCGGCGCCTCGGCGCCGCTGCACTATGCCGGCTTGGCCGAGCTGGTCGGTAATGAGTGCGTGGTGCCGGAGGATACCGACGTCGCCAACGCGCTCGGCGCCGTCGTCGGCCAGGTCCGCGTCTCGGCCGAAGCCCGCGTCAGCCAGCCCAAGGAAGGTTTGTTCCGGGTCGCGTCGGGGCAAACGGTGCGCGACTTCACGGACGAGGCCAAGGCGATCGCGGCAGCGGAGGCTGATGTGCGGGCGATCGTAGCCGAGCGGGCGAAGGATGCCGGCACGGATAATGCCGAGATCGACGTTTCGACCGAGTTCAAGGTGTCTACGGTTGAGGCCCAACGGATGTTTATCGAAGCGCATGTGGTGGCGGTTGCATCGGGTCGGCCGAGGATCGCGGTTTAGGGTAATCTCCCCCACGAGGGGGGAGATCAGCAGCTTCAAAATCCCCGGCTTCACCCTAAGCTGAATTGACCCTTCGCCCCTGACATGCCAAAGGCCGCAAAGCCTTCATCTGGAGAAGCCCTGATGACCGATCGCGTCGAGATCGCCGGATTGCGGATTGCCCGCGAACTGCATGACTTTGTCGGCGAAGCGCTGCCGGGTACCGGTATTGCCGCGGACGTTTTCTGGAACGGCTTTTCGGCCATCGTGCATGATCTGGCGCTGAAGAACCGAGCGCTGTTGGCCAAACGCGACGCCATGCAGGAACAGATCGACGCCTGGCACCGCGCCAATGGCGCGCCCATCGATATGGAGGCCTACAAAAGCCTCTTGCGTGAGATCGGCTATCTCGTGCCCGAAGGGCCGGCCTTTTCCGTGTCGACCGACAATGTCGACCCCGAGATCGCCAGCGTTGCCGGGCCGCAGCTGGTGGTACCGGTGATGAATGCGCGTTATGCGATCAACGCCGCCAATGCTCGCTGGGGCTCGCTCTACGATGCGCTCTACGGCACCGACGCCATTGCCGAGACCGGTGGCGCCGAGAAGGGTAAAAGCTTCAACCCCGTGCGCGGCGCCAAGGTGGTTGCCTGGGCGAAGAGTTTTCTGGACGAGTCCGTGCCGCTCACCTCGGGCAAATGGGCCGGCGTGAACGGGCTGACGGTTTCGGGTGGCACCTTGCGGCTCGGCGCCGGCGCCGGCGGCACCACGCTGGCCAACCCGAAACAATTTGCCGGCTATCGCGGCGACGGTGCCAACCCGGAAGCCATCCTGCTGGTCCAGAACGGCCTGCACATCGAGATCCTCATCGACCGCACCAACCAGATCGGCCGCACCGACCCGGCCGGCATTGCCGACGTGATCCTGGAATCGGCGCTGACCACCATTCAGGACTGCGAGGATTCGGTCGCGGCAGTGGATGCCGAGGACAAGGTCATCGTCTACCGCAACTGGCTCGGCCTGATGAAGGGCGATCTGGCGGAGGAAATCAGCAAGGGCGGCAAAACCTTCACGCGCAAGCTCAATCCGGACCGCGCCTGGACCGCGCCCAGTGGTGGCGCGCTGAGCTTGCCTGGCCGCTCGCTGATGCTGGTGCGAAACGTCGGTCACCTCATGACCAATCCGGCCATCCTCGACCGCGATGGCAACGAGGTGCCTGAAGGCATCTTGGATGCGGCGATGACGGCGCTGATCGCGCTGCACGATGTCGGCGCCAACGGGCGTCGGATGAATTCCCGCACGGGCTCGATGTATGTGGTGAAGCCGAAGATGCATGGGCCGGAGGAAGTCGCCTTCGCAGTCGAGATTTTCGACCGCGTCGAAGCGCTGCTCGGTATGGCGGCAAACACCATCAAGATGGGCATCATGGACGAGGAGCGGCGCACCACCGTCAACCTGAAGGAGGCGATCCGCGCCGCCAAGGAGCGCGTCGTGTTCATCAACACCGGCTTCCTCGACCGCACCGGCGACGAGATCCACACCTCGATGGAAGCCGGGCCGATGATCCGCAAGGGCGACATGAAGCAGGCCGCCTGGATCTCCGCCTATGAGGCGTGGAATGTCGACATCGGGCTCGAATGCGGGCTCGCCGGTCATGCCCAGATCGGCAAGGGCATGTGGGCGATGCCGGATCTGATGGCGGCGATGCTGGAACAGAAGATCGCCCATCCCAAGGCCGGCGCCAACACCGCCTGGGTGCCGTCGCCGACAGCGGCGACGCTGCACGCCACGCACTATCACAAGGTCGATGTCCACGCCGTCCAGGCGGCGCTGAAGAGCCGGCCGAAGGCGAAGCTCGATGATATATTGTCGGTGCCGGTGGCGGTGCGGCCGAACTGGACCCCCGACGAGATCCAGCGCGAGCTCGACAACAATGCGCAAGGCATTCTGGGCTATGTCGTGCGCTGGATCGACCAGGGCGTCGGCTGCTCGAAAGTGCCCGACATCAACGATGTCGGCCTGATGGAAGACCGCGCCACGCTGCGCATCTCCTCGCAGCACATCGCCAACTGGCTGCACCACAAGGTTTGCTCCGAAATTCAGGTGATGGATTCGCTGTGGCGCATGGCAGCGATCGTCGACCTCCAAAATGTCGGCGACCCGCTCTACCGCCCGATGGCCACCGATTTCGACAATTCCATCGCCTTCCACGCCGCCTGCGACCTGGTGTTCAAGGGTCGCGAGCAGCCGAACGGCTATACGGAGCCGGTGCTGCACGCGCGGAGGCTGGAGCTGAAGGCGAAAGAGCGGGCGAATTAGCGCCTGCGTTTCCCTCCCCCTTGAGGGGAGGGTGGCCCGAAGGGCCGGGTGGGGTCCTGCGTGAAGTGCGGCGACTCCCTTCGGACGACACTACAAGCAATGTCATTGCAGAGGCCCCTTCTCGGCTCGGCTCCAAAAAGATCGACCATTCTTCGGCGACCCCCACCCTGCCGCTTCGGGGCCACCTTCCCCTCAAGGAGGAGCGTTACGCCGCCTGCGCCACGCGCTCCGACATCATGCGGTAGGAAATCGCCTCGGCCAGGTGAATTCGGCCGACGGTTTCGCTGGCGTCGAGGTCAGCCAGTGTGCGCGCCACTTTGAGCACGCGGTGATAGGCGCGCGCAGAAAAGCCGAGTTTCTCGCTGGCGTCTTTCAGCAGCGACAGGCCTGCTGCGTCCGGCGCGGCGATGTCCTCGATAACAGAAGGCGAGCAATGGGCGTTGGTGGTGGCGCTGGTAACGCCCAGCCGCTCGAAACGTTCGCGCTGGATGGTGCGGGCGCGCGCCACGCGCTGGGCGACGGCTGCACTTTTCTCCGCTCGGTCGGGCCGGATCAGGTCGGCGGCCGAGACCGCCGGTACCTCGATCCTGAGGTCGATGCGGTCGAGCAACGGGCCTGAGATGCGCGCCTGGTAATCGGTGCGGCAGCGTTCGCCGCGCAGGCAGCGATAGCCGGGCTCGCCGGCCATGCCGCAACGGCACGGGTTCATCGCCGCCACCAGCTGGATGCGCGCTGGATAGGTGACGCGGTGGTTGGCGCGCGCGATCATGCAGTCGCCGGTCTCCAGCGGTTGGCGCAGCGCATCCAAGGTCTGCGGCGTGAATTCGGGAAACTCGTCGAGGAACAGCACGCCGTTATGGGCAAGCGATACTTCGCCCGGCCGCGCCCTGATGCCGCCGCCGACCATTGCCGCCATCGAGGCCGAATGGTGCGGGGCGCGGAACGGCCGCCGGTCGGTGAGCTTGCCTTCGCCGAGCTCGCCGGCCACCGAGGCGATCATCGAGACTTCAAGAAGTTCCTTCGGTGCCAGTGGCGGCAGAATTGAAGGCAGCCTCTGCGCCAGCATCGATTTTCCCGAGCCGGGAGGCCCGACCATCAACAGATTGTGGCCGCCGGCCGCCGCCACTTCCAGCGCCCGCTTGGCGCTTTCCTGGCCCTTGATGTCTGAAAGGTCGGGCAGGTCGCGGGCCGAGACATGGATGCCGGGCTCGGGCCGCGACAGCACCTGCGTGCCGCGAAAATGATTGGCGATGGCAATCAGGCTGCGCGGCGCCAATATGTCGAAATCCTTGCCCGCCCAGGCCGCTTCCGGCCCGCAGCCGAACGGGCAGATCAGGCCTTTTCCCTCGGCATTGGCGCCGATCGCCGCCGGCAGCGCGCCGGCCACCGCGGCAATGGTGCCGTCGAGCGACAATTCACCCAGCACGACATAAGACGCCAGCATATCGCCCGGAATGGCGCCGAGTGCCGCCATCAGGCCGAGCGCGATCGGCAGGTCGTAATGGCTCCCTTCCTTGGGCAGGTCGGCAGGCGCCAGGTTGACCGTCACCTTCTTCGACGGCATCGACAGGCCCGAAGCGTGCAGCGCCGCCTGCACCCGCTCGCGGCTTTCGGCCACCGCCTTGTCGGCCAGGCCGACAATCTGCATGCCGACCTTGCCCGGCGCGATCATCACCTGGACATCGACCGGTACGGCCTCGATGCCCTGGAAAGCAACCGTGCGAACCCGCGCCACCATCTTGCTCTGCCCCCGGATATCAGCTCGCCTCGGCCTTGTGGTTCAGACCGCGAGCGACGTCAGGACAAGACAACCATAGATTTCAGGCCAAGGCAAGAACATTACAGGAACATGCATTCGTGGTGGTTGCAGCGCGCTGTGCCGGTTGCAAAAACGGAAGATGGTTGAGCAAAATGGAACGGCTGCTCCGCCTCCTCGACCGCGTTAACAAGGCGACTAGGCCCTTCGGCAATCTGAGGGTGTTGCTTCTAAGCGGTGATGAAGGCATCGACCGAACCTGAAAGCGATCGATCGATCGCGACCTGCGGTGGAAGCCACTCCATGACAGGATATCTGAAAGGCCAAGGCAGGGCGATCCGGCGCGAAGAGCCGCTCTCCAGAAAAATCTCGTTTACAAGGTCTATGAACCGCCCGCGGTCTCGTTCGATTCGTTTCAAAGTTTGCGAACGAATGTAATCCCGGGGAATTCGTCGCTCCTTCAGCGCTAAGACAGCCTCCGCGATGGATCGAGGATCGGGTGGAACTGTGAGCGAATAGTCGTCATCCAGATAAAGGTCTCGGCCGCCATGGTTCGGCGTCGTGACCACTGGAAGGCCCGCGAGAAGATATTCCGTGCTGGCGAACATTGGTCCTTCCAGGTGAGAGAGACAGATTCCCACGGCTGCACGATTTAGATGCGTGTTCACCTGAGCCGGTGCCAATCGGACAGGCTTGCCGGTGCCGTCAAACTCGTTGATAAAGACGTGATGCGGCGCGAGCTCCCTATGCCGATTTATTCGCGCTCTTTCCGACTCCGTCGTGGAGGATCCGCTTGAATCTCGATAGAAGACAAATGCGCAACGCTGGATGCCAAGCGACAAGTCATGGCGCTTCCACGGAGCCAGTTGCGCATTGTAGATTGCATCAAATTCTACAGGGACATCATCGAGAGGCCTGAATATGTGTTCGGAGGTTGTTGACGTCTTTTTGTGCAGGACGGCGGCCTCGCCGGACTGGTTCAACAGATCAGCCTCTGCCTGAGTGTTGGATAGGAAGATTAGCGAGTGACGGGGGTTCTTGAGTCTATGCAGAACGGCATAGGTCCGGATGGTTTTGACGCTAGCACTGTTTTCGATGGACCAGGTTGGCGAGATGAGAAACCAGGCGCGGTGGCTGCGTGGACGGAAAGGCATATGACTTGCTAATCCGAGCGGCGTACCGGACATTCCCGAATAGGATATGAACGGATCGTCCGACAGCAAACTGGCCTGAAGAGCAGGTTGCGACTTCGCGGAAGGGTGCCCTTTTCTGAGGTTGTGGCCATGACGCAGCATGGCTCTGACAATCTCGAATTTGGTAGGAGGGCGATACCCGTGCTGTAGGGTCAACATGCGGCAATTGCGATCTTGAGTGCGGAGAAAAACTCGCTTCGATAGAGAGAAATTTGGCAAAGAAACACCGCCATTTGATCGACGGAATATCTCAGGCGATCAAATCTGGTGTACGGAGAAGCGCCTCTTGAAAGAAAACATCGTCCCAAGCGGGGCTGGTTCTCACATCGCGCTACCAACCGTATCCGTTTGCGTAGGCTGTTTCAATCAAGAGGCATTCATCGACACTGCGATCCGATCCGTAGCGGCGCAGACATACACTGCGTTCGAATGCGTGGTGGTCGATGATTTTTCGACCGACGGTTCCCGCCGAAGGATTGAAGAGTGTCTGTCCCAGCTTGGCGACAGTCGTTTCCGCTTTCTGCCCCGACTGCAAAATGGCGGGCAGTTGACAGCAATGATGACCGGGCTTGACGCGACAGCCGGGCCCCTGATCTCCTTTCTTGACGGTGACGATGCTTGGCATCCTGACTTCATAGAATGCCATGTGAGAGCCCATCTCAGCCACACCCGTATCGCGGCGATGTCGAGCTCCGATGAGGTGGTGATAGATACGGCCGGCAAACTGCTTGCGGGCGGTCATCCCGTATTCCACCTGAATGACCCGCGATCGATGCCGAAAATGAGCGGCTACCTGCATGTCGACACCGAAGCTGACCCGACATTATTATTTATTGATCGGGGCACCGTGGGTTTGGTTTTGGTCAACCACATCGGGGATGATGTTTCGTCGAGCTCCGCTTGAAATCATGCGTCCATCCGATCCGGACGAAATAAAGATATGTGCCGATGGTTATATGGCTCGTGCCGCCCATATGATCGGCGGAACCGTGAGGATTGGGCGGGCTCTTGGCAGTTATCGGCTTCACGGCGGCAATGGCTGGGCGGACGGGCGCATCCTGGGTACCGGAGTTGGCCTCGGCAGGATGTCGCCTGATACTGAAATAGCGATACGGCGGGCACTGGCCAATCGTTGGTGCGAAGTGGCGCCGGGACTGGAGCATTTAATCTCCCGCCACTCAATGCGCAGGACCTTGGTCGACCTGATCGGACTGTCTGCGGCTTTCGCATTGCTGGAAAAGAACTCCGATGCGGGTTTTCTGCTGAAAGACTGGGCAACACCACAGCGAAAATTGCAGACCAGACTTATCGGTCTCCTTCCTCCGAAACTGAGGCCTCGGCGCTTCCGGGACATAGTTTGATTTGATGAGCCGCTTGCTCGGCAGTCTTACCCGATAAAGAGCATCCTTCGATGCTTCTCTGGACCCACCAAAGTCCTCCGTAGCAACGCACACTACGCGGCCGAATTGCGCCGCATTTCCTCCACCGCGTCCCAGAACAGGCTGGCGATATCCGCGCCGCCAAAGCGTTGCACTTCGCGCACGCCGGTTGGCGAGGTCACGTTGATCTCGGTCATGTAGTCGCCGATCACGTCGATGCCGACCAGGATGAAGCCGCGCTCTTTCAGCGACGGGCCGATGCGGGCGCAAATCTCGCGTTCGCGCTCCGTCAGCTCAGTCTTTTCGGCGCGGCCGCCGACATGCATGTTGGAGCGAGAATCGTGGTCGGCCGGCACGCGGTTGATGGCGCCGACCGCCTCGCCGTCGATCAGGATGATGCGCTTGTCGCCCTTGCGCACATCCTTCAGATAGCGCTGGACGATATACGGCTCGCGTGACAGCTGGGCGAACATTTCGAGCAGTGAGGCGAGGTTGCGATCGTCTTCCTTGAGATGGAAGATGCCGGCGCCGCCATTTCCGTAGAGCGGCTTGACGATGATGTCGCCGAACTCCTTGCGGAAGGCGGCGACCTCCTGGGGATCCTTGGTGATCAGCGTTTCCGGCATCAGATCGGGGAATTCGGTGACGAAGATCTTTTCCGGGCTGTTGCGCACCCAGGCCGGGTCGTTGACGACCAATGTCTTCGGGTGAATGCGCTCCAGAATATGCGTGGTGGTGATGTAATTCATGTCGAAGGGCGGATCCTGGCGCAGCAGGATCACATCCATCTCCGACAGGTCGGTGCGCACCTTGTCGCCCAGCGTATAATGATTGCCCTTCTCGTCGCGGAGCTTCATCTCTTCGATGCGGGCAAACACCTTGCCGCCCAGCATCGACAGCCGGTCGGGCGTGTAGTGGAACAATTGGTGGCCGCGCCGCTGCGCCTCCAGCGACAGCGCAAAGGACGTGTCGCCGGCGATCGAGACGGTGGAGACATGGTCCATCTGGACGGCGATCTTCAGGGGCATCTTCCGGTCTCCAGCAGGCTCTGTCGCCGATATACGGAACTTGGCGGCTTCTGCCAATCGCGCTTGCTTGGCCCAGACCTTTAACGGTCGAAGACCAGCCGGGAGTAACCGAGGAACGACAGCGCCATGGCGACCGGCGAGGCGACGGCAAGTGCCGCCAGCGGCGGCAGCGCCGGCAGCGCAAACAGGATGGCGCAGTAGACGAGATAGTTGACGATGCTGGTGGCGATGCCGACGCCGCCATAGCGCGCGCCCTCCTGCGCCACGCCGCGGCTCGACGGCGAAAAGGTCAGGTGCCGGTTGATCTGCCAGGTGACGCACAGCGCAAAGCCGATCGACAGGACACGGGCGACGAAGGGACCGAGCGGCGTCAGCGCCAAGAGCAGCCAGAGCGCCGCGGCATCGGCGACGAAACCAACGCCGCCTGCCAGGACGAAGCGGGCGAGCCGGCTCACGGCTCAGGCGGCCCGGGGCGTCTTGCCCGGTTCGGCCTTCGGGATTTCACCAGTGCGTTCGCGCCGTTCGACCCGGCCTGACGGCACCGAGAGATAAAAAATGCGCTTCTGCTCGGCGCGTCCGCGCGATACCGAATCGAGGATCAGTCCGGTCACCATCGCAAGCATCGAGAGCAGCAGCAGGCCCACCGACAGCACCCAGGTCGGCATGCGCGGCACGAGGCCGGTCTGGGCGAATTCGATCAGCACCGGCGTCATCAGGGCAAGGCTCGACGCCAGGAAGAAAATCGCGAAGGCGCCGAAGAAGCGCAGCGGCTGCGTTTCCTTCATCAGCATGGCGAACATCCACAGGATCCTGGCGCCGTCGCGATAGGTCGACAGCTTCGACGACGATCCCTCAGGCCGGCGGCCATAATCGAGCGCGATCTCGCTCACCGGCAGTTTGAGCTGCGAGGCATGCACCGACATTTCGGTCTCGATCTCGAAGCCGCCGGAAACCGCGGGAAAGCTCTTGACGAAACGCCTCGAGAAGACGCGGTAGCCGGAGAAGATGTCGGTGAAGTCGGCGCCGAACAGCCGCTTGTAGAGGCTGTTGAAGATGCGGTTGCCGAAGGCATGGCCGGAACGGCCGGCATCGTCGGTGACGCCGCGCCTGGTGCCTACCACCATGTCGCAGCGCTCGGTCTGCAGGATGTTGATCAGCAGCGAGGCATCTTCCGGCGCATAGGTGCCGTCGCCATCGGCCATCAGATAGATGTCCGCATCGATGTCGGCGAACATGCGCCGCACGACATTGCCCTTGCCCTGGCGCGGCTCGCGGACGACGATGGCGCCCGCTGCGCGCGCCTTGAGCGCGGTCAAATCCCTGGAATTGTTGTCATAGACATAGATCTCGGCCGACGGCAGCGTCTCGCGAAAGCGCCGCACCACCTCGGCGATGGTCAGTTCCTCATTGTAGCAAGGCAGGAGCACGGCAATGGCCGGCTCATGGCGGACTTCGTGCGGCATTTCCGTCTCCCGACGCCCGGCGGAGCCTCCGGCCGCGCTCACATGCGGCCTCGCTCAGGCGACTTTACTATTTATTGAAGCTGTTAAGGCTAGGTTTAAGGCCGCAGTCTTTCCGACGAAGGTCATGATGATGAACGCAGCCAAGGCGGGTGCTTCCTCCTGGAAGTCCGATATGACGCTGGCGCTGCTTGCCATGCTGGTGGTGCTGGCCGTCAATGCCGCCACGGGCTTTCGCGAATTGAGCAATGCCGGCGGCGACAATGACAGCCTGCTGCGGCTGGTCGAGGTTCGCGACATGCTGGCCGGCCAGGGCTGGTTCGACCTGCATCAGTACAGGATGGGGCCGGAAGGCGGTTTCGTCATGCACTGGTCGCGGCTGGTCGACGCACCGCTCGCCGCCATCATCCTCGCCGCCTCGGCGCTGACCGGCAGCATGGCCATGGCCGAAGTGATCGCACAGGTGCTGTGGCCGTCGCTGCTGTTTTGCCTGGCGGTGTTTTTTACAGCCCGTGCGGCACGCAGCTTCGCCGGCGTCGGCGCCGTGCTGCCCGCGATCGTCATCGGCGCGGCGGCGCTGCATTTCATCGGCATTTTCTTGCCGGGTGCGCTCGATCATCACAATGTCCAGCTGACGCTGACCATGGCCAGCCTCAGCCTGCTGCTCGAGGCGCCGACGCGTCGCTGGGCGACCCTGACTTCCGGCCTGTGCGCGGCCCTGACGCTGGCCGTCGGCATGGAAACCGCGCCCTATGTCGCCACCATCGGCGCCTGCATCGCTTTGCTGTTCGTCGTCGATCCCGGCGGCGAACGCCGGATCGCCAGGGATTTCGGTCTCGGCTTTGCCGGGGTTTCAGCCCTCGTCTTCGTCACCACCATCCCGCCATCGGCCATGGGCCAGCCGCAGTGCGATGCCTTCTCGGCTGTGCAGTTCGTGGTGGCGGCAATCGCCGGACTGGGGCTTGCCGCCGTGACGTCGCTCACGGTGTCCAATGGCACGGCCAGCCGCCGCCTGATCTCGCTTAGCCTGCTCGCGCTTGGGCTGGGCGCCGTCATCGTGGCGCTGTTTCCGCAATGCCTTGCGGCTCCCTACGCAAACCTCGATCCGCGCCTCAAGGAATTGTGGCTCGATCACATCGACGAGGCGCAGTCGCTGTTCAGTATTGCCGTCAATGAGCCGGCCTCGCTGGCGGCGCGCTATGTCACGCCGCTGGTGGCGATCGCGCTGATGGCGCTTCGCCTGCGCGGACCATGGCGCCGCCAGGACATCCTCGTCGGCGCCTTGCTGGTCGGCGCCTTCATCGTCAGCGCCTGGCAGGTCCGCGGCTCGACATTCTCGATCGCCTTTGCCGTCATCCCGCTGTCGGCCTGGATCGCAAGCTGGCGCGAACGGGCGAGGATCAGCCCTGCGCGCAGCGTATCGCTGCGCATGGCGGCGGTCTGGCTGGTGTCGGTGAATGCCGTCTGGGCCGGCGCTGCCGCCGCGACGTCGAACGTATTCGAGGCCAGCAAGGTCTCGGTCGAGGCACAGGACACCGACAGCGATCCGTCCTGCGAGCGCAAGGCCTCCTTCGCGGCGTTGGCCCGGCTGCCGGACACCACGGTGCTTGCCATTTCCAATCTCGGCTCGCCCATCCTGGCCTATTCCGGGCACCGCGTCTTTGCCGGCCCCTATCATCGCAACATCGCCGGCGACCTGCTTGCGCTCGATGCCTTCCTCGGATCGGCGGACCAGGCGAGGATGATCGCGGCGGCTCACCACGTCGGCCTGATGGCGCTCTGCCGCGGCAGCGCCGAAAGCAAGATGCTTGCCGCCAAGGCGCCGCAAGGCTTCCTGGCCAGGCTGATGCAGGGAAGCGTCCCCGATTGGCTCGAACCGGTGGCCGAAACGCGCGGAACCCCGGTCGAACTCTACCGCGTCCGCTAAAGCATCATTCGCCAGCGAAAAATCGATTTCGCGATACGCTTCCTAAACGCTTTGCTGCCAGTCTCAGCCTAAATTTCGGGCGTCACAAACAGGGATACCGATGCAAACGACGTTTGGCACCGGGCAGGCAAGCAGGGAAAACTCGGATCTGGCGTTCACCGATGCGCTGACCGGGCTTGGCAACCATCGCCGCTTCTTCGACAAGGTCGATCGCCTGATCAGCGACCGTGCAGACGATCCCGCGCCGTTCACGGTCGGCATTCTCGACCTCGACGGCTTCAAGCCGATCAACGATCTGTTCGGCCACAAGGCCGGCGACGACATATTGATCCAGGTGGCGATGCGGCTGCGCGCCTCGATGGACAGCCACTCCACCGTTTGCCGCATCGGCGCCGACGAATTCGCCTTCCTGTATCCGATGGTGTTCTCGGAGGAAGCGGCGGCCGAGAAGTCGCGCATGATGATCGAAATCCTGTCGGCGCCCTACGATGTCGGCGAACGCACCGCCAGGCTTTCGGCCTCGGTCGGCTGCTCGCTCTTTTATTCCGGCGACGAAACCACGGAAATCCTCGTCAACAAGGCCGAAACGGCGCTCTACCACGCCAAGCGTTCGGGCCGTGGCCGCGTCGTCGTCTACACCCGCGAAATGGAAGAGGCGGCCAAGCGCGTCACCCGCATCGAACAGGCGCTGCGCCGCGCCGTCTCGGCCGGTGAGGTCGAGCCGCATTTCCAGCCCATCGTCGATCTGACCACCCGCCGCACCATCGGCTTCGAGACGCTGGCGCGCTGGACCGATCGCGACCTCGGCGTCGTCCCGCCGACCGTGTTCATCCCGATCGCCGAAGAGCGCGGCATCATCGGCCCGCTGTCGCAGCTGGTGCTGCGCAAGGCGGCCGAAGCGGCGCGCAGCTGGCCGAAGGACCTGTTCCTGTCCTTCAACCTGTCGCCCTCGCAGCTCGTCGACCAGAACACTGGCCTGCACATATTGTCGATCCTCGACCGCACCGGCTTCGATCCGCGACGGCTGGAGATCGAGATCACCGAAACCGGCCTGATGAACGATCCGGCCTCGGCCGAGAAGATCGTCGAGGACCTGCGTCGCGTCGGCATCCGAGTCTCGCTCGACGATTTCGGCACCGGCCAGTCCTCGCTCGGCCGCTTGCGCGAATTCCATTTCGACAAGCTCAAGATCGACCGCGCCTTCGTCTCCTCGATCCTCGACGACCGACCGTCGGAACACATCATCCGCGCCATTCTGGCCATGTGCGAAGGGCTCGGCATGGATGTCGTCGCCGAAGGCATCGAGGAGGAGGCGCAGGCCGACCGCCTCGTTCAGTTCGGCTGCGCCGGCGGCCAGGGCTATCTCTTCGGCAAACCGGTCGATGCCGACGCCACGCTCGGCTACCTCCGCGATTCCTATCGCGGCGCCCTCTACGCCAAGGCAGTCTGACCGGCGGTCTGGCCTGCGTCGAGCAAGTCAGCGGCGCGAGCCAAGATCGACTGTGGCCGCCATCTTGCGGCCTTTTGTCTGACATAAGCCAATCAAATCGCCGTTTTCGCCCTTGCTCCCCGGACTTGGCTGGATAGGATGCGCGCCGACCGGACCGGGAGATGAAGATATGATGCCATCGGCGGATTTTGCCGACCTCAGGGGAGCCTCGGTGCTGATCACCGGCGGCGGTTCCGGAATTGGTGCGGCACTGACCGAGGGCTTCGTTCGCCAGGGCGCCCATGTCGCCTTCATCGACATCGCCGATGGCCCAAGCACGCTGCTTGCCGACCGCGTCGAAAAAGAACTTGGCCGGCGACCGCTCTACCTCAAGACCGATTTGCGCGACGTCGAGGCGTTGCGCGCTTCGGCCGCCAAAGCGGCTGAGGCACATGGCGACGTCACCGTGCTGGTCAACAATGCCGCCTGGGACGAACGCCACGACGTCGCTGACGTTACCGTCGAGTTCTGGGACAACAATCTCGCCGTCAATCTGCGCCCGCATTTCTTCACCGCACAGGCGGTGGCGCCGGGCATGAAGCGGGCCGGCGGCGGTTCGATCATCAACTTCACCTCAACCTCCTATCTCATCAACCACCCCGATATGCCGGCCTACACCGCCGCCAAGGCCGGCATACTCGGCCTCACCAAAGGTCTCGCCGGCAAGCTTGGGGTCGATGGCATCCGCGTCAATGCGATTGCGCCGGGCTGGGTGATCACCGAGCGGCAGCGGGAACTCTGGGTCACCGAGCAGGGGCTCGCCGCCCATGTCGCCAAGCAAAGCATCAAGCAGGTCATGCAGCCCGACGACATCGTCGGCACGGTGCTGTTCCTGGCCTCCGACGCCTCGCGTATGCTGACGGCGCAGATGTTGATCGTCGACGGGGGTTTCCTGTGAGCCCGGTGAATCAAAATCCGGCAAAAGGCACGCCGGCAGTCGCCGCCGTCGACTGGGGCACGACCCGCATGCGGGTCTGGCTGGTCGACGAGGCGGGCGGGGTGCTTGCCGAGCGTCGCGGCGATGATGGGCTGATCACCGCGCAGCAAAAAGGCTTTTCGACCATCCTCGAAGGCCATCTCGCGGCGCTCGGCGCGCCTGACACACTGCCAGTCATCATCTGCGGCATGGCCGGCTCGCGCCAGGGTTGGCTGGAAGCGCCTTACATCACCGTGCCGGCGCCGCTCAGTGCCATCCTCGCGGGGGCCGCCCGCATTCCCGGCCAGAGCCGCGACATCCGCATCGTGCCTGGCCTGGCGCAGCGCCTGGAAGATGCGCCGGATGTAATGCGCGGCGAGGAAACCCAGCTTGCCGGCGCCGGTTTGCCGGCAAAAGGTCGCCATCTCGTCTGCATGCCCGGCACCCATTCGAAATGGGTTCTGGTCGAAGACGGCGCGGTCGACGGCTTCTGCACCTGGCCGACCGGCGAGCTGTTTTCGGTGCTGGCCACTCACTCGATCCTGCGCCATTCGCTGGGCGAGAGCCCGAAGCCGGTCATTCCGGACAATCCCTCCTTCCAGGAATGGTGCCGCAAGGCTTTGGCCGAGGGCGGCGATGTCACCTCGCGGCTGTTCTCGATCCGCGCCGCCGGCCTGCTGCAGGACCTCAAGGCCGACGATGCCGCCGCTTGCCTGTCCGGCCTGCTGATCGGCGGCGAGATCGCCTCGGCGGGCCGCCGCTATGGCGAAAGCACCACTGCAATCGTGCTGGTCGCCTCGGGGTCGCTAGCAGCCCTCTACCGCCAGGCGCTCGACCTTGCAGCGCTTGCCGTCAGGACGGTCGACGCCGACGAGGCGGTGCGTGCCGGCCTTATCGAGGCGGCGCGAGAAAATGGCATGATCGCCAAATGACTCACCAGAGTGGAGTGATAGCGTGACCCAGACCGCACCCTTCCCGAAGCTCAAGCGTGGTCTTGTCGCCATTCTGCGCGGCCTCAAACCCAGCGAGGCGGTTGCCATCGGCCAGGCGCTGTTTGACGCCGGCATCGAAGCCATCGAGGTGCCGCTCAATTCGCCGGAACCGTTTTCATCGATCGCCAGCATTGTCACCGCTTTGCCCAAGACAGCGCTGGTCGGCGCCGGCACGGTGCTGACTTCAGCCGATGTCGACACCTTGGCCAAGGCCGGCGGGCGCTTGCTGGTCAGCCCCAACATCGATGCCGACGTCATGGCCCGCGCCATGCACCATGGCATGGTGACGATGCCAGGCGTGTTCACCCCCACCGAAGCTTTTCAGGCGATTAGGCTTGGGGCTTCGGCGCTCAAATTCTTCCCGGCAAGCGTGCTCGGGCCTAGCGGCATTTCGGCGATGCGGGCCGTGCTGCCGGCCGATACCGTGGTCGGCGCCGTCGGCGGCGTTTCCGACAAAGACTTTGCCGGCTACAAAGCCGCTGGGGTGACTGCTTTTGGTCTTGGCTCCAGCCTGTTCAAACCCGGCATGAGCGTCGACGAGGTGGCCTCGCGCGCGCAGGCGGCGGTGACGGCCTGGGATGCGGCCTTCGGCGGAGCGGCATGATGGAAAACGTTTCGGTTTTCTCGGACCATGTCTGCGAACTCGGCGAGGGGCCGAGCTACGATCCCGCCACCGATACGCTGTTCTGGTTCGACATCGTCAACGGCCTTCTGCTGGAGCAGGGCGTCGCTTCCGGCGCGCTGAAGGTCCACGACCTCGGCCAGATGGCCAGCGCCATCGCCATCATCGACGACCATCGCCAGCTCATCGCCACCGAGACCGGCCTGCATGTCCGCGACGTCTCGACCGGCAAGCTGACGCTGCATACGCCCATCGAGGCCGACAATGCGCTGACCCGCTCCAACGATTCGCGCGTCCACCCTTGTGGCGCCTTCTGGGTCGGCACGATGGGCAAGGGTGAGGAGAAGGGCGCGGGCGCCATCTACTGGTTCTTCAAGGGCGAATTGCGCACGCTTTACACCGGCATCACCGTGTCGAACTCGATCTGTTTCTCGCAGGATGGAACGATCGCCTACTACACCGATACCGCGACCGGCCTGTTGATGCGCGTCGCCTGCGATCCGGCGACGGGCCTGCCGGTCGGCGAGTCCAAAGTGTTCGTCGACCATCGCTCGTCGCGGGGCTATGTCGACGGCTCGGTTGTCGACCGTGACGGCGTGCTGTGGAACGCGGTCTGGGGCGGCAAGGCAGTGAAGGCTTATGCGCCGGACGGCACATTGTTGCGCGAGATTGCCGTGCCGGCGGGGCAGTCCTCGTGCCCGGCCTTTGTCGGCGCCAAGGCCGATCGGCTGGCGGTGACCTCGGCCTGGAAAGGCAAGGACGACAAGCAGCGCAAGCTCGACCCACAGGCCGGCATGACCTTCCTGCTCGACATCCCCGTCAACGGCCGCTTCGAGCCGCGCGTGCTGATCGCCTGAGCGTACCGGTTGTCGTGCAGGCGGCGGGCGCGGGTCGATTTCGCGCAAGCCGATCGCATTGGCCGTGCGATGGTGTGGCTGCATCACCGAGAAGCTTTGACCCATGCCGCGCCCGACCTTGATCCTCGTCTACGAGCCTGAAAAGGCCTGTTTCGACAGGCTGGTCGCCGATGGTTTTCCTGCCGAGCGTGCCTTGGAAATCTCGTCCTATCTGGCGCAATCGACCGATCTCGCGCCCGAATTCGATGAAATCACCGCCGCTTGCGGGCGGCGCGGCCTCGCCTTCATGCCGGTTGCACTCGACGATGCGTCAAGCGCGCTGGCGAAGGCCGATCCCGCAACCACGCTTGTCTGGACGCTGACCGACGGCATTGCCTATTTCCGCGGTGCTGCAGCGCCCGCACTTGCCAGGCTGAATGGGCTTAGAACCATCGGAGCCGACGATGCGCTGTTCGCGCTTTGCCAGGACAAGTTCCGCTCCGGCGCCGTGCTTTGCGCGCTCGGCCTGCCGGCGCCGCAGGCAGGCCTGGCCCGCGACGGCCGCTGGCTGGCCGCCCCGCCAGCTTCGGAAGCCGGCTGGTTCGTCAAGCCGAACCGGCTCGGCTCTAAGGTAGGCATCTGGCCGGATTCACGCTGCAACGACCTGGCCCATGCGCTGGAGCTTAGCCGGCGGGTCTATGCCGCTTATCGCGACGATGTCGTCGTCCAGCCCTATGTCGGCGGTCGCAATGTCCGCGCCAGCTTCCTTGGGCTGCAAACGGATGCCGGGGCGGAAGCGCTCGGCATTGCGTTCGTCGACTCCGGCGGCGATTTCCAGACCATGGCGGACTCGATGGCGCTTTACGGCGACACCGGCGAGGCCGCCAAGGCGGCTGGACTATACAGCGAGCCGGTGCTGGAGGCGGTTGCCGACACCCAGCCGGCAGCCGCGGCAACCATCCGCCGCATCGCCGAGCGGCTGGTCAGCGGACTTGGCCTGCGCGACGTGTTTTCCATCGATTTCAGGGTCGAGGCCACCGATCATGCCCACCTCATCGAGTTCGAAGTCTGTCCCGGCCTGCCCTGCTTCGATTTCCGCGCCTATTGCCGGCTGCAATGGAGCATGACGCTGGCCGATGCGGTTGCCGAGACGGCGGCGAACCGACTGAACCGACAGGCGATCTGAAAGGCCGCGGGGACCGGCACGACCTACCGCGCCTTGACGGCTTTTGCTCCACCTTTAGTGTCGCGGGACAGTCCTCAGGCAAGGCCGCGCGATGAGCACACCAGCAAGCTCCCTCCATCATCACATAAGGCGCATGGCCGGGCGCGATCCGCATGAGGCGCATCGCGTCGCCACGCCGCTCGAGCTGCTGTTCGATCTGACCTTCGTCACCGCCTTCAGCCTTGCCTCGTCGCAACTGGCGCATGCCTTGGCCGAGGGCCACTACGCGGCGGCGCTGATCGGCTTCGGCTTTGCCAGCTTCGCGATCTGCTGGGCGTGGATCAATTTCTCCTGGTTTTCCTCCGCCTATGACACCGACGATTGGATCTTCCGCCTCGTCACCATGGTGCAGATGATCGGCGTGCTGGTGCTGGCCATCGGCCTGCCGCGCATGTTCGCCTCGATCGAGCATGGCGAACACCTCAACAATTCGGTGATGGTGCTGGGCTACGTCATCATGCGCGTCGCCATGATCTTCCAATGGCTGCGCGCGGCGCGGCAGGACCCTGGGCGGCGGCGTGCCTGTCTCACCTATGCCATCGCCATCGCGATCGCCCAGATCGGCTGGGTGGTGCAGATCCTGGTCGATTTCTCGCTGGCGACGAGCCTGGCTTTCGGCGCGGTCCTGCTTCTCATCGAGCTTGCCGGACCGGTCATCGCCGAACGCCGGGATGGCGGCACGCCCTGGCACGCGCATCACGTCGCCGAGCGCTACAGCCTCTTCGCCATCATCGCGCTGGGCGAAGGGGTGGTCGGCACGCTGGCGACGCTGTCGGCCGTGGTCGAGGAGCAGGGCTGGAACCTCGATGCCGCCTTGATCGGCATTGCCGGAATGGGTCTCACCTTCGGCATGTGGTGGGTCTATTACATGCTGCCCTCGGGGACAGTGCTGCACCAGCACCGCAATCGCTCTTTTGTCTGGGGCTATGGCCAGATGCTGATCGTGGCGGCCATCGTCGCCACCGGCGCCGGGCTGCATGTCGCGGCCTATTTCATCGAGCACAAGGCCCATATCGGCCCGGTAGCGACCCTGCTCTCGGTCGCCATTCCGCTAGGCGTGTTCCTGGGGGCGATCTACGCGCTGTATTATTATCTCGTCCAGCGCTTCGATCCCCTCCATGTCTGGCTGCTGGCGGGAACGGCTGCGGTCGTCGCACTTGCCATCATCGCCGCCCTTGCCGGCGTCGACATGGCGGTCTGCCTCATCTTACTCACGCTAGCGCCGGCCGTCACCGTTGTCGGCTATGAGCTGTCGGGGCACCGCCATCAACTGGAGGTGCTGGCGCAGGAGGAAGCGCCGCACTGAGCAGAGCAGCTTCGCGCGTCAGATACCCTCGACCAGCACGATCTCGCCATCGGCTACTTTCTGACGGATGGCCACGGCGCGCTGGTACTCCGGCGAGTGGTAGCAATCGTGCGCCGCGCTGAGCGATTCGAACTCGATAATGACATTGCGGGCGCGGCCAGGCCCCTCGGCCTTTTCATGCTCACCGCCACGGGCAAGGAACTTCACGTCGAAACGGTCGAAAGCGAGCTTGGCGGCAGCGACATAGTCCTTGTAGCCTTCGGCGTCGCGCACATCGACGCGGGCTATCCAGTATCCCTTGGGCATTTTCTTCTCCTCGTTACGCGGCGCGCATCTCTTCCAGTATGGCTTCCGCCGCCGCGCGCCTGTCGCTTGCCGCCACGATTGGCCGGCCCACAACAAGATGGCTGGAGCCGTTGCGGATCGCCTGGCCGGGCGTCACCACGCGTTTCTGGTCGCCATGGTCGCTGCCCTTGGGCCGTATCCCCGGTGTCACCACCGCCAGGTCGGGTCCGACGATGCGGCGCACCGCTTCCGCCTCCTCGGCCGAGCAGACGACGCCGCCCATGCCGGCATGCAACGCCTGTTCGGCGCGTCTCAGCACCAGCGTGTGAGGGTCGTATTCATAGCCGGCGTCGATCACGTCCTGCTCGTCCATCGAGGTCAGCACGCTGACCGCCAGCAGGCAGAGGTCGCTGCCCCTGGCGGCCTCCACCGCGGCTCGCATCGCCTTGGGATAGGCGTGGATGGTCAGCATGGTCATGCCCATGCGCACGATGTTCTCGACACCCTTCGCCACCGTGTGGTCGATGTCGAGCAGCTTCATGTCGAGGAAGATTTTCGTGCCGCCGCTGGCCAACTCCCTGGCGAAGTCGAGCCCGCCGGCGAAGGCCAGCTGATAGCCGATCTTGTAGAAGGAGACGACGCCGTCGAGCTCCTGCACCGCCTGTTCGGCCTCTTTCACCGTCGGCACGTCGAGGCCGACGATCAGCCTTTCTCTCATGGTATGGGCCTGCATGGCTGTGGAAATCATGCCCCGGTCCGGGTCGACAGCATGCGCGAGGTTTCGATCAGCGTGCGGCATAGGTGCTCCATCGATTTGGTCAGTCTCTCATCCCTGAAATTGCCGTCGCCGTCGAAGGCACTGCCGCCATCGGATACCGAGCATTCCGGCGTCACCATCTCCAACTGGCAGCGCACCAGCACGGCGCGCAGATGGTTGATGCAGCGGATCCCGGCGAAATGTCCGTTGGAAGACGAGCACAGGCCGGCGACCTTGCCGACAAGCGGCCTCACCGGCCAGCCGCCATCGAGGCGCACCCGGCTTACCCAGTCGATCGTGTTCTTGAGCAGTGGCGGGATCGAGCCATTATATTCCGGCGTCGCGATCAGTAGCCCGTCATGGGCGGCGATCAGCCGGCCGAGCTTCACGGCGTTGTCGGGAACGCCTTTTTCCTTTTCGAGGTCCTCGTCGATGATCGGCAGCGGATAGTCGGCCAGCGAAATGCGCGTCACCTCGGCGCCTTGCATGGCCAGCTCCTTCTGCGCCACATCGGCGGTCCTGCCGCTGAAGGCGCCGCTGCGCACCGAGCCGGCGAAGACGAGGATTTTCGCGATCACAGCCATTGGCCACTCTTGTTCCCGGACAGGTACAGCCAGAGGCTGCGCAAATCAACGCACTGGCTCAAAAAACGGAAACGATCGGGGGGCAGGCGCGCGAAGGTGTGCCGAGCAGCTGGGCTATTGCTAGTGGGTGACCGCAATTCTTGCACTCAGCGCGATGAGTGCAACTCCGAGCAAGGCATCTATCGGCCTGCGGACGCTGCCATATACCGACCGAACCCTTCTTGTGGAGAACATTAGCGCGACAAGCCCAAACCACGCCATCGCGACCAGCCCGATTATGGCCAGCGACACTGCCTGGACCCAGATCGGAGCCTGCATCGGCAATACCGATATGAACAGGCTCGCGAAGAACGCGGCCGTCTTCGGATTTGTAATTCCGACAACGAATCCGCTTCGCCAAGGAGCCGTGGTCTCTGCGCCACCGACGGCCAGCGGTGGCCGCGCCTGCCAAGCCGACAAAAGGATCTTGCTGCCCAGGTAACCGAGATACACGGCACCGGCGATCCGGACGGCAAGGTGAGCCCATGCAATCTGCGTCAGTACGAGGCCCAGGCCACACATCGCGAGAGCCGCCCACACCATGATCGCTGCGGCAATGCCAAGCGCCACATGGAACCCCGCGCGACGGCTGATCAGCGCATGGGAAGTCACGGCTACAAAATCGGGTCCTGGGCTCATGGCGCCGAGCAGGAAGACCGAAGCAAGGGTCAGGAATTGCGGAAGGTAGCTCATGCGATACTCCAGTTTCAGTCTCGTCGTACCGCACGCCTGCATGCCGGAGAGGCCAGGAAAGCCGCTCGCCGATTTCGAGGGTCGTTTCCCTCACCTTCACAAAACCTACAGCGCTCTTTAATATGAGCGAAATGAAAGATATTTCGGCAGCCATGAACAAAGCTAATATCAACATCACGATGGTGCGCGTCCTGACATCGCTCAGCGAGACGCGCAGCTTCACCAAAACCGCCGAGCGGCTCTGTCTTTCTCAATCGGCCATAAGCCATGCAATGAAGGCGCTGGAGGAGATCGTTGGCGCGCCCCTCGTCATACGTGATCGGCGCGGTGTCGCTTTCACCGCAACCGGCGAGGCGGCTTTGGACGCGGCGCGCGCCGCTTTGCATGCTTTAGGCCGTCTTGTCGGCCTACGGGAACACTCCATCAAAGGCAGAGTACGGCTCGCGCTGGTCAGCAGCGCCTCGGTAAAGATTGCTCCATATGCGTTGAACATTACTTCCGTCCGGCACCCGGAGCTTGCTGTCGAACTGCTCTTGGGCACGGATACCGAGGTGGCGGAGTGGGTCGATCGCGGTGCCGCCGATATTGGACTGTCCTACATCGCCGGCAATTGCCAAGCCGAGGAACTTGTCGACGACGAACTCTTTGTGGCGTCATCGCAAAAGAACTCAGTCCAAGGCGGGTCATTTCCGATCCGCGCTCTCGACGGCCAGCCATTCATTATGTCGAGCGGCGGCTGCGGACCAATGCTTGCCGAATTGTTCCAGGATTTTGGCGTTGCGCCAGTTGTCATCCTGTCGGCGAGCGATATGGCGGCGCTGCTTGCTCTGGTTGGGGCCGGGCGCGGTTTGTCGATTGCGCCAGGCCTGGCGTTTCCGGCCGATTGGCAGCGAACCGTCGCGAGGCGTCCTCTTGAGCCGCGTGCGCGTCGGCCTCTGCTGCTTCTGTTCTCCAGCAGCGCCGAAGCAACGGCCGTGCGGGCCATGTGCGCGGCGATCAGAGAGGTCGCCACGAGTTTGCGAGGCGGATAACAGTCAAGGATGTGGATCGACCCTCAATCGAGCTTCCTTCGGGAGACGTCGATCCTTTACAAGGCGCCAGAGACTTCTCCCGCCCCCAATACCAGCTAATGCGCTTCGCGCCGGTAGATCCACAGCTGCGTCGGCGGGATGTTGCGGAAGATGAAGTCGAAATGCTTGACCGTGTAATTGCCGCGGCCGGGCGGGATCGGCGACAACGGCCCATAGGTCAGCTGCACGATCGGCCGTCCAACCGGGATGCGGTCTAGCAGGCTTTCAATATAGGCGATCCGCTGTGCGACCGGAAAATTGAGCAGCGGCACGCCGGAGACGACGGAATCGAAAATCATCCCGCTCTTCTCCCCAAGCGTGGCGTTGAGATTGAAGGCATCACCCTCGATGACGTTGACGCCGGGATAGAGCTGGCGCAGATGGCGCACGAAATCGGTGGAATATTCGACCGCGTAGAGGTTTTCGGGCTTAACGCCCTGGGCGAGGATTGCACGCGTGATGACGCCTGTGCCGGGGCCGACTTCAAGCACCGGCAGGCCAGACTTCGGATTGACGATGGAAGCCATCTTGCGGGCGGTGACGGAGCTTGTCGGCACGATCGAACCGACCGACTTCGGCTTGTCGATCCAGCCTTTGAAGAATTTGAGTTCGTCGTCGAACTTTTCCGCCAGCGCCTTCCGCAATCCCGGACCACGTGCCATGCAAGTTCTCCTCAACACTCCCCGAACGCTACTTAGCAGCTAACAGGTCCAAGGCAAGGCGCGATCTGGCATAAGATGTTGATGACGTTCGGGAAGCGTGGCGGCCTTGGTTTGGGTTCAGTGCTCGCCGAAGGATTCGAAAAAGTCCTTCATGCGGGCGAAAAAGCCGCTCGACTGGGGCGAATTGTCCTTCGACGACAGCTGCTCGAACTCTTCCAGCAGCTCGCGCTGGCGGCGCGACAGGTTTTGCGGCGTTTCGACCGCGGTCTGGATGTAGAGGTCGCCGACATTGGGCTGGCGCAGCACCGGCATGCCCTTGCCCTTGAGGCGGAACTGGCGGCCGTTCTGCGTGCCTTCGGTCACTTTCACCTTGGTCTGGCTGCCGTCCAGCGTCGTCACCTCGAACGAGCCGCCAAGGGCGGCCGTCGTCATCGATATCGGCACCTTGCAGTAGAGATCGGCGCCATCGCGCTGGAAGAATTCATGCGGCTTCACCGCCAGAAAAATATAGAGGTCGCCCGATGGGCCGCCGCGCAGGCCCGCCTCGCCCTCATTGGCAAGCCGGATGCGGGTGCCATCCTCGATGCCGGCCGGGATATTGACCGACAGCGAGCGTTCCTCAGTGACGCGGCCCTGGCCGGCGCATTTCGGGCACGGGTCCTTGATCGTCTGCCCGCGGCCTTGGCATTGCGGGCAGGTACGCTCGATCGAGAAGAAGCCTTGCGTCGCCCGTACCTTGCCGTGGCCATGGCACATCGAGCAGGTCACCGGCTGGGTGCCGGGCTTGGCGCCGGTCCCGGAGCATTCCGTGCATGAGATCGAGGCCGGCACGCGGATTTGCGCGGTCTTGCCGGCAAACGCTTCTTCCAGCGTGATTTCCATATTGTAGCGCAAATCGGCGCCGCGTTCGCGGCCGCCCGACGAGCGGCGCTGGCGCCCGCCCATCATGTCGCCGAAAATATCTTCGAAAATGTCGGCGAAGCCGCCGGCGCCAAAACCTTGCGCGCCGCCATTCATGCCGCCCTGCTCGAAGGCGGCGTGACCGAAACGGTCATAGGCCGCGCGCTTCTGCGGGTCCTTCAGCGTTTCGTAGGCTTCGTTGATTTCCTTGAACTTATGCTCGCATGAGTGATCGCCGGGATTGCGGTCGGGATGGAACTGCATGGCCAGCTTGCGGAAAGCGCTCTTGAGCTCCTTCTCGTCGGCGCCCTTTTGCACGCCCAGCGTCTCGTAGAAATCAGCTTTCATCTTTTCCCGCAGTCCGGATGCTCAACGTCTTGATGCATGTTGCGTCGTTTGCCGGCACGTTGTCTCGATTTAGGAGCGGTGCTGCCCGGATGCTAGGGCCGGCGCGCTTGTGCCTGTGTTTTTCAGTGACTTTTTCGGCAAGGCCCGCACTTTTTCAGCGAGGGTTGCAAAAAAGCCCGGCTTTGCGCCGGGCTTTCCGCTTTATTTGCCGTCAACCGGTCAGGCCGACTTCTTCTTCTCGTCGTTTTCGTCGATTTCCTCGAAATCGGCGTCGACCACATCGCTATCCTTGGCCGCGTCCGCCTTGGCGTCGGCTTCCGCCGCTTCCTTCTGCGAAGCTTCGTACATGGCCTGGCCGAGCTTCATGGATGCTTCGGCAAGCGTCTGCGACTTGGCCTCGATGTCGGCGGCATCGTCGCCTTCGGCAGCAGCCTTCAGCGCCGTGATAGCCTCCGATATCGCCGTGCGCTCGGTTTCCGAAACCTTGTCGCCATATTCTTTCAGCGACTTCTCGGAGGAGTGCACCAGCGCCTCGGCCTGGTTGCGGGCCTCGACCAAGGCGCGCCGCTGCTTGTCGGTCTCGGCATTGGCTTCGGCGTCCTTGACCATCTTCTCGATGTCGGCGTCCGAAAGGCCACCAGAGGCCTGGATGCGGATCTGGTGCTCCTTGCCGGTGCCCTTGTCCTTGGCCGAAACGTTGACGATGCCGTTGGCGTCGATGTCGAAAGTGACCTCGATCTGCGGCACGCCGCGCGGCGCCGGCGGAATGCCGACCAGGTCGAACTGGCCGAGCGCCTTGTTGTCGGCAGCCATTTCACGCTCGCCCTGGAAGACGCGGATGGTCACGGCCGACTGACTGTCTTCAGCGGTCGAGAACACCTGGCTCTTCTTGGTCGGGATGGTCGTGTTGCGTTCGATCAGGCGGGTAAACACGCCACCCAGCGTCTCGATGCCGAGCGACAGCGGCGTCACGTCGAGCAGCAGCACGTCCTTCACGTCGCCCTGCAGCACGCCGGCCTGGATTGCGGCGCCGAGTGCGACGACCTCATCCGGGTTGACGCCCTTGTGCGGCTCCTTGCCGAAGAACTGCTTCACGATCTCCTGGATCTTGGGCATGCGGGTCATGCCGCCGACCAGGACCACTTCGTCGATCTCGCCAGCCTTCAGCCCGGCATCCTTGAGCGCTGCCTTGCAGGGCTCGATGGTGCGCTGGACGAGATCGTCGACCAGCTGCTCGAACTTGGCACGGGTCAGCTTCAGTGTCAGGTGCTTGGGGCCGGTCGCGTCGGCGGTGATGAAGGGCAGGTTGATTTCGGTCTGCGTCGTCGACGACAGCTCGATTTTGGCCTTTTCAGCCGCCTCCTTGAGGCGCTGCAGCGCAAGCTTGTCGTTCTTCAGGTCGATGCCCTGTTCCTTCTTGAACTCGGCCGCCAGGTATTCGACGAGACGCATGTCGAAATCCTCGCCGCCGAGGAAGGTGTCGCCATTGGTCGACTTCACTTCGAACACGCCGTCGCCGATTTCGAGCACCGAAATGTCGAACGTGCCGCCGCCAAGGTCATAGACGGCAATGGTCTTGCCATCCTTCTTGTCGAGGCCGTAGGCAAGTGCTGCAGCCGTCGGCTCGTTGATGATGCGCAGCACCTCAAGGCCGGCGATCTTGCCGGCGTCCTTGGTGGCCTGGCGCTGGGCGTCATTGAAATAGGCCGGAACGGTGATGACCGCCTTCTCGACCTTCTCGCCGAGATAGGCCTCCGCCGTTTCCTTCATCTTCTGCAGGATCATGGCCGAGATCTGGCTGGGCGACTGCTTCTTGCCGCCGGCCTCGACCCAGGCATCGCCATTGTCGCCCCTGACGATCTTGTAGGGGACAAGCTTCTTGTCCTTCTCCGTCACCGGGTCGTCATAGCGGCGGCCGATCAGGCGCTTGACCGCGAAGATGGTGTTTTCAGGATTGGTGACCGCCTGGCGCTTGGCCGGCTGGCCGACGAGACGTTCGCCGTCGCCCGAGATGGCGACGATGGAAGGCGTCGTGCGCGCGCCTTCCGCATTTTCAATGACCTTGGGCTCCTTGCCATCCATGATGGCGATGCAGGAGTTGGTGGTGCCGAGATCGATACCGATTACTTTTGCCATTTTTCTAGTCTCTCCGCTAAGCAGGCTCTCAGGACCCGTAAGGCGTTCCGACGAAAGCCCCTGTTCACAAGAAATTCCGCTCCGGCAACCGGCATTCCGGCACTGGGCGGCTTGGCGCGTATATAAGAACAGGCGGCATCGGGCGCAAGCATTCTGCGCATGGCATCCACCGCGCCGCGCTTGGCGCCTTTGAACAGCCGCCCAGCGGCCCGGATGTGCTCCAACCGCGCTCAAAACCCCAGGATCTGCGCGATCCCCCGGCGAAGCGCCCAGTCAGGGCTTCGAAACCACAAGAAAACGTCACCTATGCGTGAGAGAGGCGGCTCCTGGCTGAGGAAGGCGCCTGCCCACAGCAGACACAGGCAAAAGCGTCACGCGGCCTGCGACAGCGATTTATGCGCCTCGGCCAGGATTTCGAACGAGCGCACGCGTGCCGCATGGTCGAAGATCTGCGCGGTCACCATCAGCTCGTCTGCGCCGGTGCGGCGCACGAACGCGTCTATGCCTTGCCGGACGGTTTCGGGAGAGCCGACGACGGCGCAGGACAGCGCCTGCGAAATCATGGTTTTTGCCATCGGCTCGAGCGTCTGGTCATAGCCCTCGACCGGCGGCGGCAGGCGGCCGGCCCGCCCGGTGCGCAGATTGACGAAGGCCTGCTGGAGCGAGGTGAACAGCAGTTTTGCCTCTCCATCGGTCGGTGCGGCGAAAACGTTGAGGCCGAGCATGACATAGGGCTTGTCCAGCTGTTCCGAAGGCTGGAAGCGCGAACGGTAGATCTCCAGCGCATGGTCCAGTTCGGCCGGCGCGAAATGCGAGGCGAAGGCATAGGGCAGGCCGAGCATGGCGGCGAGCTGCGCGCCATAGAGGCTGGAACCGAGGATCCAGACCGGCACCTTCTGGCCTTCGCCGGGCACGGCGTGGATACGCTGGCCTTCCGCGGCCGGCTGGAAATAGCCCATCAGCTCGACGACATCCTGGGGGAAATTGTCTGACGCCTCGAGATTGCGGCGCAGCGCGCGCGCTGTTCCCATATCGGTGCCGGGCGCGCGGCCGAGGCCGAGGTCGATGCGGCCGGGGTGCAGTGCCGCCAGCGTGCCGAACTGCTCGGCAATCACCAGCGGCGCATGGTTGGGCAGCATGATGCCACCGGCGCCGACGCGGATGGTCTTGGTGCCGCCGGCGACATGGGCGATGACGACGGCGGTCGCCGCGCTGGCGATGCCCGGCATGTTGTGGTGCTCGGCCAGCCAGTAGCGCCTGTAGCCGAGCCGCTCGGCATGGCGGGCCAGGTCGAGCGAATTTGCCAGCGATTGCGAGGCGTCGCTGCCTTCGACGATCGGCGACAGGTCGAGAACGGAAAGTGCGGTCATGGGCCTCAAGCCTTTACGATGTTCAACTGCCTGACCCTGGTTTCGAAGGCGCGGTCGGGAATGACGATGTCGAGCTGGTGCCAAGCAACGGGTCCATATTCTCGAACGGGATCGCCTGCGGACGCTGGCGATGCGGCGCGCTCAGCGTGCCGAGCGGAGCATCGATCGGGCCGCGATAGCCGATGCGGTCGAAATAGGAATCGAGGTCGAAGGAGGCATCTTTCATCGCAGGGTCCGGCTTGACCGGCTCGATATAGGCACTCCGCCTGAAGACAACAAATGCGCGATGACGGGCAGGCGCGGCAAGCTTATGCCGCTGCCTTTCCGTTCTCTTCGGCCGCTTCTTCCTCCACCACGGCCGTCTGCTGTGCGGCGAGAAAATTGCCGACATGGCTGAGGCCATCGAAATGATCGCAGAACACTTTGACGACGACCAACAGCGGCACCGCCATCAGCGCGCCGACAAAGCCCCAAAGCCAGGACCAGAAGGCGATGGCGATGAAGATCGCCACGGCGTTGATCTCGAGGCGTCGGCCGACAACCATCGGCGTAACGAACTGGCCTTCGACGATGTCGCACAAAAGCACGAAGCCCGGCGCCAAAAGGGCGTAGGTGATCGAGTCGAAGCTGATCATCGCAATGACGCTGACCAGCACGATGGTGATCAGCGCGCCGACATAGGGCAGGAAGTTGAGCAGCGCCGCCATCGTTCCCCAGACGAGCGGGTTGGGCATGCCGAGCGCCCACAGGCCAAGGCCGATAACCGCCCCGAGACCGGCATTGATGACGGTGACGGTGAGCAGATAATGCGAGATTTCGCGCTCGACGTCATAGACGACCCGCAAGGCCCGCTTCTTCTCACTGAGGCTGGCGAAGGACTGGATGATCTTCTCATAGAACATCGTGCCTGACGCCAGCAGGAACAGCGACAGCACGAAGATGATGGTCAGGCTTGTCCCCGCCGACAGGACGTTGCTGGCGGCGGCCGACAGGACGCCGGACTGCGCCATCGCCACCTTCTGGATGCCCGGCTCCTGCGAGGTCTCCGTCATCTGTTCGATCTGATGCGAGATCTGCATGATCCTCTCGAGCGGACGCCGCAATTGCGCCAGCCGTTCGGTAAGTTGTTGGCCGATCGACGAGGTGTTGTTGAGAAGGTCGATGACCGGGCCGCTGAGCAGATAGCCGGCAACGCCGAAGACGCAGATCGACAGCACGACCAACATTGTCGCCGAAACCACTTCCGGAATGCCGCGCTTGCGCAGGAAGCGCACGATTGGTGTCAGCGTCAGCGTCAGCAGGAAGGCGAGGATGACCGGCATGAAGAAAGCACGCGCGAAATACAGCGCGTAGATGGCCATGAACAGGAAGATCCCGATGAGCAGCGAACGCATCAGATGCGTGTCGGCACGCGCCACAACTCTCGCCTCTTCGGTCTCGGCAAGGCCAGCACCCAAAGCGGCGGGTTCGGCTTTCATGATTTTCCCTCAGCGGCGCACCGCAATTGGTGCTTTCCCCTGACGGAAACGCCTCTGCAAGCCCAAGGTTCCGTTAGCCGGCAAGGCCCTCAATCCGGGCCGCCCGTCGCTCAGGCGGCTGGCGCTGCGACGGCGACGCCGGGCTTGGCGGTCTCCTTGCGTACGATCGGCGCCACCTTGGTGCCGTACAGTTCGATCGCCTGCATGATCTTGGCGTGCGGCATGGCGCCGATCGCCATCTGCAGCAGGAAGCGGTCATTGTTGAAGATCTTGTGCTGGGCGACGATCTTTTCCGCCACCTGCTCCGGATCGCCGACGAACAGCGCGCCGTTCGGACCACGCGACTGATCGAAATGCGCCCGCGAGGTCGGGCCCCAGCCGCGCTCGCGGCCGATGCGGTTCATCACTTCGGCCTGCGGGCCGTAGAAATCGTCGGCCGCCTGTTCAGTGGTCCCGGCGATGAAGCCGTGCACATTGATGCTGGTGGCAAGGCCCGAGGGGTCGGTACCGGCCCGCCTGGCGGCATCGCGATAAATGTCGAACAGCGGTGCAAACCGCGCCGGCTCACCGCCGATGATGGCCAGCGCCAGCGGCAGGCCGAGCACCCCCGCGCGGGCAGCAGACTGCGGCGTTCCACCTATTGCGATCCAGATCGGCAATTTGTCCTGCAGCGGCCGCGGATAGACGCCGCGGTCGTTGATCGACGCGCGCAGATTGCCGGACCAGGTAACTTTGACGCTGTCGCGTATGGCCAGCAGCAAATCGAGCTTTTCGGCGAACAGCTCGTCATAGTCCTCGAGATTGTAGCCGAACAGCGGGAAGGATTCGATGAACGAGCCGCGCCCGGCCATGATCTCGGCCCGGCCGCCCGACAAAAGGTCGAGCGTTGCGAACTGCTGGAAGACGCGAACCGGATCGTCGGAGGACAGCACGGTGACCGCGCTGGTCAGCTTGATGCGCTTGGTGCGCTCGGCGGCAGCGGCCAGCGCCACCACCGGCGCGGACGCGGCATAGTCGGGGCGGTGATGTTCGCCCAGACCAAAGACGTCGAGGCCGACCTGGTCGGCCAGCTCGACCTCCTCGATCAGATTGCGCAGTCGCTGATGCGGGCCGATCGCGCCGGGGCCGGGCTCCGGGCTGACGTCGGCGAAAGTGTAGAGACCGAGTTCCATGGCATGTCATCCAAATGTTCTGATTTGCCGCTAGAGGTAGCGGCGAGCCGCCCCGGCCGCCAGAGGGGCGGATAGTGAACAGTGCATGTCGGTTTCGGCCGGCTTTGTTTCAGGGAAAACGCGTCTCCCGGCTGCAACAGCCTAAACTTTCATGGCTGGCATACCGTTTTGGCGCTTGAACTCTCGGTTTTCGCGCGTATGTAAGCGTCGCGAATTGACTTCAGGGAAGTGGACTTGGCTATCTACAGGGAAAAAGACATTTTCGAGCGGCGCAATGCCGCGAACGAGGCAAAGAAGGCGCTTCTGGAGCGCTTCAAGTCGAAGCCGGCGGCTGATGATCCTGCGGTTCTGGCCAAACAGGCCGAACGCAAGGCGATTCTTGAGGCTCGCGAGATACGCGAGGCCGAAAAGGCCAGGCTGAAGCAGGAAAAGCTGGCACGCGAGGCGGTCGAGAAGGCCGAGCGCGAGGCAGCAGCCGAAGCGGCGCGTATTGCGGCCGAAGAGGCAGCGCAGGCTGAAGCGAAGATCAAGGAAGCCGAAGAAAACGAGCGCATCGCCCGTTTGCTGGCCGACGAAGCCGAACGCAAGGCCAAGCGCGACGCACGCTATGCGGCCCGCAAGCAGCGTACCGGCAGGACGCCTCCGGGCTTCTCCGCCCGCTAACGCTTCGATCGAAACGATCGACATCAGGGTCGCCTTGCAGCGGCCCTGAAGGCGTTTGCCTAACTTAAGGATTTGATGCTCGGAGCTCAGGCGGCGAGCTTCAGCCCCATAATGCCGCAGACGATGAGCGCAATGCAGGCGAGCCGGATGGCCGTCGCAGGCTCGCCCAGCAGCCAGATGCCAAGCAGCGCCGTGCCGACCGTGCCGATGCCGGTCCACACCGCATAGG
Source organism: Mesorhizobium sp. M1252 (assembly GCF_040318265.1). NCBI lineage: Bacteria > Pseudomonadati > Pseudomonadota > Alphaproteobacteria > Hyphomicrobiales > Phyllobacteriaceae > Mesorhizobium > Mesorhizobium sp. M1252. Next base: position 142,034 of record NZ_JAMYLX010000007.1, on the reverse strand, counting down.
CCGTGCCGACGGGCAGCGTCTTCAGCGCCAGGCCAAGCAGGCCCAGGCTGATGATCATCGAGGCGACGGTGAGCACCGTCGGCAGCGGCTTCGAGAAGCCGTCGGTGTATTTGAGGCCGATCGCCCAGCCAATTTCGAACAGGCCGGCGAAAAACAGAAAAATCCACGACATCGGGATGCACTCCATTCCATGAGCATGGCGGGGCGTCCCGGCCGGACTTTTGAGAAAGGCGCGAGGTCGTCCTCGCCGCTTCGGTATAAGCGGCTGCGCCGGTCCGATCAACAAAACGCCGGCAGCATCGTTCATGCCGCCGGCGTCAAAATCTGCGCCGAAACGGTTTGCCCGGATCTCAACCGTCCCAAGATATTGACGACCTAAGGCGGGCTTACTTTTCTTTGAGCCTCATCGCCTTGACGGGCGGCGCCTTGAGTGCCGGAGCCGCGGCGGGCTTCTTGGCGTCTTTTTTCGGCTTGCGAGCTTCCTTGCCCGCCTTCATCGCACCTTTAGCCATGATTCGTTCCTCCAGTTGCTGGGAGGCCAAGTGAAACAAGAGAAACGCCGGACTGCAAGGGGGCGGGCGTCCGTCGCCGGCGCCGGCGGGCCGCTTTCAACCGGTTTCTAATTTGCTCGTAAACCATTCCGGTCCGTGCCATGGTTGCCTTCGCACTGCAGCATCGGCCATGCCTTCGCCCGGCGATGATCAGGAAGTGCGGTCAGGACGACAATGCGAATCCGCATCGGCAGCGAGATGAGTTTCGATTTTCCGCAGGAAACGCCGCTCATCGCGATGCTCAACGTCCACTACTCCAGGGCCTCCGATCTCGAGCGCCCGGATTTCCTGACCTCCAACCCGCCGGTGCCGATCCAGAGCTACCGCGACAGTTTCGGCAATTGGTGCAACCGTTTCGTCGCCCCGCCCGGACGCTTCACCTTCGGCACCGATTCGGTAATCCGCGACCCCGGTACCTTCGAGATGGGCGACCTGATGGCCTGGCAGCATGAGGTGCGCGACCTGCCGTCGGACACATTGCTGTTCCTGTTGCCCAGCCGCTTTTGCGAGAGCGATCTGCTGGCCAGCGAAGCCTGGCGGCTGTTCGGGCATACGCCGCTTGGCATTGCGCGCGTCCAGGCGGTCTGCGACTTCGTCCACAACCACATCGTCTTCAGCTACGGCAATGCGCGGCCGACCCGCACCGCGGCGGAAGCCTATCGCGAGCAAAGCGGCGTCTGCCGTGACTTTGCCCACCTCGCCGTCACCTTTTGCCGTGCGCTAAACATCCCGACCCGCTACTGCACCGGCTACATCAGCGACATCGGCCTGCCCAAACCGTGGGCGAGCATGGATTTCGCAGCCTGGATGGAGGTCTATCTCGGTGGCCGCTGGCATGTCTTTGACCCGCGCAACAATTCGCCACGCATCGGCCGCATCCTGATCGCGTCGGGTCGCGACGCCGCCGACGTGCCGCTGACCCACATCTTCGGACCGGGCACGCTGGCTGGTTTCAAGGTGTGGACGGACGAGATCATCGAATAGGGGCGTCTTTCCGCAAGCTGGCCTTCAACCTGAACGACCAGGCGATTCGTGCGTTGTGATGCCTGTGGAGCTCGGCGGCAGGCCGTTACATTGGGCGCCTTGGAGGGACAGCATGGCAGCGCATGGCGGGTCGAAGACGGTCATCTACGCGGCGCTCGCCGGTAATTTAGCTATTGCTGTGACCAAATTCGTCGCCGCCTTCTTCACCGGCAGCTCGGCGATGCTGTCGGAAGGCGTGCACTCGCTGGTGGATACCGGCAATGGCGGGCTGCTGCTCTACGGCATGCACCGCGCCGCCCGTCCGCCGGACCGCACGCATCCGCTCGGCCATGGCCGCGAGCTGTATTTCTGGAGCTTCATTGTCGCCCTGCTCGTCTTTGCGCTCGGCGCCGGCGTGTCCTTCTATGAAGGCGTCGTCCACATCATGGCGCCTGAGCCGGTCGCCAATCCCAAAATCAACTACATTGTGCTGGGCCTCTCAATGCTGTTCGAGGGCAGCTCCTGGTACGTGGCGCTGAAGGAGTTCCGCCAGCAGAAGGGCAAGCAAGGCTGGCTGCAGGCCGTGCAATCGAGCAAGGATCCGAGCGTCTACACGATCCTGTTCGAGGACAGCGCCGCCCTGCTCGGTCTGTTCGTCGCCTTCGCCGGCATATTGGCGGCCGAACTCCTCGACATGCCCGAACTCGACGGCGTCGCCTCGATCGGCATCGCGATGATCCTCGGCGCCACCGCCATCTTTCTGGCGCGCGAAAGCAAGGGATTGCTCATCGGTGAGCCGGCCTCGCCGGAAGTGCAGGCCAAGGTGCTGGCCATCGCCCAGCAGGATCCGGCAGTGCAGCGGGCCAACGGTGTTCTCACCGTCCATCTCGGCCCTCGACAGATCGTCGCTGGGCTGAGCATCGAATTCGAGGACCATCTGACGGCGCCTGAGATCGAAGCCTGTGTCGAGCGCATCGAGGCGCTCTTGAAAAAAGAAATGCCGGAGATCGCCAGACTGTTCGTCAAGCCTCAGACGACCGGAACCTGGGAGCACCGGCGCAAGCAGGTCGAGGCGGCGTCGGACTAGTTCTGGACCAGCAGTCCACCGTTGGCCCCATCGCCTGGTCCCGCTAAGATCACCCGACGGATTTCGGAGAATCAACCATGAAAATCGATGGTGGGTGCCATTGCGGCGCCATAACTTATGAAGCAGACGTCGACCCGGAAAAGACCTCTATCTGTCATTGCACCGACTGCCAGCAACTGACCGGTACCGCCTTTCGTGTCACTGTTCCCGCGCCTGAGGATCATTATAGGATCACAAAGGGCACACCGAAGGTTTATATCAAGACGGGATCGAGCGGCGCCAAGCGTGCCCAGGCGTTCTGCGGCGACTGCGGTTCGCATCTTTACGCAGCGTCGGTTGGCGACGGGCCGAAGGTCTATGGGATCAGGGCGGGGACCGCGCGGCAACGCGAGGATCTCGTTCCGACCCAACAGAAATGGCACCGATCGGCCCTGCACTGGCTTCCGGAATTCGAGGGCGTAAGCATCGTAGAGGCGCAGTAGCACCTGCCTCCCGGTTAAGCGCGGCCCAAACCAGCCAATTATGTGCTAGGCTCGCCATCAAACGGATGGCGGGGGATAGCAATGTCGGAAACGGACAAAGTGTTTGCCGGCTCGATTCCGGAAAACTACGACCGCTACATGGTGCCGCTGATCTTCGAGCCGTTCGCCGCGGATTTGGCACGACGGGCAGCGTCCTTGTCGCCCGGCGCCGTCCTGGAAGTCGCCGCCGGCACCGGCGTTGTCACCCGCGCATTGGCTCCAAAACTGTCTCCCGGCGTAAGCTATGTCGTGACCGACCTCAACCAGCCTATGCTCGACTACGCGGCCTCGCGACAAGCTCCCGACAGTCGTATACAATGGCGTCAGGCGGATGCTCTGGCGCTGCCGTTCGAAGATGCGGCTTTCGATCTCGTTTGCTGTCAGTTCGGCGCGATGTTCTTTCCCGACCGAGCCGCCGGCTATCGCGAAGCAAAGCGGGTCCTGAAGACCGGCGGCCATTTCCTGTTCAACGTGTGGGATCGCATCGAAGAGAATGTATTCGCCAATGATGTGACGAATGCTCTTGCGGAGATTTTTCCGAACGATCCGCCCCGCTTTCTCGCCCGCACGCCGCACGGCTACAATGACATTGCATTGATCCGCGGCGAGTTGGAAGCCGCAGGTTTCTCCCGTGTGGTGATCGACACGAGGGCCGAACAAAGCCGTGCCTCCTCGCCGCGCCTTCCGGCGGTTGCCTATTGCCAGGGAACTCCGCTTCGCAACGAAATCGAGGCTAGAGGAAAACTGGAAGCCGCAACCGATCACGCCGCGTCCGTGATTGCAGCCAGACACGGCAGCGGCGAGGTTGCGGCCAAGATCCAGGCGCACGTGATCGTGGCTACGGTCTAATGCATGGCGCCCAGAAGTGTGCCGCGGTTCTGGGACAACGACATGCATCAAAACAAAGACTTTAATCGTCGCCTTCGACGACACGTAGCCTGAGCTGCCCCGTCTTGGAATCCGCCACCCGCACCCCGGCTTCGGCCTTGGCGGGTCCGCCACCGCGCACTTCGGCTTCGCTTTCGCCAAACTCCAGCGCTTCGATCTTTTGGCCGCGCTTGGTCACCTTCGAGGTCGACACCAGTATCTCGTCGATATCCTTGGCCGACTGGCCAAAATGCGTCTGCAGCCGGCGCACGCGTTCGTCGACACGCGCGACGTCCTCCATCAGCCGGATCACCTCGCCCTGGATCAGATGCGCCTGTTCGCGCATGCGGGCGTCCTTGAGGATGGCCTGGATGACCTGGATCGACAGCATCAAAAGCGACGGTGAGACGATGATGACACGCGCCCGGTGCGCCTTCTGGACCACGGCGTCGAAATTCTCGTGGATTTCGGCGAACACCGATTCCGACGGCACGAACATGAAGGCGGTGTCCTGCGTCTCGCCCTGGATCAGGTATTTTTCCGAGATATCGCGGACGTGAATTTCGATGTCGCGGCGGAAAGCCTGGGCCGCGATCTTCTGTTGTTCGGCGCCATCGGCGGCGCGGATGGCGTTCCAGGCTTCCAGCGGAAACTTGGCGTCGATGGCAAGCTGCGGCGCACCGTTCGGCATCCTGACCAGGCAGTCGGGACGGCTGCCGTTTGACAGCGTTGCCTGGAACTCGTAGGCGCCCATCGGAAGGCCGTCGGCGACGATCGCCTCCATGCGCGACTGGCCGAAGGCGCCGCGCGTCTGCTTGTTGGACAGGATCGCCTGCAATTGCACGACCTGGCCGGCCAGCGACTGAATGTTGCCTTGCGCGGTGTCGATGACCGCCAGCCGTTCCTGCAGTTTGGCGAGGCTCTCATGCGTCGATTTGGTCTGTTCGGTCATGGTTTGGCCGAGTCGGCCGGTCATGGCGTCGAGGCGCTGGCCGATCGACTGGTTGAGTTCGGCCTGCCTTGCGCCGAACACGTCGGCGATGGCGCCCATGCGGCCCTGCATCTCGGCCTGGCTTTGCAAAATGCCGGCCATCCGCGCCCCGGCGTCGCGGGCGTGGTCGGCGGCTTCCGCCGCGGCGATGGTGCGCGCCTTGGCCGATCGCCACAGCGCCACGACAAGCGCCAGGAACAGGCCGAGAAACACCAGCGCGCCGATGGCCAGTGCATGGCCGAGCGTGATCGTCGTCACGCCAAGCCGGGCAACGGGTTCGGAAAGGATGGTGCTCAGGTCGTTCATCCCGCCAGCATAGCCGATTCGCAGACCTGGCACAGATCAAAACGTGAACGAGACCGATTCGCACCGGTTGACGCTTCTCCTGCGACGTTTTAGGTGAGGCGCCATGTCGATCAAGCCGCTCATCATCCTTCCCGATCCTATCCTGCGCCAGGTTTCCAAACCGGTCGAACGCGTCGACGCGCCTTTGCGCAAACTGACCGACGACATGCTGGCGACGATGTATGATGCGCCGGGCATCGGCTTGGCCGCAATCCAGATTGGCGAGCCGCTGCGCATGCTGGTCATCGACCTCGCCAAGGAAGACGAGCCGCCGGCGCCGCATGTCTTCATCAATCCCGAAATCCTCGAAAGCGCCGACGCTCGCTCCGTCTACGAGGAAGGCTGCCTGTCGATCCCGGACTATTACGCCGAGGTCGAGCGTCCCGCCTCGGTGCGCGTGAAATATCTCGACCGCGACGGCAAGCTGCAGGAGATCGAGGCCGAAGGCCTGATGGCGACCTGCCTGCAGCACGAGATCGACCATCTCAACGGTGTGCTGTTCATCGACCACATCTCGAAGCTGAAGCGCGACATGGTGGTCAAGAAGTTCAAGAAGCTCGCCAAGGACAAGGCGCCGGGCAAGCTGGTGGGATAGGGAAGATGCCGCTTCGCGTCATCTTCATGGGCACGCCGGAGTTTTCGGTGCCGGTGCTGCGCGCGATTGCCGAGGCCGGGCACGAGATAGCAGCCGTCTACACCCAGCCGCCGCGCGCCGCGGGCCGCCGCGGGCTGGAGCTGACACCGTCGCCGGTGCAGCGCGAGGCTGAGCGGCTGGGCATCGAAGTGCGCACGCCGCTGTCGCTGAAGGGCGAGGCCGAGCAAGCTGCTTTCTATGCGTTGCGTGCCGATGTCGCGGTCGTCGTCGCGTATGGTTTGCTGTTGCCGAAGGGTATTTTGGAGGCTCCGCGCCTCGGCTGCCTCAACGGCCACGCCTCGCTTTTGCCGCGTTGGCGTGGTGCAGCTCCCATCCAGCGCGCCATTATGGCCGGCGACGTCGAAACCGGCATGATGGTGATGCGCATGGAAGAGGGCCTGGACACCGGTCCGGTGGCACTGGTTGAAAAATGCGCCATAGAGCCCGACATGACCGCCGGCGATCTGCACGACCGCTTGATGAATATTGCTGCCACGCTGATGGTGGAAGCGCTGTCCCGATTGGAGACAAATACCCTGGCATCGACTTTGCAGGCGGCTGACAGGGTGACCTACGCCAGGAAAATCGATAAGTCGGAGACACGTGTGGACTGGACGCGCCCGGCTGCGGAGGTCCACAATCACATTCGCGGCCTGTCGCCATTCCCGGGCGCCTGGTGCGAGGCCGACATCGGCGGCCGCACGGAACGGCTGAAACTGCTTCGCTCGACCCTTTCTGAAGGTACGCTTTCTGAAAGCATGGGCGAGTCGGGAGGAATTCTCGATGACCGGCTGACGGTCGCCTGCGGGTCGGGCGCGGTCAGGCTGGTCGAAGTTCAACGGGCGGGCGGAAAGCCTGCTGCCGCGCAGGAGTTTCTGCGCGGGGCCAAGATCGAAAAGGGAATGAAGTTCTCATGAGCATGATGTCGATACGCGGCGCGACGCCGCGGGACCGCGAGGCTATACGCCTCGTCGAGGAACACGCATTCGGCCAGCAGGCGGAGGCCGGGCTGGTCGACGCTCTGGTCACCGGCGGCGACGCCGTTGTCGAACTGGTGGCGGAAGAAGACGGCCAGGTGGTCGGCCACATCCTGTTTTCCAGGCTGTTCGTTCAGAACGGCGGCAAGCAGTTTGCAGCCGTGGCGCTGGCGCCGTTGGCGGTGGAACCTTCGTTCCACGGCTCGGGCATTGGCGGTGCGCTGATCCGCGAGGCGCATATCCGCCTCAGGGATGCCGGCGAGACGCTCGCCGTTGTGTTGGGCGATCCGGCCTATTACGGCCGCTTCGGCTACAATCATGCGCGGGCCGAAAAGTTCGAGAGCGAATATCAGGGCGAAGCGCTGCAGGCGCTGGCCTGGGGTGACGCACCCGAAAAAGGCAAACTGGTCTACGCCCAGGCCTTTACCGCACTCGCCGCCTGAACGAAGGGTGTATGCCGCGTTTTCGTCTCGATATCGAATATGACGGCAGCCTCTTCGCCGGCTGGCAACACCAGGCGGATCAGCCTTCGGTGCAGCAGGCGATAGAGCAGGCGATCGAGAAATTCTGCGGTGAGGCGGTGCGGATACGCGCCGCCGGCCGCACCGACGCCGGGGTGCATGCGACCGCCCAGGTGGCGCATGTCGACCTCGCCAAGGCATGGCCAAACGACAAGGTGCGCGACGCCGTCAACGCGCACCTGCAGGCGGCGGGCGCGCGCATCGCCATCCTGCAGGCGACGGTTGTCCTCAATGAGTTCGACGCCCGTTTCTCGGCCAGCGGACGGCACTATCTCTACCGCATCCTCAACCGGCGCGCGCCTGCAGCGATGGAAAAGGGCAAGGTCTGGTGGGTGCCGAAGCGGCTCGATGCGGACGCCATGCACGAAGCGGCGAAAGTCCTGCTCGGCCGACATGACTTTACCACCTTCCGCTCGACGCAATGCCAGGCCAACAGTCCGGTGCGGACGCTGGAGCTGCTCGATGTAAGCCGCCAGGGCGACCTGATCGAAGTCAGGGCCTCGGCGCGCTCTTTCCTGCACAACCAGGTGCGCTCCATGGTCGGTTCGCTGAAACGCGTCGGCGACGGCGGCTGGACCGCCGCCGACCTCAAGGCCGCGCTCGCTGCACAAGACCGCGCCGCCTGCGGCCAGGTGGCGCCGCCCGACGGGCTTTTTCTCGTCGGTGTGGACTATCCGGAAAAGTTCTAGGCCGGAGTGGCGGTCGGCACAGTGATGCCGAGCAGCGCCACCAGGCCGAACAACACGGCTAGAGACACCACCAACATGCCTGCGAACACGGCGCTGCCGACAGCCGCGCCCTTGCCGATCGTGGCGTTGGTCATCCGCCAGGAGAGTACCAGCGAAAGCACCACCAGAACCAGCCACACCAATTCGGCAACCGGGTTGCCGGACGGCAGGAAAAGCCTGATCAGCGCTGAAGGCAGCAGCATCCAGGCGGTGATCGCTGACGCCCAGTTGCTGGCGACGACATAGTGGACGAAGCGGTCGCCGATGCCGGCGCGCGATGCGACCAGGGCAAGCACAACCAGGGGCAGCAGCCACGAGCCGAGGTCGACGGTCGCCAGGCGAACCAACATGCCCAGCCGACCTGCGAACGCATTGGGATCGCCGATCTCGTTGGCCGTGCCGACCCAGCCGACGATCATCGCCGGCGCGGCGACGACGATGGCGAAGAAGGAATTCCAGAAGCCGTCCGCCGAAAGGTCGAGCAGCCGCAAGCCGTCGGCCTTTCCGAGCATCAGCCGCCAGGCGCCGTTAAGCGATGAAGAGGTCTCGTCAACCGAAAGCATGATCAGCCCTGCTCGAACCAGTCATCGATGAAGCGCTGGTAGATTTGGGTCAGCGTCTCGAGGTCGGCCAGTGCGACGCGCTCGTCGACCATGTGCATGGTCTTGCCGACGAGGCCGAACTCGACCACCGGGCAATAGTCCTTGATGAAACGCGCATCCGAGGTTCCGCCCGAGGTGGACAGCGCCGGCTCCTTGCCGACCGTCGCCTTGATCGACCCGCGCAGCGTCCCGATCAGCTTGTCGTCGCGCGTCAGGAAGACATGGCTCGGCCGGTCGCGCCAGATCAACTCGTAGTCGACCGGCGTCTTGCCGGTCCGGTATTTCTTGCGCTTCGCCGCCTGGTCGAGCCGGTTATGGATCTCGGCCTGCACCGTCTCGGCAGTCCATGTGTCGTTGAAGCGGATGTTGAAGGTGGCTGTCGCCTTGGCCGGAATAACATTGGTCGCCGGGTTGCCGACATCAATCGAGGTCACTTCCAGATTGGTCGGCTGAAAATCCTTCGTGCCCTTGTCGAAGACGGGCGACAGCAAGGCGTCGACCAGGCTGATCAGGCCGCGCACCGGATTGTCGGCGAGCAATGGATAGGCGACATGGCCCTGGCGGCCGTTGACCGTGACACTGCCCGACATCGAGCCACGCCGGCCGATCTTGATCATGTCGCCGAGCGTGTCCGGATTGGTCGGCTCGCCGACGATCGCGGCGTCCCATCTCTCGCCCCTGGCCGCCGCCCAGTCGAGCAGTTTTGTCGTCCCGTTGATGGCCGGCCCCTCCTCGTCGCCGGTAATCAGCAGCGAGACCGAGCCTTTCGGACCACCCTTGTTCTCGACATGGCGCGCCACGGCAGCGATGAAACAGGCAATGCCGCCCTTCATGTCGACGGCGCCGCGGCCGTACATCTCGCCCTTGGCGATCTCGGCGGCAAAGGGCGGATGCGTCCACGACGCCTCGTCGCCCGCCGGCACCACGTCGGTATGGCCGGCAAACATCAGATGCGGCCCATTACCGGAGCGGCGCGCGTAGAGGTTCTCGATGTCGGGGGTGCCGTGTTCGGAAAACACCGGGCGTTCGACGGAAAAGCCGAGCGGCTTCAGCATGCCTTCCAGGGCAGCCAGCGCGCCGCCCTCGGCGGGCGTTATGGAGGCGCAGCGTATGAGGGTCGCGAGGTTGGCGGCGGGATCGGTCGGCAGTTTCATGGGCAAAGCGATAGTCGAAAGCGAAAGGCCTGTCACGGCCAGAGATGATGACCGGTCCTGCCGCCGACATTATGGTTTTCATGTCGTATAGTGCAGGCCGACACGAGATAATCGCATGGCCAACGCCGAAAAGACCATCGTCATTGCCGGCGCCGGCAGCATCGGCTGCTATGTCGGCGGTTGCCTGGCGCTGGCCGGACGCAAGGTGGTGTTTTTGGCGCGGCCAGGCATCGCGACGGCCTTGCTGGACGGTGGCCTGCGCATCACCGATCTCGATGGTCGCGACCGATCCATCCGGCCGGAGTCCGTCACCACCGATCCCGCCGCTGCCCTCGCCAGTGCCGACGTGGTGCTGGTGACGGTCAAGAACGGCGCTACCGAGGAGATGGCGTCGCTTGTTGCCGGACATGCGCGCGGCGATGTCGTGGTGGTCAGCCTGCAGAACGGCGTCGGCAATGCCGACCGGTTACGCGCCGGGCTCGGTGGACGGACTGTGCTCGCCGGCATGGTGCCGTTCAATGTCGTCCAGTCGGCCATAGGCAATTTGCCGCTTCACGTGCATCGCGCCAGCGACGGCAAGGTCATGATCGAAGATGGCGTGACCGGCCTTGCCGGCCTTCTCGATGTCGAAGGGCTTGGCGTGGAAACCCATCCCGACATGAAAGCCGTTCAGTGGGGCAAGCTGCTGATCAACCTCAACAACGCGCTTGTCGCCTTGTCCGGCCTGCCGCTGGCGAGCGAACTTGCCGACCGCCGCTGGCGGCGGATCCTGGCCGGTCAGATCGACGAGGCCCTGGCGGCGATGAAGGCGTTACATATCGCGCCGGCGCGGATCGGCGGCTTGCATCCCGGCCTGCTGCCGAACCTGCTCCGGCTGCCGGACTGGCTGTTCGGGCTGGTCGCCCGCCGCATGCTCGCCATCGACCCGCAGGCGCGTTCGTCGATGTGGGACGACCTCCAGCGTGGTCGGCCGACCGAGATCGGTGACCTGCAGGGGGCCGTCCTGAGCCTCGCCGAAAAGGCCGGCACGCCGGCGCCTCTGCTGAAGCGGGTCACCGTGCTGGTGCGGCAGGCCGAGCGGGAAAAGCGCGGCTCACCCGGGCTGACGCCGGAAACCGTCACTGGATAGTCTACTTGCCGCGAGCCTCGGGCTTTGGCCCGCAAAATAGGCGCGTGGGCCCGCCGCGTCACAGCTTTGGTGCGCGCCTCGGAGCCGGCGCTTTGCTCGCCGAGCCTGGCGCCGGCAGGGGCTGCGCCGCCGGGTGGTTCTCGATCAGCGTGATCTTCTGCCAGATCTTGCGCGACAGGTTGGACGCCAGGTTCTCGACGTCGTTGACGCCGTCGATGACCACATCGTCATTGACCGACTGCGCAAACAGCGCCGCGATCTTGCCGGTGATCGACAGCATCTCCGAGCAATAGTCGAGGTAGCGCGCCAGGTCGGCGGCATTGGTGATGCGCGCCGGCGAATGCGCGGTCGGCCTGAAATTGGCGGACAATGCTGCCGGATCCTTGGTCAGCTGGTGCATGTCGATGACATGGATCAGCGATCTCAACCCATGCAGCTGGCGAAACACCCGCTTGCGCTTGATGCGCTCCTCGGTGCGGATCAGCGCCAGCAGGCCGAGCACGGCAAGGATCATCATGTTGATCGTGGCTTCGATGCCTTGCACCGACTGCACCGCATCGTCGGCCTGCGAGATATGGATGAGCGGCAGGATGGTGCCGACGAACAGGAAGATCAGCGCGCCGGCGGCAACAGCGGCAACGATGGCGCCGCGGAGCCACCAGATCGGCGCTTCCAGCGCCTGCGCCGCCTTGGCCAGGTCGCGCGACAGCGACACCAGTTCGGCGGCGACGCCGCGCAGGCCGGCATCGGGAAAACGCTCGGCGACGCGCTCTTCCAGCCGCTCGGCGGTGTCGATGATCAGTTTCGGATCAAGCGTGCGGTAGCGCATGGCAAGATATCCGGTCGGCGCTCATGTTTCAGCCGGCGCGTTGCTGCGTTTGCCGTAGCGGTTCGGACCGGGGTCACCGCGGAAACACGCTAGAACGATGAGAAGAATGGGGCCGATGACAAGAGAGATCAACGCGTAATAAGTCGGCTTGCCGAAATCATGAAACCGCTTTGCGGTTACCGCAAAGCTCGACCATGTCGAGATCAGCAAAACGACCCAGAACACAAGTGCCCAGTTCTGGCTGGTTGCGGTGCCGGGTTCCAGTCTCGACAACTGGTAGAGCGGGAAAAACTGTGCAAGCACCAGCAGCAGCCCGGCGAGCACGTAGGCACTTGGGCTGACGCGCCCTGAGAGGCTGAAGAAAAGCCAGGGAAGTGGTGGTGTGTTGGGCAATCTGGAGCGCTCTGGTTGCTCGGACAGGATCAATCACGCAGCAGTTCGTTGATCGAGGTTTTCGACCGGGTCTTGGCATCGACGCGCTTGACGATGACGGCGCAGTAGAGGCCAGGGCCCGGCTCGTTGTTCGGAAAGGCCTTGCCCGGCATCGAGCCGGCGACGACGACCGAATTCGGCGGCACCTCGCCATAAAACACTTCGCCGGTGGCGCGGTCGACGATCTTGGTCGACTGGCCGATGAACACACCCATTCCGAGCACCGAGCCTTCGCGCACGATGCAGCCCTCGACCACTTCGGAGCGCGCGCCGATGAAGCAATTGTCCTCGATGATGGTCGGGCCGGCCTGCATCGGCTCCAGCACCCCGCCGATGCCTACGCCGCCCGAGAGGTGCACATTCTTGCCGATCTGGGCGCAGGAGCCGACCGAGGCCCAGGTGTCGACCATGGTGCCGCTATCGACATAGGCGCCGACATTGACGAAGGACGGCATCAGCACCGCGCCCGGCGCGACATAGGCCGAGCGGCGCACGATCGAAGACGGCACGGCGCGGAAGCCTGCCTTCTCGAAATCGACCGCGCTCCAGCCGTCGAACTTCGACGCCACCTTGTCCCACCAGACCGCCTGGCCGGGGCCGCCCTTGATGATCTCCATCGGATAGAGCCGGAACGAGAGCAGCACCGCCTTCTTCAGCCATTGGTTGACATGCCATTTGCCATCGGCCTGGCGCTCGGCAACGCGCACGGTGCCACGGTCGAGCAGGTCGAGTGAGGACTGGATGGCGTCGCGCGTTTCGCCCCGGGTCGCGGTCGAAATCGTGTCGCGCTCCTCGAAGGCCTTCTCGATCGTCTTTTCGAGGCTGGCCAGATCAGGCTTCGACATGAATTCGCTCCGTTACCACGCTGTTAAGGCCGTCGGCCTTAACCTTGTTTTGAAAGTCGCGCGGACCCTATGTTAAGGCGTATTGGGGGTCAATCGCGCGTGCGCCATGGGACGGCGCAAGTGAACTGTTGGGACGGGTAGAAAGCATATGACTCCTATGGAAAAGGCGGGATGGACGCCGCTGCCGCATTCGGACGAGGATCTGGAGCGCTCGAAAAGCGTTCCCGACACGCCGCAGACGCGCGCCGAAACCTACCGGCTGGCCTGGAACGATCCCGACTTCATGACGCGCCGGGAATTGCGCGCTGTGCGCTTGCAGCTTGAGCTCTTGAAGCCCGAAATGATCCTGGCCGAGCGCGGCATCCGCTCGACGGTCATCCTGTTCGGCGGCGCGCGTATTCCCGAGCCCGGCGGCGAGGCCTGGGCCGCCAAGAACGAGACGCAGAAGAAAAACCTCGAGGAAAACAGCAAATACTACGAGGAGGCGCGCAAATTCGCCCGCCTCTGCTCACAGCAATCGGCCACGTCCTACTACCGCGAATTCGTCGTCGTCACCGGTGGCGGCCCAGGCGTGATGGAGGCGGGAAATCGCGGCGCCGACGATGTCGGCGCGCCGTCGATCGGCCTCAACATCGTCCTGCCACACGAGCAGGCGCCGAACGCCTATGTGACCCCGGAGCTGTGCTTCAACTTCCACTATTTCGCCATCCGCAAGATGCATTTCGTCATGCGCGCCAAGGCCGTCGCGGTGTTTCCGGGCGGCTTCGGTACCATGGACGAATTCTTCGAGACGCTGACGCTGATCCAGACCGGCCGCATGGAGCGCGTGCCGGTGATCCTGTTCGGCAAGGCGTTCTGGCAGCGCGCGATCGACCTCGATTTCCTGGCCGAACAAGGCACCATCACGCCCGGCGACCAGGATATCATCGACTTTGTCGACACCGCCGACGAGGCCTGGGGGATCATCAGCCGCTTCTACAAGTTGGGGGAGTAGGGGAACCGGGAATTGAAGAACTGAAGAATTGAGGAAAAGGAGGTCCGGATCGGTCTCCCTTTCACCAGTTCTTCAATTCTTCAGCTCCTCAATTCCTCTACCCCTCCACTATCCCCGTCAGAAACGTCGCGAGATCGTCGGTGACGAAATCGACGTCGTCCTCATTGGCCGGATCGCGTTCCCAGATCTCGGCAAAGGTCGGCTCGAAATTGCGCGGCACCACCAGCACCGTGGTCATGCCCAGTGATTTCGGCACCTCGAGGTTGCGGGCGAGATCCTCGAACATCACCGCATTGTGTCCGGTGACTGCGTGCAGTTCGGCAAACTTCTCATAGGTCTGCCGCGACGGCTTCGGCGTCAGCCCGGCGGCGACGATATCGAAAATGTCGTCGAAATGGTCGAGTATGCCGAGCTGGCGCGCGGTGCGCTCGGCGTGCCTGCGGTCGCCATTGGTGAAGATGAACTTGCGGCCGGGCAGCTGGCGGATGGCGGTGCCCAGCACCGGATCCGGCACCAGCCACGAATAGTCGATGTCGTGCACCTTTTCGAGAAAATCGTCGGGGTCGATGCCGTGGCGCGTCATCAGCCCGTTCAGCGTCGTGCCATATTCGAGATAGAGTTCCTTCTGCAGCTTGCGCGCTTCCTCGCGCGGCAGCGTGAGCAGTTCTCCGACATAGGCCGTCATCTTGACGTCGATCTGCGAAAACAGATTCGAATGGTGCGGATAAAGCGTGTTGTCGAGGTCGAACACCCAGTCGGTGACATGGGCGAAGCGGGCGGGATCGGGCAGCGTGGTCATGGCGTCCTTATGGCATGAAATATCTGCCGTTCGAACCCCTTTCTGATGTAGAGCTTATCCACAACCTATGTGCATCTAGAGTTGTAAAAATGGGCTCACCATTCAAATTTTAGCCATCACGGAAAGGTGGCCTTCAGGGCTTGCTGGCACAGAGACGGTTCAGTGGGAGCCAGCGATGAGTCGCATAGTCTTAAAGTCCGCCGCGGTCGCATTCGGCTCGGTAGCCATCTCGCTTTTGCTGACGCTGATCATCGTTCCCGCCATGGGTTTTCCGGTCGACCGCACTGTCTGGCTGACATCGACGGTGTGCCCGCTGGCGCTCGCCTGGATCGCCTGCGCCAGCACATTCTGGCAGAGCGACCGACTGAAAAACGCGCATCGCGATCTCGCCCGCGCGCATGCCCAGCTCGCCGCCGCGCATCGGCGCCTGTCGGCGAAGGCGAGCCGCGACGACATGACCGGCATGCTCAACCGCGAGAGCTTCTTTGCCGCGTTGGACGGCTCGCGGCGCAAATCCGATCGCGGCGCGCTGCTGATCATCGACGCCGACCATTTCAAGGCGATCAACGACAGTTTCGGCCATCTGACCGGCGATGACGCACTGGTGTTGATCGCCAGCGCCATCGAGCGCGGCGTCCGCAGCGGCGACGTGCTCGGCCGCATTGGCGGTGAGGAGTTCGGCGCCTTCCTGGTCGGCGCTACGGAAGCCGAAGCCCGGCGCGTGGCCGAGCGCATCCGCCGTGAAGTCGAGCTGGTCCGCTTTCGTCCGGTCGACGAGCGCACGGTGCCGCTGACCGTCTCGATCGGCGGCATCACCTGTGCGCAAGATGCCGATGTCTCGGACCTGATGCGCGCCGCCGACCGCCGGCTCTACGAGGCCAAGCACCGCGGCCGCAATTTGTCGATCCTCGACCGGGACATTTCCGAAGCTGCCTAGGTGTTGGTGGTGGGGCTGTTAACGGTTCGCCAACATTGTTTCCACGCAACTGCGCCGTTTACCGGGTTGTAACTCGTTTACAGGCAAGGCTTGGCACGGGAATGGCATGGCTGGCCGGTACCTGTGCCGTTCAGGGAACGCCATGCGTGGATCGAAGCCCCCATCCAGAGACGTGTCATGAGTTTCTTCATCAGGAAAATGTCGCGCCGCACCATCGTGCAGGCGCTGATTGCGATGCCGGCGCTACAGCTTTTTCGCAAGCTGCCTGACAGCGACCGCCCCCCGGCCGATCCCGACGAGATCGTCGTGGTCAATGGCTGGATCCTGAAGCGGAGCGACCTGGCATGATCTTCGACAGCTATGAGGCGTTTCGAGCCTCGGATTTCAAGCCCAGGGTCTGCATTCTCGGCTCCGGGCCGGCCGGCACCACCATTGCCAGAAAGCTCGGCGCCGCCGGCATTCCGGTCGTGGTGGTGGAGGCCGGCGCACGCGAATTCAGCGACGAGTCGCAGGATTTCTACCGCGGCTCCACGGTCGGCGATCAATATTTCGATCTCGACATCACCCGGCTGCGCTTCATGGGCGGGTCGTCGAACCACTGGGCCGGCTGGTGCCGCGTGCTCGACAAGCAGGACTTTGAGCCCAAGGCATGGGCGCCGGACACCGGCTGGCCAATCGCCCGGACCGACATCGAGCCCTATCTGTCCGAGGTGCACGACATACTCGAGCTTCCCGACTTCAAGCCCGATGTGCCGATTTCAGACGACATACGCTGGGTGCAGCTGATCAAGAGCCCGGCCGTGCGCTTTGGCGAGAAATTCTCCGACGAGCTCGACAAGAGCAAGAACATAGCGCTCGTCCTCAACACCTATGCCACCGAACTTGCCGGCGACGGCAAGCGAGTGACCGGCGCCAGGCTGTGGTCGAACGGCAAGGATGCCGGCGCTTTCAGCGCCGATTATTTCATCGTCTGCGCCGGCGGGCTGGAGAATTCGCGGCTGCTTCTATGGTCGAACCAGCGCTCGAATGGCGGCGTGGTGCCGAACGCCACGGCACTTGGCCGCTACTGGATGGAGCACCCGACCTTCGAGGGCGGCAATGCCATCCTGGCCGATTACAGCGAGTTCGAGGTCGATGCCGTCAACGAGGCGTTCTTCTCGCCGACGCTCGCCGCCATGGAGCGGCTGCAGATCATGAATTTCGGCATACGCCTGATCGAGACGCCTTATGCCGGCGTCAAGAGCCTGATTGCCGACCTTGCCTGCACCGCGCCCGAGGCCGCCGAATGGGTCGCCTACCAGCTCAGCCAGAACCTGCGCTGCGCCGCCCAGCTCTACGTCGCCTGGGAACAGGCGCCGCTGGCCTCGAACCATATCGAATTGTCGAAGACCGATGTCGACCGTGCCGGCGTGCCGCGCATCGAGCTGCACTGGAAGAAGTCGCCGTTGGAGCGCCGCACCATCCTCGAGGGGCTCAAGTTGTTCGGAACGACGCTGATCGAGAAGGACCTCGGCCGCGTCCGCATCATGGACTGGCTGACCAATGGCGAGGACTACCCGACGGATGAGGAACTGGCCGGCCACCACCACATGGGCGGCACGCGCATGGGCACCGATGTCACCAAGAGCGTGGTCGACGCCAACTGCAAGGTGCACGGCATGGACAATCTCTATGTCGGCGGTTCCTCGGTATTCTGCACGTCGGGCGAATGCAACCCGACTACGACGATCACCGCACTTGCCTGCCGGCTAGGCGACCATCTGACCAAAGTAATCACGGTGTGACGAAGTCATCCCCCCGGTGTGACGAAGTCATCACCGTCTGATTGTCAAAAAAGCGAACGGCGCGACAGGATTGCTGCCGGCGCTACCCATGCCTTGGTGTCGAAACCCTCGGAAATCAGCGCCAACGAGATCTCCGTCCTCCTTTGTGGGGAGGGATTAAGGGTGGGGGTAGGTGCCGCGCAAACCCTTCAGGATTTGCTAAACCGTCGCTGGATCCAGCGCCGGCTGCCCCTTGCGGCGGGCGACGATCGCCTTGAAATCGGCGGTCCGGAACGCATCGCGCAACACGTCGAAGGACGGCAGCACGAAATAGGCGCGCTGGAACTTGTCGATCTCGTAGCCGGTGCGCATCACCGTTTCGAGGTCGAAGGGCACGTGGTGCGCGTCCGGGCTCGCGACGGCGAACTGCAATTCGGTGAACGACGACATCAGCCCGGCGCCGAAAGCTTTCCGCTTCTGCCCCTCCTCCTGTATCAGCCCGTATTCGGCGGTGTACCAGTAGAGCCGGGTGATCATCTCGTCACCGCCCAGTGCAATCACGCTCTCGGCCTTTTCGCCATACATCTGCATGAAGTCGGCAAACACCGGCTGTGTCAGGATGGGCACATGGCCGAAGAAGTCGTGGAACATGTCGGGTTCGACGATGTAGTCGAGCTCGTCCTTGGTGCGCAGCCAGTTGGTCACCGGAAAGCGCCGGTTGGCGAGATGGTCGAAGAAGGGCGCGGCCGGGATGAGGCCAGGCACGGCGACGATTTCCCAGCCGGTCAGCTTGCGCAGCTTGTCTGAGACCGCGCCGAAATCCGGGATCTTGTCGAGCAGGCCGAGTGCGGCGATCCCATCGAGATAGGAATGGTGCGCCAGCTTCTGCGTCAGCTTGGTCTGCCGGTCGCACAACGTGCGCCACACCGCCTGTTCGTCGGCGCTGTAGTTGTAGCCCTGCGCCACGGTGAAATCGGAACGGCACACTGAATAGTCGCCACGCAGGCCTTGCGCCGCGCAATCACGGGCATATTCGGCAACGCTCATCGTCGTCATGGTTCTTCTCCCCTGATCGTGACACTTGAATCTGTCCGCAGAGTCTAGCGGCGGCCGGCGAGGCAATTCAGCTTTGATGATGGCTTGGGTCCATGATTTGAGGTAAAAATCACCAAGCAGAAGCTGAAAGAGAGTGAAAATGCCTCAGTTCGACGATTTCGAGATCAAGATGCTGGATGTGCTTCAGCGCGATGGACGCAAGCCCGTGTCCGAACTGGCGCAGGAGATCGGCCTGTCGACGACGCCTTGCGCCCGCCGCTTCGAGGCGCTGCAGGAGGCCGGCATCATCAAGGGCTTTGCCGCCGTGCTCAACCGCCGCGCCGTCGGCCTGATGGTCGAGGTGTTCATCCAGGTGCGGCTCACCAGCCACAGCGACGGTTCGCCCGAAACCTTCATCGCCGCCGTGCAACGCATGGACGAAGTGTCGTCATGCTGGACGATGACCGGCGACCACGATTTCCTGCTGCACGTCATGGTGCCGTCGGTCGACGAACTCAACGCCTTCGTCATGCACCGCCTGATGCGCCTTGCCGGCGTGCGCGACGTTCACACCCAGCTGGTGCTGCAGAACATCAAGGGCCCGGGCCACGTGCCGCTCGCCCACCTCAGGCGGTAGGACACGCACCGCCATTTCTGCGGAAAAGCTGCACGCAAACTGCTGAACGGAGCCCAAATGCGAAACTGAAACGCCGGCTACGCCATGCGGACCGTCGCTCAAAGGTCCGTCATGAACATCGTGCTGATCAATCCGCCGCACACCGCCATCGGCAGCCGCGTGCCCGATGACCATCTGCCACCGCTCGGCTTGCTGGCACTGGGCGGCCCGCTTATCGAAGCCGGCCATAAAGTCCGGCTGGTCGATGCCGAATTCGGGCCGATGCCGTTGGAAACGCTGGTGCGCGATGCGCTCAGCGGCCAGCCCGATTGCATCCTGATCGGCCATTCCGGCTCGACCTCGGCGCATCCCACCGCGCTCGCGATCGCCCGCATGGTCAAGGCGCTCGAGCCGGCGACGCTGGTGATCTATGGCGGCGTGTTCCCGACCTATCACTGGCGCGACATATTGGCGGCGAGCGATGTCTTCGACTTCATCGTGCGCGGCGAGGGCGAGGCAACCATCCTTGCCCTGGTCGTGGCACTGGACAATCGCCGGCCGCTGGGCGATGTCGCGGGTATCGCCTATCGCGACGATCTCGGCCGCCCCTTCGCGACGCGGCCGGCCGGGACCACTGCCAATCTGGACGAGTACCGCGTCGGCTGGGAGCTGATCGATCACCGCCGCTACAGCTATTGGGGCGGCAAGCGCGCCGTGGTCATGCAGTTTTCGCGGGGCTGCCCGCATCTGTGCAATTATTGCGGCCAGCGCGGTTTCTGGACCCGCTGGCGGCACCGCGACCCCAAGAAATTTGCGCAGGAGATTGCCTGGCTGCACCGCCAGCACGGCGTCGAACTGATCAACCTCGCCGACGAAAACCCGACCGTATCGAAGAAGGTTTGGCGCGCCTTTCTCGATGCGCTGATCGCCGAGAACGTGCCGGTGCTGATCGTCGGCTCGACCCGGGCCGACGACATCGTGCGCGATGCCGACATCCTGCACCTCTATCGCAAGGCCGGCGTCATCCGCTGGCTGCTCGGCATGGAAAACACCGACGAGCAGACGCTTCAATTGATCCGCAAGGGCGGCAGCACCTCATCCGACCGCGAGGCAATCCGGCTGCTCCGCCAGCATGGCATACTGTCGATGGCGACTTGGGTGGCCGGGTTCGAGGATGAGACCGTTCGCGATCTGTGGCGCGGCTTTCGCCAGTTGCTGGCCTATGACCCCGACCAGATCCAGGCGCTCTATGTCACGCCGCACCGCTGGACGCCGTTCTTCCGCATCGCCAAGGACCGCAAGGTGATCCAGACGGATGCCCGGCTGTGGGACTACAAGCACCAGGTGCTGCAGATGACCCGCCTGAAACCGTGGATGCTGTTCTTCTCGGTCAAGCTGATCGAGGTCGCGGTGCAGTCGCGGCCGAAGGCGCTGGCGCGCATTCTCTTCCACCCCGATCCCGAACAGCGCCATTCGATGCGCTGGTACACGCAAATGGGCCGCCGCGTCTGGTTCCGCGAGGTCTGGGGTTTTCTGGCCCGCGACCGCCGCCTCAAGGATGGTCCGACGCTGGCTGAGTTCTGGGGCGCTCCGCAGGATGCCGATGAGGAATCCATGGTCGTCATGCGCCCGCCGCGCAAGCCGGCCGAAGCGGCTGTCGCGATCTCGGCCGGCCCCTGACAGGCTCGCTGCCATTTATAGATACGTACCGTATGCGTATTGACATACGCAGCGTATGTACCCACTTCAAGCATACGGGGCGTAGTGAGTGACCCGGACAATGGAGTGAAAATGACCAAACGTGACGCGATCTTTCCTGCCGGCCGGCAGGCTCTCTATGAGATCAATCGCTATTCTGCTGCAATACGATCGGGCGATCTTTTGTTCGTCTCGGGCCAGGTCGGCAGCCGCGAGGACGGGTCGCCCGAACCTGTCTTCGAAAAGCAGGTCCAGCTTGCCTTCGACAATCTCGCCGCGGCAGTGCTGAAAGCAGCGGGCGCCACGTTCGACGATATAGTCGACGTGACCACCTTCCACACGGATCCGGCAGCGCAATGGCCCGTGATCGATGCCGTTCGGCTGAAGGTGTTCGGTGAACCGCCCTACACCAATTGGACGGCGGTCGGCGTCAACTGGTTAGCCGGCTTCGACTTCGAGATAAAGGTCATCGCGCGCCTGCCCCAGCCTGCCTAACGGCTGGCCAGCCGATCGACTGGCCGCCAAGCCAGTTGCACCTCAGGGCACGATCAGCGTGCCGGCGCCGTGTTCGGTGAACAGTTCCAAAAGCACCGCATGCGGCGTCTTGCCGTTGAGGATGACGACGCCTTCGACGCCGCGCTCGATCGCCTCGATGCAGGTCTCGACCTTGGGGATCATGCCGCCCGACACCGTGCCGTCCTTGATCAGCGCCTTGGCTTCGGCCACTGTCAGTTCGTCGATCAGCTTCTTGTTCTTGTCGAGCACGCCGGGCACGTCGGTCAGGAACAAAAGGCGCGTCGCCTGGCAGGCGCCGGCGATGGCACCGGCAAAGGTGTCGGCATTGATGTTGTACGTGTGGCCGTCGCGGCCCGGCGCCACCGGCGCCAGCACCGGGATCATTTCCGAGCGTGCCAGCAGGTCGAGCAGGGTGCGGTCGACCTCGACCGGCTCGCCGACGAAACCGAGATCGAGCACACGCTCGATGTTGGAGTCCGGGTCGATCATGGTCTTGCGCGCCTTTTCGGCGAACACCATGTTGCCGTCCTTGCCGCACAGGCCGATCGCCCATTCGCCCTCGGCGTTGATCAGCGCGACGATCTCCTTGTTTATCGAACCGGCCAGCACCATCTCGACGATCTCGACCGTCTTCTGGTCCGTGACGCGCAGCCCGCCTTCGAACTTGGATTCGATGCCCATCTTGGCCAGCATGGCGCCGATCTGCGGCCCGCCGCCATGGACGACGATCGGGTTGACGCCGGACTGCTTCAGCAGCGCGATGTCACGGGCGAAAGCCTTGCCGAGCTCGATATCGCCCATGGCATGACCGCCATATTTCACCACCACCGTCTTGTGCTCGTAGCGCTGCATATAGGGCAGGGCCCGCGAGAGCAGGGCGGCCTGCATTTCGGCGGTGGCGGTGATCTCCGTCATCGGCATGGTTCCCTGGATGCGGGTAAGGACGGCGGCGTCTTAGCGGGAATTGGCCCAGGCCGCAAACAGCTTTGCTATCACGATGATGAAATCTGCCGGATCAGGCCGGCACCTTGAGCGGCGCCCGCCGCGTCAGCCACCCGGAAACCTTCTCCATCTGCGCGGCAAGCGACAAAAACGTCTGCTCGTCGCCGGGGCGGCCGACGGCCTGGATGCCGAGCGGCAGGCCGGCATCGGTGACATGGGCCGGCAGCGCGATCGACGGCTGGCCGCTGACATTCTGGATCGCCGGCCAGTGGTGAACCACAGGCTCTTGTCCATCAATTGCCCAAACAGGGATCTGATCTCCAAGAGATGGGTCAAATGCAATTTGTCGAGCAGGTTTTCGATGAGCTCGTCGGCCCCCTTCGGGTCCATGGCGCCTCAGGCAAGCGGCGGATGCGCAATGATCGGGTTGCCTCGGCGCGCGCGATCGCAGCATCGACAAGGTCTGGCGGCGAGATCTCGCCTCTGTGCACAGCCTGCCAAGTCGGTTGCATCGTTCCCACAGCATCTGTTCGGCCGACATTGCTGTTCCCCTTTCTGCGGGAGGCTAACGACAGCCGATTTCCTTGGCACCGACCGGCGATTACTGGCGACCGGGCGCGGACATCGTTTGCGTGGACAACAAGATTTCTGCCTTTGCAAATAAATTGTGATCGCTTAGCTTGTCCGTATGACGCCGCAGGATATCTCCACCCTGATTGTCCGGACCTCGATGAAGGATCGGACCGCGTTCGATCTGCTTTACCGGCAAACCAGTGCGAAACTTTTCGGCGTGTGCCTTCGTGTATTGAAGGATCGCGGAGATGCGGAAGAAGCGCTGCAAGAGGTCTTCGTCAAAGTGTGGACGAAGGCGGACCGTTTCGCTGTTTCCGATCTAAGCCCAATCTCCTGGCTGGTGGCCATAGCACGCAATCATGCGATTGATCGCATCCGGTCGCGACGCAAGCCCGCTGCCGATATCGATGCCGCGCTCGACGTGGCTGACCCCGGTCCGGGGCCAGAGGCTATGGTTGTTGCGGGCGGTGAATCCGAGCGCATCTATCAGTGCCTTGAAGAGTTGGAACAAGACCGGGCGCAAGCCGTTCGGGGTGCTTATTTGAACGGCGAAAGTTACGCCGAGCTCGCGGAACGTCACAAGGTTCCGCTCAACACGATGCGGACATGGCTGCGCCGCAGCCTGCTGAAACTTAGAGAATGTCTGGAAAGATGACCCTGGCAGAAGAAAATGGACCGGAACGTGGAGGCGACGACCTGCTCGCAGCCGAATACGTTCTCGGCGTGCTGCCGGCGGATGAGCGCCAGATAGCCTCCGGACGCATCGACGCGGAGACCGGCTTTGCCCGTCTCGTCGATTCCTGGGAAGTGAATCTCTCGCCGATGGCTGCCGCTTATGCTGAGGTAGAGCCGCCGGCCACCATCAAGCCGGCTATCGATCGCCGGCTGTTCTCCTCCACCGCGGCGTCGACGACGGCCCCGAGCGGCAGCCTGTGGTCCAGCCTTAGCTTCTGGCGCGGCCTCACCGCAGCGGCTCTCGCGGCCCTGGTGCTCTATGTCGCCGTGCCTTACGTCAGGTCGCCGGTCGTCGTGCCGCAGGAGCGCCTCGTCGCCTCGCTGGCTGCCGAAGGCAGCGATGTCAAATACCTCGTCGTCTACGACGCTTCCCGCCGCGATGTCGGCCTGTCGCTGGTTTCGGGCGAACGCGCCGCCGGCAAGGACTTCGAACTGTGGATGATCGAAGGCAAGAATGCGCCGGTCTCGATGGGTGTCATTCCCGCCGGCCAGGTCACGCACATTCCGGTTACCCCGGCAGTGCAGCAGAAGCTGGCGCAAGGCGCCGTGCTTGCCGTCAGCGTCGAGCCGACGGGCGGTTCGACGACCGGACAGCCGACCGGACCGGTCGTTGCCGCGGGCGACCTGAAGGGCATCTGATAAATCGTAAAACCATGACGTCACAATGAAGACAGCGGAAGTACATCTTCCGCTGTTTTCGTTTTGGATACGCTGCTGGAGATTAGAGGTTCGGTCTCCGGAGATTAATTCGTCGACAAAATAAAGGAAATTTTTCCCGGCGCGGAAACTCAGGCAGTTCTATTTCGTATCTCCTCATGTTCCGAAAGAGGAAACAATAACCCCGAGGAGTTCGAACACTATGCGTAGAATCGCCACCCTTTTGCTCGCCGGTACCATTGCCGTCTCCGCCCTCGCCACGGTCGCCTATGCCGAGAATCCGATGGTTGGCGGCGCCGCCATGTTCGCCAACAAGAACATCGTCGAGAACGCCGTCAATTCGAAGGACCACACCACGCTGGTCGCCGCCGTCAAGGCTGCCGGCCTGATCGAGACGCTGCAGGGCGCCGGCCCGTTCACCGTCTTCGCGCCGACCAATGAGGCCTTCGCCGCGCTTCCGGCTGGCACGGTCGAGTCGCTGCTCAAGCCCGAGAACAAGGACAAGCTCACCAAGATCCTGACCTGCCATGTCATCGGCGCCAAGGCGATGGGCGCCGATGTCGCCTCGATGGCCAAGGCCGATGGCGGCACCCACAAGGTCAAGACGGTCGGCGGCTGCGAGCTGTCGCTCAAGGCCGATGGCGGCAAGGTCACCGTAGCCGACGAGAACGGCAATGTCGCCAATGTCACGATCGCCGATGTCGAGCAGTCGAACGGCGTCATCCACGTCATCGACAAGGTCCTGCTGCCGAAGATGTAACAAAGCCCCTGCCGCCGACGAACAGGCGGTAAGCTCTCTGATTGCGCGGCTCCCCCTTCGCGGGCCGCGCAATCTTCCGAGCGCTCCACGCCGTCCGCCACAAAACGCGGAGCCGGCTTGGAGCGTTCGGTTTGCAGGGCAACCGTCACCGGCTTTTGATTTTCCAGTGGCGGCCAAATCTGGCAAAATGATCCGCAGGAGGATTTCCGTCATGAACCGTCGCGACTTGCTTTTGAGTGGCGTCGCCTTTGCGGCCGTCGCCGGCGGCTTGGCAACGCTACGCTTGGGCGGAACCCAGTCCGCCAGAGCTGCCGAAACCTTCGAGGTCACCAAGACCGACGCCGAGTGGCACGCCATCCTGTCGGATGAAGCCTTCAATGTGCTGCGCAAGGAAGGCACCGAATATCCCGGCACCAGCCCGCTGCTCAACGAGCACCGCAAAGGCATTTTCGCCTGCGCCGGTTGCGACCTGCCGGTCTATTCCTCGGAGACCAAGTTCGATTCCGGCACCGGCTGGCCGAGCTTCTGGCAAGAGATTGCCAACGCCGTCGGCAAGACCGAGGACCGTTCGCTGGGCATGACCCGCACCGAGGTTCATTGCCGCCGCTGCGGCGGTCATCTCGGCCATGTCTTCGACGATGGCCCGGCGCCGACCGGCCTGCGCCACTGCATCAACGGCGTTGCGCTCAGCTTCAAGCCGGCAACTGCCTGACCGTTCGGCGTCTTTTAGCGGGGTGGGGATTTGGAGCCGGCGTGACGACCGCCTCCTATCTCTTGAAATGGGGCGAAAACAGTCAACTTCAAGAATTGGCAGACGGCTTTTTATGCGTAGATTCCGCAGCCCTAACGAGAGGGCCAGAATCTATGCAACCAACCAAAGCACGGGCTCGCGACGGCGAGCCCAAATCGACCGCCAAATCGACCGACGGTGTTGATGCGGACCGGCCGCGAATATCCCATTCCGTGGTGATCGCCGGCGGCGGCCCGACCGGGTTGATGCTGGCCGGCGAGCTTTCCCTGGCCGGCATCGATGTCGCCATCGTCGAGCGGCGCGAGAACCAGGATCTCGCCGGCGCGCGCTCGGGCGGCCTGCATTCGCGCACCATCGAGATCTTCGACCAGCGCGGCATTGCCGATCGGTTCCTGTCGCAAGGCCAGACCGCACAGGTCGCGGGCTTCGCCGGCGTTTCGCTTGACATCAGCGACTTCCCCACCCGCCACAATTACGGGCTGGCGCTGTGGCAAAAGCACATAGAGCGCATCCTTGCCTGCTGGGTCGATGAACTTGGCGTCACGGTCTACCGTGGCCGCGAGGTGACAGGCTTTGTGCAGGATGCAGGCGGCGTCGATGTCGCGCTGACAGATGGCGGGTCGCTTCGTGCCGATTATCTTGTCGGCTGCGACGGCGGCAGAAGCCTCGTGCGCAAGGCGGGGGCATAGAGTTCCCCGGTTCCGAGCCGACAACCAGCAATTTGATCGCCGAGATCGAGGTAACAGAAGAGCCGCAATGGGGTATCCACCGCGATGCCATCGGAATTCACGGCCTCAGCAGACTGGAAGACGGTACGGTACGGGTGCTGGTGACCGAGCGCGAGGTCGGGGCTGGCGGCGAGCCAACTTTGCGCGATCTCAGCGAGGCGCTCATTGCCGTCTACGGCACCGATTATGGCGTCCACAATCCGACATCGCTGGCCCGCTTCACCGACATGACCCGGCAGGCAGCCGCATACCGCAAGGGGCGGGTGCTGCTGGCCGGCGACGCCGCGCACGTGCATCCACCGGACGGTGGACAGGGGCTGCAGACCGGCGTGCAGGACGCGGTCAATCTGGGCTGGAAGCTCGCCCAGGTGGTCAGGAAAACTGCGCCCGAAAGCCTGCTCGACAGCTACCAGGCAGAGCGCCACCCGATTGCCGCGCGTGTGATGAAAAACACCATGGCGTCGGTCGTGCTCCGTCGCGAAGACGAGCGCACCAAGGCGCTGCGCGATACAGTGTCGGAACTTCTCGGCATGGAAGAACCGCGCAAGCGTTTTGCCGGCATGTTGTCCGGCCTGGACATCCACTACGATCTTGGCGAGGGGCATCCGCTGCTGGGGCGTCGCACGCCGGATCTCGACCTCGTCACCGCTGCCGGTCCGCTGCCGGTTTTCGCCCTGCTGCATGACGCTCGGCCGCTGCTGCTTAATCTTGGTGAGCCCGGCGCTTTTGGTATCGGCCAGTGGGTGGAGCGGATTCAGCTGGTCGACGCCAGCTACGATGGCGCATGGGAGCTTCCGGTGCTGGGGGCAGTCGAAGCCCCACGCGCAGTGCTGGTCCGGCCTGACGGTTATGTGGCCTGGGTCGGCGGCCCTGAAGCAGCCGGGCTAACCGACTCGCTGACCAAATGGTTTGGGCCGCCTGCCGCAGCATAGCGCGCCGGGTGTTCGACCAAGGAGCTTGACAACGATCGATGCTTAAGCGTGACCCCGGAAATCGGGGGTGATTTCCGGGGTCACACATGAGCGCGCCAGGCGGGGGGTCCGGCGCGCTCAATGGCCTCCGCCGCCGCTGCCCGCGGGCGGCGCCGGCTTGGCGATGACCAGGGTGAAGACCGCCATGGTCGCGAACAGCACGGTCAGCATGGTGAACACATCCATGAACGACAGCAGCGACGCCTGCTGCTGGACCATGCCCGACAGTTTGGAGATCGCCGCCTTGGTGGCGTCGAGGCCGGGAGTCTGCTGGAAGTCGAGCGTCATGTTCTGCAGCTTGGTCTGCGCCGCCGCACTGCCCCATTCCACATGCTCGGCCAGCCTGGCGTAGTGGAAGGCGCTGCGATCGATCAGCACGGTGTTGATGACGGCAAGGCCGACCGCACCGCCGAGGTTGCGGGTCAGGTTGAACAGGCCCGACGCGTTCTTCAGCCGGTCCGGCGGCAAGGTGCCGAGCGCAATGTTGTTGATCGGCACCATGCACAGCATCATCGAGCTGCCGCGCAGGATCTGCGGGATCAGCAATTCCCAGAAATCCCAGTCGGCGGTCAGATGCGTCATCCACCATGTGCCGGCAGCGAAGCCGAACAGCCCGATCATCATCATGATGCGCAAATCCATCTTGCTCGACAGGATGCCGGAAATCGGCGCAGTGACGAACATCGCCAGGCCGCTGACGAACAAGGCTTCGCCGATCATCATGGAATCGTAGCCGCGGATGCGCCCGAGGAACACCGGGTAGAGATAGGTCAGACCGTACAGGCCGATGCCGATGACGAAGGAGAACAGCGAACCGAAGGCGAAATTGACGTTGGTGAAGGCCCTGAGATCGACGATCGGCTCCTCGGCGGTGAAGGCACGCCAGAAGAACAGCGCCGCACCGACAACCATGATGATGGCGCAGATGAACACGGCCTGTTCCTGCAGCCAGTCATGGTTCGGACCTTCCTCGAGCACATATTCCATGCAGCCGAGAAACGCCGCCATGCCGGCAAGGCCCCACCAGTCGAACTTGCTGAACAGGCCGAGATTGGGCTTGTCGAAATCGATCAGGGTCCAGGTCGTGACCGTCACCAGAATGCCTGGAATGACATTGATGAGGAACAGCCAGTGCCACGACATGGCATGGCTGATATAGCCGCCGACGGTCGGGCCGATGGTCGGCGCCAGCGTCGCCACCAGGCCGATCATCGGCGACACCATGGCGCGGCGCGACGGCGGGAAGATGGTGAAGGCGGCGGCGAAAACGCTCGGGATCATGCCGCCGCCGATAAAGCCCTGGATGGCTCGGTAGACGATCATCTGGTCGATGTTGGTGGCGGTCGCGGCCAGCGCGCTGGCCGCCGTGAAGCCGGCCGCGGCGCCTGCAAACAGCACGCGCGTCGACAGCATCCGGCTGAGGAAGCCCGACAGCGGGATCATCACCACTTCGGCGATCAGATAGGCGGTCTGCACCCATGGGATTTCGTCGGAACTGGCGCTGAGGCCGGCCTGGATCTCGGCCAGCGAGGCTGAGACGATCTGGATGTCGAGGATCGCCATGAACATGCCGAACACCATCGCCAGGAAGGCGATGAGGCGGCGCGTCGAGATGGTCGTCGGCACCGCTGGCATGGCCGGCGCCGCTCCTGCTGTTATGGTTGCGGTTGCCATGGCGTTGCTCCCGGCTTTCGCTCAGTTCGCCGCGGCCGGAGCCGTGCGGCTGTCGACGGCGACAACGACGCTCAGGCCGGCGCGCAGCCTGCCTGCCTTCAGCACATCGGCCGGGACGTCGATGCGAACCGGGATGCGCTGCACCACCTTGGTGAAGTTGCCGGTGGCATTTTCCGGCGGCAGGAGCGAGAACACGGCACCCGAAGCCGGCGCCAGCGACGACACCGTGCCTTCGAAATCATGGCCGTCCGTGGCGTCGACCGAGACCCGCACCTTCTCACCGGGCACCAGCTTGGCCAGCTGCGTCTCCTTGAAGTTGGCAACGATGTAGAGCTTGTCCAGCGGCACCACGACGGCGAGCTTCTGGCCGGGGCTGACGAGGTCGCCCTGCTCGACCGAGCGGTTGCCGACGACGCCGTCATAAGGCGCCTTGAGCACGGTGAAGGACAGATCGCGCGCGGCCTTGTCGCGGTTCAGCCGCAGCGAAGCCAGCGTGCTGGCCGATTCGGCGCGCTGCGCTTCGAACACGCCGATATTGGCCTGTGCGGCTGCAATCTGCGCGTCGGCGCCGACGAGGGCTGCATTGGCCTGGTCGAGAGCGGTCTGGGCATCGTCCAGTTGCGCCTGTGTGCCGACATGCGTCTTGACCAGTTGCGCGGCGCGCTGCTGGGCGCGAGCGGCGTTGTCGGCTGCCGCCTGGTCGGCGACCTTCTGCGCCTGCGCCTGTTGCAGCGAAGCTTGCGCCGCCTTCGTCTGCGCGTCGATACGGTCGAGCGTCTTGGCCAGCGTGGCGATCTGCGCCTCCGCCTGGGCAACGGCTATTCTGTAGTCGCCGTCGTCGATCGTCAGCAGCGGATCGCCAGCCTTGACCTGCTGGTTCTCCGAGACCTTGACTTGATCGACATAGCCGGAAATCTTCGGCGAGACGAACGACATGTCGGCCTGGACATAGGCGTCGTCGGTCGAGATCAGGAACCGGCCGTCCGTCCAGTAATTATAGCCATACCAGGCGCCGGCGCTGAGCAGAGCGAGGCCGATGATCGGCAGCATGAACGAGCGAGCCGACCGCTTCTTCTTGGCCGGCACCTCGGCCAAAACTTCGGCGGCAGGCTTGATCGGCGCTTCCGGCGCTTCGATAGCCGGCGAGACCTTGGCGTTGGGAAAGGGGCGGACTTCGGCGGTGGTTGGCGTGTTCGAGGACATGATATCTCGCTACCGTAGCTACATAAGGAAAATGTGCTATACTGAACCGTTCGGTTCGATGCGAACGTTGACATAGCGCTAAAGCAGGCCCATATCAAGAGCAATCGAACCGCTCGGTTCGAATTATTTCGCGAGGTGTGACTTTAATGGCCGACACGTTACCCGACGTCGAAAATGATCCGTGCGATGTGCTGGATAGTGCGCGTCGCGGCCGCCCGGCGGCGGGCCAGGATCCGGTCAAGCGCAGCCAGATCATCGAAGGCGCGCGGCGCGTGTTCATCGACAAGGGCTTCGAAGCGGCGTCGATGAACGACATTACCCGCGAGGCCGGCGTCTCCAAGGGCACGATCTATGTCTACTTCGCCAACAAGGAAGAGCTGTTCGAGGCACTGATCGAGGAAGAGCGCGGCACCATCTTCAAGAACATGTACGACATGCTCGACCGCGCCGACGATCTGCGCCAGACGCTGGTGAAATTCGGCAAGGTGCTGTCGATGAAGATCACCTCGGCCAAGGTCATCCAGGCGCAACGCACCGTGATCGGCGCCTCCGACAGGATACCGGACATGGGCGCGCGGTTTTACGAACGTGGCCCCAAACGCGGCCACGACAAGGTGGTCAAGTTCCTCAATGCAGCCATCGAACGCGGCCTGCTCAAGATCGATGATGTCGATCTTGCCGCCTATCAATTCACCGAACTGTGCCTCGCCGGCCTGTTTCGCCAGTGCATCTTCGCCTACCGCACCAAGGCGCCGAGCCAGGATGAAATCGACCACATCGTGCGGTCGGGCGTCAGCCTGTTCCTGAAGTCCTACGGCACTGAAAAGCTTGCCGAGGAAGAAAGCCACCAGATGATCGCGCTCGAGGCGAAGTCCAAGGCAAAGGCCTAGTTAGCCAAAGGTCTTTTTTCGCAACTCCGGACGAAAAACCGCTTCACACTTTTCCCGGAGTTGCTTTTAACCGCCATTGGCCGCCAGCACGATCGCCGCGCGCAGTTCGTCCAGACCCTCGCCCTTTTCCGACGACGTGGCGAGCACGAACGGAAACGCCGCCGGCCGCTTCTTGATCTTCAGTAATGTCTCTTCGATCAGCTGCGGCACGCCGGCGGCCTTGATCTTGTCGGTCTTGGTCAGCACGATCTGGTAGGACACCGCCGCCTTGTCGAGCAGCGACAGCACTTCGTCGTCCTTGGCTTTGATGCCATGGCGGGAATCGATCAGCACATAGACCCGCTTCAGCGTCACGCGGCCCTTGAGATAGTCGAAGACCAGCTTGGTCCAATCGTCCACCTTTTCCTTCGGCGCGCTGGCATAGCCGTAGCCCGGCATGTCGACCAGCGCCATTGGCGGCAAGTCGGTGCCTTCGCCGGAAAACCCGCCCGGCACGAAATAGTTGAGCTCCTGCGTGCGCCCCGGCGTGTTGGAGGTGCGCGCCAGCCCGTTATGGCCGACCAGCGCATTGATCAGCGACGACTTGCCGACATTGGAGCGGCCGGCAAAGGCGATCTCCGGCGGCCCCTCCGGCGGCAGGAACTTCATCGCCGGCACGCCGCGGATGAAGATCCACCCCTTGGTGAACAGGTCGGTTCCGATGACGGTGTTGCCCAGCGCGTTCAAATCGCTGCCTCCAGCCTGGAAATATCGGCGCCCCGAATGGCGTTGAGGTTGCGGCCGATCTTGTCCACCGGCCAGTTCCACCACGCCACGGAAAGCAGCCGCCTGACCGTCCTGTCGTCGAAACGCATCTTCACCACCTTTGCCGCATTGCCGGCGACGATCGCATAGGCCGGCACGTCATGCGTCACCACCGATTTCGCCGCCACGATGGCGCCATTGCCGACCGACACGCCGGGCATGATCACCGCATCCATGCCGATCCATACATCATTGCCGACCACCGTGTCGCCGCGCAGTTCCTGCGACCACGTCTTCGGGTCGAAGCCTTGCTCCCAGCCATGGCCGAAAATGTTGAACGGATAGGTGGAAAAGCCGGACATGGCATGGTTGGCGCCGTTCATGATGAAGCGCGCGCCCTCGGCGATGGCGCAGAACTTGCCGATGATCAGCTTGTCGCCGATGAAGGGATAATGATGCAGCACGCACCGCTCGGCGAATTTGTCCGGTCCGTCAGGATCGTCATAGTAGGTGAACTCGCCGATCTCGATATTCGGCGCGGTGACCAGGGGCTTGAGGAAGCCGACGCGGGTGTGCATCGGGATCGGGTGTTTGATGTCTGGGTTGGGTCCGTCCATGGCGAGATCCGTCGAGAGTGGCGCAAATTAAAGCCGCCATTCGAGATGGCGTGATCCGCCCTATAGCACCAATCGCCCGATGAGCGAGCCCTGCTGGGCTTCGATGTTCAGTTCGTGCCGCGGCAGATCACGATCAGGTCGACCGCCGCCGTCGGCTAAGGCGCCCTGAAACAAAAAAAACGGGGCCCTGCGAAGGACAAGCAGGACCCCGGTGGTGTCGAAGACGGCTTCAAAAGAATGGCACCTCCTCGTGAGGTGGGGAAGGCAGACCGAGAAAGCCCGTCGCAGCCCGCCGTCATTCCCCGTTGCGTAAAGCCGTTACTTCGGCAACAGCACCTTGTTGACGACGTGGATGACGCCGTTCGACTGGTTGACGTCGGCGACCGTTACCTTGGCGGCGCCGCCGGATTCGTCGACGATATAAAGCGCGCCTTTTTTTACCTCGGCGATCAGCGTGTCGCCGCTGACGGTCTTCATTTCATACTTGCCACCCATCGCCTTGGCCTTGGTCATCATATCCTTGGCCGAGATCTTGCCGGCCACGACATGGGCGGTCAGGATCTTGGTCAGCTTGTCCTTATTTTCGGGCTTCACCAGCGTGGCGACGGTGCCGGCCGGCAGTTTCTTGAAGGCGGAATCGGTCGGCGCAAACACCGTGAAGGGTCCCGCGCTTTCCAGCGTGTCGACCAGGCCGGCGGCCTTGACGGCGGCAACCAGCGTCTTGTGGATCGGCGAGTTGAGGGCGTTCTCGACGATGTTCTTCGAGGTCAGCATCGCAGCGCCGCCAACGGCGGGATTGGCGAGCGTATAGGCCGTCGTAGCTGCGAGGCCCGATAGAGCCAGGCCGGCGGAAAAGCAGAATGCCTTGAGGATGGACTTTGCCATTGGAGAACCCTTCTGGTGCGACAATTGTTGATTCGATTGTCGGGAAGAGTTACGCGGCGATTGCGGGAAAGTTTCGGTGCAGAGTAAAAAAGGATAATGATAACAAATATTTAAAGGCGAATGCCCATTCCACGCGCCGCATCCCCGCGATGGACATGACGGGGTCACGGATCAAAAACAGCGGTCTTCGGATTAGAGCTGATCGGTGTTGATCGGCCTTGGCGGTACAAGCAGCAGCCACGCCGGTTGCACGCCGCAAGTTTCGCGCCTCACGGGAACGTGATGCGCGCCTCGTCCACAAAAAACACCGGACGAGCCGGGGCTTTGATTGCCACGCTGTTTATTCAGCTGGCGAGGGTTTCTTTCGGAACAATGCCGTCAGATTGTCCCACAATTCGATCTTGGCGCCCTGGCGCTTCATGATCACGCCCTGCTGCAGGATCGACAGCGTGTTGTTCCAGGCCCAGTAGATGACGAGGCCGGCCGGGAAGCTGCCCATCATGAAGGTGAAGATCACCGGCATCCAGGTGAAGATCTGCGCCTGCGTCGGATCCGGCGGCGTCGGGTTCATGCGCATCTGCAGGAACATGGTGATGCCCATGACCACCGCCCAGGCGCCCATATGCGGCAGGAATGCCGGCGGCGCGAAGGGCAGCAGGCCGAACAGGTTGAAGACCGAGGTCGGATCGGGCGCGGCCAGATCCTGGACCCAGCCGAAGAACGGCGCGTGCCGCATCTCGATGGTGATGTAGAGCACCTTGTAGAGCGAGAAGAACACCGGGATCTGCAGCGCCACCGGCCAGCAGCCGGCGAGCGGATTGATCTTCTCGGTCTTGTACAGCTCCATCATCGCCTGTTGCTGCTTCATCTTGTCGTCCGCGTATTTCTCGCGGATCTCGAGCATCTTGGGCTGCACCTTCTTCATGTTCGCCATCGACGCATAGGATTTGTTGGCGAGCGGGAAGAAGAGGGTTTTGACGACGACGGTGGTGGCAAGGATGGCCAGACCGAAATTGCCGAAGAATTTGTACAGCGTGTCGATCAGGTAGAACATCGGCTTGGTGATCCAGATGAACCATCCCCAATCGATCAGCCGGTCGAACAGCCTGATCTGGCGATCCTGGGCGTAGGCGTTGATCTTGTTGACTTCCTTGGCGCCGGCGAAGATCTCGGTCTCGACCGTCGCCGACTGGCCGGCGGCAATGGTGATCGGGTCGGTGAGGAAGTCCGACTGGTAGCGCGGGCGGCCATTGTCGTAATAGGCATAGTGCGGCTGGAAGGGCTGCTTCTCGGTCGGCACCAGGGTGACCGCCCAATATTTGTCGGTGATGCCAAGCCAGCCATCGGTCGATTTGCTCGGCGTATAGAGCTTGTTCTTCTCGATGTCGGCGTATTTGTGCTCCTGCAGGCCTTCGGTTCCCGTGACGCCGATCAGGCCTTCATGCAGCACATAGGAGCTGGCGACGGCCGGCTTGTCGAAACGGATGACGCGGCCGTAATTGGACAGCGTGACGGGGGTCGAGCCTGAATTCTGCACCGCATCGGAAACGGTGAACATGTAGTCGCCGTCGACGGAGATCGTGCGCTTGAAGGTCAGGCCCTTGTCGTTGGTGAAGGTCAGCGTCACTGGCGTCGCCGGCGTCAGTGTCGCATTGCCGTCGACGCTCCAGACCGTTTCCGGGCCCGGCACCGTGCCGGTCGTGTCGCTGCCGACAAAGCCGATCTCGGCATAATAGCCGGTGGGCAGCGCCTGCGGATTGAGCAGCTGGATCTGCGGCGATGTCTTGTCGACCGTCTCGGTGTAGTGCTTGAGCTTTAGGTCGTCGAGGCGGGCGCCGGTGAGGTTGATCGAGCCCGACAGACTCGGCGTGTCGATGTTGACGCGGGCCGTCTTGGCCACTTCCTGCGCGCGGCCTTCCGGCGTCGTGACATAGGTGCCGGGCGCGTTTGGAATGGCGCCGGGCGCTGCGGGCGCCGGCGTGCCGCCGGGGTTGGCGGCCTCGGCCGCCTTCTTCTGCTCCGCCGCCCGCTGCTCTTCGATGCGGGCCGCCTCGCGCTGCTGTTCGCTGCGCGGCAGCACATAGAAATATTGCCACAGCCCGAGGATCAGCACCGACAAGACGATGGTGATGTAGAAGTTCCGGTTGTTTTCCATCGAAAGCCCTTGGCCTATCGTGTTCCGCTGAGACGGCGGGAGAGTTCGGCCTTCAACTGGCCGAACGGAATGGTGAGCACGTCTTCACGCCCGACGATGACATAGTCATTGCCGGGCGCCATGTCACTTGCGGCATGGGTGCGCACGGCTTCTTTCAGCCGCCGCCTGACGCGGTTGCGGACAACCGCATTGCCGACCTTCTTGGTGACGGTGAAGCCGACGCGCGGCGGCAGACCGTCTTTGCGGTCGAGAACTTCAACGAGAAAAAGCCGCCCGCGCCGCTTTTCACCGCGGCGGACGGCCAGGAATTCCGCACGTTTCAGAAGCCGCTTGGGGTTTGGTCCCACTGGCTTGCCGGTTGCGGGCAACGATCTCGTCTTCCGTTCAGGCGCTGAGCCGCTTGCGGCCGCGGTTGCGGCGAGCTGCGACGACGCCGCGACCACCCTTGGTGGCCATGCGAGCACGGAAACCGTGCCGGCGTTTGCGGACGAGTTTGGACGGTTGGTAGGTACGCTTCATTTGTTTTAATACCGCGGGGTGCGGCCCTTCTTGATTCTGTCACTGTGTAACAGGAGCTTTGCCGGGCCGGCATTGGCGCGATCGAAACCGCGCCGGGACGAATGGCCCGAGCGTGAGCGGCTTATAGAAAGAAGGGTTTTGGGAGTCAATCCAGCGCGAACTATGAGTTCGTCGCAGCGCGAACTATGAGTTCGTCGCAGTGCGAACTGCCAGTTCGTCACGACGCGACACCCCGTTCGTCGCGGCGCGAACACCCAGTTCGAGTCTATCTTTATTGCTGGCACCATCGTCCAACGAAGGATGAAATTGGCAAAAAAGCCGCAATCACCTAATCTCAACCGATCAAGCGTTTGTGAAGACAGGCCTTAATGAGCGAAGTTGCATCAGCGGATGAAGGGAGCGGCCCGGCGACAGCCGATGCCAGCCCGGCGACCGTTCGCCCGGTTGCGAGCCGTTCGGTGCCCAATCGTTCAGTGCCCTTGGCGCGCGGCCTGTCGACCAAGCTGCTCTTGCTCACCATTGTCTTCGTGCTCCTGGCCGAAGTCCTCATTTTCCTGCCCTGGATCGCCAGCTACCGCCTGGCCTGGCTGAAGGAGCGGCTAAGCACCGCTGCCGCGGTGTCGATCGTGCTGGTGCAGGGCGAGCCCAATTCGCTCTCCCGCGCCGCCCAGAACGACGTGCTGATGGCAATCGGCGCCAAGGCGATCGCGGTGCGCGACGGCGGCGTATCGCGCCTGCTGGTGGTGGCCGAGATGCCGCCGCAGGTCGACGAGCACATCGACATCGCCAATGTCGGCATGATCAAGGGCATGACCGGGGCGCTGGATACGCTGTTCTTCGGCGGCAAGCGCATGCTGCGGGTGTTCGGCCCGGTCGGCGACAGCGACAAGGAATTCGAGCTGATCATGCCCGACTATTCCCTCCGCAACGCCATGCTGCGCTATTCGCGCAACGTCGCCTTCGTCTCGCTGCTGATCTCGCTGTTCACCGCAATGCTGGTCTATGCCGCGATCGACCTGATCATGATCGGCCCGATCCGCACCATGACGCGCTCGATGCTGTCCTTCTCCGAGGCGCCCGACGATCCAGGGCGCATCATCCACCCGGCCGCCCGTGCCGACGAGATCGGCGTTGCCGAGCGCGAACTGTCGCAGATGCAGGAACGGCTGCAAAAGATGCTGTCGGAGCAGAAGCATCTTGCCGATCTTGGCCTCGCCGTCTCCAAGATCAACCATGACATGCGCAACATCCTGGCCTCGGCGCAGCTGATGTCGGACCGCCTGCGCCTGGTCAAGGACCCGACGGTGCAGGCCTTCGCGCCAAAGCTGTTGCGCGCGCTCGACCGCGCCGTCTCCTATTCCGAAGGTGTGCTCCACTATGGTCGCACGCAGGAGCCGGCGCCCTCACGCCGCCGCTTGCGGCTGCGCCAGCTGGTCGACGACGTCCACGGCCTGCTCGACATCGAGGACGGCATCGAATTCGTCAATGCCGTCGAGCTCGCCTTCGAGGTCGATGCCGATTCCGACCAGCTGTTTCGCGTGCTCACCAATCTGTGCCGAAACGCGGTGCAGGCGATGGCGGCCGACGCCGAGAGCGCGCTGGTGCGCCGGCTCGCCGTATCGGCCGAGCGCATAGGCAGCGTAAGCCGCATCATTGTCACCGACACCGGTCCCGGCCTGCCGGCGAAGGCGCGAGAAAACCTGTTCGCGGCGTTTCGAGGCTCGGCCCGCAGCGGCGGCACCGGCCTTGGCCTGGCCATCGCGCACGAGCTGATCCGCGCCCATGGCGGCACGGTGGAACTGGTCGAATCGATCGGCGGCCGCACCACCTTCGCCGTCACCATCCCCGACCAGCCGGTCCGCCTCGACCAGGCCCGCAACGGCCTGCGCCGCCCTGCCTGAGCTGTATTGATATTCAGCCGAAGCCGGACTGAGCTGAATCTCAGCACCCCTTTGATCGGCACCGTCGAAAGCAGCTGCGACAAAACTTTTGCCGGATTGGCTTGCTTTTCGGAAATTCAGTCGCTAGGGAACACGTCTTGTCGCGGCCGGTCGTCAGGATCGGTTAGCGGGGCTATGTAAAGCATGGCCTGTTGCGCGCCCGTAGCTCAGCTGGATAGAGCACCAGACTACGAATCTGGGGGTCAGGAGTTCGAATCTCTTCGGGCGCGCCATTTCCGCCGAATCTGCGATTTCCTGCGATCCGCTAGCCGGTCTTGGGCTCGCATATGAAGAGCAGGTCGCGGAACACGTTGCCGAGCACCGCCTCATCCGAGTGCTGGAGAACTGGACGCCGCCTATTCCGGGCTTCTTCATTTATTACCCCAGTCGTCAGCCTGACTGCGCTATAAACGCGCTGCGATGTTCTTGAAACGGGAGAGTACGCGGCGACCGTTATCTGGGCGCAGCGACGCTGAATGCTCATTCACGCCGCCGCGCAGCACGCTCACTTTTCTTCCGCCTTTCCCGGATCAGGGCCCAATAGGCCTCGCTCCAGCCAGATACCGCTCATTGTCAAACGGCTCGGCGTGGGTGCTGCCCGGGCTCCACATGTGGCGGTGGGTCTCGGTCAGATTGCCGAGATAGACATGCAGCGCGCCTGAGCGGGCGATGCCGGTGTTGGCCACCGCGTGCACGGTATCAGGGGTCATGTGCACCACCGCGGGCGCCGCGATGTCGTGGCGTTCCGGCGCATCGATCTCGCTGCCGTCGACGGGATAGATGAAGTTGGTCTCGCTGCCCTTGTAGATGCCGATCAGCGCATCCATCAGATGGTTGTGCGGCGGGTACCGCAGGCCGGGCGACAGCGTGATGTGGTAGATGGTCAAGTCAGGGCTGGCATGCAGCAGCACCTCATCGTCGTCTTCCTCATGCGCGAGCACGCCTGATGCATGGAAGCGGTCGGTGTGTTCGCGCAGCACCGCCTTGACCCGTTCGATGGCATGAGCACCTTTGGCTGCGTTGACGATACCGGCGGTTACGGCGTAGAGAGGCGAGTTGGCGGCAAGAGACATTTGTCGTCATCTCCATTGGGAAGCTCAACCAATACAGCTGAGATGCTCAGGCTAGCGAATGCCGACAGACCCGTCAACCGGATGGTCGAAACGGGCAAGCAGACTACGCGGGCAGACTACGCGGGCAGACCACGCGGGCAGACCACACGGGCAGGCAGATATGGCTCTTCCGAAATCAGTGTCACCGTCCGCCGTCAAGGCGCCGTCGACCGCCGACATATTGCGCAGCGAGGAAGCTTATGAGCAGCTGAAGAGCGACATCGTCGCCTGCGTCCTGCAACCCGGCGAAAGCCTGACCGAAAAGCAGATCGGCGACCGCTACCAGATCAGGAAGGCGACGATCCGCTCGGCTTTGGCCCGCCTGACGCAGGAAGGGCTGATCAAGAGCGAGCCGCGCCGCGGTTATGTCATCGCACCGCTTAGCCTGCGCGACGTCAACGAGATCTTCGACCTCCGCAGCCTGATCGAACCGGAAGTGTTCCGGGTGGCCGCGGCAAACCTCACCGAACGCGGGCTCGACGACATCAGGCTGGCGGCGCAGAAGGTGCTGAAGCCGGAGACGCTGCGCAGCCATGTCGCCTTTCTGGCGGCCGACCGCGCCTTTCGCCTGGCCCTGGCTGAACTCTCCGGCAATCTGCGGCTGGTTCGCCTGCTCGACCAAACGCTCGACCAGTCGGAGCGTGTCCTCCATCTCGGCTTCAAATCGCGCGACTTCACGCAAGCGATCATCGGCCAGCAGAAGGAGTTGGTGCTTGCCTGCGAGCTGGCCGAAGTCTCGGCCATCGCAAAGCTTGCCCGCTCGCAGTGCCTGTCGCTCAAGAAGCAGGTGCTCGAGGCCTTGCTCGCCGGCTCCAAGCTGCAGGACGCCAATTTGCAAAGCTTCGCCTG
Organism: Mesorhizobium sp. M1252; assembly: GCF_040318265.1. Taxonomy (NCBI): domain Bacteria; kingdom Pseudomonadati; phylum Pseudomonadota; class Alphaproteobacteria; order Hyphomicrobiales; family Phyllobacteriaceae; genus Mesorhizobium; species Mesorhizobium sp. M1252. The sequence continues at coordinate 101,795 of NZ_JAMYLX010000007.1, read as the reverse complement.
AGGCGCGAAGTCCGCGCTCTCTGGCCGATGCTTACTCGTCGATGAAGCGGATGTCCGCATCGGCAAGGCAATAGGGCGCGTAGCGGAAATCGCGGATATGGCTGACCTTTCCATCCTGCCAGTCGACCAGCATGAAGCCGCGCACGGCGTCATCTCCCGTTTGCGGGTTGCGGATCAGGATGGCCGGCCTGCGGTCGACGAAGCCGAGCGACAGCGCCCAGTCCTGGACACGGTCGTAATTGCCGAAATAGTTGGAAACCTGCGCCTTGCCGCGCATGCGGGTGCGGTTGACGACTTCAAGCTGGATATCCTCGGCGATCAACGCGCGCACGGCGTCGAAGTCGCGCGCGTTGAACAGGTCGACATAGCGGCGCAGGCGCCGCTCGTCGTCGGCGTCGAGCTTTGGGGCAGGCGCCTGCTCGTCCTGTGACGCCAGCAGGCGCAGCTGCGACCGCCCGCGATGCAGCGCTGCCTTGGTCGCGGCCAGCGTCGCGCCGGACACTTCGCAGGTTTCGTGCAGGCTGAGGCCAAGCACGTCGACAAGGATCACGGCGCTGCGCTGCACTGTTGCCAGCTGCATGAAGCTTCGCAGGCTGGCGGCGGTGGCGAGCCTCGCATCGGCGCTTGCGGAGGGGTCTTCGATCGTCGTCATGTCGGTCTCGCTCATGCGCGCCTGCTCCCGCTGGCGCCGGCGCAGATGATCCTGCGCGGCATTGTGGGCTATGCGGAACAGCCATTGCTCCGGACGCCCAACGGTGGCGTCGCCGTCGATGGCCTGCAGTGCCTTGATCAGTGTCTCCTGGACGATGTCCTCGCCATCGATCACCGAGCCGGCCATGCGGGCGCAGTAGCGGTGCAGCTTCGGTCGCAAGGCGCCGAGCATCGCCTCCAGGGCAACGCGGTCGAGTTTTGCTGTGTTCATCCTGTCCGTTCCCAAAATGCCGGTCTTTGCATTCAAGCCGGCACGACCTCGCCGGCCAGCATACGATAATTGCCGACGATCTTTGCCGGCGATCTGGCAAGCGGCGTCGAGCGGCGCCCGGCATGATCGGCGCTGAAGGCCTTGAAGGCTGCGAGCCCCGTCAGGCCGTCGCCATCCTGGCTGACAAGATGGATGAACTCGCCATTCTCCAGTTCCAGGACGAGGTAGCGCACGGATTGCGGCTTCGTGTCGTCGAGTGCCTCGAACACCTGTGCAACCAGCATACGGTTCTCGGCGATGCTTTCGTCCTTCACGCCGTAGCGGATGAGATTGTAGCCCATTGTCGTCTCCTGTTTTTCAACTCTGCACAGAGAAGACGTTTCGCGGCCTCGAAAAGATTCGTCGCCCGGCGAATCTTTTCGATCGTCCGGATCGTCTTTCCCGTCGACGGCTGCGCGGCAGCCGTCCAGGAGCAGGAGAGACCCATCATGCACATCCAGTTTGCCGAATTGCCGGTGTTCGACCAGGACCGCGCCAAGGCCTTCTACACCGGACATCTTGCTTGCCAAGTGGCGGAGGACCAGCTGATGGGCGACAGCGGCCGGCGCTGGATCGAGCTGACATTTCCCGGCGCCGTCACCAATTTGCATTTCGTCAAACGCCCCGATGACACGCCGGGCACTGAGCCCGTGCTGGTGCTCGTTGATGGCGATGTCGAGGCAACGGTCGCGGGCCTGAAGGCGCGCGGCGTCGAAATCATCACCGAGCCGCAGGAAGCGCCTTGGCAGCCGGGCCGCACAGTCGCCGAATTCCGCGACAGCGAGGGCAACCGCATGGTTGTCGCCAGCAAATGATCGGACCCGGCGCAAAGCCGAACTTTGACATGAGAACAACAGGAGAGATGGACATGACCCCCCAAACGTCGACGCTGAAAGTACCGGGCGCCAGCCTCTATTATGAGATGCGCGGTTCCGGCCCCGTACTGTTGATAATCCCCGGCGGACCGCAGGACGCCGGCGTCTTCGCCGATGTCGCGGGCCACCTCGCCGACCGCTACACGGTGGTCGCCTATGATCCGCGCGGCAATTCGCGCAGCACCTTCGACGGAGAGCCGCAAGAGCAGGACCTCGATGTCCATGGCGACGATGCCGCGCGATTGATCGAGGCGCTTGGCGCCGGACCGGCCTATGTGTTCGGCACCAGCGGCGGCGCCCAGATCGGGCTCAACCTCGCCGCCCGCCATCCCGGCCGGGTTCGTGCACTGGTGGCGCATGAGCCGCCCAGCATGATGCTGCTCGACGACCCGTCGCCGTCACTGGCCGGCATGCGCGACCTGCACGACACCTATCGCAGCCAGGGTGTCGAGGCGGCGATGCAGAAATTCTTCAGCGAGAACAGCCTGTCGGAAGGGCCGGGTCAGGATGAAGCCGGGCCGCAGGACGGACCGCCTTCGTTCGAACCGTCGCCCGAGGAGGCCGAGACCTTTGCCAGGGTCAGCGGCAATTTCGAATACTGGCTGGCGCATGGCGTCATGCCGCTGTCGCTCTACCGTCCTGATATCGAGGCGCTGCGCGGCCGCCCGGTCGTGGTCGGCATCGGCGAAGAGTCCATCGGCCAGCCGATCGACGGCATGGGCAAGGCGCTGGCCGACGGGCTCGGCAGCAAGCGCGCCGCCTTCCCCGGCGACCACATGGGCTTTGCGCCCTATCCCGACCGCTTCGCCGAGACCTTGCACCTGACGCTCAGAGGCGCGTGAGATCGTCAGTTCAACAGGAAAGGAGCGTCCGCATGCACAATGCGGACGCCCTTCTCCCATGAAATTACCCGCTAAGATTGCTGTATCAGACGGCCTCCCAGCCTTCCTTGCCGCCGGCGCGGAAGATGGCGTCGATGACCTTCTGGTTGAGCACGGACTCCTCCAGCGTGAAGACACGCTCCTTGCCACCCTGTGCCGCCCTGGCAAACGTCTCGACCTCGCGCCGGTATTGCTGCGTGCCGGGAAAGCGGAACACCTGCGCCTCCGTATGGTTCTGGTTGTGCAATTCGATGCGGTGATGGTCGTAGAGCCCGGCATTGAACGGCGAGAACACCTCGATGAAACCCTTCTCGCCGTGGAACACCATCACCTGCCGCGCCGCCATCTGCGTCGACAGATAGAAGGACAGTTCGAAATCGCCGAAATCGGCGCGGATCGAGGAATAGATGTCGGTGCCGAATTTCTTGTCGCGCTCGATCGTCGCCTGCACGCGCAGTGGCTCCTTGCCGCTCGAAAACCGCGTCGACACCGTCGGATAGACGCCGATATCAGGCAGCGCGCCGCCGCCGAGATCGAGCTGGTTGCGCATGTTGGTGGGATCGACATTGTAATAGGAGAAGGCGCCCTGCACATGGCGCAGCCGGCCGATGGCGCCATCGGCGATGAGATCGCGCACCTTGATCCATTGCGGGTGGTAGATGACCATGAAGGCCTCGCAGACCAGCACCTTCTTCTGGTCGCGCAGCTTGATCAGCGGTGCGATATTCTTGGCGTCGAGCGCCAGCGGCTTTTCCACCAGCACATGCTTGCCCGCTTCGATGGCCTTGGCCGTCCACTCGACATGCTGCGAGGTCGGCAGCGGGATGTAGACGCCGTCGACGTCTTTCGAAGCGAGCAGCTCCTCATACGAACCAAAGGCATGCCTGGCGCCGAACCGCTCGCCCAGGGCCTCGGCCTTCGACAGGTCGCGGCTGGCGATCGCGGACAAAACGCCATTCTCGGCCTCGACGATTGCCGGCAACAATTGCTCGCGGCCGATCTTGGCCGTCGACAAAACACCCCATCGGAACATCAGGCTTCTCCTATCGATTTACAGGCGAGGAGGTTTGCCCGAAATTGCAGGAAAAGCCAATGCGGATCGCTGGTCCTGCTAGCCTCGCTTGCCCGTTAGCGTCATGTCGAAATTGACGATATTCGAATAGATCGGCGTGCCGACATCCATGCCGTACCGGGAGCGCAGCACCTTGCCGGTGACGTGGAATTTAATGACGCCGCCCTTCAGCCCGCCGAGCTCGGCAGTGAACTTTTCCGCAAACGTCTTGCCGCGCGCCGTCAGCCGGCCGCTGACCAGCGCCGTGGTGTCGCTGGTTCGGGTTACGCTGGTCGAGCGGAACTGGATTTCGGGGCTGTTGGCCACGTCGAACACCGCATCGGAGCGCAGGAAGGCGTCGATGCGGCCCTGGCCGGTGCCGACGCTTTCGGGATAGATGGTGAAGTTGACCGCGGAACGGCCGACATCGCTGTTGTCGATGCGGATGGAGCCCTTGAAGCGGCCAAAGGCGCCGTCGAGGCCGCCGCCACCGACCTTGCCGATGGAGAAGCGAATGCTGGAGCTGGCCGGGTTGACCGTGTAGCTGCCGGCGGCGTCGCCGAGGTCCACAGCGGCGGAGACAGGCATGGCAAGGCAAGCGGCAACAGCCGCCAATCCGAAGATGCGCGCATACATGGGTTTTGTCCTTACTGGGGCAGGCGAAGTGTTGCGCCCTCACTCCAATGAACGAATGCGCGGCGCGCGCTATTCCATGTCCTGATCTGACGAAGGCGTGATCATGCGCGTGAGCACGCTGTCGCGCAGCCAGAAATGATGCCGCAGCGCCGCCAGCGCATGCAGCGCAACCAAGGCAATGCCGGCATAGGCGAGATACCAGTGTGCTGCCGCCCAGAAGTTTTCCGCCGCATCGGACACGCCGAGCGGCAGGTTCGGCATCACGAAAAGGTTGAACGGCATGCTGGGGATCTCCAGCATCGACACCGAAACCAGTGCCCAGCCGGACAGCGGCACCGCGAGCTGGAAGCCATAAAGTGCCAGATGCGCCAGCGGCGCCGTCCGACGCTCCAGGCCTCCGACCGAGGCCGGCAAGGCCGGGGCCGCATTGCCGAGCCGCCAGGCAATGCGCAGGATGAGGAGGCCGAGCAGCAGGAAGCCGAAGGATTTGTGCAGCTGGATCAGCTCGAAGGCGGTGCGCTGGCTGGTCAACCGCACCATGATGAAGCCGAGCATGAACTGGCCGATGAACAGGATGCCGATCAGCCAGTGGAGGACGATCGCCGCCCAGCCGTAGCGGGTTGAGTTGTTGGTGATGAATGCCGGCATGGCTGGTGAACGAATGGCAGCTGGGCTTTCTTCCACCCTCCCCACAAGGGGGAGGTGGCTAAGCACCGACCTTGAAGAAATCCACAAACGCCCGCAGCGCCGGGCGCATCTGGCGGCGGCTGGGGTAGTAGACGAAGAAACCGTCGAAGGGCGGACACCAGTCTTCCAGCACGCGGATCAAGCGGCCGTCGGCGAGCGGCGCGCGCACATAATCGTCGAAGACGAAGGCGAGCCCTGCGCCGTCGACCGCTGCCTGGGCGATCAGATGGTCTTCGTCGAGGATCAGCGGCCCTTGCGCCGCGATCTCGATCTCTTCGCCATCCTTCTCGAATTCCCAGCGGTAAAGAATGCCGCTGGAAAAACGGAAGCGGATGCAGCGGTGGTCGGCAAGATCGCGCGGATGGCGGGGTCTTGGCATGGTCGCGAAATAGGATGGCGCGCCGACCGCGGCGCCGCGAAGGTCCGGTCCGATGCGCACCGCGATCATGTCGCGCTGCAGGCTCTCACCGAGCCGCACGCCGGCATCGAAGCCGCCTTCGACGACGTCGGTGAAGCGATCCTCGATGACGATTTCCAGCACGATGTCGGGATAGGCCGCGGCAAAGCCGCCGAGCCTGGGCGTCAATGCCAGGTGGGCCGCGGTGCGCGGCACGGTCAGCCGCAGGTTCCCGGCCGGCCGGTCGCGCGCCTCGATCGCCGTTTCCAGCGCCAGATCGATCTCGGACAGCGCCGGCCGCAGCCGTTCGAGCAGCTGCGCGCCCTCCTCCGTTGGTGCCACGCTGCGGGTGCTGCGCGCCAAAAGCCGCACGCCGAGCCGCGCCTCCAGGCTGGACACGGCATGGCTAACTGCCGAGGGCGCGATGGCCAGTTCGCGCGCCGCGCCGCGAAAACTACCGCATTGGGCGACTGTTGCCAGTACAGCGAGTTGAGAAAGATGCGCTCGGTTCATTGCTCTATTTTATAGAACAGCCCGTGCGAATGACAGCCAATTATCGAACGTAAAGCCAGGCGCTATCTCTGTTTCATCGCAACAAGGAGATGCGCCATGAAAACCCGCAAACTTGGTACTGAGCTCGAAGTCTTCCCCGTCGGCCTCGGCTGCATGGGCATGAGCTTCGCATATGGCGGTCAGGCAGAGGTTGACGCAATCGCCACGCTGCGCCGCGCTGTCGAGATCGGCGTGACGTTTTTCGACACCGCCGAAGTCTATGGTCCCTTTGAGAACGAGATCCTTCTCGGCAAGGCGTTGAAGCCGGTGCGCGACAGGGTGACGATCGCCACCAAATTCGGCTTCAAGATTTCCGAGGAAGGCTCAGGCCTCGAACGCATGGTCGGCGTCGACAGCCGCCCGGAGCACGTCAAGGCGGTGGCGGAAGCCTCGCTGAAGCGGCTCGATACCGATGTTATCGACCTCTACTACCAGCACCGCGTCGATCCCGACGTGCCGATAGAGGACACGGTCGGTGCCATGGCCGAGCTGGTGCGCGATGGCAAGGTGCGGGCGCTGGGCCTGTCGGAGGTCAGTGCCGCCACCATCCGCCGGGCGCACGCCGTGCATCCGATCGCTGCCGTGCAGAGTGAGTACTCGCTTTGGAGCCGCGACCCCGAAGACGAAGTGTTCGATGTCTGCCGCGAACTCGGCATCGGCTTCGTCCCCTACAGCCCGCTCGGTCGCGGCCTGCTCACCGGCACCATCGCCAAGCCCGAGGCCCTCAGCGACGACGATTGGCGCCGCACCTTGCCGCGTTTCCAGGCCGACGCCATGGCGGCAAACGCCAAGGTCGTTGCGACGCTGGAAAAGCTGGCGGTGGAAAAAGGCGTCACATCGGCGCAGCTGGCGCTGGCTTGGGTGCTGCACCAGGGCGACTTCATCGTGCCGATCCCCGGCGCAAGAAAGATACGCCATCTCGAGCAGAACACGGCGGCGGTCGGGATCGAGCTGAGCGCGGCCGAGGTGGCGGCGATTGGCGACGCGCTGTCGCCGGATAAGGTGGTTGGCAAGCGCTATACGGAGGAACTGTTGGCGCTGGTGAATGGGTGAACAAGCGGGGGAGCTTGGCGCCCTGAGAAGTCAGCGCGCGGCACCCCCCTCTGTCCTGCCGGACATCTCCCCCGCAAGGGGGGAGATCGGCTGTCGTCGCTGTTTTCGCCAATCACCAACGTTGCAGAAAGTGCGCCAACGATGAAGCTGCCAATCTCCCTCCTTGCGGGGGAGATGGCCGGCAGGCCAGAGGGGGGTGCCTCGCGCCGCCATTTCGTATCACCAAGGCACCACCGTAATCTCCGGCCAGCACGCCTTCGCCCTCGCCCCCTTCGCCTCATGCGTGCGCCTGTTATCCATCAGCCGGTTGGGCGTGATGCGAAACGCGAAGAGGTCATCCAGCCCGAACGGCGCCACGATCTCAAGCTGCTCGTCGGCATCGTATCGCACCCCGACCGCATGCGTCTTCGAGGCGAAATAGCTCACCGACTCGCTGGAGCTCGTATAGCGCGGGCAGGGCTGGCCGAATTTCTGCGGATACCACAGATGCACCCGTGCCTGGTTGCGCACCTCGGCCGGCAGAGCCAGCCCCTCGAAATGCTGCGCCGCCCGGCGGATGACCGCGTCCTCGGCCTCGTAGGACAGGTCGCTGTCATCGAAGTAGAAGAGATCGACATCCTTGATGCCGTAGCCCGGCGGCTTGCCGGTCAGATGGTTCCAGATGCTGTTGTAGAGCGCGCCGGACACCACCAGCCAGTCCGGCAACGCCAGCGTGCGGGCCCGCTCCAGCGCGTCGCTGACGAGCGCATCCGCCAACACCATTGCGAGAAACGCTTCGCGCTGGGCTTCGAACGGCAGACCGGAATAGCGCAGATGGTCCATCGCCCTTTGGAGAGCGATTCGCAACTGCCGGCAATCCTCAGAAGCAATTCCAGGAAAAAGTGTGTAGCGGTTTTCCTGGGAAAGCGCGCCGCGCTTTCCCTAAGACGCGCTTTCCCTAAGAATTGCGTGAAGGCGAAATATGTAGGGCGGGCGTTAGCCGCTCTACGTTCTCAGCATGCCGCCCGTTTGCTTGCCGACATTGTCGACGATGCGCTTGGCCAGCGCCTCGAAATCCTCGTCGGTGAGCGTCTTTTCAACCGGCTGGATAGACACTTCGATGGCAATCGACTTCTTGGCGGCCCCGAGAGATGCCCCCTCGAACACGTCGAACACCGAAACGCCGGTGACCAGCTTCTTGTCGGCAGCGAGCGCCGCGCGCACCAGCGTACCGGCCTCGACCGCCTTGTCGACGACGAAAGCAAAGTCGCGCTTCACCGCATGGAAGGCGGACAGCTCGAGCTTCGGCTTGGTTTTCGTCGGCTTGGCCTTCGGTTCCGGCACGGCGTCGATATAGACCTCGAAACCGCAGATCGGTCCGGAAACGTCCAACCCCTCCAGCGTCTTGGGGTGGAATTCGCCGAACGTGCCGAGCACGGTCTTCGGGCCGAGCTTGATCGTGCCGGAGCGGCCGGGATGGTACCAGGCCGGACCGCCTGGCTCGATCTGCAGCCTGTCGACCGGGGCGCCGCAGGCTTCCAGCGCTGCAATCGCGTCGGCCTTGGCGTCGAATACGCCGACCGGACCGGAATTGCCGGCCCAACTGCGGCCGGAGCCGTCGAGCTTGGCGGTGCCGCGGCGCACACCGGCCGCAACGCGCCGCTGCTGGTCGGGGCCGTCGCCCTCATAGGTACCGGAGACCTCGAACAGCGCGACATCGCCGATGCCCTTGTCGGCATTGCGCTGCGCGGCGACGATCAGGCCGGGCAACAGCGAGGGCCGCATATCGGACATGTCGGCTGCAATCGGATTGGCGAGCTTCAGCGCCGTCTGGCCGCCGCCGAACAGTTCGGCGTGTTTGGCCGGGATGAACGACCAGGTGAGAACCTCCAGCATGCCCCGCACGGCGAGCGAGCGCTTGGCAATGCGGGTGCGCACCTGCAGCGTCGTCAGGATCTTGGAATTGACCGCTTCATGAGCGCCGAGCGGCTGCGGCGCGATGTTGTCGACGCCGTGAATGCGCATGACTTCCTCGACCAGGTCGGCTTTGCCATCGACATCGGGCCGCCAGGACGGCACCGCCACATCGACGATGTCGTCCGAGCCCTGCGGCTCGAAGCCGAGGCGCGAAAGGATGTCGAGGCTTTCCGCCTTTGGCACTTCGGTGCCGGTCAGCCGCTTTACTTCCGAGATCGGGAAGGAAACGATCTTAGGCTTGTAGCCGGCATAGCCAACGACCTCGGTTTCCGTCGGCTCGCCGCCGCAGAACTCCAGCACAAGCTTTGTCGCCAGCTCGACGCCGGGCACCATGAATTCTGGGTCGACGCCACGCTCGAAACGGTAACGGGCATCGGTGATGATGCCGAGCGTACGGCCAGTGCGGGCCGTGGTGATCGGATCCCAAAGAGCGGATTCGATCAGCACGTCCGTGGTGTTCTCGTCGCAGCCGGAATGCTCGCCGCCCATGACACCGGCGATCGATTCGACGCCATTGTCGTCGGCGATCACGCACATCTGCGGCGTCAGCGTGTATTCGCGCCCGTCAAGCGCCAGCACCTTCTCGTCGTCGCGTGCGCGGCGCACGACGAGATTGCCGGCGACCTTCTTGGCATCGAACACATGCAGCGGCCGGCCACGGTCGAAGGTGACGTAGTTGGTGATGTCGACCAGCGCGCTGATCGGGCGCAAGCCGATGGCGATCAGCCTTTGCTGCAGCCATTTCGGCGACGGCCCGTTCTTCACGCCTTTCACCAGGCGCAGCGCGAAACCGGGGCAGAGCTCCGGCGCCTCGATGGTCACCTTGACCGGCGTTTCACCTTTGCCAGGGACCGCTTCGACCGGCGCGGTCTTGAGCCGGCCAAGCCCGCTTGCCGCCAGGTCCCGGGCGACGCCGTAAATGCTGGTCGCATCCGGCCGGTTCGGCGTCAGATTGATCTCGATCACCGGATCGTCGAGATGCGCGTAAGCCGCGAAGCTGGTGCCGACAGGCGCATCGGCCGGCAGGTCGATAATGCCATTGTGCTCATCCGACAGCTCCAGCTCGCGCTCGGAACACATCATGCCATGGCTCTCGACGCCGCGGATCTTGCCGACGGTCAGCGTCACGTCGATACCGGGCACATAGGCGCCGGGCGCGGCGAAGGCGCCGATCAGGCCGGCGCGGGCATTCGGCGCACCGCACACCACCTGGACAGGGGCTGCGCCATTGCCGGTGTCGACGGTCAGCACCCGCAGCCGGTCGGCGTCGGGATGCTGCACCGCCGTCAGCACCTTGGCGATGACGAACGGCTTCAGGCCGGCCTTGTCGTCGACATGCTCGACTTCGAGGCCGATCGAGGTCAGCCTCTCGACGATCTCGTCGAGCGTGGCGTCGGTGTCGAGATGATCCTTGAGCCAGGAAAGGGTGAGTTTCATCACTATGTTCCGTTTTGTCTGTACCCGCCCGGACCTTGTCCATCGGGTCTGGGCACGCTTGTCTTCAAATGGCGCGGCAAGTCGTCGGGCATATGCACGAAGGGCAGCTGCTCGCGCACATAGGCATGGTGCGTCGGCCGGAAATAAGCCGGCATGTCCATGGCGCCCAGCATGAAATAGATGTGGTCTTCCAGCCGCTCGTCGACATAGGCGATAGGCGAGCCGCAAATGCCGCAGAACGAGCGTGTAACCGGGCCGTTCTCGTACATCTTCAGTGCCTTGCCGGTGAAAGCCACCTGCTCGGTAAGGAAGCCGACAAAGGCCGACACCGGCGCGCCGCTGGCGCGCCGGCAATCGCCGCAATGGCAATAGCTGACATGGTGCGGTTCGACCGAGGCCTCGAACCGTACCGCGCCGCAGCGGCAGCCACCGGCGTGCGGCGCCGTCATGCGGAAAGACCTCCGAACAGCGTCGGCATGTCGAGCGGCCGGAAACCGTAATGCGACAGCCAGCGGACATCGGCGTCGAAGAAGGCGCGCAGGTCCGGCATGCCGTATTTCAGCATGGCGATGCGGTCGATTCCCATGCCCCAGGCAAAGCCCTGATATTCGTCGGGATCGAGCCCGCCGGCGCGCAGCACATTGGGGTGGACCATGCCGCAGCCGAGGATCTCCATCCAGTCGGAGCCTTCGCCGAAGCGCACTTCGCCGGGCCGCGAGCGGTCGCATTGGATGTCGACCTCGAGGCTTGGCTCGGTGAACGGGAAGAACGACGGCCGGAAGCGCATCTTGACCTGCGGCACCTCGAAGAAAGCCTTGCAGAATTCTTCCAGCACCCACTTCATGTTGGCGACATTGGCCGATTTGTCGATCACCAGCCCCTCGACCTGATGGAACATCGGCGAGTGGGTAGCGTCGGAATCCTGCCGGTAGGTCTTGCCGGGAATGACGATGCGGATCGGCGGCTTCTGCTTCTCCATGGTGCGGATCTGTACCGGCGAGGTGTGCGTGCGCAACAGCTTGCGCTCGCCCTTTTCGTCCGGCTGGAAAAAGAAGGTATCGTGCATCTCGCGCGCCGGATGCCCTTCGGGGAAATTCAGCGCGGTGAAATTGTAATAGTCGCTCTCGACATCGGGACCTTCTGCGATGGCAAAGCCGAGATCGCCGAAGATCGCCGCGATCTCGTCGATGACCTGGCTGATCGGATGGATGCGGCCGCGCTCGGCCGGCGATTGCCGCACCGGCAGCGTCACGTCGACCGTCTCGGCGGCAAGGCGCGCCGTGACCGCCACATCCTTCAGCTCGGCCTTGCGTGTCGTCAGCGCTTCGGTGACGCGGTTCTTCAGGCCGTTGATCGCGGGGCCCTTGACCTGGCGCTCCTCGGCGCTCATCGCGCCCAGTGTCTTCAGCAATTCCGAGATCGACCCCTTTTTGCCGAGAGCCGCGACGCGCACGGCTTCGATAGCAGCCTCATCGGCGGCCGACGCGACGTCGGCCATCAGGGAGTTTTCGAGAGTATCCAAGCCGGTAGCTATGTCGTTCACGGTCAAACTCGCTGTGTTGGGAGTCAACTTTGAGGTGAAAGTCACTTTCAAGTTGAAAGTTCAGCCATAAGAAAAACCCGCGCCAGCCGTGCCAGCGCGGGTTCCCCAATCAGAATTGCGAATGCTGGGAAGCGCTGGGCTCGGAGGCCGATCCCGAAAAGTTGCAGACTTTTCGGAAAGATCGCGCTCCTCGCTAAATTTCCCTGAGCATGATGTTGTCCAAAAAGTCAGCAACTTTTTGGCATCATGCTCTAGGCGACAGCGCTTTCAAAAGCATTCGGGGTGGTGTTCTTCAGATATTCGAGCGCGACCTTGGCCTTGGCCACGAGTGCGGCGAACGCCTGCGGTTCATGGATGGCCATGTCGGACAGGATCTTGCGATCGATCTCGATACCGGACTTGTTGAGGCCGTCGATGAAGCGGCCATAGGTCAGGCCATGCTCGTGCGTCGCGGCGTTGATGCGCTGGATCCACAGCGCGCGGAACGAGCGCTTGCGGTTCTTGCGGTCGCGATACGCATACTGCATCGACTTTTCGACCGCCTGCTTGGCGATGCGAATGGTGTTCTTGCGGCGGCCGTAGAAGCCTTTCGCGGCTTTCAGGACCTTCTTGTGCTTGGCGTGCGAGGTGACGCCTCTTTTTACGCGTGCCATGTCATGATCTCCTTAAACGCTGTTCCTGAAACCGAATGCTCAGAGGCCGTTCGGCAGAAAATTCTTGATGACCTTCTTGCCATCCGGTTCAGCCAGAACCATCGTGCCGCGGGCATTTCGAATGAACTTGTTGGAACGCTTGATCATGCCGTGACGCTTGCCGGCCGCAGCCGACAGGACTTTACCCGTACCTGTGATCTTGAACCGCTTCTTGGCGGCCGATTTGGTCTTCATCTTGGGCATTTTGCTACTCCGTATTGGTGGCGCACAATCGCGCTTCTTGTTCGCTTCGGGCGGACCAAAAGCCCGAAAAGCAAATGAAACCGCCACGGCATGCCCTGCCGGGCGGTTTTCTTGGAACGGCGGTCCTATACGTCAAAGCGGGCTGGCGCGCAACACCCGAGCGGCTGCGACGCTCTCTCCGCGATCAGGGCAGCCTAAACAGCACCGGCAGAATGCCCGATTGCTGGGCACCATCGATGGTCTCGAACACCGGCAACGCCACCAGAAACACCAGCCCGTCGAGCAAGGTGGTCAGCAAGAGGCGCGGCTTGAAGCTGCCGGTGTCGCCTTCCTGGTAGAGCGACAGCTGGGGGAAGAAACGCGGCACCCGCGCCAGATAGGCTGTGTAGGGCGCGCCGAGAACCTCCTTGAGATACCGTTCCTCGCGCAGGATGACGATGTGGAAGGCGCCGGCGCACAAAAGCGCAAACAGGACGATGCCGGAGAACGAGCCGATCTGCGCCCCGACGCCGGCGGCGGCAACGGTCGAGAACACGTAGAGAGGATTGCGGGTGATCGAATAGGGTCCGCCGGTGACCACTTCGGAGGATTTGCGCCCCCCGATATAGAGTGTCGACCACAAGCGGCCGACGACGCCAAGGAAGATCAGCAGCACGCCGACCATCTCGATCGTTTCATGCACCGGGGTATCGGGCGGGAAGGTCGACTGGCCGAACAGCAGTGCCGCAAACAGCACCACCACCAGCACCGCAAGCACCATCCGGCGCATGTGCTGGTAGCCGCCCAGCTCCTTGATGGGCGCAGGGTTGATTTCATTGGCCATGTCGGGAATCCGATCGTCGAGAAGCTTTGCCGGCGATCGCGGCGTCTGGACAGGAGAATCGGCGTCCCGCCGATCGCCGGGACGCCATGAGACAGGATTCAGGCGGATTTAGAGCGCAACGCCCGAACTGATCTAGCGCGGGGCCAGCACCATCATCATCTGGCGGCCTTCCAGCTTCGGCTCGGCTTCGACCTTGGCGATGGTAGCCGTCTCCTCGCGCACCTTGTTCAGGAGCTGCATGCCGAGTTCCATATGCGCCATCTCGCGGCCGCGGAAGCGCAGCGTCAGCTTGACCTTGTCACCTTCCTCGAAGAAGCGCCGCACGGCCTTCATCTTGGTTTCGTAGTCATGGCTGTCGATGTTCGGGCGCATCTTGATCTCCTTGATCTCGATGACCTTCTGGTTCTTGCGCGCCTCGGCCGCCTTCTTCTGGTTGGCGTATTTCAATTTGCCGAGATCGAGAATTTTGACGACAGGCGGCACCGCATTGGGCGAGATCTCGACCAGATCGAGCCCTGCCTCTTCGGCGAGCAGCAATGCGTCGTTGATGGAAATATCGCCGCGGTTCTGGCCATCGGCGTCGATCAGCTGGACCCGGGGCACCCGGATATCACGGTTGGAGCGCGGGCCATCTTTGGTGGGCGCCGCTGCTTTGAAAGGTCTGCGAATGGTCGTGGTCTCCTTGGCCGTTTCGTTCAGGGTTTCAATCTAGAATGTTCAGGACGCGCCAATGTGGTGAGCGCGCGGGCGGAGTCAATAGCACAGCGCTGACAGAAAATCACCCTGATCGCAGGCCTGCACCAAACAAAGGATGTCGCGAGCACTTTCCGCCTCGCCTGTGCCTGTGTCAAAAGACCGGCGAGTAAAATCAGGCTCCCACAATCAGGCCCCCAGAACCAGGATTGATCCACAGCCATGACCGCGACCACCCCAACCCTGCTGGATGTCGACGGCATCGATATCGCGGTTCGCCATTCCTCGGGCGCAACGCCCGGCGTCGTCTGGCTCGGCGGCTACAAATCCGACATGCTGGGCACGAAGGCGCAAACGCTGTCGGATTGGGCGGCCAGGGAAGGCCGCGCATATCTGCGCCACGACTATTCCGGCCATGGCGAATCCGGCGGCGCCTTTGCCGACGGTACTATCTCGAAATGGCTTGGCGAGAGCCTCGCCGCCTTCCGGCGTTTCACCGAGGGCAAGCAAATCCTGGTCGGCTCGTCGATGGGCGCCTGGATCGCGCTGCGCATGGTGCAGGAACTGCGCAAGGCGGGCGACAGCAATGTGGTTGGCCTGGTGCTGCTCGCGCCGGCGCCGGATTTCACCGCCGAGCTGGTCGAGCCGGCTCTGACGGAGGAACAGAGGCGCGACCTCCGGGAGAAAGGCTTTTTCGAAGAACCTTCGGACTATTCCGCCGAGCCTTACATCTACACAAGCGCGCTGATCGAGGACGGCAGGGCGAACCGGGTCATGACCGGGCCGATCGATACCCATTGCCCCGTCCACATCCTGCAGGGCCTGGCCGATGCCGACGTGCCGGCAAGCCATGCGCTGAAGCTGGTCTCGCTGCTGCCGGCCGACGACGTCACCTTGTCGCTCATTCCCGACGGCGACCACCGCCTGTCGCGGCCGCAGGATCTCGACATGCTGCTGAGGGCGGTGGGCGACATGGTTCAGCGGGCGGGGTAGGCGAGAATGCGCATTTCCATCCCGATATCCGCCTTTGTCGCGGCAATCGTCGGCTTCGGCGGCACGCTGGCCGTCGTCATTGCCGCCGCCAAGGCGGTTGGCGCCACGCAAGCCGAAACCGCGAGCTGGGTGACGGCAGTGTGCGTGGCGATGGCGATCGAATGCTTGTGGCTGTCCTGGCGCACGAAAATACCCATCATCACCGCCTGGTCGACACCGGGCCTGGCGCTGATGGCGGCATCGAGCGGGTTTACCATGGCCGATGCGGTCGGCGCCTTCATCGTCACCGGCCTAATGTTGATCGCCACCGGCCTGTTCAAGCCGCTGACCCAGCTGATATCAAGGATACCGGCGTCAGTCGCGTCCGGCATGCTGGCGGGCATCGTCGTCACCTTCGCGCTCAATGCCGTCAAGACCATTCCGGTCGACCCCTGGCTGATCCTGCCGCTGATCGCGGCCTTCTTCGTCATTCGCCTGTTCAACCCGGCGCTGTCGGTGCTGGCGGTGCTGATCGGCGGCGGCATCGCCGCCTTCCTGACAGGCCGCGTCGGCGGACTGCCGGCACCGGAACTGTCGACGCTGACGCTGATTGCTCCGCATTTCAGCGCCGCAGCTGTCATCGGCCTGGCGCTGCCGCTCTACCTCGTCACCATGGCGTCGCAGAACCTGTCGGGTCTCGCCGTCTTGCGCGCCGCCGGCTATCACCCCGAACCCGGCCCGCTGATCGGCGTCACCGGCCTGTTCTCGCTGCTGTCGGCGCCGTTTGGCGGCTCGACCACCAATCTGGCCGCGATCTCTGCGGCGATCTGCACCGGGCCGGACGTCCATCCCGACCCGGCCGAGCGCTGGAAGACCGGACCCTTCTATGCACTTGCCTATCTGATCTTCGCGGTTTTCGGCGCCTCGCTGGTGGCGATCTTCGCAGTGCTGCCGCAAAGCCTGATCGTGCTGGTGGCCGGCCTGGCGTTGATGGGGTCGCTGGCCAACGCGCTGGCGATCGCGCTCAAGGACGAGGACCAGCGCATGGCGGCTACTGTCACCTTCGTTGTCACCGCGTCGGGGCTGACTTTGTTCGGCGTTGGCGCCGCCTTCTGGGGTCTGGTCGCCGGCCTGGTCGTGCTTTTCCTCGAAGCGGTCAAAAAGCGATAATCAATTCAGGACCTTGTCCGGTTTTGGCGGACGTTGTCTTGAATCGCCGTTTTTCTCATCCCATTTCGAATCCACGCAGCCGCTCTTGGCTGTCTCCAACCGAAGGAATGGGAGAAAATGAACACATCCGCATTGATCCGCCCGGCCTGGACGCCGGCGACCATCGCGCTGATGGTGATCGGCTTCATGGTGTTCTGGCCGCTTGGCTTCGCCATGCTCGCCTACATCATCTGGGGCGACCGGCTTGACGGCTTCAAGCGCGACGTCAACCGGGCCACCGACGGCATCTTCGCCGGCTGCCGCCGCGGTTCCGACAAGGCCGCGCGCTGGGGCCACGGTTCGGCCCGCACCGGCAATGTCGCTTTCGACGACTGGCGCGAGAAGGAACTCGAACGCCTCGCCGAAGAGCGTCGCAAGCTCGATGAGATGCTGAGCGAGTTCGACGAGTACGCCCGCGAATTGCGCCGCGCCAAGGACCAGGACGAGTTCGACCGCTTCATGGCCAACCGCAACAAGTCGACAGCGCCTGCGAAGACAGGCTCGGCCGAAACGGCCAAGCCCGCGACGCCCAAGCGCAAGGGCCCGAACCTGCTTGACGACTGAGGCTGCGCGCATGACCCCGAAAATCGAAACCGATTTTCGGAAAGGTTCATGCGCCGAATTAGAGTGCTACAGCGTCCTTTGCGCGTCAGAGACGCGCGGCGCTCTAAGACAGGCCTTGGCATGATGGACGGCGTCGCGCGAGCGGCGCCGTTTCTTTTTTGTTCTGGTCGTTTTCCTCGAATCGCGTATCGTTCAGCCATGTCCTTCGGCTTTTTCCGCAACCTGACCAAACCAAAACCCTCGCCTGTCGAAGAGCGAGAGCACGTCGTTGCCGGCCGCACACTGCCGCTCAGGATCGTCGAGAGCGCCCGCGCACGGCGGCTGACGCTGCGCATCGATTCGGGCGGCCAGGGGCTGCGCATCACCGTGCCGCCGGGCCTGCGCCGCGGCGAGGTGGAGAAATTCCTTCACCGCCATCAGGGCTGGCTGGAGCAGCGTCTGGCCAAGGTACCGACACGGCCGCAAGTGCGCCCCGGCATCAAGATCCCGATACGCGGCGTCGCGCATCGCATCGTCCACGAACCGTCGAAACGCGGCACCGTCACCGTGTCGCGCGACGAGCGCGGTCCGCTGCTGATCGTCCATGGCGAGCGCATACATTTGCCGCGCCGCATCGCCGATTTCCTCAGGCGCGAGGCCAAGAAGGACATCGAGAAGCTGGTGGTCAAGCATACCGAGGCCATCGGCAAGCGCGCCAAGGCTATCCGCTTCAAGGACACGTCGAGCCGCTGGGGCTCCTGCACTTCCGACGGCAATTTGTCCTTCTCATGGCGCATCATGATGGCGCCGACGCCGGTGATAAACTACTTGGTCGCGCATGAGGTGGCGCATCTCAAGGAGATGAACCACGGCCCGAAATTCTGGAAACTGTGCGAGCAGCTCTGCCCCGACACCGACCGCTGCAAGGACTGGCTGAAGCGGAATGGTGGGGCATTGCAGGCGATTGTGTTCGATTAGCCTTCGCCGGCGGCGCGCTCAATCATCATTGGCCGCATTAAGCTCTTCAGGCCGCAGCCCTTCGTCGCCATGGCGCGGCCATGGCAGGAAATTCTGCTCGAACGCATCGCTGCCGAAATAATCCAGGACCCGGTGCGCTTCCGCCCCGTCGAAGGCGGCCTTTTGCATCAGATGGGCGATGACGTCGCGCGCTTGCGCGATCTTCTGCCTGAGTTCGGCTATGCTCTGGTCGGCCATTCGTCTGCTCCGCCTTGCTTCTCCCATCAATAGGTAGCGCCTTTGGCGTTGCCGGCAAACAGCATGCTTTTTCTCGACTCTTGGCCGGTTTCGTGCCAAGCCCCGCGCCATGGCGCTCGATATCAAGATCTGTGGATTGAAGACCGATGAGGCAATGGCCGCGGCCCTGGCCGGCGGCGCCAGCCATGTCGGCTTCATCTTCTTTGCTAAAAGCCCGCGCTATGTCGAGCCTGCGGCAGCCGGCCGCCTGCGCGAGGCGGCAATCGGCAAGGCCAGGGCGGTCGCCGTGACGGTCGATGCCGATGACGCGTTCCTGGACGAGATCGTCGAAAAGATGCGCCCCGACATGCTGCAGTTGCACGGCACGGAGACGCCCGAGCGGGTGGCCGAGGTGAAAGCTCGCTACGGCCTGCCTGTCATGAAGGTGTTCTCCGTCAGTGAGGTAGCCGATCTCGAGCGGCTAAAGCCGTTCATCGGCGTTGCCGATCGCTTCATGTTCGATGCCAAGCCACCAAAGGGCTCGCAACTTCCGGGCGGCAATGGCGTCGCCTTTGACTGGCGCATCCTGGCCGGCCTTGACGCCGGGCTCGATTACATGCTTTCCGGTGGGCTCAACGCCGCCAATATCGGCGACGCCCTGATATCAGCCAATCCGCCCGCGATAGACATTTCGTCGGGGGTGGAAAGCGGCCCGGGCGTCAAGGATCCGGCGCTGATCGAGCAGTTCTTCCGGGCCGTCAGGGCCGCGCGCGACGACCGCGCTGCCTGAGGCACTTCTTTCGAACCCGAGCATGTTCCGGAGAAGTGGGAACCGGTTTTCCGATAAGACATGCTCAGAACCAAGACCAGGAGATCGGCGATGAACAAGCCGGCGACACCCAATTCCTTCCGCACGGGACCCGACGAACAGGGCATGTTCGGCATCTTCGGGGGCCGCTTCGTGGCCGAGACGCTGATGCCGCTGATCCTCGACCTCGAGCGGCACTGGAACGAGGTCAAGAACGATCCGGACTTCAAGGCTGAGTTGACCAACCTCTCGACCCACTATGCCGGGCGGCCGTCAAAGCTGTATTTCGCCGAAGGCCTGACCAAACATCTTCGTGAGGTTTCCTCGGCGAAGGGCCTCGGGGGCGGCGCCAAGGTCTATTTCAAGCGCGAGGACCTGAACCACACCGGTTCGCACAAGATCAACAATTGCCTCGGTCAGATTCTGCTCGCCAAGCGCATGGGCAAGAAGCGCATCATCGCCGAGACGGGCGCCGGCCAGCACGGCGTTGCCGCAGCCACGGTCGCGGCGCGCTTCGGCTTTCCCTGCGTCGTTTATATGGGCGCCACCGATGTCGCCCGCCAAAGCCCCAACGTCTTCCGCATGAAGCTGCTCGGCGCCGAAGTGCGGCCGGTGACCGCCGGTCACGGCACGCTGAAGGACGCCATGAACGAAGCGTTGCGCGACTGGGTCACCAATGTCGAGGACACTTATTATCTGATCGGCACCGCCGCAGGTCCGCATCCCTATCCGGAGCTGGTGCGCGACTTCCAGTCGGTGATCGGCATCGAGGCGCGCGCCCAGATCCTCGAACAGGAAGGCCGGCTGCCCGACACCATCATCGCGGCTGTCGGCGGCGGCTCCAACGCCATCGGCCTGTTCCATCCTTTCCTCGACGACAGGCAAGTCCGCATCATCGGCATCGAAGCCGGCGGCCGCGGCCTCGACGGCATCGAGCATTGCGCCTCGATGAATGCCGGCGCGCCAGGCGTCCTGCACGGCAACCGCACCTATCTCCTGCAGAACGCCGATGGCCAGATCATGGACGGCCATTCGATCTCGGCCGGCCTCGACTATCCGGGCGTCGGCCCCGAACATTCCTGGCTGCGCGATTCCGGCCGCGTCGAATATGTGCCGATCCTCGACGACGAGGCGCTGGAAGCCTTCAAGCTGACGACGCGCGTCGAAGGCATCATCCCGGCGCTGGAATCCGCGCACGCCATCGCGCATGCGGTGAAGATCGTGCCTGATATGGACAAGGACCAGATCGTCATCGTCAATCTGTCGGGACGCGGCGACAAGGATGTGCACACAGTGGCCTCGATGCTGGGCATGGAGATCTGATCATGGTGACCCGCATCGACCGCCGCATGGCAAAACTGAAAGCCGAGGGCCGCCCGGCGCTCGTCACCTATTTCATGAGCGGCGACCCCGACTATGACACCGCTTTGTCGATCATGAAGGCGCTGCCCAAGGCCGGCGCCGACATCATTGAAATGGGCATACCGTTTTCCGATCCGATGGCCGATGGACCGGCGATCCAGGCCGCTGGCCTGCGGGCGCTGAAAGGTGGCCAGACCCTGGTCAAGACGCTGAAGACGGCGGCTGATTTCCGCGCCACCGACAATGAAACGCCGATCGTGCTGATGGGCTACTACAACCCGATCTACATCTACGGTGTCGATCGCTTCCTCAAGGACGCCATCGCCAGCGGCATTGACGGGCTGATCGTCGTCGACCTGCCACCGGAGATGGACGAAGAACTCTGCATTCCGGCGCTGAAGGCCGGCATCAACTTCATCCGCTTGGCAACGCCGACCACCGACGACAAGCGCCTGCCCAAGGTGCTGCAGAATACGTCGGGCTTCGTCTATTACGTGTCGATGACCGGCATCACCGGCTCGGCTTTGGCCGACACCGGCAAGGTTGCCGCCGCGGTCAAGCGCATCAAGGGCCACACCAATCTGCCGGTCTGCGTCGGCTTCGGCGTCAAGACCGCCGAGCAGGCGCGCATTATCGGCGCCAATGCCGATGGCGTCGTCGTCGGCACCGCGATCGTCAACGCGGTCGCCAATGTGTTGGGACCGAAGGGCGAGAAGACCGCCGACCCGGCCGAGGCCGTCGCCACCCTGGTCAGCGGACTGTCTCAGGGCGTGCGTTCGGCCCGCCTTGCTGCTGCCGAATAGTTTCCCTACTTAGGCCTTGTGCAAGTCGTTATCCCAAAACCGGTTCCCACTTTTGGGCGACATGCACGAGCCAACTCTTCGTCAGGACAGGAGCCGAAGCGATGAACTGGATCACCAATTACGTTCGCCCGAGGATCAATTCGATGCTCGGTCGGCGCACCGACATGCCCGAGAATCTCTGGATCAAGGATCCCGAGACCGGCGAGATGGTGTTTCACAAGGACCTGGAATCCAACCAGTTCGTCATCCCGTCATCGGGCCATCACATGAAGATTTCGGCCAAGGAACGGCTGAAATTCTTCCTCGACGACGGCAAATACGAGCAGCTTGAGAACCCCAAGGTCATGCAGGACCCGCTCAAGTTCCGCGACGAGAAGCGCTACACGGACCGGCTGAAGGACGCCAAGGCCAAGACCGGCCTGGAAGACGCCATCATCAACGCGCTGGGCACGGTCAAAGGCCTGCCGGTTGTGGTGACGGTGCAGGATTTCGCCTTCATGGGCGGCTCGCTCGGCATGGCCGCGGGTGACGCCATTGTGCACGGTTTCGAGGTCGCCTTGCAGCGCAAGCGGCCGCTGATCCTGTTTGCCGCCTCCGGTGGCGCGCGCATGCAGGAAGGCATTCTGTCCCTGATGCAGTTACCGCGCACCACGATCGGCGTCGACCGGCTGAAGGAAGCCGGCCTGCCATACATCGTCGTCTTGACCAACCCGACCACCGGCGGCGTTACCGCCTCCTACGCCATGCTGGGAGACGTCCACATTGCCGAGCCCGGCGCGCTGATCGGCTTTGCCGGCCCGCGCGTCATCGAGCAGACCATCCGGGAGAAACTGCCGGACGGTTTCCAGCGCTCCGAATATCTGATGGAGCACGGCATGGTCGATATGGTGGTGTCGCGGCTGGAACTGCGCGAGACGATTTCACGGCTGTTGAAAATCCTGCTCAAACTGCCGCAGGAGCAAAAGCCGCTGGAGCCGGAAATCCTGCCGCCGTCGGTCATCCCGACGGAAGCCCGCCCGCAAGCCTGACGCGACATTTCTGGCCGCAAACCGCGATTGCGTGCACCTGCGCGCATGCGTAGGATTCGCTCATGACAACGCTTGCCGCAGATCGTGAAATCGAAGCCCTGATGGCGCTGCATCCGAAAGGCTTCGACCTTTCGCTCGACCGCATCACAAGGCTGCTCGAACGCCTCGGCAATCCGCAGGAGCGGCTGCCGCCGGTCATCCATATCGCCGGCACCAACGGTAAGGGCTCGTGCGCGGCCTTTTCGCGCGCGCTGCTCGAAGCCGGCGGCCACCTTGTCCATGTCCACACTTCGCCGCATCTGGTGAACTGGGCCGAGCGCTACCGGCTGGCGGCCGAGGGCGGCGGCCGGCTGGTCGACGACGAGACCTTCGCCGAGGCCATCGCCCGCGTCGCCCGGGCCAATGCCGGCCAGAAGATCACCGTCTTCGAAATCCTAACCGCCGTCACCTTCATCCTGTTTTCCGAGCATCCGGCTGCCGCCGCCATCATCGAGGTCGGCCTTGGCGGCCGCTTCGACGCCACCAATGTCGTTGCCCGGCCGGCGGTGTCGGTGATCATGCCGGTGTCGATGGATCACGAAGCCTATCTCGGCGACCGGGTCGAACTGATCGCCGCCGAAAAGGCCGGCATCATGAAGCGCGGCTGCCCGGTGGTCATCGGCGCGCAGGAGAGCGAGACGGCGCTGCAAGTGCTGATCGAAACCGCCGAGCGGCTGGATTGCCCGACCTTCGTCTACGGCCAGGATTTTCTCGCCTTCGAGGAAAACGGCCGCATGGTCTATCAGGATGAGGACGGGCTGATGGACCTGCCGCCACCGCGCCTGCCCGGGCGCCACCAGTTCGCCAATGCGGCGGCAGCGATTGCCGCCGTCAAGGCCGCCGGTTTCGAAATCAGTCATCGCGCCACTGAGAAGGCGATGGCGAGCGTCGCATGGCCGGGCCGCATGCAGAAATTGGCACAGGGCCGGCTGGCGGACCTCGCTCCCAAGGGCGCCGACATCTGGCTCGATGGCGGTCACAATCCGGGCGCCGGCGTGGTGGTGGCGGAAGCCTTGGCCGAGCAGGAGGAAAAGAACCCGCGGCCGCTGTTTTTGATTGCCGGCATGATCAACACCAAGGACCAGAGCGGCTATTTCCGCGCCTTCAAGGGCCTGGTCCGCCATGTCTACACCGTGCCGGTGAGCATGAGCGACGCCGGTGTGCCGAATGACGAACTGGCGATCCGGGCGACCGAGGCCGGCCTCACCGCCGAGCCGGTCAGCTCCGTCGCCAGCGCGCTGATGCTGCTGCGCGACACCTGGGACGGCCCGGCGCCGCGCATCCTGATCGGTGGTTCGCTGTATCTCGCCGGTGCGGTGCTGGCCGAAAACGGCACGCCACCGACCTGAATCCACACTTTCGCGAGGGAGCCGGTGATGATCAAGGTGAAGCAACTCGCCCATGTCTGCATCTTCGCGCATGATCTGGAAGCGACGCGGGCCTTCTACCGCGACGTGCTCGGCCTCGACACGCAGTTCAACTTCCTGCGCGACGGCAAGATCTTCGGCTTCTACCTCAATTGCGGCGATCGCAGCCATGTCGAGGTGTTCCAGAAGGACGGCACCAGCCATAGCGAGCTCAACCAGATCAACCATTTCTGCCTTGAGGTGGAAAACATTGATGCGGCGATCGCCCACATCAAGTCGAAAGGCATTGATATCACGGCCAAGAAGCATGCCTGCGACGACACGTTTCAGGCCTGGATCCGCGACCCCAACGGCGTGAAGATCGAGCTGTTCGAATACACCGCAAAAAGCGCGCAATTCACCGGCGGGGATCGCATCGCCGACTGGTAGTATTTTGGCCCGGGGAATCTATCGGGCGGTTGCCCCTCGGGCAGAAGCCCCGATATGCTTGGCGAAGCATGGAGGCAAGCTCGAATGGTTGTGAAGTGTCTTGTTACCGTCGACAACGACCCGCCGGAGGAGCTGATATTTGAATATGCTCCGCGGGTCGGCGATCATGTGATGTTACCGGGAGCCATCGAGCCACCGCACCCAATTGTTCGAGTGGCCCACAGACCGACGCGCCCCAATGATGCATCCGGCCAGCCCAGTGTCGCGTATTTCGTAAGCCGAGAGACGTTTCTCTATCGTGTGTATACGGGCGCTATAGAGGGATATGGGCAGGTCCTGAAGCCCGCGACCGGACGGAAGCCCGGCAAGCCTAGGCAGGCCAAAAAAACCGTGGCTCAAACTAAATAGACATCGGCGGCCGCGGCACCAGCCTGAGGCCTATTTCAGCTCGATCTCGATGAAGGCGTATTCGCCGTCATTGGCGCTGATGACGTCGTGCTCGACGCCTTCCTTGCGGAAGTAGGGCGCACCCTTCTTCATTTCAGCAAAACTCTCGCCGTCCTTGGTCACCAGCTTCACCTTGCCGTCCATCAGCGGCACCACGACGTAGTCATGGCCATGCCGGTGCCAGCCGGTGTTGTCGCCGGGCTGGAAGCGGTATTCGGTGACGATGACGCGCTCATTGTCGATGAAGACGGTGGCCTTGGCGGATCCGGTCATTCTGTTTCTCCTGTCCAGCCTCAGCAGAAGACATGGAGGCTTCAGGCGCGAGTGCCAGAGAGGTCAGGCGATAACGCCAAAGAAAAGCCCGGCGCGAGGGCCGGGCTTAACGTCTGAAATTTCTACAGGATCAGGCGAGGCTGCCATTGATCCAATGCGACAGCGCGGTCTTCGGGGCGGCGCCGACCTTCATGTCGGCGACTTCGCCGCCCTTGAAGATCATCAGCGTCGGGATCGAGCGCACGCCGAACTGGGCGGCAAGCTCGGGGTTCTCGTCGATGTTCAGCTTGGCGATCTTGATCTTGTCGCCGAGTTCGTTGGCGATCTCTTCCAGCGACGGACCGATCATCTTGCAGGGGCCGCACCATTCGGCCCAGAAATCCACGACGACGGGCTGCGAGGCGTTGAGCACATCGGCCTGGAAATTGCTCTTGTCGACCTTGACGGTGGCCATGCGAAATCCTTTCGAAATTTATCTCGCACCAAATGTGGTGGTTGAGCAGCCCTTCTTCAAGCAGAACTTGTGTCACGCTCCCGTGAGTCGGGCAAGGGCGTCATCCATCGCCTGCGCCGGCAGTTCGATAAGCCTCGGTGCCTCGGTGAACAGCAGTGCTGCCGTCACCGCGCGGCCGGGGTAAAGCGGCTGGAGCAGCGCGCGGTAGAGCGCCAGCTGCAGTATATAGGCCGGCGGCACCTGGGCCAGGCCTGCGGGCGCCGGCCGGTTGGTCTTGTAGTCGACGATCGATACGCGCCCGGGCGTCACCGCCAGCCGGTCGATCTTGCCGGAGATCGAGCGCAGCCTGCCCTTGACCTCGATACTGCCCATGACGGCCACTTCGGCGCGGGACGACGGCGAAAACAGCCCGGCAAAACGCGAATCTCTGAGGATCGCCATCACCGAAGCCAGCGCCTTGTTGCGCTCGGCCTCCGGCCAGTCGGCGCCGGCTCGAATGAGATACTGCGCCGCCGCGCCTTGCCGTTCGTCTTCGGCAAAACCGGGCAGCATCTGCAGCAGCTTGTGCAGCGCCAGCCCGCGCATCACGGCAAAACCGGGCTCCGCTTCGCTGTCCAGCACCGGCGAACGCGTATCGACGACCGCCTCCTTGCCCTCGTCGATCAGCGCCGAAGCGCCGGAAGGCGATAGCGGGCGCGGCAGTTCTTCATAAGGCGGCAAAGGGCGAAACAGGTTTGCCGGCAAGAACGGCAAAAGCGGTTGCGGCAGCCGCGCCTCGTCGGCGGCTGCCAGCGCCACCG
Organism: Mesorhizobium sp. M1252; assembly: GCF_040318265.1. Lineage (NCBI taxonomy): Bacteria > Pseudomonadati > Pseudomonadota > Alphaproteobacteria > Hyphomicrobiales > Phyllobacteriaceae > Mesorhizobium > Mesorhizobium sp. M1252. The sequence goes on along the minus strand of NZ_JAMYLX010000007.1, from coordinate 75,626 downwards.
GCGGCAGCTTGGTGATGACGAAGCGATGCACCGGCTCGCCGCTGGCGGGATGATGGCGCTCCGTGCTTTCCGGCGCTGCCAGCAGCGCGCGGCTGACGATCGAATGCCAGGTGCCGGTGCTGGGCTGACGCTTGCGGTGATAGCCGCAGACGATCAGCCGGTCCTCGGCGCGTGTCATGCCGACATAGAGCAGCCGGCGGTATTCGTCGTCGGCAAGCTCCCGCGCCCTGGCCGAGGCTGCCTTTGAGAAGCCGTTGGCGACATCGGCGGCTGAGCGCCAGAGATAGCCCTTGCCGTCGAAATTGCGGCCCGAAGCGTCGAACGGCATGAGCCGCGGCAGATGCTGGTCGCTGAACGGCGCCGAACCGCCATCGACCAGGAAGACAACAGGCGCTTCCAGGCCCTTGGCGGCATGCACGGTCATGACGCGGACCTCGTCGCGCAACTGGTCCATCTCGCGCTTGATCTCCGGACCGGTGTTCTCCAGCGTCGCCAGAAAGGCTTCCAGCCCCGGCAGGCCAGTGCGTTCTTCGGCCAGGCAGAAGCTCAGGAATTCGTCGAGGATGTCGCCGGCTTCCGGTCCAAGCCGGGCGATCATCTTCTTGCGCAGGCCGTCGCGCGCCAGCACCCCGGCGTAGAATTCGAACACCGGCCGGAACGCCGCCTCGTTGGCCCAGCCGTCGAGCCGGGCAACGACATCGGTCAGCGCGGTATTGTCGCCAGCATGCTGGCGTAGTGAGGCGATCAGCGATGTTCCGGCTGGCCGTCCGGCGCCAAGCGTAAAAAGCGTCTCCTCCGACACGTCGAAAACCGGGCTGCGCAGCACGGCGGCGAGCGACAGGTCATCCTGCGGCTGGATGAGGAAATGGCCGAGTGCGATCAGGTCCTTGACCGCGATGTGGCCGGGCAGGCTCAGCCGGTCGGCGCCGGCGACGGGAATATCGCGGTCCTTCAGCGCGCGCGACAGCGCATGGACGAAGCGGTCGCGCTTGCGCACCAGCACAAGAATGTCGCCGGCCCTCAGCCTGCGTCCCTTGCCCTCGATGATCTCGCGGTCCTTGAGCCAGGTCTGGATGGTCGCAGCCACATGCTCGGCCACCCGCACAGCCGGCGCGCTGGCATGATTGACCGGCAACGTCCAGTCGTCGGGCTCCTCGACGGCGTCAGCGCCGAGCGACGGCCAGACCTCGACATAGCCAGGCGCGTCGTTGCGGATCGCCTTGTGGTAGAGCGGATCGGGGTCGTGGCTGATGCCGCGCCGCACGCCCGGATCGGCAAAGACGCGGTCGACTGCGGCAAGCACGTCGTCGGTCGAACGGAACGACCAGGTCAGTTTCAGGTCGGCAAACGAAGCATTGGCTGCGTTCACGCGTCCGGAAAACAAGAGCCGGCTGTCGGCAAAGGAATCCGGTGCGGCACCCTGGAAGGAATAGATCGACTGCTTTTCGTCGCCGACGGCAAACACCGTGCGATTGGCAGTGCCGCGCTGGCCGTGGCCGGCAAAGAACTCCTCCGCCAGCCGCTTCACCACCTCCCATTGGTCGGGGCTGGTGTCCTGCGCCTCGTCGAGCAGGATGTGGTCGATGCCTTGGTCGAGCTTGTACTGCACCCAGGGGCCGGCATCCGGCCGCGCCAGAAGGTTGACCGTGCGGGTGATGAGGTCGTTGAAGTCTAGAAAGCCGCGGCCGCGCTTCAGCCGCTCGTAACGCACGATCAGCCAGTCGGCTATGGTCAACGCCGCGACCGTGCCTTCCAGCATTCGGAACAGCGCCAGCCGGTCGGAAACCTCTGATATCGCCTTGACGGCCGCCAGATAGCGCTCGGGAAGGTCGGGCAGCCGGTCGAGCAGCGCCTTCTTGAATGCCTTTGCCGGATCATAGGGGTCGCCATCGGCCTTGAGGAAGGCTTTGCCGAGCATCTGCAGCCGGCGGATCGGGTCCGTCTCGGCAAAGGCCAAGCGGGCATAGGGCAAGAGATTGTTGAGCACGGTGCGGGCGTCGGTGGCCTCGGCGGCACTGGCGAACTCTGCAAAGAAGTCCGGCAGGAAACCCGGCAGCGGCCATACCGATGCCGCTATGTCTTCGGCGCTCTGCCCGGGGCGAAAATGGAATTCGTCGAACAGGGCCTGAAAGCCGGCGCCGTCGCGCCGGACCGCATCGATGAAGCCGCGTAAGCCGTCGCGCTTGCGCACGATTTCGGCGAGCAGCGCATCGAGCCCGTGTTCTCCGCCGCGCTCCAGCACGGTGGCAAAGGCCTCGGCCAGTCCGGCGTCTCCGGCTGACGTGCCCGAAATCATGTCGCGGCGGGCGCCGGCAAATAGCGAGGCCTCCATCTGCGGATCGAGCATTTCGAAATGCGCCGGGATGTTGGCCTCCAGCGGGAACTGGTGCAGCACCGATTCGCAGAAGGCGTGGATGGTCTGGATCTTCAGCCCGCCCGGCGTTTCCAGCGCTTCGGCAAACAGCCGGCGCGCCCGCCGCATCGTGTCGCGGTCGGGCCGGCGGCCGTCCACCGCCTCAATCTTTGTGGCAAGCTCGGCATCGCCGAGCGCTGTCCATTCCGACAGGGTCGAGAACACGCGGTTCGACATGTTGGCGGCGGCCGCCCGCGTATAGGTCAGGCACAGGATCTTCGACGGATCGGTGCCGTTGAGCAGCAGCCGGATGACGCGCTGGGCCAGCACATGCGTCTTGCCCGAGCCGGCATTGGCCGACACCCAGGCCGAGTTCTTCGGGTCGGAAGCGCGCGCCTGGCTGGCGGCGGTTTCGCTGGGGACGGGATAGGCTTTTTTCATGCCTCCCCGCCCTCGTCATCGCTGTCGCCGCCGGCCGACCATTCGAGCACGCGCGCCAGATGGTCGTAATCGCCATCGCTCTCGCCCTCGCGAAAAGGCAGCGCCCGCGACAGGTAGCCGGTCGTCGGATCTGCATAATGGACCAGCAGCTTTTCCAGCCGCGCCCAGGCCTCCTCGGCGAGGTCTTCGGCGGTCCGGGGCTGGCGGTTGTAGTCGAGGATGGATTCCTCGAACACTTCGCCATTCGGCTTCAGCCGCACAAATGCAAGCTGGGAGGGCTCGCGCGCGCCAAGCCCCTTGAAGGCGCCGCGCCGGAGCAGCGCCCCTTCGAGCGCCAGCTGTGGCGCCAGCAACGTGTGGGCCTGCGCCTTGGACGGCGAGGAGCCGGTCTTGTAATCGAGAATGTCGGCCATGCCGCCGGCCAAAAGGTCGACGCGGTCGGCATAGCCGGACAGCGTCACGCCGGTGCGGCCGACAGCGGTCTTTTCGGCGCGCTCCTCGGCATGCCGCCGGGCGACGGCGGGAGCGCGGCCGCGCTCCCATTCGATGATGTTGGCGGCAAGCTTTTCGAAGCGCGGCCACCACACAGCCTCGACGTCGGCGGGCAGGGCGATCTCGGCAAAGCAGGTCCGGCCGGCAGCGATGAGGCGTTCCAGAGCTACGGGCGCCCGGGGATCCGCCACCTCTGTCGAGAACAGATGCAGGATGTCATGAAACAGCGTGCCGCGCTCGGCCGCGCCGGGGTCGCGGATCACCGGCTCGAGCGGCAGAAGGCTCAGAATACGCTTGGCATAGACCGCATAGGGGTCGCGGCGCAGCGTCTCGATCTCGGTCACCGAGAAGTGGGTGGGCCGCATGCTTAGCGGTGGTTTCGGCTGCGGTCGCGGCGCGAAATGCTGCCGCTCGCCGGCATCGAGCGCGCGCGCCCAGGCAAGCAATTCGCCGCCGCGTCCGCGCAGTGCGGCCGCTGGATCCTTGCCGATGAAGGTGAGGATGCGCTGCAGCCAGCGCGACGGCACCGCCGGTGCGTCGCCGGCTCGGGCGGAGCGCGTCAGCACCACCTTTTTCGCCTCCATCGCCATCTGGAAGTCGTGGGCGGCAAGGCCGATGCGCCGCTCCGGCGGCTCGAGATCGATGCCGGTCTTCATCAACCGCGACATGAAGCGATCGCTTTCCGGCTTGCGTGGCCACACGCCCTCGTTCAGCCCGCCAATGACCAGCGTGTCGACATTCTGCAGCCGCGCTTCCAGCGCCCCCCAAATGGCGATGTTGCGGTCGGTGCCTTGCCCGGGCTTGACCATTTCCGGTGCTATCAGCGCGTCCATCACATCAGGCCATTCGTCGGCCGGGAAGTCGAACGACGCCGAGGCCGCGACCACACCGCGCAGCAGCTCGGCGAGTTTCTCGCCGGCGTCGCCGGCATAAAATTCAGCCAGGCTGCCCTCCGCCGTGCGGCCGAGATTTTCCAGCGCGGCGACGCTCGCTCTGGTCAACGCGACGAGATCGGCGTTCTCTTCACCGCGAAAGGCGGTCAGCGGCGCCAGTGCCGTCACAAGCCGGCTCAGCAGCTCGCGGGCATCGTCGATGCCGCGCACGCTCAGGCGCGAAAACCAGAAGGGCTGGCGCTTGTCCCCGCGCAGCCCGGCGAGACGCTCCTCGAACAGTGCTGGCAAAGAGGCGATGTCGGGGCGTCCGGTGCCGCCGCGCAGCGCCACGAGTTCGATGAGCTCGGTGGCATGGCGCACGCCGGTGCGCTCAAGTCCGAGCCCGAGCAGCGGATGCTTGAGCAGCGACAAAAGGCCGACGGAATCGCCCGGCCGGAATACTGCTTGAAGTGCGAGCCGCAGCAGGCTGGCGGCAGGCATGTTGGCGAGCGGCGTGCCGCCGGAATCGTCGGCGATCACGCCGAAGCGCAACAGCTCGGCCGAGACGCGCCGCGCCAGCCCGCGGTCGCCGGTAACGAGCGCTGCCCTTAGTCCCGGCTGTTCCACGGCGGTTTTCAGCGCGATGGCGATCGCCGCCGCCTCGTCGCGTTCGCTGGCGGCTTCGATCAGCGTCACATCGGCGAAGGCCTCGGCGATGTCCAGGGCGTTGAAGCGTATGCGGGTCTCGGCCCATAATTCCGTGGTCTCGGCCGGCCGCAGCGCCTCGCCGACAAGGGCCGCGCGGAGCGCCAGTGCGGGCTCGGCGGAGACCACTTCCTCGACATCGCCACGCAGCACGCCAATCTTGCCGATCAGCTTGGCCATGCCGTATTGCGGGTGGCCAAGCAGTGCCGGCCGCGCACCGGGCGCCGCAATCGCGGCAAAAGACGGTTCGTCCAGCATCCCATCGAGCCCGGGCAGCACCACGGCGCCGTTGGGCAGGCTTGCGACCGTGGCAAGCAGTTCGGCCGTGGCGGGAATAGAGCCCGTCGAGCCGGCGGCGATCACCGGGCCTTTGGGCGGGTTGCGTTCCAGCCGCTTCGCCTCGCGCCGGATCAGCGCATTGCGGTGCGCGGCCGGGTTGGAGCGGTCGCGCTCCTCCAGTAATTTCGGCCAGGCCTCGGTGACGATACGGAGGAAATCGAGCGTCACAAGCCACCATCCGGCAAGATTGCCGGTGACCAGATCGGCAAGCCTGGTCCAGTCCGTGCCTTCGGTTTCGATCTCGTCCATCAGCCGGGCGAGGTCACGCGCTAGCCAGATCGCATCGGCGGCGGAGGCCGGCACGACGATCTCTTCGTTGAACATATCAAGGACATGCGCCGGCAAGGTGCGCTTCCAGGCCCGCACCAGCGGCGCCAGTAGCAGCAGGCGTTCGATGGCTGCGATCGGCGGCGCCATTTCAAGCTCGGTCGGCGTGCCGGCGTCGAAGGCGGCTTCGTCCTCGTCGAACTCTCCGAGCGGGCGGATGACCGGCAGGATCGCCGAACGGCGGCTCCCCCCCGGTCCCGAAAGCGCGTCGACAAAAGCGCCGCGCAGCGCACGGGCCGCGCGCCGTGTCGGCACATAGATGGTGACATCAGCCAGCGCCAGCGGATCGCCGTCGAACCGGAAGCCGGGCACCAGCCGTCCGGCCAGCAAGGCCTCGGCCAGAGTCGGCAGGAATGGCGCTCCGGGCGGGATCGAAAGAACGCGGCGCGCGCCGCTCATACCACCTTCGCGAGAGCTTCGGCGGCGGCCGCTTCCGCCTGCGGAATGGCGTCCGGCGTCCCGACGGTGATCCAGCTTCCGCGCATCTGCATGCCGAACAGACGGCCAGAGGCTATTGCCTTGTCGAAATAGGTGTTGAGCGAATGCGCCCCGGCTGGCGCATCCCTGAAGATGGCGGGATTGACGATTGCCGCTCCGGCATAGATCAACCCGGCCGGATCGCCTTTCGAGCGCCGCAGGCCGCCATCCGGCGCCATCAGGAAATCCGTGCCGACACCGTGTCCGGTGGCCGAGTCGAGATCGGTAAGCATCAGCAGAATATCCATTTTCGCGCCGTCCCATGCAAGGGCAAGGCGCTCGAGGCTGGGCTGGCCGCTGTCGATCCAGAACGTATCGGCGTTGATGATGTAGAAGGGGTCGCTGCCCAGCAGCGGCAACGCCTTGACGATGCCACCCGCCGAATTCAGCAGTGCGTCGCGCTCGTCGGAAATGACGATCTTTGGCGCCCGCCTGTGGGCTATATGGGCGACGATCTGGTCCGGCAGATAGTGCACGTTGACGATGGCTTTCTCGACGCCGGCCGCTTCGAGACTGTCCAGCCCCCAGTCGAGCAAGGTCCTGCCGGCGATCCGCACCAGCGGCTTCGGCATGGTGTCGGTGATCGGCCGCATGCGCTTGCCAAGACCCGCCGCCAGCACCATCGCTGTGGTCAAGGTCACGGGAGCCGTTCCTCCAGCAGGCCATGTGCCATGTAGAACTCCTTAAGCCCGGACAGCGCCGGGTGCGCCAGCGCCCGCCTGAGATAATCGCGGATGCGCGGCAGGTGTCGGAGATAATAGGGCTTGCCGTCGCGCTTTTCGAGCCGCACGAAAATGCCGAGGATCTTTGAATTGCGCTGCGCCGCCATGATCGCATAGGCCCTGCGGAAGGCGTCCTCATCGAAGCCGACGGCGGCGTGGCGCGCAGCGACATAGGCGTCCACGGTCCGCTGCTCGATATCGGGCGAAACGGTGACGCGGGCATCCATGGCCAGCGACGCAACGTCATAGGCCGCAGGACCCATCAGCGCGTCCTGGACGTCGACGATGCCGAGGCGGTCGTGGCCTTTGCGGTCACCGCGCCAGATGATGTTGGGCGAATGGAAGTCGCGCAGCATCAGCGTGTATTCCTGTGTGTCCAGCCGATCGAGAACCGCGTTCCATTCCCTGTGATAGCCGGCGCGTAAAGCCTCGCTTGCCGGGCTGCCGGTCACCATCGGCACATACCAATCGACCAAGAGATCGGCTTCGATCAGCATGGCGTCGCGATCGAACGGCGGCACCTCGTGGAAGACGCCCGGCACGGCCTCCATGCGCTGCGGCCAGGTCTTCCCATGCATCATCGCCAGCAATTCGGCCGCTGCCGCGTAGCGCTCGGCCACCGGCTCATCATTGCCGTCGAGAAAACCTTCCGAGCCCAGATGCTCCAGCAGCAGAAAGCCCCGTTCGAGATCCTCGGCATGGATTTTTGGGACACTGACACCTTGCGACAGCAGCGCCTTGTCGATGGCGACGAAAGCGGTGACCGACTGCGCCGTGTGGGCGATCACGGCATAGGGCTTGCCGTCGCGCACCGGCGGCCCTAGCACCAGCCTTGGCGAATTCATCAGCACGCGCGGCGCAAGGCCGGCGAGCGAAACAATCTCGTAAGAGCGCGCCGAGGCGTCGCCGACGAAATGGCGCCGCGCGGCGTCGCCCCAACCGGCCGTTTTGAGGAAATCGCGCATCGCCAGCGATCGCGCCACGCGTTCGAAGGCAACGCCTTGGCCCGATAGTTTCGCCAATCGTCCTTCGTCCTGATGGACGAGTTCGATCCAGATCGACGTTCTCGGAAGAGCGGCCTCCGCCCGTTCCGGCCACTCGACAAGGGCAGCGCCCTGCAGCAGCGCCTCGTCGAAACCCAGCTCGTCCATCTCGCCGGCCGAGGACAGGCGATAGAGATCGAAATGGTGCACGGGGATGCGCGTGTCGTAGCTTTGCACCAAGGTGAAGGTAGGGCTCGGCACATCGAGGCCGGCATCATCGGCCAGCGCCCTGATCAGGGCCCGCGCCAGCGTCGACTTGCCGGCGCCGAGATCGCCCTTGAGCGCCAGCACGTCGCCCGGCCGCAGCGCCATGGCCAGGTCCTCGCCGAACCTTGCGGTCGCAGCCTCGTCGGCGAGAAAACGCTCCAGCACAACAACGGTCATCGAGCCCGCTACTCGGCCGCGGCGCGGATGCCCGACGGTGCATCGGGGAAGGTGCAGATGACGGTGGTGCCCTTGTCCTTGCCGGTCTCGATGCGCACGCTGCCGCCATGCAGTTCGACAAAGCTCTTGACGATCGACAGGCCTAAGCCCGCGCCGCGCCGGCGTCCGCCATTGGTGCGCGGCTCGAAGCGGCGGAACACCGAATCGAGCAGGTCCGGCGGCATGCCGGGGCCGTTGTCATGGACGGAGAATTCCACGCCTTGCTCCAAATGCCGGCAGGCGAGCGTGATCGTGCTCGCCTCCGGCGCGTAATTGGCCGCGTTGCTGAGCAGATTGTAGAGGATCTGGCGAACCCGGGTCTCGTCGCCGTGAAAACTCTTCGGCGCCGCAGCGGCATCGATCCGAAGCTTGATCGAATGCTCTTGCAGCCGGTCGGCGACCAGTTCGGCCGCGGCCTCGATGGTGCGCTCGACGCTTACTTCCGAAATGTCGAGCTGCATGATGCCGGCGTCGACGGTGGCGAGGTCGAGTATGTCGTTGACGATGGTGAGCAGCACCGAGGATGACGAGCCGACATGCTCGACATATTCGCGCTGCTTTGGGCTGAGCGGCCCGGTCGCCGGCAGCGACAGAAGCTCGGTGAAGCCGATGATGTTGGTCAGCGGCGAGCGCAGCTCGTAGGAGACGTGCTGCACGAACTCGTTCTTCAGCTGGTCGGATTTCTGCAGCGCTTCGTTCTTGTCCTTCAGCGCGCGCTCGACATTGACGCTGTCGGTGACGTCCACAAAGGTCATCATCACCTGGCCGTTGGGCAGCGGGATGACGGCGTAGCTGAGCACTGTGCCGTTCTTCAGTTCGGTCTGGCCATGGCGGTCGCGGCGCTCGTCGTCGAAACCGGTGATGGCGGCGACGAACCCGCCCCACGGGCTGTCGACGGCGCGCTGGTCGCTGAGATCGCGGATCGCCGAGACATGGACGTTGGGCTTGATCACATCCTGGCTCAGTCCCCACAGCGCGACAAAGGCCGGGTTCGACAGGCGCAGCCGCCCATCGGGACCGAACACCGCGACGCCTTCGGCCAGATTGTCGAGCGTTTCGCCCTGGACCCGCACCGCCGTCTGGTAGCGGCTTTCCAGGTCCATCTTCTCGGTCAGGTTCTCGAACACCCAGGTCACGCCGCCCTTCGGCTGCGGGTTGGCGACCACGCGGATGGTCTTGCCGTCGGGCAAATGCCACCAATGCTCTTGCGATTCCACCGCGCGGTAGGCGCCAAGCAGGCCTTCTTTCCAACGCCGCCATTCCGGCTGCTCGGCGATCTTGCCTTCGCTGCGCAGCCGGTCGAGCAGCAGCGCATTGTCGGGCGCGCTGTGCAGGAAGCCCGGGTCCAGCCCCCACAGTTTCTGGAACGCCTGGTTGAAGAAGCGCAACTTCTCGTTGGCATCGAAGATCGCCACCGCCGTGTTGAGCTGGTCGAGCGTGTCGGCATGGCTGCGCACCGTGCGCTCATATTCGCCGCGAATGGTTTCGGTGGCGCTGGTGTCGCAGGCAAGGCCGGCCGAGCCGTCCGCACCGGCGAAGTCGGTGACGGCGAACACGCGGCGGTCGCCCTCGATCACCGTCGACAGCGTTTGTTCGAAGATTGGGCGCGATTTGTGCTGCGCGGCGATCTGTTCGCGCGCTTGGGCGCCGAGGAATTCCTTGGCTTCGCGCACGGCGGTCTCGGCGTTCGGTGCCTCGACCGCTCCGGCATAGGCACGGTTGACCCATTTCAGCCGCCCGTCGGTGGCGCGCAGCCAGGCCGGCATCGGCAAGGCGTCGAGCAGGCCGATCATGGTCTCGTAGTCGGCAGCCAGACGCTGGTTCTCGATCTTCAGCCTGGCTTGGCTCCTCTGAGTTTCCGACAGCGAGACGAAGCGCACCAGCACATGCGCGGCGCTCTTGCGGCCATGCACTTCAAGCGGCGCCCCGGCCTGCGATTCGATCACGAGATCAAAGGGTTTCGCTTTCTCGCGCAGACCAGCGACGGCATTTTCGAGCGCCGCCGCCGAGCGCGGCATCAGCCAGCGGCCGAAGGCGAGGAAGGCTGCACGGTCGTCCGGCGCGCCGCTTTCCAGCGGCAGCGTGCCGATCAGCTCCGGCTTCTTGTTCTCGGACGCCCAGACGATGACGCGCTGGTCACGCAGATTGAGCAGCGCCTCGGAGCGCTGCAGCGCCGCATTGATGTCGGCAATGCGGGCTCTGAGTTCGACATTCTGCGCCGAGGTGCGGGCTCTTTCGCGGATCAGGAAGATGGCCGAGAGCAGTGCCGCGCCCATGACGCCGACGAACATGGCGAGCTGGATGACTTCGACCGCGCTGACCGACAGTCCGGCCTTCTGCGCAATGGCCGGCTCGGCATGGGCTGCAAACGAGGTGAGCGGGCCGGCAAGAGCTGAGGTGGCAAGAAAGCCGGCGGTGCGGGCGCCGACGCGCCTCTTCAGGCCACCGCCTGTCGTGACGGAGCCAGTGCTATCGGAATCGTCATGGCCGCCGGAAACGGCCGATCCCGCGCGAGGCGGGTTTTCCCCCGGCATGCCTTGGTCCTCTTCGCCGCCTGAATGCAAGACCGCCCAGATCAGGATCACGTTTGGTAGAAACGCCCTTCTGACCTAACTCTCTCTTGAAGAGCATGATCTTTTCCGAAAACCGCTTCCCACTTTTCGCTGACGCGGTCCTTCGGTTCGAATCATGCTCTCGATGCGTACGCCGGCCCTCGTCCCCGGCCCACGAATCAGCACAATAGCGCGTGCTGGAATCGGCGTGAAGAATCATCCGCGCAAAAAAGAAGCCGGGCGAAAAGTCAATCGCCCGGCTTCAATATCTAGTGATAAACGCCGCTTCTGTTAATAGCGGTAGTGTTCCGGCTTGAACGGACCCTGCGGGGTCACGCCGATATAGGCGGCCTGTTCGCCGGACAGTTCGGTTAGGCGGGCTCCGAGCTTGTCGAGATGCAGACGCGCCACCTTCTCGTCGAGGTGCTTGGGCAGCACATAGACCTGGTTCTGGTACTGGCCGGGCTTGGTGTAGAGTTCGATCTGCGCCAGCACCTGATTGGTGAACGAGGCCGACATCACGAAGCTCGGATGACCGGTCGCGTTGCCGAGGTTGAGCAGGCGCCCCTCGGACAGCAGGATCATCCGCTTGCCGTCCGGGAAGGTTATCATGTCGACCTGCGGCTTGACGTTGGTCCATTGCAGGTTGCGCAGCGACGCGACCTGGATCTCATTGTCGAAGTGGCCGATATTGCCGACGATCACCATGTCCTTCATCGAGCGCATGTGGTCGAGGGTGACGACATCCTTGTTGCCGGTGGTGGTGATGACGATGTCGGCGGTTGGTGCGGCATCTTCCAGCGTGACGACTTCAAAGCCGTCCATCGCCGCCTGCAGCGCGCAGATCGGATCGACTTCCGTGACCTTGACGCGGGCGCCGGCGCCCTTGAGCGAAGCCGACGAGCCCTTGCCGACGTCGCCATAGCCGCAGACGACCGCAACCTTGCCGGCCATCATGGTGTCGGTGCCGCGGCGGATGCCGTCGACCAGCGATTCCTTGCAGCCATATTTGTTGTCGAACTTCGACTTGGTGACCGAGTCGTTGACGTTGATCGCCGGGAAGGGCAGCAGGCCCTTCTTCTGCAGCTGGTAGAGCCGGTTGACGCCCGTCGTCGTCTCTTCGGTGACGCCGCGAATGGCTTCCTTCTGCTTGGTGAAGAAGCCGGGTGAGGCCTTCAGGCGCTTCTTGACCTGGGCGTAGAAGTATTCCTCTTCCTCGCTCTGCGGGTTGGACAGCACGTCCTCGCCGGCCTCGGCGCGGGCGCCGATCAGTATGTACATGGTGGCGTCGCCGCCATCGTCGAGGATCATGTTGGAGAGGCCCCCATCGGCCCACTGGAAGATCCTGTCGGTGTAGTCCCAATACTCCTCGAGCGACTCGCCCTTGACGGCGAACACCGGGATGCCGGCCTCGGCGATGGCTGCGGCCGCATGGTCCTGGGTCGAGAAGATGTTGCACGAGGCCCAGCGGATATCGGCGCCAAGCGCCTTCAGCGTCTCGATCAGCACCGCAGTCTGGATGGTCATGTGCAGCGAGCCGGTGATGCGCGCACCTTTCAACGGCTTCTTGTCGCCGAATTCCTCGCGGCAGGCCATCAGGCCCGGCATTTCGGTTTCGGCGATATCGAGTTCCTTGCGGCCCCAGCCGGCAAGCGAGATGTCGGCGACCACATAGTCCTTGCTACCTGTCATGGCAGTGCTCCGGTGTGATTTGTCTTCAGAATGCGCCTGCGCCACACGGCGCGTCGAAGGGCGCGGAATGCCGGCCTGACTAGCAGATCGCCGCCAAGACGACAATGGGATATAAAGAAATCTTTATGCGCGTATGTGTTTACGGGGATGCATGCCGCCCAAAAGTATCCCGCGGTTTTGGGACAACGGCGTTCAAAGCAAAAACTTCAGCACTCTTCGCCGAAGCGCGAGGCGACCAGCTGCTCCAGCGCGTCCATCGCCGCTGCGGCTTCAGCGCCGCTGGCTGTGACGCGGATCGAATAACCGGGGCTCGCCGCCAGCATCATCAGCCCCATGATCGAGGTGCCGCCGACCTTGAGACCATCCTTCTCGACATGGACGGTGGCGTCGAAGCCGCTGGCGACCTGGACGAACTTCGCCGAGGCTCGCGCATGCAGGCCGCGCTGGTTGACGATCGGGAACTCGCGCACGATCTCACTGGGCGACAGCGCGTTCATTTGCTGCTCAGCAGCTGACTTGCGACGTTGATGTATTTGCGCCCCGCGGCCTGCGCCTCGTCGAGCGCGGTCGCCATGTTGTCGCCCTTGCGGATCGACGACAGCTTGATCAGCATCGGCAGGTTCATGCCGGCGATGACCTCGGTGCGACCGGATTCCATCACCGAAATGGCAAGGTTGGAAGGCGTGCCGCCGAACATATCGGTCAGAACGATGACCCCGGTTCCGGTGTCGACGCGGCCGACGGCGTCGACGATATCGCGCCTACGCTGCTCCATATCGTCATCGGCGCCGATTGCCACGGTTTCGAAATTGTCTTGTGGCCCCACGACATGTTCCACGGCATGGCGGAACTCGGCGGCCAGTTGACCGTGCGTTACAAGCACGAGTCCGATCATTCTATGGTGGCTCCCGTCATCGCCGCTTCACAGGCGCTTTTTATGCTCGCCGGCCATCCCAGGCGGCGGGAGCGCTATCTTGTCGACGCGCGGCGCGTTGACAAGCCCAAAATTGCGTCGGCCATGGCCAATTTGACGCATTGCAGCAAAAAACCGGCGGCGGATCATACGAAAGGCGCAATCGCCAGCCGCGCCATTACCGCCGGCAAAGCCGCAGTGACGTTGCGCTGAACGAGGTCGATGCGCGGCACCACACAGCCGGCAATGGTCGCGCTCGACTCTTCCTGGAAACGCTCCACAGCGTTTGCGGCAACCAGCTGGATCGTAAGGTCGATGACCCCCACAGGTTGGAACAAAAGCGGCTTCGGACCAAGCCCGGGCACCTCTGTGAGGCCGGCAATGCTGGCGGGCGCATGGCAGACCAGCCGCCCGAAACGCGCCGCGACAAACAGCTGGTCGTCGCCGATCAGCCGCGTAAACAGCCCGAGCCGGCTGAAATGGTCGATGAGCGCCAGCGCCAGCGTTGTCTTGCCCGAGCCGGACGGCCCGGTGATCAGGACGCCCCGCTCGCCAATCAGGACTGCGGTGGCATGGATGTTCTCGGGTTCCGCGGTGGGATCGGGCATGCGCAGCCGCGATCAGCCTTCTGCCGGCAGCGTAACGACGAAGCGCGCGCCCTTGATGTCGCCGGGCTTGGTGCCGGGGATGTTCTCGGCGGTCAGCGTGCCGCCATGGGCTTCGACGATCTGCCTGGATATCGACAGGCCAAGCCCCGAATTCTGGCCGAACGCCTCGCCGGCCGGGCGGTCGGTGTAGAAGCGCTCGAAGATGCGGTCGATGGCGTCGGCGCGGATTCCGGGGCCGTTGTCGTCGACGGTGACGATGTTGACCTTGCCCGAGCGTGCCAGGGAAATGGCGATATGGCCGTGGTCCTCCGGCACGAAGGAGCGGGCATTCTCGATCAGATTGGTGATGACCTGGCCGATCCTGAGATCATGGCCGGTGACGAAATAGCCTTTGACGCCTTGCGGCAGCTTGGCGGCCTTGAATTCGATCTCGACAGCCTTTTTGTTGCGCGTCGCTTCGCGCGACACGGCGACGAGATCGGTGATGAATTTCTTCAAATCGACCGTGGCGGCATCCTCACGCGCCAGTTCGGCGTCTAGGCGCGAGGCATCGGAAATGTCGGTGATCAGCCGGTCGAGACGCCGGACATCGTGCTGGATGATCTCCATCAGCCTGCCGCGTGAATTGTCGTTCTTGGCCAGCGGCAAGGTCTCCACCGCGCTGCGCAGCGACGTCAGCGGGTTCTTCAGCTCGTGCGAGACATCGGCGGCGAAGCTTTCGATCGCCTCGATGCGGGCATAGAGCGCATTGGTCATATCGCGCACCGCGACCGACAAATTGCCGATCTCGTCCTGGCGGTCGGAAAAGTCGGGGATCTCCTCGCGGCTCTTGACGCCGCGCCGCACCCGCACTGCCGCCGCCGATAGCCGGCGCAGCGGATTGGCGATGGTGGATGCGAGCAGCATCGACAGGATGGCGGTGACCAGGGCGGCGATGCCGAACACGCGCAAAATAGCCTTGCGCTCGGCAGCGACGATCTTGTCGATGTCGCCGCCTTCCGTCGACAGCATCAGCACGCCGAGAACGGCGCGGAAGCGCTGGATCGGCACCGCCACCGAAACGATCTGCTCGCCCTGTTCGCTCACCCGCACGATCGTCGACGGACTGCCGGTCAGCGCCTTGACCACTTCCGGGAAGGCCGCACCGTTGCCGCCGGGCTGCTCATGGTAGACGGGCAGGTCCTTGTTGCGGAAGAAGTCGAAGACGAATTTCTGCACGCGCTCCAGCATATCCGGCTGCTCGTCCTCGACCGGCGGCAGGTCGTAGCGCAGGATCTGGCCGCGCGAATAGAGATGGCGCGAATCGAGCAGCAGATTGGCGTCGCGGTCATAGATGCGGGCCCGGGTGCGCGTCGGCGAAATCAGCCGCCGCAGCACCGGCGCGACGCGCTCGGGATTGATCGGGAAATCCAGATTGTCGAGCTGGTCTGAGCCCGGCCCCAGGCTTTCACCGGCCTGCAGTTCGAGTAGTTTTTCCGGATCGATGCTGATCGAATCGGTCTCGACCGTTGCCGACGCGGCAATGGCGCCGGCGATGATCTCGCCCTGCGTCATCAGGCTTTCGACGCGGGCGTCGATCAGCCCGTCGCGGAAGGTGTTGAGATAGAGGATGCCGGTGACCAGCACGGCGAGGCCGGCCAGGTTGAGGAACAGGATGCGCCGGGTCAGGCTGGAAAAGATGTGGTGGCCGAGGAAGCGGCGCATCGGCACCGTCAACCTCGACAGGAATGCGGGCAGAATCCGCGACCGCCTGACAGCGCTCGTTCGTCTGCTCCGCTGTACATCCACTGCCATCGAATAGCAGCTCCCGCCTAGTCTTTGGTTTTATGCATGTCGTCGTCCCAAAAACCGCGACCACTTTTGGGCGACATGCATCAACTCAAGCTTCGCGGAACCGGTATCCGACTCCGTAAAGGGTTTCGATCATTTCGAAGTCGTCATCGACGGCCTTGAACTTCTTGCGCAGCCGCTTGATGTGGCTATCGATGGTGCGGTCGTCGACATAGACCTGCTCATCATAGGCCGAATCCATCAGCGCATCACGGCTTTTTACCACGCCGGGGCGCTGCGCCAACGAGTGCAGGATGAGAAATTCGGTGACCGTCAGCGTCACCGGCTCGCCCTTCCAGGTGCAGGTATGGCGTTCCTGGTCCATGACGAGCTGGCCGCGTTCGAGCGAACGGGCCTGCTGGCTGGGCGCCTTTGCCGCAGCTTCGCGGGCGCTGGCGCGGCGCAGCACGGCGCGCACCCGCTCGACCAGCAGGCGCTGCGAGAACGGTTTGCGGATGAAATCGTCGGCGCCCATCTTGAGGCCGAAAAGCTCATCGATCTCATCGTCCTTCGAGGTCAGGAAGATCACCGGCAGGTCGGACTTCTGCCGCATCCGGCGCAACAGCTCCATGCCGTCCATGCGCGGCATCTTGATGTCGAGGATGGCGAGATTCGGCGGCCGCGCCGCCAGGCCTTCCAGCGCCGACGCACCATCCGTGTAGGTCTCGACGCGATACCCCTCGGACTCGAGGGCGATCGACACCGATGTCAGAATGTTGCGGTCGTCATCGACAAGCGCGATTGTTGCCATTTCAAGCGGCTCCCTCATGAACTGTCCCTTCTTCGATAAGAGAAAGGGCTTTTGCAGGACAAATTAGGTACAAAATGTGGCACAGGCTCCGTCCGCTGTCACGGAAGGCTTGCCGGTGACCCATCCCGCACCTCTATGCAGATTGGACGCCTGACCCTGGCCAATCCTTTGGGTAACCACTGTAATTTTTTGCATATATAAACGATTTAAACAACTTTCAATTTTTTTAAATCGATTAATGATTTGATATCATTTGGGTTTTCTGGTTCTGACCATCTTAGCCCACTTCGCGGGCCTGCCGGAAATACGACGGCAAAGTGCGGCGATTCCAGAAGAAGGGACCCTTGATGTCGGAAGTCGGCAAACGCAATTCCGCCTGCGCGATCGATCGCATCGGACTGAAAACTACCGGAACGGTGCGTTATAATTTCGGTGCCGCCGCGCTGTACGAGGACGCGATCCGCCGTGGCGAGGCAAGGCTGACCGCGCATGGCGCGCTGCTTGCCGAGACCGGCCAGCACACCGGCCGCTCGCCCAGGGACAAGTTTGTCGTCCGCGACAGTGCCACCGAGCCGCATATCTGGTGGGATAACAACAAGGCGATTTCGCCGGCTCAGTTCGAAACATTACTTGCCGATTTCCTTGCCCATGCGGCCGACAGGGACCTTTATGTCCAGGACCTGATCGGCGGCGCCGATGCCGAGCTGAAGCTGCCGACGCGGATCATCACCGAATTCGCCTGGCACTCGCTGTTCATCCGCAATCTTTTGATCCGCCCGCAGGCCGCCGAACTCGAGGATTTCGTGCCGGAGATGACGATCATCGACCTGCCGTCCTTCCGCGCCGATCCGGCCCGTCACGGCAGCCGCACCGATACGGTGATTGCGGTCGATCTCACCCGCAAGATCGTTCTGATCGGCGGCACCTCCTATGCCGGCGAGATGAAGAAGTCGGTGTTCACCATGCTGAACTATCTGCTGCCGGAAAAGGGCGTCATGCCCATGCACTGCTCGGCCAATGAGGGCCCGGGCGGCGACGCGGCGATCTTCTTCGGGCTTTCCGGGACGGGCAAGACGACGCTGTCGGCCGATCCGTCACGTACACTCATCGGCGACGACGAGCACGGCTGGGGACCGCACGGCATCTTCAACTTCGAAGGCGGCTGCTACGCCAAGACGATCCGGCTGTCGGCCGAGGCCGAGCCGGAGATTTTCGCCACCACGCAGCGCTTCGGCACGGTGCTGGAAAATGTCGTGCTCGACGCCGACCGCGTGCCGGACTTCAACGACGGCCGGCTCACCGAAAACACGCGCTGCGCCTATCCGCTGGATTTCATCCCCAATGCCTCGAAGAGCGGACGGGCCAGCCACCCGAAAAACATCATCATGCTGACCGCCGATGCCTTCGGCATCATGCCGCCGATCGCACGGCTGACCCCGGCGCAGGCGATGTATCACTTCCTCTCCGGCTACACCGCCAAGGTGGCCGGCACCGAGAAGGGCGTTACCGAGCCGGAAGCGACCTTCTCGACCTGCTTCGGCGCCCCGTTCATGCCGCGCCACCCCAAGGAATACGGCAATCTGCTGCGTGAGCTGATCGCCCGCCACGGCGCCGATTGCTGGCTGGTCAACACCGGCTGGACCGGCGGCGCCTACGGCACCGGCAAGCGCATGCCGATCAAGGCGACGCGCGCCTTGCTGGCCGCAGCGCTTGACGGTTCGCTGAAGGCGTCCGGTTTCCGCACCGACGCCAATTTCGGCTTCGAGGTGCCGGTTGCTGTGCCTGGCGTCGAGAGCGCCATTCTCGACCCGCGTTCGACCTGGGCCGACAAGGCAGCCTATGACCGGCAGGCAGCGCGATTGGTCGGCATGTTCGCCGTCAACTTCGAGAAATTCGAGAGCCATGTCGATGCCGTCGTGCTCGGCGCAGCACCCCGCCTGCAGGAAGCTGCGGAATAGTCCAGGCATCTTCACCGAAGCATCCTTGAAAGGCGCGGTCTCGATCGGGCCTTTTCTTTTTTGGTCCGCCGCGCCATGACTGCGGCATGCCGATCGATGACATCATCATATCAGACGAAGCCGTAATCCATCCGGGCGACCTGCACGAGGATTTCATCCGCTCGTCGGGTCCC
Organism: Mesorhizobium sp. M1252; assembly: GCF_040318265.1. NCBI lineage: Bacteria > Pseudomonadati > Pseudomonadota > Alphaproteobacteria > Hyphomicrobiales > Phyllobacteriaceae > Mesorhizobium > Mesorhizobium sp. M1252. The sequence continues at coordinate 56,955 of NZ_JAMYLX010000007.1, read as the reverse complement.
GGCGGCCAGAACGTCAACAAGGTGGCGACCGCGGTCCAGTTGCGCTTCGACGCCGCCAATGCGGCTGGCCTGTCCGAACGCGTGCGCGCGCGCACGATCAAGCTCGCCGGCCAGCGCGCCACCAAGGACGGCGTCATCGTCATCGAGGCCGGCCGCTTCCGCACCCAGGAGCAGAACCGGGCCGATGCCCGGGCAAGGCTGACGGCGCTGGTCGCCAAGGCCGCGGAACCGCCGCCGCCGCCGCGCAAGAAGACCAGGCCGTCGAAAGGCTCGGTGGAGCGGCGGCTGCAAAGCAAGGCAGGGCGCGGCACGATCAAAAAGCTGCGCGGCCGGGTAGAGAACGACTAAGGACCGCGCCGACTGCGTGCATAAAGCGGCCTCCCCTTCGGAACCGTAGCCGCAAGGTTTCACCATTGCCACAGAAAGGGAGGCCGACAACGGTGGCTTTCGGGTCGCCGTTTCTGATTGGCGGTGGCATGGTTTCAGTATCAACCGGAGGCGAAGTCATGCTCGTTCTGCCCAAAGGCGTCCGCCACTTGCCTGGTTATCTGTCCCGCGCGGCGCAGGAAGCGCTGGTCGAAGAGGTGAGGACCATTGTACAGCGGGCGCCGCTGTACGTGCCGGCGATGCCGCGGACCGGCAAGGAGATGAGCGTGCGCATGACCAATTGCGGCACGCTCGGCTGGGTCACTGACAAGGAGTTGGGCTATCGCTACCAGCCAACGCACCCACTCACCGGAGAGCCATGGCCGCCGATCCCGGACGCGCTGCTGCAATTGTGGCGGGAGGTCGCCGCCTATCCGAACCCGCCGGAGGCCTGCCTGGTCAATTTCTATACGCAGGACGCCAAAATGGGTCTGCACCAGGATCGCGACGAAGCCGATTTCTCGGCCCCAGTGGTCTCGGTGTCACTTGGCGACGATTGCCTGTTCCGGGTCGGCCAAGTGACGGGCAGGGGGGCCACACGCGACGGCGGTACCAAATCGTTCCGCCTGAAAAGCGGCGACGTCGTCGTGCTCGGCGGCGAAGGCCGGCTCTGCTTCCACGGCGTCGACCGCATCTATCCGTCGACCTCGGCGCTGCTGAAAAATGGCGGCCGGATCAATCTGACGCTGCGGCGGGTGACGAGAGCGATATGACGAGCTTATCTGGCGGAGGGGTGGGACGGATGTAGTCGTTGCGCAGATAAACGCGCACAGCGTCGTTTTCCGCGAGCCAATGATATTGGGCCAGGATGGTGCCAAAGCCAAAGCGTTTCTTCAGTCGGTCTGTCCAGTAAGTGTCGTCTTTCTCGAAGACGATGATATCAGGACGCAGGCGCTCGAACTCTTCTAGTTTGCTTTCAGCATAGCGCACCACGATCGCATCATAGTGCGTCGCTTTGGCGGTATCACCGGAAAGGATCGCCGCCATGGACAGATAGAGCGAGAACGCTCCCAGCCAATCGCTTACATGGGTAGAAACGAACTGCCCGTCGATCATTCGAACCAGTGGATGTCCGGCCGATAGGTCGGAACCCATCAACGCGACCGTCGGTCGATAGGTCGCGGCACGCGTGGTGGCTACCATCGCGGCATCTGGCTTCAGCGTGATCCAATACGGAAGGAAGGCGACCGCCAGGCCCGCCAACCCCAGAGCACGTGTTGGACCTGACAAAAAGGGCAACAAAGTCGACGATTGCCGCTCGGACTTCGGGATTGCCAGCAAACAAATAATGGATGCCACCATGCAGAAATTGACTGGATAGGCGTGATAGGGCCAACCTTTCGCCTGATAGAACAACGGTAACATAGCGGCGATAGATGCGGTCAACGCTACCGCCGCCAACTCGGGAAACCGCCTGGCTGGCCACATCCGACAAACTGAGGTCAGCAAAAAAAACCACGCAAAAATGTAGCGGCCGATGATAGGCCAGAAAATGGTGATATTTGAATAGACCTCCGCCAGCAGCGGATAAACGTCGCGAAGGAATTCCGGGTAGATCAGTGTGATCAGCCCGCCATAGGCAACACAGACCCCGCCGATGACCCAGTGCTCCAGGGCGAAAACGGGCCTCAAGCTGCGCCGACGCGCTGCAACGAGCAGCGCCGGCGCCAGCACCATGATCGCATAATAGGGTTTGACAAGAAGCAGCACACTGCCCGACAGGCCGGCAAGAACGGCAAGACCCGCGCTCGGTGGCGCCGCCGCATCTTCCCGTGCGCGCCAGGCGTGAAGCGCCAACAGCGGCATGAACAGCGCAATGCCGATGTGCTCGCGCTCGCTGAAGGCATTGCCGGGAAAGATCACCAGCATCGCGTAGAAGGCAGGCGCCAGCGCAAACAGCGATGCCGTTTCGGCAAAGCCGGCGCGCTTGACGATCGCGCCCGAGAACGAAAGCCCGACAAGTGCAGCCAGATATGTCCAGGCCTGAACCAGAATTTCCGGAGCGATTCCCAGCGCCTTGGCCGCAGCCACTGGCGGCAAATAAAGCCATACGCTGAACGGAGGATTGGTCTCGTAGATTTGGGAATAAAGTCGCTCGCCGGAGAGCATACGTTCGCAGACCGTGATCAGCCAACTCGTGTCCGGTATCGTTCCCCAACGCGTCTGATAGACGACCGAGAAGATCGTGATGGCGGCGATGGCGAGGAGATTGCGATTGGAAAGCAATGACGTCGCCAGATCATGGCTGCGCCAGCCGTTCAGGGCACCAACGTCGTTCGAGACACTCATGATGCTGCCCGTATCCTGGCGCCGGGCGCGAACACCCACCGATCGAGGACGAAATAATTGAACGCCGGCACGACGACGCAGATCACAGCGATCGACAGCACCGGTTTGGCACCAAGACCATTGACCAGGATCAGCGGCAACAACCAGGAAAAACCGAGCCCAAGTGCTGTCAGCAGAAAGAAGCGCGGGGCTTCGAATCCATGCGAACCCGACGAGACGAAGGTCACGTATTTATGGCCGGCATAGGAGAAGAACGCCGCAATGATGTAGGCGACGACCGAAGCCGACGCCGCCGGCAAGGCGGAGCCCGGAAGTGCCGACAGCAGGAAAGCGCAAATCGCATAAATCAGCGTCGATGCTATGCCAATCAGGGCAAAGCGCGACAGGCGACGATACAAGCCAACGCCGGGCATGATGCGGTCAGGCCGCCAGCCGGTCGCCGAAGCGACGGCCATCGGACGCTACGTCGTTGCGAAACACCGCCAGCAACGAAACGCCGAACGGCAGCGCTGCATTCGGCACGATATGGCCCTCAGCCGAAAACATTGCCTTCATCGCTGCATTGATGGGCTTCGGCGGCGTCGCATGGCCTGCTGGCCGGGGCGGCTTGCGCACTCTGTCCATCAGCCGTGCCAGTGCCGCGACGGGAAAGAGCGCGGCGTTGGTATAGCTTAGTCGGTCGATCGCGAACCCGGCCTTTTCGATGCGCCCACGCAGCAGGCTGCGCGAATAGCGGCGCATGTGATGCAGGCCGACGTCATGCGTGCTCCACAGCCACTGATGCGCCGGAACCGTCAGCACCACCCGGCCGCCCGGTTTCAGCATGTGGCGGATCGCCTCCAGGGAGGCCTCGTCCTCGGCGACATGCTCCAGCACGTCGAACAGGCAGATGAGATCGAAGCTTGCCGGTGCGACCGGGATGTTGTCGGGCAGGTGACCGGGAAGAAAGTCGTGGCCGGTCTTCTCACGCGCGATCTGCCGCGCGAGATCGCTCATTTCGACTGCGCAGACCTTACCGAACTGTTCCAGCATGGCGATGTTGCCGCCGGTGCCGGCGCCGATTTCAAGTATTTTCGCGACCTGCGGCAGGTCAAGACCACGAATGACGGCTTCGGCAATGGCCCGGCGGCCGCAGAACCACCAGTGCTTGTCTTCGGTCGCTGCCATGTTGCGATAGGCGTCGAGTTCCATCAGTCGGTGCCCCCGAATGTGCGTCGCACGATGTAGATCGGGCGCTGTTTGATCTCGGCATAGACCCTGCCGAGATACTGCCCGACAATGCCGATGCCGAGCAGCTGGATGCCGCCGAGGAACAGCACGCTGACCAGCAGCGAAGCATAGCCGGGCACGTCGATACCGAAGATCATCGTCTTGGCGACGATCACCAAGCCGTACAGGAACGACAGCGCCGAGATGACAGCGCCGACATAGGTCCAGATCTCAAGCGGCGCGGTGGAGAAGCTGGTGATGCCCTCAAGCGCGAAGTTCCACAGCTTCCAGCCGGAGAATTTCGACTGCCCGGCGATGCGCTGGTCGCGGACATACTCGACCGTTGCGGTGCGGAACCCGACCCAGGCAAACAGGCCTTTCATGAAGCGGCGACGCTCCGGCAGCGAACGCAGCGCCTCGATCACCTGGCGGTCGATCAGCCGGAAGTCGCCGACATCGTGCGGAATCTTCTGCTGCGCGATCCAGTTGTGGACGCGGTAGAACATCGAGGCAGAGCGCTGCTTGACGAAACTGTCGCTCGACCTGTCGGTGCGCTTGGCCAGGACCACCTCGAAGCCTTCGCGCCATGTTTCGATCAGCAGCGGAATGACATGCGGCGGATCCTGCAGGTCGACGTCGATCGGGATGGCGGCATCGGCGTCGCAGCAATCGAGCCCGGCGGTCATCGCGGCTTCCTTGCCGAAATTGCGCGACAGGTCGATCACCTGGATGCGCGGATCGGCGCGCTGCGCCTCGATCAGCCGCTCCAGCGTGGCGTCCGTGCTGCCGTCATTGACGAAGATGAGCTCGAACGTTTCCTTCAGCGGGTCGATGCTTGCGCAGACCGCCTTGAGAAACGGAGCGATCGCGGCTTCCTCGTTGTGCACCGGCACGATCAGCGCAACGGTCGCCGTCCCGTCCTGCGGACGCACGGGGGGGCCTGCTGCCGGCCGATCGATATGAAGGAATGGCGCGTTCATTGCCTGCCCAAGCCCGCGGATCACGCGCAACAATAGGCGAGTCTGGGTTAAGATGACTTTAAGTTATAGCCTTTGATTTCAACCGATAGGGCAGGATTTCACAGTTTCCTGAGCGCCACTTCCTCGACCAGGTGATTGGCGCCCTTGCGCAGGATGAGGTCGGCCCGCGCCCGTGTCGGCACGATGTTCTCGCGCAGGTTTTTCAGGTTGATGTTGGCCCACAAGCCTTCCGCAATGGCGCGCGCGGCGTCTTCCGAAAGCTGCGAATAGCGGTGGAAGAAGGAGTCCGGATTGCGGAAGGCCGTCTCGCGCAGGCGCATGAAGCGGGCGATGTACCATTGGTGGATCAGCTTCTCGTCGGCATCTATATAAATGGCGAAATCGAAGAAATCCGACAGGAACGGCACGATCTTGCCGTCCTTCGGCAATTTGCCGGGTTGCAGAACGTTGATGCCTTCGAAGATCAGAATGTCTGGCCGGTCGATGGTGACGAACTCGCCGGGAATGACGTCATAGGTCAAATGCGAATAGACGGGCGCGCGGACATTGCGCTGCGCCGACTTGATGCCCGAGAGGAAACGCAGCAGCGCACCGACATCGTAGCTGTCAGGAAAGCCCTTGCGCTCCATCAGATTGTCGCGCCGCAACACCTTGTTGGGTAAGAGAAAACCGTCGGTGGTGATGAGATCGACTTTGGGGCTCGACGGCCAGCGCGCCAGAAGCTCCTTCAGCACGCGCGCCGTGGTCGATTTGCCGACCGCAACCGAACCGGCAATGCCGATGATGAACGGTGTCTTGACCACATCCAGCGCGTTGAAGAAGGCCTGGCGCTGGCGAAACAGCAGCTGGCTGGCCTCGACATGCGCCGAAAGCAGCCGCGACAGCGACAGATAGATGCGCTTAACTTCTTCCAGGTCGACCGGATCGTTCAGCGAGCGCAGACGGTTGATCTCGTCTTCGCCCAGCGTCATCGGCGTGTCGGCGCGGAAGTTCGACCATTGCTCGGCCGAGAAGAAACGATAGGGGGAATATTTCTCGGTCGGAGCGAGCTGGTCCATCGAGTTTCCTGCCCTCTAGAGCATGATGCCGAAAAGTGTGAAGCGGTTTTCGGGCGACATCATGCTCCCTCTATCAATTTAGAGACGGATTCAGATTTAAGGCCTCGGCCCGAAATCATCCGGCTCTAGCGGTCAGCCTTTCGGCCGGGATGCCTTTTCAGTGACGCCCGAACGGCCGGTGCGGCCCTCAAGCTCCTTCAGCACCTCGCCCAGCGAAACGCCGGCCATGCCAAGCACGACGAGCCAATGATATATGAGATCGGCACTTTCGGAAACGAGGGCTTTCTCGTCGCCCTTGACGGCGGCAATGACGGTCTCGACTGCCTCTTCACCAAGCTTCTGCGCCGCCTTGTCGATGCCTTTGGCGAACAGTTTTGCCGTCCACGAGTCCGGGTCGCCGGAACGGGCGCGTTCGCCAATGATCGTTTCCAGATCGGACAGCGAAAATTCAGCCATGGCGCAGCCTACAGCCTTTGTGGAGTGGATTGAACCGGATAGTCCAGGCGCATCGGCAGCCCGGCCTCGGCCATATGCGCCTTGGCTTCCGTAATCGTGTAAGTGCCGAAATGGAAGATCGAGGCGGCGAGCACGGCGCCGGCATGGCCGTCGCGAATGCCCTCGACCAGATGGTCGAGCGTGCCGACGCCGCCCGACGCGATGACCGGCGCGCGAACCGCATCGGCTATCGCGCGGGTCAGCGCAATGTCGTAGCCGGCCTTGGTGCCGTCACGGTCCATCGAGGTCAAAAGAATCTCGCCAGCGCCGCGATCAACCATTTTTCGCGCGAACTCGACCGCATCGATGCCGGTCTTTTCGCGGCCGCCATGGGTGAAGATCTCCCAGCGGCCGGGCTCTTTGGGCGCCGACACCCTCTTGGCGTCGATGGCGACGACAATACACTGGTTGCCGAACTTGTCGGCGGCTTCGGCGACGAAATCGGGATTCTTCACCGCCGCAGTGTTGATCGACACCTTGTCGGCGCCGGCCAGCAACAGTTTGCGGATATCGGCGACCTGGCGCACGCCGCCGCCGACGGTCAGCGGCATGAAGCATTGTTCGGCGGTGCGGGCGACGACGTCGAAGATGGTTTCACGGTTGTCGGACGACGCGGTGATATCGAGAAAGCAAAGCTCGTCTGCGCCGGCCGAGTCATAGGCTTTGGCCGCCTCGACCGGATCACCGGCATCGATGAGGTCGACGAAATTGACCCCCTTGACGACGCGGCCGTTCTTGACGTCGAGGCAAGGGATGACTCGGGCCTTCAGCATCAGCCCTTCTCCATCGTCGCCAGCAACTCGCTGAGCAGTTCGCCGACCAGCGGCGGAACCTCGGCCTGCGCATCGAACGCCGGATCGTAGGCGGAAATGGTGATGCCGGAAATCGGCAGCAGGCCGGCCATGCCGCAGACAGCCTGGCGCAGCTGTTTCGGCTCCGGGCCGCCGGGCGTGGTGTAACGGTTGGCCTGCAGCGCCCCGGGGTCGTGCACGTCGAGATCGAGATGCAGGTGCACCCGCTTCGCATCCGGCGCCTTCAGCCTGCCGCACGCCGTGGCCCAGTCCGGGCATTCGGTGCGGATGACCGGCAACGTCTTCAACAGCTCCGTTTCGGCCGGATCGAGATCGCGCGCGTTGACCAGCACGCAGCGCGCCGGATCGATCGGCCTGAAGCCGGGGATGGCCGAGGCCATCGGCTTCCAGCACAGGCCGAGAACCGTGGCCAGCGCCATGCCATCGAGAAAGCCGAAGATGGACGTCTCCGGGGTGTTGAGATCGCCATGCTGGTCGGCCCAGATGATCGCATCGGCATCCTCGCCGGCAACCGCACCGGCCGATGTCAGGCAATTGCCGGCCAGCACGATGGGAAACCGGCCGCGGTCTATGGCGATGCGGACCTCGCCGGAGAGGGCACCGCACACGGCAAAGCCGGTGGCGATCTCGCGCTGCTGTTCGTCGCCAACCCTGCCGATATCGGTGACGACGACGTCATGCCCGGAGAGCGTCAGCGCGTCGACAAGCCCGCCGGCGATAAGTGCATCCGGGCCTCGGCCCATGCCGCCGTGATAGTGGCCACTGTCATAGGATGCCAGGATGATGGAGATTTTCACGGCCGGGTCTCCATCGCCTTGCCCTGCAGCACCGCAAGCGCCTCGGCCGGGTCGATACGCCCGTCATAGAGCGCGCGGCCGGAGATGGCGCCTTCCAGTTTCTTCGCGTCGGGCATGGTCATGCGCACGATGTCGGCGATCGAAGCCAGCCCGCCCGAGGCGATGACCGGGATCGAGACCGCGTCGGCGAGATCGATCGTGGCATCCCAGTTGATGCCGGTCAGAACGCCGTCTCGGTCGATGTCGGTGTAGATGATGGCGGCAACGCCGGCGCCTTCGAATTTCTGCGCCAGTTCGATGACGCCGAGGCTGGAAGCCTCGGCCCAGCCTTCGACCGCCACCTTGCCGCCCTTGGCGTCGATGCCCACGGCGATCTTTCCAGGAAATTCCTTGCAGGCTTCCCGGACCAGGTCGGGATCGCGCACCGCCACCGTGCCGAGGATGACGCGGGCCAGCCCGCGGTCGAGCCAGTCCTCGATCTGCGCCAGCGTGCGGATGCCGCCGCCGAGCTGCACCGGGTTTTTCGTCGCCTTGAGGATGGCGCCGACCGCCGCGCTGTTGACGCTCTGGCCCTTGAAGGCGCCGTTGAGGTCGACGACATGCAGCCATTCAAACCCTTGCTCTTCGAAGGCCTTGGCCTGGGCCGCAGGGTCGTCATTGTAGATGGTCGCGGTCGCCATATCGCCGTGCTTCAGCCGCACGCACTTGCCGTCCTTGAGGTCGATGGCCGGAAACAGGATCACCGTTCAGACCCCTTCCACAATGGCGAAATGCGAGGTCGAATAAGCGCGCCGGAATTTCAGCGCTGCCTGGTATTCGGGAGAATGGAAGCAAGCCAGCGCGACCTCGTAGCTTTCGAACTCGACGATCACATGGCGATTGCCGGATGGCCCTTCCGGGCTTGACGACTGACCGCCTCGCGTCAGGAATTTCGCGCCGTATTTGTCGAACGCCGCTTTGTTGGCGGCGATGTATTTCGGATAGTTTTCCGGATCGGTCACATCGACCATCGCCATCCAGTAGCCCTTCTTGCTCATCTCAAGGCCTCCAGCGCAGGAAGTTGGTGATCAGTGCCAGGCCGAGCGCCTGGCTCTTTTCCGGATGGAATTGCGTGCCGGCAAGGTTACCGCGCGCGACCGCCGCCGTTACCGGGCCGCCATAATCGGCGACGGCCAGCACTTCGTCCGGCCTTGTCGCGTCGAGATGGTAGGAATGAACGAAATAGGCGTGCAGACCCTTAGGCCCGGTCGCAATACCCGAAAACAGCGGGTGCTTGCGCTCCAGATCGATGGTGTTCCAGCCGATTTGCGGGATCTTCAGTGCCGGATCGGCGGGCGTGATCTCCTTGACGTCGCCGGCAATCCAGCCGAAGCCCTTGGTCACGGTCTTTTCTAGGCCGCGCTCCGACATCAGCTGCATGCCGACGCAGATGCCGAGGAACGGCCGCGCCTTGGCGATCGCTACCTCTTCCACCGCTTCCCACATGCCGGCGACGCCGCGCAGGCCCGCCGCGCAATCGGCATAGGCGCCGACGCCGGGCAAAACGATGCGGTCGGCGCTGCGCACACGCTCGGCATCGGCGGTCAGCTCGATGGCAGCCGCAATGCCGGCTTCATGCGCGGCGCGCTCGAAGGCCTTGGTGGCCGAGCGCAGATTGCCCGACCCGTAATCGATGATCGCGACCCGCATCTCAGGCTTTTCCCGGCGTATGGCTCAGGCCCAGCGTCAGCCCGGTCTGCGCCGGCCGGGCCAGGCTGGCGTCCGGCACGATGCGCGGCAGCGGCGCCGGCTCGTCGGCAAGCGCCTCGGCGTCCAGTGTCTGGCGGATGTCGGCATCATCAGGATTGTCGGCTTCGACGACGCCCCATTCATGCCAGCCGCGGCGGCGCAGCGCTGCGATCCGCAGCCCTTGGCCTTCCAGCCCGATATAGAGCGAGACCAGTAAAGACAGTGCGGAGCCGGCCCAGTCCAGTCCCAGCCATTGGCCGAGCACCGAGATGAGCCCCATGGCGACGAAGGCGAGCGCCGCCTCGATCCAAAGCCGGTGCCAAGCGAGCCACAGCGGCGCCACCAGGAAAGCCAGCCAGGAAAAACCGTCGCGGACAAAAATGGTTGCGTCGGCCGCCTCGGTGCGGACTGGCGATTCCATCACGACATAGATGGCCATCAGCCTACCCTTTCAGAGATCCCTTGGTGGAGGGAACCGCTTCCGGCTGGCGCGGGTCGCGCTCCAGTGCGAAACGCAGCGCGCGCGCCACCGCCTTGAAGCAGGTCTCGGCAATATGGTGATTGTTGGCGCCATAATGGTTGGTTACATGCAGCGTGATGCCGGCATTCTGCGCCAGCGCCTGGAAGAATTCACGCACCAGTTCGGTGTCGAACGTGCCGATCTTGGGCGACGAGAAGGCGACATTCCAGACCAGGAACGGACGGCCCGACACGTCGATCGCGGCCCGCGTCAGCGTCTCGTCCATGGCAAGGTCGACAGAGGCGTAGCGCATGATGCCGCGCCGCTCGCCCAGCGCCTTGGCCAGCGCCTGGCCGATCGCAATGCCGGTGTCCTCGACCGTGTGGTGGTCGTCAATGTGCAGGTCGCCCTTGGCCTTCACCGTGATGTCGATCAGCGAGTGGCGCGACAGCTGGTCCAGCATGTGGTCGAAGAAGCCGACGCCGCTCGACATGTCGGATTTTCCGGTGCCGTCGACATGGACCGAGACGCTGATCTCGGTTTCCTTGGTCTTGCGGCTGACTTCGGCGGAACGGGACGCCATTACCTTGTCCTTGGCTGAGGGGTTCGAAACTCAAGACGGGGTTCCAAGCTGTCATTTGCTTGAAAACGAGTGCCTTCTAGCAGCATGAACCGGCGATTGCCAGTTGCGATGCGGACAGCCACCGGCCATGGCGGACGCCGTTTGCAATCACCCGCCCCATGCATACATATGGCCAATCGAAATCACTCGTACCGCGCGCCAATCGCCTTATCGGGATCGCGCGAATCGGAGCTAAAAATGTCGAATGAACTGAGCATGCACGCCACGACCATCGTGACGGTGCGCAAGGGCAACAAGGTGGTGATCGCCGGCGACGGCCAGGTCAGCCTTGGCCAGACCATCATGAAAGGCAACGCCAAAAAGGTGCGCCGCATCGGCAAAGGCGGCAATGTCATTGCCGGTTTCGCCGGCGCCACGGCGGACGCTTTCACCCTTCTGGAGCGGCTCGAAGCCAAGCTCGAACAATATCCCGACCAGTTGACGCGCGCCTGCGTCGAGCTCGCCAAGGACTGGCGCACCGACCGTTATCTGCGCCGGCTGGAAGCGATGATGCTGGTGGCCGACAAGTCGGTTTCGCTGGCGCTGACCGGCACCGGCGACGTACTGGAGCCCGAATTCGGCGTCATGGCCATCGGTTCCGGCGGCAACTATGCGCTGGCCGCTGCCCGCGCGCTGATGGACAGCGACAAGGATGCCGAGGAGATCGCCCGCAAGGCGATGCAGATCGCCTCCGACATTTGCGTCTACACCAACAACAACTTTGTTGTCGAAACGCTCGATGCCGGCTAACCCGCCGGTGCTCTATGATTTTCGACCGGTTGCCGAAAAAGACCTGCCCATGATCGCCGGCTGGCTGGCCGAGTCGCATGTCGCCGAATGGTGGGACGATCCGGAGACGGAAATCGCCGAAATCCGGGAGCACATCGACTCTATTTCTGTAGAGCCGCTGATCGTCGAGCTCGACGGCAGGCCGATCGCCTATCTGCAGAGCTACGATCCGCATCTGGAAGACGGCCATCCCTATGCCGACCAGCCGTTCGGCACGCTCGGCATCGACCTGTCGATCGGCGTGCCGGACCTGGTCGGCAAAGGTCATGGCTCGGCTATCGTCAGGCAATTCGTCGAGCAACTGTTCGAGGAAGGCGCGCCGCGCGTCATCATCGATCCGCATCCCGACAATGGTCGCGCCATCCGCGCCTATGAAAAGGCGGGCTTCAGGGCTATCGATCGCAGGCACTCTAGATATGGGGACGTCGTGCTGATGGCTGTCGGTGCCAAAGAGAGCGACGCGGAAGAAGGGGAATGAGTTGATGGCGACACCGGGCACTGCCAAAAATTACTCGGCCTACGAAGACAGCTGGCGCATGGGGCTTCTGCTCGTGCTCGCTCTGCTCATCTTCCAGGCCGGCGCGCTTTACGGCATGGGCCGCACGCCGATCTGCACCTGCGGTTACGTCAAACTCTGGCACGGTGTGGTGAACAGTTCGGAGAATTCCCAGCATATTTCCGACTGGTACACGTTCTCGCACATCATCCACGGCTTCCTGTTCTACGCCTTGGCCTGGTTCCTCTTCCCGCGCTCGCCAATCGGTCTGCGCCTGGCTTTCGCCGTTGTCATCGAGGGCGGCTGGGAACTCCTGGAAAACAGCCCGTTCATCATCGAGCGCTACCGCGCCGGCACCATTTCGCTGGATTACTATGGCGACTCGATCATCAATTCGGTGTCCGACACGCTGGCCATGGTGCTGGGGTTTGTGATGGCCAGAAAGCTACCTATATGGGTGGTCGTCGGCCTCGCCCTCATCTTCGAACTGGGTGTCGGCTACCTCATCCGGGACAATCTGACGCTCAACGTGATCATGCTGCTGCATCCGTTCGAGTCCATCAAGCAGTGGCAAAGTGGAATCTAGTGATATGACCACCTTCTCTCCCCGTGAAATCGTTTCGGAACTCGACCGCTTCATCATCGGCCAGAAGGACGCCAAGCGCGCCGTGGCCATTGCCTTGCGCAATCGCTGGCGCCGCCAGCAGCTGGAAGGCCAGATGCGCGAAGAGGTGATGCCGAAGAACATCCTGATGATCGGCCCGACCGGCGTCGGCAAGACCGAGATCTCGCGCCGCCTGGCGCGGCTCGCCGGCGCGCCTTTCGTCAAGGTCGAGGCCACCAAGTTCACCGAGGTCGGCTATGTCGGCCGCGATGTCGAGCAGATCATCCGCGACCTGGTCGAGATCGCCATCGGCCTGGTGCGCGAGAAGATGCGCGAGGACGTGAAGGCGCGCGCGCACCTCAACGCCGAGGAGCGCGTGCTGGAAGCCCTGGTCGGCAAGACGGCGAGCCCGGCAACCCGCGATTCCTTCCGCAAGAAGCTGCGCGACGGCGAGCTCGACGACAAGGAGATCGAGATCGAGGTTGCCGACACCGGCACCGGCGGCATGCCCGGCTTCGAGATCCCCGGCATGCCGGGCGCTAATATCGGCGTGCTCAACATCAACGACATGCTGTCGAAGGCGATGGGTGGCAAGAAGACCAAGGCGCGCAAGACGACGGTCAAGGAATCCTACGCGCTGCTGGTCAACGACGAGTCCGACAAGCTGCTCGACCAGGACGAAGTCGTGCGCCGGGCGCTGGATGCGACCGAAAATGACGGCATCGTCTTCCTCGACGAGATCGACAAGATCGCCTCGCGCGAAGGTGGCATGGGCGCCGGCGTCTCGCGCGAAGGCGTGCAGCGCGACCTGCTGCCGCTGATCGAAGGCACGACGGTTGCGACCAAATACGGACCGTTGAAGACCGACCACATACTGTTCATCGCCTCGGGCGCATTCCATGTCTCCAAGCCCTCCGACCTGTTGCCGGAATTGCAGGGCCGCCTGCCGATCCGTGTCGAGTTGCGGGCGCTGGAGAAGGACGATTTCATTCGCATCCTCACCGAGACCGAGGCAAGCCTGATCAAGCAGTATATCGCACTGATGAAGACCGAAGGCGTCGATCTCACCTTCACCGACGACGCCATCGATTCGCTGGCCGGCATTGCCGTCGACCTCAACGCCAGCGTCGAAAACATCGGAGCGAGACGCCTGCAGACGGTGATGGAGCGTGTGTTGGACGAGATCTCCTACGACGCGCCGGACCGCAACGGCACCAGCGTCGCCATCGATGCCGCCTATGTGGAAAAGCATGTCGGCGACCTCTCGCGAAACACAGATTTGTCGCGATTCATCCTTTAAACGAGGGCGCCGGTTCATCCGGCGCCGGTATTAGGGCGCCGCGCGTCTTTTGGACACGCAAAGGTCGCTCTAGCAGTATTGAATCGATGCATCGGACTTTCCAAAAATCGGTTTCGATCTTTGGGCCGATGCTTAGGCAACAATCCGGCTAACAGCTTGATGTGTGGCCGGATGGTATCATCGGGCCACCTTTCGTCTTGCCGGGTGCAAGGGCGCTCTCGACTCAACCGGGAGCACTCCCTAGTTTGCGCGGCAATTCTCTAGACGCAATTCCGGACGGAAAACCGTTTCACACTTTTCCTGGAATTGCTTGGGCGGCGGCGCATGAAAAAACTGATCCTTGTCATTCTCGGCTTGACGCTGGCGGCGACGCTGTTCGCGGCCGACGCGGCGACACTGGTGCCGGCGGGCAACCGCAATGCCGTGCAACCTGACATACCGGGCGCCTCCAGCCGCCGCACCCAGGCCACCAACACCACCTTCCAGGCCAAATACCGCAAGGTCTACGCCTTGCTTCAGAACGACGCCGAACTGCGCGCCAAGATCAGGAAGGCCGCCGCTGCCTACGGCATCAATCCTTTGCACATCGTCGGCGCCATCGTCGGCGAGCACACCTACAATGTCGACGCCTACGACCGGCTGCAGACCTACTACGTCAAGGCGATTTCCTACCTCTCCAGCAAGCTGTCCTTCGCCTATGACGGAGAGGACATCACCGATTTCGTGCAGCGGCCGGAATTCAAGAAGTGCACGATGTCGGACAGCTACGACCTGTGGGAATGCCGCGAGCAGGCGTGGAACCGCTCCTTCCGCGGCAAGACCGTCGGCGGCACAAGCTTTCCCAACGACCGCTTCGGCGCAACCTTCTTCCAGCCCTACTATGCCGGCCAGACCTTTGGCCTCGGCCAGCTCAACCCGCTGACCGCGCTGCAGATGAGCGATCTCGTGCACAAGGTGTCGGGGCTGCCCGAGCTCGATGTCGGCGATCCCAATGGGGTCTACAAGACCATCATGGATCCGGACCTGACATTGCCCTACGTCGCAGCGACGATCAGGAAGTCGATCGACGCCTACAAAAACATTGCCGGCTTCGACATCTCAGGCAATCCGGGGCTGACCGCCACGCTCTACAATGTCGGCAATCCCGAGCAGCGCGCCTATGCGCTGAAGGCCGAGAACGACAAGCGCCGCGCGGCGGGTGAGGCGGTCAAACTGCCCGAGGAGAATTATTACGGCTGGCTGGTCAACGACAAGCTGGACGAGCTGAAGGCGCTGTTTTAGCGGGCTTAGCTCAGCCGTCTACCTCCCCCTTTGTGGGGAGGTCGGACCGCAGGTCCGGGTGGGGGCCGGTGCCGCACCCCGCCCCGCTGCTTCGCAGCGACCCTCCCCACAAGGGGAGGGTAAGTCAGTCCTTCACGCTGCCAGCAACGACTTCAGCTTCACATCCGGCGACCCCAACGCCTCCGGCGCCGGCCTAGCCCGCTTGGCGATCAGCATCTCGGCCAGCCTGATGTCGCGCGCCACGGCATTGCCCGTACCGAGGCCGCTCGCCGCCACCAGCCTGCCATCCTCGGCCAGATGAAACAGAATAAAAGCACCGTCGCCGAGATCGCGGCGGACCGTGCTTTTGCCCTCGTCCGAAAGGCCGGCGATCTGCAGCGACAAACCATACTGATCCGACCAGAACCATGGCACCGCGGCATGCGCTTCGCGGGCGCCCAGCATGTTCTTCGCGGCCAGCGCACCCTGTTCCTGCGCATTGCGCCAGGCTTCCAGCCGCACCCGCCGGCCAGCATAGACAGCGAGCGGAAACGAGCAGCAATCGCCGGCGGCGAAGATGTCGGGATCGATTGTTTGGAGTTCGCCATTGACGGCGATGCCGTTATCGACGGTCAGGCCCGCTTCCGCGGCAAGCCCGGTCACCGGCACGGCGCCGATGCCGATGACGGCGAGATCGGCGACGATGTCCTGCCCATCGGCGAGCATGATGTGCACCTCAGCGCCGTCGTCGGCGATATCAGCGATGCCCTGACCGGTGAGCACGGTCACGCCTTCGGCCTCATGCGCCTGATGGATGATTTCAGCGATCTCCGCCGGCACCCCGCGCATGAGGATGCGCGGCTGCGCCTCAATGACCGTGACGCTGGCCCCGAGCTTGCGCGCCGAAGCGGCGAGCTCCAGGCCGATAAAGCCACCACCAATGATGGCGATGCGGTTTGCCGGGCTGAGGTGGGCGCGAATGGCCAGCGCGTCGGCAAAGGTGCGGAGGTAGACGCAGCGCGGCCCCAATCCCGGCATCGGCAGCTTGCGCGGTGTCGAGCCGGTCGCCAGCAACAGCTTGTCGTAGGGCAGGGCCGAACCGTCCGACAGCCGCACCGTATGCTCCGGCCGGTCGATCGCCACCGCTTGAACGGAATGGATATGCCGGATGGATTTCTCGGCCAGGATTTCGTCGCTGGCGATCGTCTTGATCTCGGGCGCGTCGCTCGTCATTGCGTCCTTGGACAGGGGCGGCCGCTCATAGGGCAGATGGGGTTCGTCACCCACCAGCGTCACCGGCCCGTCATGGCCCAGTTCGCGCAGAGCAAGGGCTGCCCGCCCGCCGCACTCGCCGGCGCCAATGATGACCATTCCCGCCTGCATGGTCCTACCCGATCTGGATCAGCACTTTGCCGGCCTCGACCTTTACCGGATAGGTGGCGAGATTGACGCAAACCGGCGCGCCGCGTGCCGCCCCCGTCTTGTAATTGAAGCGGCCATTGTGCTTGGGGCATTCGATGATGTCATCCATCACCAGCCCGTCGGCCAGATGCACCTTTTCGTGCGTGCACAGGCCATCGGTGGCGAAATAATCGTCGTCAGGGCTGCGATAGATGGCGAAGGTGCGGCCGCCATGGTCGAAGCGCATCACATCTTCTTCGTCGATGTCGCCGGCGGCGCAGGCCTCGATCCAGTCGCTCATGTGTTCCTCCCAAAAGCAATTCCAGGAAAAGTGCGTTGCGGTTTTCCGTTCGGAGTTGCGACAAAACAAAAGCTTAATCGCGCGATCATTCCGCCGCGGCGGCGACGGCGTCGTTTTGGAGTTCCTCGCGATAGGGCCGCGCCGTTGGCGGCAGTTCGCGCTTGAGGAAATAGTCCTCGTTGCGCAGCTGGCGCAAAAAGGCCGGGATCATCTCGCGGTAGCCGGCCAGGATCGACGGCGTCGGCGCCGGCAGATCGTGCTTGATCAGCGCATGCAGTTTAGGCAGTGCATGATAGGGCACCATCGGGAACATGTGGTGTTCGACGTGATAGTTCATGTTCCAGTAGATGAAGCGGCTGACCGGGTTCATGTAGACGGTGCGGCTGTTCAGCCGGTGGTCGATGACATTTTCCGCCAGCCCGCCATGCTGCAGCAGGCCAACCATGACATGATGCCAGGCGCCGTAGAGCCGGGGCAGCCCGACCAGCATCAGCGGCAGCCATGAACCGAAATAAAGCGCCAGCGCGATCGTCACGGCATAGATCGCCGTCCAGATGCGGGCGATGCGAATGGCCTTAGGCTGCTCCTGTTCGGGGATAAAAGTCTTTTCCGCCGCGCTGATATTGCCGGCGGCATTGCGCAGCATGTCCGACATCGCATGCCAGGCATCCAGCACGCCGATAAAGCCAAGCGCGACCCGGAACAGATCCGGCGGCCGCATGACGGAGATTTCCGGGTCGCGGCCGACGATGATGGTGTCGGTGTGGTGGCGGGTGTGGCTCCAGCGCCAGGTCACCGGATTGCGCATGATCATGAAGCAGGCGATCTGGTAAACCGCGTCGTTCATCCACTGGGTGCGGAAGGCGGTGCCGTGGCCGCATTCGTGCCAGCGTGAGTCGGTGGAGGAGCCGTAGAGCACGCCATAGACGAAGAAGAACGGCACGCACCACCAGCTGCCCCAGAACCAGGCGCCGCCGGCGGCACTCAGGATCAGCGCGGCCAGCCAGATCGCGGTGTCGCGGATCGCCGGCCCGTCGGAGCGCTGCATCAGCTCCTTCATCTGCTTGCGCGGAATATCGGTGTGATACCACTCGGCCGCCGCCAGCCCGGTCTCGACGGCGAGCTTGGAATCGCGGCCCATCAGGCTGTAGTCGCGCCGAAACGGTGGTGTGGATAGTGTCGCTTCCATAGGGGCTGCCTCCGTCGGCCACAGCATCCGTCAGGACGGATATGTCCATTACAGGCGCTTGTGTCCGAGCGCAAAATAGCGCCATGCGGTGATAGTCTCAATATCACAAAGATAGTTTCTATCATTTTCCATCAGAACGATGTAAGCAGTTGCAGGCACTCATGCGGGACAGTCATGGCAAAACGGCCAACCATCACCGATCTGGCGCGCATCTCCGGCGTTAGCGTCGCCACTGTCGACAGGGTGCTGAACAACCGGCTGCCGGTGCGCGAGGAAACCGCGCGCCGCGTCTATGAGGCGGCGACCGGCATCGGCTACCACGCGGCCGGGCTGATCAAGCGGCGCATGCGCCAGGAATTGCCGGAATACCGCCTCGGCTTTCTGCTGCTGCGGGGCAATGATGTTTTTTACGGCGATTTCGCGAGGGAGCTAGAAATGGCGGTCTCGCAATCGCAGCGCTTCCGCGGCGTCGCCACCATCGATTTCGCCAGCTCGCTAGCCGCCGACGAGATCGCCGCCCAAATGCGCAAGCTGGCAGCGAAATCCAGAGCAATCGCCGTTGTCGGTCCGGACCATCCGACGCTGACGGCGGTCGTGGAGTCGCTGAAAGCGAGGGGGCAACCTGTCTTCTCGCTGCTGTCCGACTTTGCCGCTGGCATCCGTGAGGGATATGTCGGCCTCGACAATCGCAAGGTCGGTCGCACCGCGGCCTGGATGATCGCCAGGGCGGCAAAGAACCCCGGCAAGGTCGCCCTTTTCGTCGGCAGTCATCGCTTCCACGGCCATGAACTGCGCGAGATCGGATTTCGCTCCTTCTTCCGCGAACATGCGCCGGACTTCACGGTGATGGAAACGCTGGTCAATCTGGAAGCCAACCAGGTCACCCACGATGCGATGATCGATCTCCTGGTGCGGTATCCGGATCTTGCCGGCTGCTATGTCGCCGGCGGCGGCATGGAAGGCGCGGTCTCGGCGCTGCGGGCTGCGAAGCCCGCAAGCATGCCGGTGGTCGTCTGCAACGAGATCAACGCCGAATCGCGCGCGGCACTCGCCGACAACATCCTGACTATGGTGATCTCGACGCCGCTCGCCGCCTTGTGCCGCGAGCTTGTCGACCTGATGGCGCATTCCATCGAGGCCGGCGCCGCCAACGCGCCGGGCCAGACCTTTCTGCCCTTCGACATCTATCTGCCGGAAAATATCTAACGCGTTCTGCCGCGCCGACCCGTTCGGCGTGGGCTCTCCCGGCGATGATAGAATCTATCAGAGTCTGCCTTCAGACTCGGCCTGGGCCGCTGTCGGCCTTGATTCGACGTGAAATTGCGGCGCGGCGACCGAAAATCCGCTTTCCGACTTAGGAATCGCTCTTGACGTCTCGCGAAAAAATGGAATAAATATTTCATCAGATTGGTATTTTGGTTCTTTCGTTCCGGAACATCTGTTTCAAACCGGGAGCTTGGCGTTCCATCCCTTGGACAAAACGCCATACGGAACAGGAAGGCATCAGGGAGAGATTCCTCGGGCTATCGGGGATTCCGGGTAGATCGGTGCAGCCGGACACCAATGTGGAGGAGAAACACAATGAAGAAACTGATTTTGGGCGTCGCCTTTGCGGCGCTGATGAGTTCGTCCGCTTTTGCCGCCAAGGTCGGCGTGTCGATGGCCAAGTTCGACGACAACTTCCTCACCGTGCTGCGCAACGGCATGATCGAGCAGGCCAAGGGCATGAGCGGCGTGGAACTGCAGGTCGAGGACGCGCAGAACGACGTCGCCAAGCAGCTCGACCAGATCAAGAACTTCGCCGCCTCGGGCGTCGACGCCATCATCGTCAACCCGGTCGATACCTCGGCCACGCAGGCGATGTCGGACGCCGCCGCAGCCGCCAAGATCCCGTTGGTCTATGTCAACCGCCAGCCGGTCAATGTCGACACGCTGCCGGACAACCAGGCCTTCGTCGCGTCGAACGAGGCCGATTCCGGCACGCTCGAGACCAAGGAAGTCTGCCGCCTGTTCACCGAGGCCGGCAAGAAGGAAGCCAATGTCTATGTCATCATGGGCGAGCTTTCCAACCAGGCCGCCGTGCAGCGCACCAAGGACATCGAAGAGGTGATCGCCACGCCGGAGTGCAGCTTCATCAAGATCATCGACAAGCAGACTTCGAACTGGAACCGCGACGAAGCGCAGAACCTGATGACCAACTGGCTGTCGACCGGCAAGCCGTTCGACGGCGTCATCGCCAACAATGACGAAAGCGCCATCGGCGCCATCCAGGCGATGAAGGCCGCCAACATCGACATGAAGACGGTCGTCGTCGGCGGTGTCGACGCCACGCAGGACGCGCTTGCCGCCATGCAGGCCGGCGACCTCGATGCCACCGTGTTCCAGGATGCGGCCGGCCAGGGCGCCGGCGCTCTGGACGCAGCGCTGAAGCTCGCCAAGGGCGAGAAGGTCGAGCACAAGGTCTACGTGCCCTTCCAACTCGTGACGCCAGCCAACATCGACAAGTTCCTGAAGAAGAACTGAGCCGGCGACTCGTTCGACTAACGGAGCGGCGCATCAATCGCGCCGCTCCCGTTTCCCTCACCGCCCTTACGTGCGGGAGGGCAAATGCCGCCTCACGGAGGACAGACATGTCACAGACATCTCATGGCGTCGGCGGGGTCAGCTATGACGCGAAGAGGCGGACATGGCCGGCCGAATTCAACGTCTTCCTGGCGCTGGTCATTCTGGTCGTCATCTTCGAAATGATCGGCCGCATCTTTCTTGGCGACAGCTTCCTGTTCAACACGCGCGACAACGTCGCCGGGATCTTCAATGAGGCCCGCCTGCAGATCATCATCCTGCAGGTGTCGATCGTCGGCATCATCGCCATCGGCGTCACGCAGGTGATCATTTGCGGCGGCATCGACTTGTCCTCGGGCTCGATCGTCGGCGCCACCGCCATGATCGCCATGAGTTTTGCCCAGGTGGCGACGGTCAACGGTAACCCCAACCCCAAGGCGATGTTCCTGGCGCAAGGCTGGACCGACCTGCCGGTCGTCGTGCCGGTACTGGTCGCCATCGGCTGCGGTCTGCTCGCCGGTCTCGTCAACGGCTCCTTGATTGCATACACGCGCATTCCGCCGTTCATTGCCACGCTCGGCATGATGGTGACCGCGCGCGGCATTGCCAAATGGTGGTCCAAGGGTCAGCCGATCTCGTTTCCGACCGAAAGTTTCGCTGGTATCGGCAAGGGCCTGATGCCGGTCATCATCTTCCTGTCGCTGGCGGTGCTGTTCCAGCTGATCATGACCTACACACGCTACGGCAAGCATTGCTATGCCATCGGCTCCAACGAGGATGCCGCGCGCATGTCGGGCATCAAGATCGCCAACCACAAGATCCTCGTCTACGTCATTGCCGGCATCCTAGCCGCGCTGGCCGCCGTCGTGCTCTCCTCCAAGAACCTGACGGCACAGTCCGGCATGGGCGTCATGTACGAGCTAGACGCCATCGCAATGGCGGTCATCGGCGGCGTCTCTTTGTCGGGCGGTCGCGGCTCGATCGTCGGCACCGTGATCGGCTCGCTGATCTTCGGCGTCATCATTTCCGGCTTCACCTTCCTGCGCCTCGACGCCTACTATCAGGAGATGGTCAAGGGCGTGATCATCGTCGGCGCGGTCGTTCTCGACCAATGGCGCCAGCGCATGCGGGCATTGAGGGCTTGACCATGCCAGATATCTCCACGACAGACATCGTCCTGAAGACCGAAAACCTGACCAAGCGTTATGGCGGCGTGCACGCGCTGGAAGGCGCGAATTTCGAGCTGCGCAAGGGCGAGCATGTCGCCATCATGGGCGACAATGGCGCCGGCAAATCGACCTTCGTGCGCCAGATCACCGCCGTCGAGCAACGCACCAGTGGCCAGATCTGGTTCGACGGCAGGGAAGTGAATTTTGCCGGGCCGATCGAAGCGCGCACGGCGGGCATCGAGACCGTGTTCCAGAACCTGGCGCTGGCCGACGATCTCGACGTGCCGTCGAACCTGTTCCTCGGCCGCGAAAAGGTGCTTTTCAATCTCGGGCCGTTCTCGATCCTCGACCGCAAATACATGCGCAAGGCGACCGAGGCGGCGCTGATCCGCACGGCAGTGAAAATCCCCAATTTGTCCAACACCATTCGCCACATGTCGGGCGGCCAGCGCCAGTGCGTTGCGATCGCCCGGACCGCGACCTTCGCCTCCAAGCTGATCATCATGGACGAGCCGACGGCAGCCCTTGGCGTGCAGGAGACGGCGCAGGTCGAGAACATCATCCGCACGCTGAAGGACAATGGCGAGCCGCTGATCCTGATCAGCCACAACATGCGCCAGGTGTTCGACCTGTGCGACCGCATCGTCGTCTTCCGGCGCGGCCGCATCGTCGCCAACCTGCGCAAGGAAAACACCGACGGCAACGACATCGTCTCCTACATCACCGGCGCCAAGACCGGGGAGGCGGAACTCGCGGCCTGAACAGGATGGTCATCCTGTTTTCTGGCGTGCTCGAAAAATTATCTTGCCACCTTTCTCAAAAGGAAGGTGGAGACACAACTCTCTCGAACCCATCCCCCTAGAGGAAATACCCCATGACTGTTCGTTTCGCCCTCCTCGGTGCCGGCCGTATCGGCAAGGTCCATGCCCGCGCCGTCGGCTCCAACCCGCAGGCCAGACTGGTGGCCGTTGCCGACGCTTTTGAAAAGGCGGCGACCGAGTTGGCAACCGCCTATGGCGCCGAAGTGCGCACCATCGACGCGATCGAGAAGGCCAAGGACATCGACGCCGTGGTCATCTGCACGCCGACCGACACCCATGCCGATCTGATCGAGCGTTTCGCCAAGGCCGGCAAGGCGATCTTCTGCGAGAAGCCGATCGACCTCGACGTCAAGCGCGTCGAGAAGTGCCTGGCCGTGGTCGACAAGGCCAAGGCGACGCTGATGGTCGGCTTCAACCGCCGCTTCGATCCGCACTTCGCCGCCGTGCGCAAGGCGATCGACGACGGCGCCATCGGTACTGTCGAGATGGTCACCATCACCTCGCGCGATCCGGGCGCGCCGCCGGTCGATTACATCAAGCGCTCGGGCGGCATTTTTCGCGACATGACCATCCACGATTTCGACATGGCGCGCTTCCTGCTCGGCGAAGAGGTGGCGGCGGTCAGCGCCCATGCCTCGGTTCTGGTCGACGAGAAGATCGGCGAAGCGGGCGATTTCGACTCTGTCAGCGTCATCCTCGAAACCGCGTCCGGCAAGCAGGCCGTCATCTCCAATTCGCGCCGCGCCACCTATGGCTACGACCAGCGCATCGAGGTGCATGGCTCCAAGGGCATGGTCGCCGCCGAGAACCAGCGGCCGGTGTCGATCGAGGTCGCCAATGAGAAGGGCTATACGCGCCCGCCGCTGCACGACTTCTTCATGACCCGCTATCTCGACGCCTACGCCATCGAGATTGCCGCTTTCATCACTGCTGCAACCTCGGGCAAGAAGGCATCGCCGAGCGGCGCCGACGGCCTCGTGGCGCTGAAGCTGGCCGATGCCGCGCTGAAGTCGGCGACATCAGGCAAGACCGTCCGTCTCGACAAGTAAGAACCGGAACCAAGGCACAGGAGCAGAGCGATGAGCACATCCGCCGATCGCAATTCGAAGACGCGCGCCATCGTCACCGGCGGCGCGCAAGGCATCGGCTTTGCCGTCGCCGAAGCGCTGGCCGACGAGGGCTGCAAAGCGCTGGCGCTCATCGGCCGCTCGCAGGAGAAGGGCGACAAGGCGGTCGCCCACTTCAAGAAGGCCGGCGTCGATGCGATCTTCATCAGCGCCGACGTCTCGAAAGTGGCGGACTGCAAGCGCGCGGTGGCAACCGCGATCTCGCATTTCGACACCATCAACGCGCTGGTCAACGCCGCAGCCACCTCCGCGCGCGGGTCGCTGGTCGAAACCTCCGAGGAGACCTTCGACCAGATTTTCCAGACCAACGTGCGCGGCCCGTTCTTCCTGATGCAGGGCGTGGTGGCCCATCTCCTGGACCAGAAGGCGCCGGGCTCGATCGTCAACGTGCTGTCTATGTCGGCGCATTGCGGCCAGTCCTTCCTGGCGCCCTATTCCTCGAGCAAGGGTGCGCTGGCGACGCTGACCAAGAACGTCGCCAACGCCTATCGTTTCAACCGCATCCGCTGCAACGCCGTGCTGCCGGGCTGGATGGACACCGAGGGCGAGGACATCGTGCAGAAGAAATGGCACGGTGCCTCCGACGACTGGCTGGCAAAGGCAGAGGCCGGCCAGCCCATGGGCCAACTGGTGAAGCCCGACCAACTGGCGCGGCTGATCAGCTACATGGCCAGCCCGCAATCCGGTGTCATGACCGGCTCGCTGGTTGACTACGACCAGAACGTCGCGGGGACCTCGCCGGAGTAGCCTCAAACCCTGTTGCAGCAACATCGCCATTCCCACATAGTCATGATAGTCAGGCTAGTCACGAGCATGCGATGCTAACGTCATCCAAAGACACCAACTGGACGGTTGCCGGGGCAAAAGCCCGGCTCTCCGAGGTCATCGAGCGCGCACAGTCCTCGCCGCAGACGATCACCAAGAACGGCAAACCAAGCGTGGTTGTCGTCTCGGCCGAGGAATGGCAGCGCAAGATCGCACGCAAGGGTACGCTTGCCGAGTTCCTGCTGGGCTCGCCGCTGCGCGGCGCCGATCTCGAGCTTGAACGTCAGCGCGACGAACCGCGTGACCTGCCGCTGTGAGACTGCTGCTCGACACGAATGTCCTGTCCGAGGTGACGAGGCCAGCGCCTGACGCAAGTGTCCTGGGCTGGCTGGACGAGCTTGATGAGGACCGCTCCTTCATCAGCGTAGTGTCGATCGCCGAGATCCGGCGCGGCGTCTCTCCGATGGATGAGGGCCGTAAACGCGAGGCGCTGGCCGAATGGCTCGCCCGGGACCTGCCCCAGCGCTTCGAACAGCGGGTTTTGCCGGTGGACGATGCAGTTGCCTTGGCCTGGGGCGACCTGATGGGTCTTGCCAAGCGCCGCGGTCGTGGTCTGTCGTCGATGGACGGCCTGATCGCAGCCACTGCGATTGCGCACGAGCTCACCTTGGCAACGTGCAATACGAAAGATTTCGAAGGCTTTGGACTTGAACTCTTCGATCCCTGGACGGCATGAGCCGCTCCGCGTTATACGTGTTGGCGATTGGCGAAACCGCCGGCACTTCGTCATCCACGGGCGGAGCAAGGAGCGTAGCGACGCAGCGCAGACCCGAGGATCCATGCCGCGACTTCAGAGCGCTGCTACGGTCCAGAATTCTGCTCCGCCGCACTCCACGGCCCAGGTCACGGAATGGATCCCAGGGTCTCCGCGACGGAGCTTCGCTCCTGCTCCGCCCAGGGATGACGAAATCGCGAGGATTCGGCCCATCCCGAATTGTCTCCGCATACCCCACGTGACAAGCGCCTCGGCATCGACTATATGACGCCTGATGATCAACCTGACCGCCTCGTATTGGTACTTTAGCAGCTCGCTGGCGGCGGGAGGATTGCGCTCGATCTGAAGATTGCAGCAACAAGTCCGAACAGCCGCCAGACCTGGCGGCTTTTTTGTATCAGCCGGCAGGTCTCCTAAAAACAGGAGCAGAAAGCCGTGTTGACCACCACAGACGATCTTCGGGTCAAGGAAATCCGAGAATTGAGTACGCCGGACGAGGTGATGCGGGAGATCCCGCGCACGCTGACGGCAACGCGCACCGTGAGCGCATCACGCAACGCCACCCATGCCATCTTGAACGGCACCGACGACCGGCTGCTTGTCATCGTCGGCCCGTGTTCGATCCACGACCCGGTCGCGGCCGTTGACTATGCCAGCCGGCTAGTGGCGCTGCGCGAGACCCTGTCCGACCGGTTGGAGATCGTCATGCGGGTCTATTTCGAAAAGCCGCGCACGACCGTCGGCTGGAAGGGCCTTATCAACGATCCCGATCTCGACGGCAGCTTCAACATCGACAAGGGGCTGCGGATGGCGCGCAACGTGCTGTCGGCGGTCAACAATCTCGGCCTGCCCTCGGCCACCGAATTTCTCGACATGACGACGCCGCAATACATTGCCGATCTCGTCGCCTGGGGCGCCATCGGCGCGCGCACCACCGAGAGCCAGATCCACCGCGAACTGGCTTCCGGCCTGTCCTGCCCGGTCGGCTTCAAGAACGGCACCGACGGCAATCTCAGGATCGCCGCCGAGGCGGTGAAATCCGCCGCCCAGCCGCATCATTTCATGGCGGTGACCAAGGGCGGACGCAGCGGCATTGCGACTACTACCGGCAATAAGGACTGCCACGTCATCCTGCGCGGCGGCGTTCAGCCGAATTACGATGCGGCGAGCGTCGAGGCAGCCTCGGCCGAACTCGCCCGCATCGGCGTTGCACCCCGGCTGATGATCGACGTCAGCCACGCCAACTCGGCCAAGAAGCCGGAGAACCAGCCCAAGGTGGCGGCGGATGTCGCCGGTCAGGTCGCGGCGGGCGACGAACGCATCATCGGCCTCATGATCGAGAGCAATCTCGTTGCCGGCCGTCAGGATGTCGTGCCCGGCAAGCCGCTCGTCTATGGCCAGAGCATCACAGATGGCTGCATCGACTGGGCGACCACCGAGACGGTGCTGCACGGCCTCGCCGGCGCCGTAGAATGGCGCCGCTCAGCCCGCCGCGCCATGATGGAGAACCGGCCGGGCGCCGCCTGATACGAGGCGATGCGCGGGAAGGACGCTGCGGCTCCCCTTGCACCCCGGCAACCGGTCTGCTAAATACTGAACCGTATGGTTCAGTATACCGACTTGGATTCCTCGTTCGCCGCGCTCTCGGACGCCACCCGGCGTGGCGTTCTGGAGCAGCTCGGACGCGCAGACGCTTCGATCACCGAGCTTGCCGGAAAATTCCACATGACCCTCACGGGCATGAAGAAGCACGTCGGCGTCCTGGAGCAGGCGGGGCTCGTCACCACGCAGAAGGTTGGCCGCGTGCGGACCTGCAAGCTCGGCCTGCGCGGACTGGAGGAAGAGGCGGCCTGGATCGAGCGGCACCGCCTGCTCTGGGACGCACGCTTCAACGAGTTGGACAAGGTTGTCGAGGAATTGAAACGGAAGGAGAAAGCCGATGCGCCAAAGAACCGAGAGTGAGCCCACGCACAACCGCACGACGGTCGAACGGAAGTCCGAGCGCGAGCTGGTCGTCACGCGAACAGTCAACGGTCCGGCGCACATCGTGTTCGAGGCGTGGACGAAGCCCGAGCTGTTCAAGCAGTGGTGGGTGCCGAAGTCGATGGGCATGTTCCTGCGTTCATGTGAGATGGATGCTCGTACCGGAGGCACGTACCGCCTGGTGTTCGGCCACGACGCCTCGGACCTTCACGAATTCTTCGGCAGGTATATCGAAGTGACACCGCACTCACGCCTTGTCTGGACCAATGACGAAGGTGGTGACGGTGGACCCGTCACCACGCTGACCTTCGAGGAAAAGGGTGGCAATACGCTGCTGGTCATGCACGAACTCTATCCCTCGAAGGAGGCTCTCGACGCGGCCGGTACCGGGGCGGCGGATGCGATGGGCGAGACGTTCGAGCAATTGGACGAGCTTCTCGTCGTCTTGGGCGAAGGCGTGAGGCGGTCATGACGTCATCGGTCTCGCGGACGGGGTAGCTGCCGCCCTCGACGACGAAAAGACCGGGACAGTGATCCGCAAGCGCCGCGCCGAGGCGAAGAAACGCGGCGTCATCGCTTGATCGGGATCACGCTGCCCTCAACCCTTCCCATGCCGTAAACACCGAGACCGCAAACAGCAGCAGTCCGGCCGCCCGGCCCGCAAAAGCGGTCGCCCGCGGATTGGCCACCAGCAGATTGCGGCTGCGGCCGGCGGTGATGGCGAGCCCGCCATAGATGGCGGCCTGCGTCAGCATCGTCAGCAAGCCCATGACCGTCGCCTGAATCCAGATCGGGCCGTAATCCGGCTTCAGGAACTGCGGATAGACGGCAAATATGAAGAGATAGGCCTTCGGGTTGATCAGGCAGGTCACCAGTCCCTGGCGAAAGGCCTTCCAGGCCGTACGGCTGCCGGCGGGCCCGTCGTGGCCGACGGTGATGGAACTGCGCATCAGCGAGATGCCGATGAAGGCCATGTAGGCGGCGCCGGCTATCAGCAGCGGCTTGTACAGGATCGGCACGAAATGCATCAGCAGGCCGACGCCGATGGCGCCGTTCAGCGTGTGCACGATGCCGCCGACCATGATGCCGCCGGTGGCGGCGAGGCCCCGGTCGCGGCCGCCGGTGAGCGCGTTGGCTAGCACGAACAGCATGTCCATGCCGGGCACGATGATGATGCCGGACAGCAGGATAAAGAACAGCCAGAGATTTTCCGCGTAACTCATGTCAGTTGCTTGTCACTTCCTGCTGGGGTGCCGTTGAGGAATTTGTTGATTTTCAACCCGATAGGCAGTCCAATAAATCATCCCAACTGACGGGGATGTGTCAGTAGCGTTCATCAGGGAGAGGAAATGCGCAAGGCGTCGCGGCTGTTCGAGATCATCCAGATCCTGCGGCTGGCGCGGCAGCCGGTGACGGCGGCGATGATCGCCGGGCAGCTGGAAGTCACGGTGCGTTCGATCTATCGCGACATCGCCGCACTGCAGGCGATGCGCGTGCCGATCGAAGGCGGGCGTGGCATCGGCTATATATTGCGGCCCGGCTTCGACCTGCCACCGCTGATGTTCTCAATCGAGGAGATGGAGGCGATCGTCCTGTCGCTCGCCCTGCTGGAGCGCACGGGAGACAGCGAACTCAAGCAGGCGGCCAAGCGCGTCAGCGCCAAGATCGCCGGCGCCGTGCCGCCGCCACTACGCCAGGCGTTCGACGCCAACGCACTGCATGTCTGGGGGTTCGCTGCACCGGCAATCGGCACCATCGATCTGGCGCTTGTGCGCCGCGCCATCCGCGACGAGGAAAAGCTCGACCTGTCCTATCGCGACGAAATCGGCCGCGCCTCCGAGCGGCTGATCCGTCCAATCGCGCTGATCTACTATTCAGAAACCGCCAACATCGTCGCCTGGTGTGAACTGCGCCAGGCCATCCGCAATTTCCGCAGCGACCGCATCGAGGCTTGCCAGCCGACCGGCCTGCGCTTCAAGGGCGAAGGCGATCGCCTGCGGCAGGTCTGGGTCAATGGCTGGGAGGCGAACGCTGTCGCTGGCGGCTGAAGCGAGCGGATCTTACCGCACATCCACCCAGCGCTTCTCCTCGAACGACCTCGCCATCGCGTGCACGGTGCGCTCGATCTCCAGCCCTTCGGCAAATTCGATGACCCGTGCCGGCTTGCCGGCAAGCCGCGTCAGCAATTCGTGGCACTCGATGATCTTGAGGTCGTTGAAACCGAGCCCATGGCCCGGCGCCGGGAGGAAGGCGTCGTAAGGCTTGTGGTGCGGCGCCACCAATATGGTGCGGTAGCCCTGTTCGGTCGGGCGATCGGCGGTGACGTAGAGCTGGATTTCGTTCATCCGCTCCTGGTCGAACAGGATCGATCCCTTGGAGCCGAAAATCTGGATGGCGATGCGGCCCTTGCGGCCCCAGGCCGAGCGGTTGACCAGCAGCGTGCCGGCAATGCCGTTTTCCAGATGCATCAGCACGCTGGCGATGTCGTAGGTCTCGACGGCGCGGCGGCCGCCGCCGGCCAGCTTGCGGTCGGCATAGGGCTTGGCCATGTCGCAGATGACTTTTGCGACGCGGCCGAACAGTGTCGAGACCAGCGACAGCGGATGCACGGCGAAATCGTCGAGCGCGCCATAGCCGGAAGCAGCCTCGTGCTTCCAGAAGAACAGCGCTTCCGGGTCGGCCATGAAGTCCTCGTCCATCTCGATGCGCAGATGGTTGACCTCGCCGATGATCTTTTCCTCGAGCAGCGCGCCGATGTGGCGGATGGCCGGGCTCTGTATGTAGTTGTAGCCAAGCGCTGCGACCTTGCCGGACTTCTTCGCCGCGGCCGCCATCGCCGCTGCTTCGGCAAAGCTCGGCGCCATCGGCTTCTCGCACCACAGATGCTTGCCGGCTTCGAGAATAGCGATGGCCATCTCCGGATGGAACTGATTGGGCGTGGTCAGCGAGACGATATCGACCTCGGGGTCGTTGACGACGGCACGCCAGTCGCCCGACGCCTTGGCGAAGCCGAACTCACCGGCCTTGCGCTTGGCCAGCTCCTCGTTGACCTCGCCGAGATGGACCAGCTTCGGCTTGGCGACATCGGGAAAGACGGCGCCGACGGCGCTCCACGCAATGGCGTGGCATTTGCCCATGAAACCCGTGCCGATAAGACCAACGCCGACCATTTCTTTCTCCCAATACCTGAAGCGATCGATGGATGAATTAGTCCATTTCTTCTCCGAATGGAATGTCTGCCTCATTTTTTATGGCCTTCTTGCGCAGGCTCGCTATGATGGGGCAGAGAGGACGTCACTTGAGTTAAAGAGAGCATGATGTCGTCCGAAAACCGCTGCACACTTTTCGGCATCATGCTCTAGATGAGCTTGGACGGGGCGACGATGGACGAACGGGTACCTCGCGACTTCGAGACGCTGCGCGCCACGATCCTCGATCGCCGTGAAACCTTGCCCAAGCGCATCGCCCAGATCGCCGCCTATGCGCTCGACAATCCCGATGACATCGCCTTCGGCACCGCCGCCAGCATCGCCGCTTCGGCGGGCGTGCAGCCGTCCACCTTGATCCGCTTTGCCCAGCAACTAGGCTTCGACGGCTTCACCAGCCTGCAGCAGGTGTTTCGCGAGCGGCTGCGCGAGCGCAATTCCTCTTATGACGAACGCCTGCAGGCGCTGCGCGCCAAGGCCGATGCGGGTGCTGGACACCGAGCCATCTTCGACGGCTTCGTCGCCGCCGCCAGCACTTCGCTCAACGATATTTCGCGCTCGCTGGACGAGGCGCATCTGGAAGACGCGATCTCGCTGCTGGCCAAGGCCGAGACCATCTATGTCCTGGCCAAGCGCCGCTCCTACCCGGTGGCGAGCTACATTGCCTATGCCTTGGGCAAGCTGAAGATCCGCAACCAGCTGATCGAATCCGCCGCCGGCCTCAATGCCGAGATGGTCGCCTTCGCCACCCCGGCGGACGCCGTCATTGCCATCAGTTTCTCGCCCTATGCGCCGGCCACCATCGAGGAGGCCCGCACCATTTCCGAACAGGGCGTGCCGATCATCGCCATCACCGACAGTTCGTTTTCGCCACTAGCGCAGTTCGCCAAGGTCTGGTTCGAGGTTGCCGAGGCCGATTTTGCCGGCTTCCGCTCGCTGTCGGCCACCATGGCGCTGGCCATGGCGCTCACCGTCGGCGTCGGCGAGAAGCGGCGCAGCACGGGCAAGAAGCGCAAAGCCTAGGCCGGCGCCGGGCGCTCGAATTCCCGGAAGGAATGCTCATTCCATATTGACTATGGATTGGAATTATTATTTCATATTCCCGGCGCCACGCTGCCGCTCGCGCGTGTCCCCCAACTACGTTGCTCAAGACAACAAGACCGACGGGAGGTTCCAATGAGCGAAGCCGTGGACGCCAAACAGGCGACGCTCGATGTCATCACCATCGGTCGCGCTTCCGTCGACCTTTACGGCCAGCAGATCGGCTCGCGGCTGGAGGACATCACCTCCTTTGCCAAATCGGTCGGCGGCTGCCCGGCCAACATCTCGGTTGGCACGGCGAGACTAGGCCTGCGCTCGGCGCTGCTCACCCGTGTCGGCGACGAGCAGATGGGCCGCTTCATCCGCGAGCAGCTGCGGCGCGAAGGCGTCAATGTCGACGGGCTGAAGACCGACAAGGAACGGCTGACGGCTCTGGTGCTGCTTTCGGTCGAGAGCGAAGGGGTCTCGCCGATGATCTTTTATCGCAGCGACTGCGCCGACATGGCGCTCGCCGAAGAAGATATCGACGAGGCTTTCATTGCCTCGGCCCGTTCCATCGTCGTCACCGGCACGCATTTTTCCCGACCCAACAGCGACGCCGCCCAGCGCAAGGCGATCCGCATCATCAAGGCCAGGGGCGGCAAGGTGGTGTTCGACATCGACTACCGCCCCAACCTCTGGGGACTCGCAGGCCATGCCGAAGGTTTTGAGCGCTATGTCAAATCCGACCGCGTCTCGGCCCAGCTGAAGACGGTGCTGCCCGATTGCGACCTCATCGTCGGCACCGAGGAAGAGATCATGATCGCCTCGGGCGCCGACGATTGCCTGAGCGCGCTGAAGACGATCCGCGCGCTGTCCAAGGCAACCATCGTACTGAAGCGCGGCGCCATGGGCTGCATCGTCTATGACGGGCCGGTCAGCGACGATCTGGAAGACGGTATCGTCGGCAAGGGCTTTCCGATCGAGATCTATAATGTGCTCGGCGCGGGCGATGCCTTCATGTCCGGTTTTCTGCGCGGCTGGCTCGGTGGCGAAAACCTGGCAACGGCGGCGACCTGGGCCAATGCCTGCGGCGCTTTCGCCGTGTCGCGGCTGCTCTGCGCGCCGGAATATCCGACCTTCGAGGAATTGCAGTTCTTCCTCAGGAACGGCAGCAAGCACCTCGCTCTGCGCAAGGACGAGGCGATCAACCACATCCATTGGGCGACGACCCGCCGCCGCGATATCCCCTCGATGATGGCGCTCGCCTGCGACCACCGTGTGCAGCTTGAGGACGTCGCGGCAAAGACCGGCGCCGATCCGGCGCGCATCCGCGATTTCAAGGTGCTGGCGGTCAAGGCTGCGGCGAAAGTCGCCGCCGGCCGCGACGGCTATGGCATGCTGATCGACGAGAAGCATGGCCGCGAAGCAATGTTCGAATTCGCCCGCCACCCCTTTGCCTGGCTCGGCCGTCCCGTCGAACTGCCGGGCTCGCGGCCGCTGCGCTTCGAGTTCTCGCAGGACATCGGCTCGCAACTGGTGGAATGGCCGGTCGACCACTGCATCAAATGCCTGTGCTTCTATCACCCCGACGATCCGGCAGCGCTCAAGGAAGAGCAGCAGCAGAAGCTGCGCTCGCTGTTCGAAGCCGCGCGGAAGGTCGGCCGGGAGCTTCTGGTCGAGATCATCGCCGGCAAGCACGGCAAGCTCGATGACACGACGATCCCGCGCGCCCTGGAAGAACTCTATGCTCTTGGCATCAAGCCGGACTGGTGGAAGCTCGAACCGCAGGCGTCGGCCGGCGCCTGGGCCAAGATCGAAGCGGTGATCCTGAAGCATGATCCTTGGTGTCGTGGCGTCGTGCTGCTGGGTCTCGAAGCGCCGCAGGACGAACTGGAAGCGGCCTTTGCCGCCACCGCCAAGGCGCCGATCGTCAAGGGCTTTGCCGTCGGCCGCACCATCTTCGTCCACGCCGCCGAACAATGGCTGGCGGGCAAGATGGCGGATGACGAGGCTATCGCCGACATGGCCGCGCGCTTCGAACAGTTGACCGAAGCGTGGCTTGCCGCGCATGGCCGTAAAGCAGCATAAAGGCGCGGCAAGAGGACTGCGGAGGAAAACACCATGAGCAAGACAATCCGCCTGACGACGGCGCAGGCGCTGACCCGCTTTCTGAGCAAGCAGATGACCGAGATCGACGGCAGAAGAGTGCCCATCTTCGGCGGTGTGTGGGCGATCTTCGGTCACGGCAATGTCGCCGGCATCGGCGAGGCGCTGTACCAGCTGCGCGACGAATTGCCGACCTTCCGCGCCCACAATGAGCAGGCGATGGCGCATGCGGCGATCGCGTATGGCAAGGCCAATTTCCGCCGCCGCTTCATGGCCGCGACCTCTTCGATCGGCCCCGGTGCGCTCAACATGGTGACGGCGGCGGCGCTCGCCCACGTAAACAGGTTGCCCGTCCTGTTTTTGCCGGGCGATGTCTTCGCCAACCGCATCCCCGATCCGGTGCTGCAGCAGGCCGAGGACTTTTCCGACGGCACCGCGACGGTCAATGACTGCTTCCGTCCGGTGTCGCGCTATTTCGACCGCATCACCCGTCCCGAGCAGATCATCCCGGCATTGGCGCGGACCATGCAGGTGCTGACCGATCCGGCGGAATGCGGCCCGGTGACGCTGTCGCTCTGCCAGGACGTGCAGGCCGAGGCCTATGACTATCCCGAGAGCTTTTTCGCCGAGCGCGTCTGGCACCAGCGCCGGCCGCGTCCGGACCGGCATGAATTGGCGGCGGCGGTCACCGCGCTGAAGGGTGCGAAAAAACCGCTGATCATCGCCGGCGGCGGCGTGCTGTATTCGCAGGCTTCGGATGAACTGGCGAAATTCGCCGAGAGCGCCGGCATTCCGGTCTGCGAGACGCAAGGCGGCAAGTCCTCGCTGCCCGACACACATCCGCTCAACATGGCGGCGGTCGGCGTCACCGGCACGTCCGCGGCCAACCGGCTGGCGGAAGAAGCCGATGTCGTGCTCGCCATCGGCACCCGCCTGCAGGATTTCACCACCGGCTCGTGGGCGCTGTTCAAGAACTCCGGCAAGACCATCATCGGGCTCAACGTGCAGCCTTTCGACGCCGGCAAGCACCGCGCGCTGCCGCTGGTCGCCGATGCGGCCGAAGGGCTCGCCGAACTCGGTGCTGCGCTGGGGAACTGGAAAGCACCGGCGACATGGACCGACAATGCGAACCAAGGCAAGAAGGCTTGGCAGGCCGAAGCCTCCAAGGTGACGGCGTCGACCAACGCCGCCTTCCCGTCGGACGCGCAGGTGATCGGCGCCGTGCAGCGCGCGCTGGGGTCCGGCGTGACCTTGCTGAACGCGTCGGGCGGCCTGCCGGGCGAGTTGCACAAGCTCTGGCAGGCAGGCGCGCCCGGCTCGTACCATGGCGAATATGGCTTCTCGACCATGGGCTACGAGATTGCCGGCGGGCTCGGCGCCAAGATGGCCAAGCCCGACCAGGAGGTCGTCGTCATGGTCGGGGACGGCTCCTACCTCATGATGAATTCCGAAATCGCCACGTCGGTGATGCTTGGCCTGAAGCTGACCATCGTGGTGCTCGACAACAGGGGTTATGGCTGCATCAACCGGCTGCAGATGGCCACCGGCGGCGCCAACTTCAACAACCTCCTGAAGGACGCGCGCCACGAGATCCTGCCCGACATCGACTTCGCCGCGCATGCGGCCAGCATGGGCGCTATTGCCGAGAAAGTGCCGTCGATCACCGGCCTGGAGACTGCGCTGCAAAAGTCGAAAACCAACGACCGCACCACCGTGCTGGTCATCGACACCGACCCGCTGATTTCCACCGATGCCGGCGGCCATTGGTGGGATGTCGCGGTGCCGGAAGTCTCCGCACGGCCGCAGGTCAACGCAGCCCGCAAGGCCTATGACGAAAAGCGGCAGATGCAGACAGTCGGCGATTGATGTACATGCACCCGCCCCCTACCTCCCCCTTGTGGGGAGGTCGGACCGAAGGTCCGGGTGGGGGGCTCGCGCCGCACCCCACCCCGCTGCTTCGCAGCGACCCTCCCCACAAGGGGGAGGGTGAACAAGAAACCGGAGCTAAAACTTGAAAGCCAAACTGGGCATGTCCCCCATTGCGTGGTGGAACGACGATCTTGCCGAACTCAGCGACGACGTCTCGCTGGAAGAGTGCCTGCGCCAGTCGCGCTCGGCAGGTTTCACCGGCATGGAAATGGGCCGGCGTTTTCCAAACGACCCCGAAATCATGCTGCCGATCCTGAAGCAGGCCGACGTGACGCTGTGCGGCGGCTGGTTCTCCGGCACGCTGGTCGATGAGGACATGGGCAGGAACAAGGATCGCATCCAGCCGATGATCGACCTGTTCAAGGCGGTGAATGCGCCTTGCATCGTCTATGGCGAGGTCGGCCGCTCGATCCAGGGCGATCGCTCCAGGCCTCTCGCCACCAAGCCGAAACTGTCGAACGACGAGATGAGGGCCTATGCCAGGCGCCTCACCGAATTCGGCGAATGGTGCGCCGAGCAAGGCATGCCGCTGTCCTATCACCATCACATGGCGGCAGTGGTCGAGACTGAGCCGGAGCTCGATGCCTTCATGCGCCATTCCGGCGAAGGCATTCCGTTGCTGCTCGATGCAGGGCATCTCGCCTTTGCCGGCGGCGACGTGCTGCGCGCCATCGACAACCACCACAAGCGGATCAGCCATGTCCATGTGAAGGATGTGCGCATGGGCGTGATCGACGGGCTCGACCGCACAAAGCAGTCCTTTCTCGACGCCGTGGCGCTCGGTGCCTTCACGGTGCCTGGCGACGGTTCGCTCGATTTCGGCGCCATCGTGCAGCGCTTCGCCGACCATGGCTATGAAGGCTGGTTCGTCGTCGAGGCCGAGCAGGACCCGAAAAAGAACCCGCCGCTGAAGATGGCCCAAGTGGGTTACAAGGAGCTGATGCGGGTGATGACGGCGGCCGGCTACACGGTCGAGACGCAAGGCTTTCCCAATGCGTAAGCCGGTCCGATGAAGGATTACGAGCACCCGTTCTTCCGGCCGCTGTGGCGGCGCGTTGCCGTTGTCGCCGTCTGCGTGATCTGGGCCGGAATAGAATTCGCCTCCGGCACCCCATTCTGGGGCATCATTGCGCTCGGCTTTGCCGCCTACGCCGTCTGGCAGTTCTTCTACCTTTACAAGCCGGTGGAGGAGAGCAAGGCTGCGCCTGATCGACCGAAGACCGGCGAAGCGAAGGCGGACG
The DNA here is from genome assembly GCF_040318265.1 of Mesorhizobium sp. M1252. NCBI lineage: Bacteria > Pseudomonadati > Pseudomonadota > Alphaproteobacteria > Hyphomicrobiales > Phyllobacteriaceae > Mesorhizobium > Mesorhizobium sp. M1252. The sequence continues at coordinate 20,032 of NZ_JAMYLX010000007.1, read as the reverse complement.
CCGAACCGAAGGAATGAAGCGGCCGTGGCTCGGAAGGGCTTGCGGGTCGGACACTCGACACCTGGCGTATCGCCTACGTCGGTGATTGGCCGGAACGTCCCTCGCTTCGTCATCCTAGGGTCTTCGCGACGGAGCTTCGCTCTAGGATGACGAAGTTGAGAGGCCGACCTCGAAGACTTGCGATAGGAGACAAAACATGTCGAAACTGCTCGTCAAAGCCGACAAGGGCCATGGCCGCGTCGCGCATGTCACGCCCAACAGCGCCGGATGGACCTATGTCGGCTTCGACCTGCACCGGCTGAAGCCGGGCGAGACCGCATCCGGCAAGACGCAGGATCGCGAAGTCTGCCTGGTGTTCGTCACCGGCAAGGGCACGGCAAAGGCCGGCGGCCGGGAACTCTGCCTGCTCGGCGAGCGCATGTCGCCCTTCGAGGGCAAGCCGTGGTCGGTCTATATCCCGGAGGGTTCGGACTGGTCGGTCACCGCCGACACCGATCTCGAACTCGCGGTCTGCTCGGCGCCGGGCCTGGGCGGCGGCTTGCCCGTTCGCGTCATCGCACCCGACGACCTCGGCCAGGAGACTCGGGGCAAAGGCACCAACACGCGCTACGTCACCAACATATTGCCCGAGGGCAGGCCCGCCGACTCGCTGCTGGTGGTCGAGGTCATCACGCCCGGCGGCCACACATCGAGCTACCCGCCGCACAAGCACGACCAGGACAATCTGCCTGCCGAATCCTATCTTGAGGAAACCTATTACCACCGCCTCAACCCGCCGCAGGGCTTTGCCTTCCAGCGGGTCTACACCGACGCCGACAAGTCGGGCGCCCGCGAACTGGACGAGGCGATGGCGATCGAGGACGGCGATGTCGTGCTGGTGCCCAAGGGCTATCATCCGTGCGCGGCCTGTCACGGCTACGACCTCTATTACCTTAACGTCATGGCCGGGCCGAAGCGGACGTGGAAGTTCCACAACGCGCCCGAGCACGAGTGGCTGATGAAAGCCTGATCGGCCTTCGCTTGCGGCGGAAGCTGTTGGTCCAGCAGCGAAAAATCGTCGGCTAAGGACCTGCGGGGTCGATTTGCCTTCGAAAACCCGCATAAGCTTCGTCAATCCGTCATGGAAATCACCTATGGCAGCGGGCTGACGAGGATTTTCGATGCGCTACGCCATCTATTTCACCCCGATGCAGGACGAGCCGCTGGCGCGGATCGCCGCCAACTGGCTGGGTCGCGACCCCTTTGGCGCCGCCACCAGGCCGGTCGAGGCGGTGGGCGAGCTGTCGGCGGCCGAAGTCGCTTTTCACACCGCATCGGCGCGGCGCTACGGTTTTCATGCGACGCTGAAAGCGCCCTTCCGGTTGGCGGCCAACGAAACCGAAAGCTCGCTGCGCGCGGCGCTGGACGCCTTTGCCGAAGCAACGCCGACGGTCACCATCCCGCGCCTGGTCGTCAGCCAGATCGATGGTTTCTTCGCTTTGGTGCCGGAACGCCCGCTGCCGCCGCTCAACCGTTTCGCCGACGATGTCGTGCTTAGCTTCGACCGTTTTCGCGCGCCGCTCACCGAGGCCGAGATCGAGCGCCGCAGCCCGGATTCGCTGAACCCCGCCGAGTTCCGCAATCTCTGTCAGTGGGGCTACCCCTACGTGTTCGAGGCCTTTCGCTTCCACATGACACTGTCCGGCCGGGCCGGGCCGCAGGAAAGCCAACGTCTGCGCGCGGCAATTGACAGCCTGTTCGGCGATGTGCTGCAGCAGCCGGTGCTGGTGGATGCGCTGACGCTGTTCGTCGAAACCGAACCGGGCGCTCCGTTCATGGTGCTTTCGCATCATGCGCTCGGCCGCCGCGCTGCCCGAAAAACCGCCTGACCGCAATTCGTCCGAGTAAGCAAGGACTGCCTGAATGACCGCCGAAACTGTTCTCCACAACGCCCGCATCGTGCTTGCCGACGAGATCGTCGAAGGGTCGCTCGTGCTGCGCGACGGTTTTATTTCCGGCATCGACGCCGGCACCGCCCACACCGGCGGGAACATGGGCGGCGAGGACATGGGCGGCGACTACATCATTCCCGGCCTGGTCGAGCTGCACACTGACCATCTCGAAGGCCACTATGCGCCGCGCCCGAAGGTGCGCTGGAACCCGATCGCCGCCGTGCTCGCCCATGACGCGCAGGTGGCCACCGCCGGGATCACCACTGTGCTCGACGCGCTGCGCGTCGGCATGGACGAGGACGCGGATCTTACCTCCGACGATATTCGCAAGCTCGCCGACGCGATCGAGGACAGCGTCGCGAAAGACCGGTTGCGGGCCGACCATTTCCTGCACCTGCGCTGTGAGGTCTCGGCGCCGGATTGCTTGCGGGCTTTCGCCAATTTCGATGGCGACCAGCGGGTCAAACTGGCGTCGCTGATGGACCATGCGCCGGGACAGCGCCAGTTCGTCAATCTCGAGACCTACGCCCATTACTATCAGCGCAAGCTGAAGCTGACCGATCGCGACTTCCAATTGTTCTGCGAAAAGCGGATGTCGGAATCAGCGAAGAATTCGGGACCGAACCGGGTGGCGATATCAGCCGCCTGCAACGAGCGGGGCATCGTGCTGGCGAGCCATGACGACGCCACATCAGGCCATGTCGACGAGGCGATCGAACAAGGCGTGCGCGTCGCGGAATTCCCGACCACGCTGGAAGCCGCCAAGGCCTCGAAGGATGCCGGGCTCGGCGTGCTGATGGGCGCGCCCAACGTCATGCGCGGCTCCTCGCATTCGGGCAACGTCTCGGCCCGCACGCTGGCCGGCGACGGCCTGCTCGACATATTGTCGTCCGACTACATTCCCTTCAGCCTGATCCAGTCGGCCTTCTTCCTCGGCGACGTCGTCGAGGGCATTTCCCTAACGCAGGCGGTTGCGATGGTGTCGAAGAATCCGGCCGAGGCGATCGGCCTAAACGACCGCGGCGTCATCGAACAGGGCCGCCGCGCCGACCTCGTGCGGGTGCGCCTCGACGATCATGTGCCGGTCGTGCGCACCGTCTGGCGCCAAGGGCGGCGGGTCGCCTGATGGTCTCGGCGTCGATCGAGCGCGAACTCAGCAGCGAGGCCTTTCCGGTCCGCAACGGCGTCTTCGTCGCCGTCGTCGGCCCGAGTGGCGCCGGCAAGGATACGGTAATCGGTTATGCCCGCACCTTGTTTGCCGACGAGACGAGGCTGGAGTTCGTCCGCCGGGTCATCACCAGGCCGAGCGATGCGGCAAGCGAGGATCACGACACGCTGGCCGACGCGGCCTTTGTCGAAGCCGAGGCCGACGGCGCCTTCGCCATTTCCTGGGAGGCGCACGGCCTACGCTACGGCATTCCGGCCGATGTCGACTGGTCCATCGCCAACGGCTATGTCGCGGTCGCCAATGTCTCGCGCGCAGTCATCCCGGTGCTGCGGGAGCGCTATGCCAATCTGGCTGTCGTCGAGATCACCGCCTCGCCGGAAATCCTCGCCGAGCGTCTCGCCCAGCGCGGCCGCGAATCGCGCGGCGAAGTGCTGGCTCGGCTCGCCCGCAGCGCCAATATCGCTTTGTCCGGCTCCGGCGTCACCTCGATCGACAATGGCGGCCAGCGCGAAGCCGCCGGAGAACGCTTCGCCGAGGTGCTGCGCAAGGCGATGGCCTTCTCGGATATATCCGGCGTGATGTAGCGCTACTCCGCCGCGACAGTCTTCCGGCTGGCATCGAGCATCAGCCGCCTTGCGCGGAACACGCCCCATTGCTGGTCGACCAGCACGCCGATCAGGATCACGCCGCCCATCACCGCGAAGTTGAGCGAGGACGGGATGCCGAGCAGATTGACCAGGTTCTGCAACTCCTGCAGCAGCACGGTGCCCAGGATGACGCCGACCAGCGAGCCTTCGCCGCCGCGCAGCGAGAAGCCGCCGAGAACGGCGGCGGCAATGGCGTAGAGCTCGTAGAACTGGCCGTGGCTGGCCGGCGAGATCGAGCGCGTGTACATGGCGAAATAGATCGCCGACAGCGCCGTCAGAACGCCGCAGATGACATAGGCGGCCATCACGACGCGGCCGGTGCGGATGCCCGAATATTTAGCCGCCTCTTCGTTCTTGCCGATGGCATAGAGGTAGCGTCCGAACACCGAGCGGTGCAGCACCACCCACATGACGATCGAAATGACGATCAGTGCGATGAAACTGTTGGGCACGCCATAGCTGCGGCCCGCGGTGAGGAATTCGAGCTCGGGAAAATTCTGGCCGAAGGCGAAGCCGGCGGTGCCGTCGGCGGTATAGAAACGGGCGACCCCGCGATAGATCAAAAGGCCGCACAGCGTCACCACGAAGGGCTGCAATTTCAGCCTTGTGATCAGCCAGCCATGCGCCAGCCCGATGATGCCGCCCAGCACCAGGATCAGCGGCAGCGCCACCGGCCATGGCATGTCGCGCACAGCGATGAAATCGATGAATAGCGTGCCGAGCAGCGCCACCAGCGACCCCACCGACAATTCGATGCCGCCGGTGATGATGACGAAGGCCTGGCCGATGGCGAGGATCCCGAACAGGCCGATCAGGTTCGAGGTGTTGGCGAGGTTGATCGGCAAAAGGAAGCGCGGGTTGATGGCGGTCACCACGGCGCCGACCACCAGGATCAGGATCAGCAGGCCGAGATCTTTTTTACTCATCGTCTTCTCCCCAATGCGCCGGACCGGCAATCGCCTGAAGCCCGCTAGTTTGCCGGCTTGCCGACCGCCAGCAACAGCACGTTTTCCTGGCTGAATTGTTCCTTGTCGAGAATGCCCGAGATCTGGCCCTCATGCATGACGGCGATGCGGTCGGACACGCCGATCACCTCTTCCATGTCGCTGGAAATCATCAGCACGGCGACGCCGGCGTCGGCCAAGGCTCGCATCAGCCCGTAAATCTCGGCCTTGGCGCCGATATCGATGCCGCGCGTCGGCTCATCGAGGATCATCACCTTCGGGTTCATCGCCAGCCATTTGCCCAGCACCACCTTCTGCTGGTTGCCGCCCGACAGCGTGCCGGTTCGCGTCTGCACCGACGGCGCTTTGATGCCGAGATTCGTCTTCTGCTTCTCTGCGGTGGCGGCCTCGGAGCTTGCCGACACCAGTTGACGCTTCGCATGCGCCGGCAGGTTGGGCAGCGAGATGTTCTGCGCGATCGACAGGTCAAGCAAAATGCCGGTCAGCTTGCGGTCTTCCGGAACCAGGAAAATGCCATGCGCGACCGCATCGGCCGCCGAACCCAGTACAAGCGGCTTGCCGTCGAGTTCGAGCCCACCGCCAAGCGTGCTGTCGATGCCGAAGAACACCCGCGCCAGTTCGGTGCGGCCGGAGCCGACAAGACCGGCAAGGCCGAGGATTTCACCGCGCCTGATGTCGAGGTCGACCGGCCGGGCAGGGTAGGCGGGGGTGCGGATGGCTTTGGCCGAGAGAGCCGTGGCGCCCGGCGCCCGCGCCGCCTCGGAGGCCTTCTCGCGCTCCTTCAGCATGCGGCCGATCATCAGCTTGACCATCTGGTCGTGGTTGATGGCGCTCTTCGGCAAGGTGCCGGCCAGCATGCCGTCGCGCAGCACCACGACGCGGTCGGCGACGCGCTCGACCTCATGCAGCCGGTGCGAAATGAAGATGACGCTGATGCCATCGGCCTTCAGCGCCTTGATGACGTCGAGCAGCTTGTCGGTTTCGGCAAGCGGCAGGCTCGATGTCGGCTCGTCGAGGATGACCAGCCGTGCCTTGATCGACAGCGCCTTGGCGATCTCGACCATCTGCTGCTGGGCAAGCGACAGCGAGGCAACCGGCGTATCGGCGGAAAAGTTGGCGCCGACACGCTTCAGCAGCGGCGCCACCATTTCGCGCAGCTTGGCGCGGTCGACCAATCTCAGCGGCCCGCCGCGCAACGGCTCGCGGCCGAAGAAGATATTGGCGGCAACATCGAGGTTTTCGAATAGATTGAGTTCCTGGTGGACGAAGGCGATGCCCGACCCCAGGCTGCCTTCGACGGTGAGCCCGTCATGCGCAACGCCGTCGACGGTGATGGCGCCGCTGTCCGGCCTGGTGACGCCGCCGAGGATCTTCATCAAGGTCGACTTGCCGGCGCCGTTTTCGCCGACCAAGCCGATCACCTCTCCCGGCCTGACCTCCATGGAAAAACCATCCAGCGCCACCACGCCCGGATAGGTCTTGCGCACGTTCTCGAGGCCGAGGAACGGGGTGGTTGCGACGATGGATGGGTCGGAATAATTCATCACGCCATATTTGATCAGGCTTGCCAGCAGCCGGTGGGCTACAGACTGACGGGCCTTGGCCGGCCCGTCAACACGATCGCCGGCTCAAGGCGAACCCCGAGCCGGCGCAACTGCTCGTGGTCTCAGTTTCCGGACATCGCCTTCAGATTGGCGGCATAGGTGTCGACATCGTCCTTACCGATGATCTTGGTCGGGATAATGATCAGGCCGCCTTCCGGAATGCCTGATTTGTCGCCCTTGAGATAGGCGGCCATCAGCTTCATGCCCTGATAGGCCCATTCGAAGGGCTGCTGCACGACGGTCGCCGCCACGGTGCCTTCCTTGACGCCGCCCAGCGTGATCGGATCGTCATCGAAGCCGACGACCGTGATCGAGCCGAGCTTCCCGGCGTCGCGCAGCGCTTCATAGATGCGCGGCGTGTTGTAGGAATAGAAGCCGACCATGCAGGTGATGTCGGGGCTGGCGACCAGCGCGTCCTCGACATTCTTCTTGGCGCGCGCCTGGTCGATGTCGTCGCCGCGCACGTCCACCAGTTCGATCTTGCTGCCGGCGAGGCCGTCCTTCATGCCCTGGATGCGTTCCTTGGCATTGTCGGCGCCGAGCAGGCCGACGAAGCCGAGGCACTTGCCGCCGTCCGGCATCGCCTTCTTGGCGATCTCGGCCGCCTGCTTGCCGGCGTCGACATTGGACGAGCCGATATAGGCGACGCGCTTGGTCTGCGGGGCATCGGAGTCGGTGGTGAACAGCGCCGTTTCCGACGCGATCTTGTTCAGACCGTCGGTCGAGGTCTTGGGGTCGACGGCCGAGACCATGATGCCCTTGACGCCGGCGGTCACCAGATCGTCCATCAGCCGCTGCTGGATGGCGACCGAGGACTGCTCGGGATATTTGAGTTCGAGATTGTAGTCGGGCAATTCGGCCTGCGCCTTCTTGACGCCGGCTTCGGCGGCCTTCCAGAAATCGGAAGCGCCGTTGACGACGAAGGCCAGCGTCGGTTTGTCGTCGGCGCGCGCAATGGCTGTCGCGGTCAGGCCAAGCAGCAGGGCTGCGGTGGCCACAGATGCATGTCGTATCAAGGATTTCATGTTCAACCTCCCGTTTTGGCTCAGTCGTCGGACTGAACCGATCTTGCATTCACTGACTTGCCGCTCGCGATTTGGACGCCCTCCTCCTCAGGGGTTCCCGGCGCTGAAGAATGGCGTCGTCGGTCGCGATCACGGACTTTAGAGACTCATCCCGTGCTCGTAAATAGTCTGATTTGTCTGACATATCACATGTCCGAGACCAGGCTTGCGGAGGCAAACCCCGCTCGCCATCGGGCCATTCACGTGCACTTCTCGCCGCACGGGGTCCCACCTGACCGGACACGGCGGATTGACGTTACAGCGTCGTTTTGTATTAGTAAACACTATTAGCAGAGGTCTCGCGCGGACACTCGGCGTGGCCCTAGGTCTAGTTTGCCCGAACAGGTGCAGCACGGCTTCGCGCAAGCAGATGCCTTGCAGTCCTCGAATTTCACGCGGCCCGAAGCGGCATGGCGGCGAACTTCAAAGCTGCTAATAAAGATAAACGCCTTCGACTATTTCCATTGGTCGACGGCGCCACACCATCTTGTCGGTGTGGCAGGCTTGCGACTAGACAGGCTGGGGATTGGGACGCAATGCCATGAGCGAGACGAGGGATCCGGACGACACGGCGAAGCGGCGCAAGGCGCCGGCGAGAGCCGCCAAGGGCGGCCGCGTCACCATGACCGACATCGCCAGGGCAGCCGGTTGCTCGCAGGCGACCGTCTCTTTCGTGCTCAACGATTCGCCCGGCATCCGGCTGTCGCAGCAGACGCGCGAGCGGGTGATCGACGCCGCGCGCTCGCTCGGCTACGCAGCACCCGCCTTCTCGGCGCTGCGCAAACCTGTTCCCGCCTTCGATGGACTTGACGGTGTCATCGGTTTCGCTGTCGACCAGCTGGCGACAAGCCCGGAAGCCGTTGTCGCCATCGAGGGCGCGCGCCAGGCGTCGTGGAACGCCGGCAATGTGTTGCTCGTGGCGCAGACGATGGGCGACTCCGTCATGGAGCCGCGCGCCATTGCGGCGCTCACCAGGCGCGGCATCTCGGCGCTGGTCTACATGACCATCTTCACCCGCGAGATCACGGCACCGGACTTCCTCTACGGCCTCGACATCCCGGTCATCCTGCTCAACTGCTACACGGCCGATTATGCCTTCCCGGCCGTGGTGCCGTCCGAGATCGCCGGCGGCCAGAACTCGACCCGGCATCTGATCGGCCACGGCCACCGCCGCATCGCCACCATCACCGGCGAGCCGTGGATGCAGGCCGCGCAGGACCGCCTCAAAGGCTACCGCAGGGCGCTCGCCACCGCCGACATCCCGTTCGATCCCGAACTGGTGGTCGAGGGCGACTGGTCGGCGAGCGCCGGCTACGCGGCGACCGTGAAGCTTTTGGCGCTGAAAGAGCGTCCGACCGCTATCTTCTGCCAGAACGACCGCACGGCCATCGGCTGTTACGAAGCGCTGAAGGAGGCGGGCCTGCACATCCCGCAGGACATCTCCGTCGTCGGCTATGACGACGAGGAGATCGCCCGTCACCTGTTCCCGCCGCTGACGACATCGATCCTGCCGCACATGGCGATGGGCCAATGGGCGATCGAACAGCTCGAAGTGCCGCCGCCTGCCGGCCGCGGCCGCTATCCCATCACCAAGCTGGAATGCCCGCTGGTCGAGCGGGAGTCGGTGGCAGCTGTGGCTGGATAAAGCTGAACCAATCCATCCCGATGCAAATCGGGATGGGTCTGTTTGGTGGTTGCGCCTCAGGGCAGGGACTATCCGGGAACGTGCCGCGGTTAGAACCGCAAGACGACAAAGGAGCGCCTGCGATAGCAGCGCCGGCGCAGCCGGCCATGCCGCCAGAACGTGCGGCAGTGCCGTCTCCAGACATGCCGCCTGTGGTGGCGACGATGGTGCCATCGCCGATGCGAGATCTGCTCAACATCGCCAGCGCCTTCGTCGTCATCAAACGAATTGGCATCCTGCTTGTCGAGTTCATCGAGAATGCCGTTACCGACATTGGGAACCCCGGCCACGGCCTCGAGAGGCCGAACCGAGGTAGCAAGCGCCGCGGCCCCCGCAACGCCAAACAATGCTGTCAAGAATGATCGCCGATCCATCAAAACCTCCATCAGCAAGACAAGGCTAACATGACGAGCCTAACACAATGCAGCTAGAGCGGGTGATACAAAAGGCCAGAGGCGAATCTTCGAGCCGGCCCAACCGGGTGACCGGACGGACGGTAGAGGTCAGATTAAGGCCGCAACCGGGCGGCGCGCTTCCTTCGGCTCGGTGACCAAGCCATGCAGAATGCCGCCGATGAAAGCGCACAGCCTGACCGGTTCCGCCTTTCCGCGAAACGCTGAACCGCTCGGCAAAGCTCTCTCCCTAAGAATGCCCGCCACCTTGCGGCATTGGGGCTGGCTGAGAGACTGATGCCCCACGGCACATGCGATGTTGCGGTACTCAGCGCCGCGCCAATATCCGGCAGAGCTCCTTCAGGTCCCGGTCGTAGGTGCCCTTGCCGCTGAGCACGCTGGCGCAGCGTTTCTTCATCTTGGCGATCTGGCCGGCCGACATGGCGCTGATGGCAACCACCGCCGGTCGCGTCGGCACCGCCGGCGTGTTGGGATCCCGAGGGCTGGTGGGCGCGGTCGGTGCGCCAATGCCGACCCCGACCCCGGCCGTCACCCCATTGCCCACCCCGACACCGGCGCCGACCCCGACACCGCTGCCGACGGTTGCGCCGACCCCGACCCCGACGCCCGTGCCCACCGATGCGCCGACGCCGGCCGCAACGCCGCTGGTGCCGCCAACCGTAGCGCCGACACTGGCGGTGGTGCCGCTGGTGCCGCCGACCGTTGCGCCGACATTGGCGCCCTTGCTGCCGCCGACCGAGACGCCGACGCCAAGCCCGCCGCCACTGCCGCCGACCGAGACGCCCACCCCACCGCTGCCGCCGATGCCCACACTGAGCCCGCCCGCGCCAGCCGGAAAGCACAAAGCCACGGCAACAGCGCCACCGGCCAAGGCCTTTGTTAAACTTTTAAAGAAATCCATAATGACGCTCCCCGTGTTGGTTGCCTGGACGCAGGTTGAACAGCATCCGTTACCAATATGATTACGCGAGTGTAGCGTTTTTAGTTTCTGCAAGAATAGGTAGTATTGGGAATCGTTGTTATGGCTTCTTGCGGCGACCGGAATATATATTTTGGAATTGGCGGAAAAAATCGAGGATTTGCGGTTAGACTCGGAACCTTAGACAGGCAGGACGAGTGCTCGCATGCGGGAATTTACCGGGCGCATGCCTCAGGCCATCTTGCGACGCCGCTTCGCTAGGCTGCGGTGGAGAATGGACCCTCGAGAATGGGGCTCGTACTGCAGAAAAGGGGACGACCCAAGAAACCCGCGACGATCTCCACCGATGTCGGGCGCGTTGTGCGTCACATCGTTCCGCTGCTCGCAGTCGACGGCGTCAGCGCTACCCTTGCGGGCATACCTTCGCCCCGTTTGGCGTTTCTGCCCTTTGGATCGGATGCCGATCGTCCGCTGGCGTTTCGAATCTCTTCAACTTACGCCGAGTTTCGCAAATCCACTTTCATCCCGGCTAACGTTCGAAGGGTTCGCCAAGCGAGGCGACACCGTTCAGCCTGAGCAAGCGGCGGTCCGCCGAGATGACACCGAGCACGACGATCGTAACGAGATAGGGAAGGCTGGAAAGCAGTTGCGATGGCAAGTCCAGACCGGTCGCCTGGGCGGCGAGGCTCATCAGCGAAACCGCACCGAAGAGGCAGGCACCCAGGAAGATGCGGCCAGCGAGCCACGTACCAAAGACAACGAGTGCGATCGCGATCCAGCCACGTCCGGCAATCATACCGTCCGCCCAAAGGGGCGTGTACACCGCCGCCGCATAGGCGCCGGCAAAACCCGCCATCATGCCACCAAAAGCTATGGCCGCGATACGGATAGCGATGACCGGATAGCCGATGGCATGGGCTGCCTTGGGATTCTCGCCGATTGCCCTCACGACAAGGCCGACTCTCGTATAGGCAAACATCGCCCAGATCGCAAACGTCACGGCAAGGGAAAGCCATACGACGACGTCCTGGACAAACAGCCTGCCGACTACCGGGATTTCCGAGAGGCCGGGAAAGGCAAGTTTCGGGAGCCCCTTGACCGTCAAGCTCTCGTAGCTTTTGCCGAACAGCGCCGAAAGGCCCTGGCCGAGAATGCCGATCGCAAGGCCTGTCGCGACCTGGTTTGCCCGGAATCCGAGTGCCAGCACTGCAAAGACGAGGGACAGGACGGCGCTACCGAGGCCGGCGGCAACGAACCCCAGCAGGTGTCCACCGCCGTGGTAGACGACGATGAACGCGAGCACCGCGCCGAGGGCCATCAGGCCCTCTACGCCGAGGTTAAGAACGCCGGCGCGCTCGACCACCAACTCGCCGAGTGCGGCAAGGAGAAAGGGGGTTGCCGCTGCGAGCATGCCCGAAATAATGAACTCGACGGCGTTCATGGCTGGCTCAGGTGATGGGGGCGGCGCCACTCGATGCGGTAGCGCACGAAGGCCACAGCGCCGAGATAGGCGAGCAGCAAGCTGCCTTGGAAGACGCGGACGGCGGCGATCGGCAGGTTTGCCGACACCATCGCATTGTCGCCGCCGATATAGAGGACAGCCATAAAGAGCGCGGAAAAGATGATGCCGACTGGATGCAAGCCGCCGAGATAGGCGACAATGATGGCCGCATAACCGTAGCCGGTCGAGATCGAGCGCTGCAGCTGGCCGAGCGGCCCCGCGACTTCCGCCGCGCCTGCCAGTCCCGCCGCCAAGCCACCGATCAGAAGCGATAGCCAAATCGCACGCCCTTCGCTGAAGCCGGCGTAACCGGCCGCGCGCGGGGCAAGACCGCCGACCTTGAGCTTATACCCCATGAAGCTTCGCTGCATGAAAACCCAGGCCACCAGCGAGAGCGCAAGTGTGATGAGCAGCGAGACGTTGACGCGGGTACCGGTGATCAGGGTCGGCACCATCGCGTCGTTCTGAAACATGACGGATTGTGGGAAATTGAAGCCGGCCGGGTCCTTCCATGGGCCGAGCAGCAGGTAGTTGAGGACTTGCGCCGCAACGAGGCTCAGCATCAGGGAGACCAGGATCTCGTTCGCATTGAGCCTGACGCGCCAGAAGGCGGTGATAGATGCCCAAAGTGCACCGCCGAGGGCACCTAGAAGCAGCATCAGCGGCCAGATCCACTGCCCGGTCGCCTGCGGAAACCAGACGGGGATCGCCGAGGCGAAAATAGCGCCCAGGATAAACTGGCCCTCCGCGCCGATGTTGAACACTTTTGCGCGGAAACCGATCGCCAGCCCCTGAGCAATGAGGAGAAGGGGCCCCGCCTTCAGCAGCACCTCCGCAAACGATGCCCAGGAGAGGAACGGCTCGAGAAGCATCGCGTACAGGACGGCCGCCGGATCTCGGCCTATCAGCACATAAAGGCCCAGATTGAGGATGATCGCCATGCCAAGCGCGACAGCCGGGGCCAGCATGGCCGCGACGAGCGAGGCATGCTCCCGGCGGACGAGCGCGGGGAGGAACGGCGCGGCCCAAACGCTCATGCAGGAACCTTCTCTGGCGAGGCATGTGCTCCGATCATGTATCTGCCGATGTCTTCGGGGCGCGTGTCCCGCGTGACCAGAGGCGGACTCAGCATTCCATGATGGAGCACCTGGATGAAATCGCAGAGTTCGAAAAGTTCCTCGAGTTCCTCGGAAATTACGAGGATCGCCACGCCCAGGTTGCGCAACGCGATGAGCCGCCTTCTGATGGCGGATGCAGCGCCAATGTCTACACCCCAGGTCGGCTGCGCCACGAAAAGCAGTTTTGGCGACAGCATCATCTCGCGACCGACGATGAATTTCTGCAAGTTGCCGCCGGACAGCGAGCCCGCTTCGGCATCCGGGCCGGAGGCGCGGACGTCGTACCGACGGATGCATTCGCTGGTGAAAGCCGTCGCTCCGGCGCTGTTGATGAGGCCGCGCCTCACGAGATCGAAAGGATGGGCGGTAAGAACGGTGTTGAGCACGAGCGACATTTCAGGGACCGCGCCGCGTCCCAGCCGGTCTTCGGGCACGAAGGCGAAGCCAAATCTCCTGCGCACGGCCGCATCGAGTGCGCCTACGTCGCGGCCCATCATGTAAATCCGGTCGCGTTGTTCCTTCAGCAGCATCGCTTCGCCCGAGATAAGCGCGGCAAGCTCGCCTTGGCCATTGCCCGATATTCCGGCTATGCCAAGGATCTCGCCTGATCGTACCGTGAGGCTGATGCCGGAGAGCGGCGTGGCAAAGGGGTCGTCCGGCGTGTAGTCCATGCCGATTATTTCCAGCCGCTTCTCCCCCTCGGGCATGGCCAACGCGGGCATCACCTCGGGCATGTCGCGGCCGATCATCATCCGGGCGAGGTCGTGCGCATCATAGTCGCGCGGGTCGACGGTGCCGATAACGCGCCCTCCACGCAAGACCGTCGCCTGGTCACAGATCGTGCGAATTTCCTCCAGTTTGTGGGAGATGAACAGGATGGACACGCCGCGGTCGCGAAGGCGCCTGAGCGTGTCGAACAGCTTCTTCACCGCCTGCGGCGGCAAGACCGAGGTCGGCTCGTCGAGAATGAGCAGCTTCGGGTCCGTCATCAGGCAGCGGATGATCTCCACCCGCTGCCGTTCGCCGACCGAGAGCGCGTGCACATCGGCGAGAGGATCCACTTCAAGGCCAAAATCCTGGCCGAGGCTGCGGATGCGCCCCGCCAGCTCCGCCTTGCCGCCGGGGACGACGAGCTGGATGTTCTCGACGACAGTCAGCGTCTCGAACAGCGAGAAATGCTGAAAGACCATGCCGATGCCCCTGCGCCGTGCCTCAGCCGGCGAGGCAAGGCGCAGAGGCTCTCCGTTCCAGACGACGGTGCCTTCGTCCGGCTGTTCAACGCCATAGATGAGCTTCATCAGCGTCGATTTGCCCGCCCCATTCTCCCCGAGAATCGCATGGATCGATTGGGGCGCCACGTCCAGATCGATGGCTTGGTTGGCCCGGATCTGGCCGTAGCTCTTCGAGATGCCGCGGAGCGACAGAAGGGGCGGGGTCATGACTTACTTCGGCAGTGGTGTGGTGACACCCTTGACGTGCCAGTCCATCGCGACGATCTCGGGATCCGCTATCGTCGCACCGGCGGCGGCGGCTTCGCTGCCGTCGGCCTTGGTGATTGGACCTGTGAAGGGCGAGAAGCTGCCGTCGGCGATCTTCGCCGCCACTTCCTTGATCTTCGTCATCGTGTCGGCTGGGATATCTGAGTTCCAGTCCACGACCTCCACCACCTTTTCGGCGACGCCGAGGAAGGTGTTGGCGCCCTTGAAGGTTCCGGCCAGATGGGCATCCACGGAAGCCTTGAAGAAGGGCGACCAGTCCGTCGCGATGCAGCCGAGATATTTCTTCGGCGCATATTTCTTCATCGACGAATTGAGGTTGAACGCATAGACGCCAGCCTCCTCGCAGGCCGAGATCACGGAGGGTGTGTCCTGCGCGTTCGAGAAGATCACGTCGCAGTTCTGTGCCATCAGCGCCTTGGCGGCTTCCTGTTCCTTGGCCGGGTCGAACCAGGAGTTCACCCAGACGACCGATACCTCGATATCGGGATTTACAGTCTGTGCGCCGAGCGTGAATGCGTTGATCGAGGTGATCAGCTCCGGAATGGCGAAGGCCGAGACGGAGCCGAGCTTGCCGGTCTTGGAAAGAGCCGCGGCGGCTATGCCGAGCAGGTAAGTGCCCTGGAAATACTTCGCCGCGAAGGGCGAGAAATTCGGCGCGGTCTGGAAGCCGGAGGCATGCAGCACGGTGACCCCAGGATCGCGGCGGGCGATCTGTAGTGCACCATTCTGGTAGCCGAATGAGCCGGCGATCAGGAACTTGTTACCGTCGGCGACGGTCTTGTTCATGATCCGGTCGGCGTCCGGCCCTTCGGCGATGTTCTCGATGACGGTGATCTTCACCTTGTCGCCGTACGCGGCCTTGACCGGCTCGAGCCCGGCGGCGAGCGCATGGCCCCAGCCGACATCGCCGACCGGCGACGGGAGCACGAGCGTGATACCGAGCGGCTCGTCGGCCGCAAAGGCGGGACGGCTGCCAAGCGCGCCGGCAAGCCCTGTCGCGGCAAGGCCCTTCATCAGAGTTCTGCGGGTCAGATAGTTCAGCATGTCAGTTCCCCTGTCTTAAGTTGTTAGAATTCCACCGCGGCAAAAGCGGCTTCCGCGTCCGCAGCAAGCCGGGTCTCGTTCAGCCCGGTAAACGCACCCTTCTCCCAGACGATGCGGCCGTTGATCATGGTCATGTCGGTGGGCATGCCGATGCCGACCTTGGCGATCAGGCTCAATGGATCGTGGCGCGTGCCGACATAATCCATGCGGCGCGTGTCGATCGCGAAGAGGTCGGCGGCCATGCCGGGCGACAGTCGGCCGATGTCATTGCGGCCCAGAAGCGCGGCCCCGCCCGTTGTCGCATAGCCGAGGAAATCGACCGGCGCAGGCACGGGATGAGCGCGCGTCGAGGCCGCCAGGCATTGCAGCATGTAGGCGGAATGGATGCAGTGCATGAGGTTGGAATTGTCGTTCGAGGCAGCACCGTCGCAGCCGAGACCGACGCGCAGGCCAAAGGCGGACATGGCGGGAATATCAGTCACCTCCGCGCCCACCAGATAGACCGGCTCAGGGCAATGCGAGACACCGGTGCCGCTCGCCGCCATCAGCCGCAGTTCGTCATGCGTCAGCTCCCAGCAATGGGCATAGAAAGTGTCTCGGCCGGCAAATCCGAGGTCCTCGAGATAGTCCACCGTACGCATGCCATGGCGGGCCTCGATGATCGGGCTTTCGCCCTCGCCGACATGGGTGTGCATCCGCACCCCGCGATCACGCGCCAGCGAAACCGATTCCACGAAGGTCTCGCGGTAGCAGTTGACCGGCTGGCAGGGAGCGACCACGACCTGACGCATGCTGAAGGGACTGGTGTCGTGATAAGTGTCGATGAGGCGTGCGCAGTCGGCGATGAATTCGTCCGTGGTCTCCAGCATCTCGTCTGGAATGGTCGAGCCTTCCGATTTTGGCAGCGTGTTGCCGCCGCGGCCCGCGTGGAAACGCATGCCGAGAAGGTCGGCCGCTTCGAACTGCCGGTCGATGAGCCGTTTTCCGGCATGGCGTGGAAAATTGTACTGGTGGTCGAAGGCCGTCGTGCAACCGTGCTTTATCAACTCTGCCATCGCCGTGATCGAGGCGTGGTAGAAACAATCCTCGTTGAGCCGGGAGAAGATCGGATAGATCCGGTCGAGCCATTCGATGACCGACAGCTTCGTCCAGTCGAGGTCGGCACGGTTGCGCACAAAGCACTGAAAGAAGTGATGGTGCGTGTTGACGAGGCCGGGATAGACGAACCAGCCGTCGGCGTCCTGCACGATAGTACCGGCCGGCAACTCGCTTCTGTGCAGGCCTTGCCCGATTGCCTCGATCTGCGGGCCATTCGTCAGCACATCGACATTGCGCCGGACGCTCGGACCCCTGCCCTCGTCGGTGATGACCGCTGCGCAATTCTTCAGGAGATAGCCGGTCACCTCACGCCTCGTCCAGCATGGGTCGCGGTTCGGGCTTCAACTCGTGCAGCCGGTGGATACCGGGCATTTCGATGAAATTGTCGAGGCTGCGGAGCGCTCGCGACCAGAGCCGGATCGTGGGATACGGATCGAGGGAAACGCCGCCGTCGGGCGCGAGCGCGACGTAGGGAAAGCAAGCAATGTCGGCAATCGTCGGCCGGTCGGATGCGAGAAACCGATCGCCACGCATTTTTTGTTCGAAGAGGCCGGCTTCCAGCTCACGTAGTGCCGCTATGCCATTGGCCTGAAGCGCACCGATGTCACCGGGACGCAGCAGCATCTCATGCAGGCGCGCGCCGCCGAGGTTGGCGGTCAGCCTGTGCGAGAAGGAAAGCCATTGCTGGATGCGCGCCGTCTCCTCGGGGGCGCCGCTGCCGAGCCAGGCCGGTGCTGCCTTCGCGGCGAGATAGCCAAGCATGGCGGAAGACTCGGTCAGGATCAGGTCGCCGTCTTCAAGGATCGGGATGGAGCCTCCCGGATTAAGCGCCATAAGCTCGGGGCCACGATGCTCGGCGCCGGGATGGAAGTCGACCGGGCGGATTTCGAGCTTCACACCTGACAGCGTGGCCATCAGGCGCACCTTGTAGCAACTTGGGGAGAGGATGTAGTCGTAAAGCTTCATTGTGCCACCAATTGCGCGCCGTAGGTATAATTGTGGCGCTTCAGCCAGCGGCGATAGGCGACCGAGGTCAGGTCGGCGCGCGTGGGGATTTCCATGCCGGGATCGAGCGGCAGAAGACGCGGGATCTGGTTTTCGAGGATCGAGCGGTCCTGCAGGAAAATCGTCTGCTGGAAATGGATGAGATCGGTCAGTGGCGTCTCGTCATCGAAAAGCGCCATCCATGGCCAGACGTCGCAGAGATCCTCGGCAAGCGGCTGGACGAATAGCGTAATGACATCCCATTCGTCCGGGCGCGGCGGGCAGGTCTTGTAGAGGACTGAGCAGGTCGGAGCCGGCACGCGGTACATGTATTCCGTCGTGATACCTCCACTCGCGGATTTCGCCGCCTGCGGCTGGTAGAACTTCACCTGGGTCGCCCAGACCTCGTCCTCTTCCTCGCGGATCTCGACCTTGTAGTTTTCGACCTCGGTATGCGGCTCCGAGCCGAGGATGTCGGTATGGACGAAGGGGAAGTGTGCGATGTCGAGGAAGTTCTCGACGGCGCGGAGCGGCGAGCAGCGCACCCGCACCACGCCGACATCGACGAAGCGGCGCCCGGGCTGGTCTGCCTCGGGAATCGGAAAGACCGGTTTCTTCGGTTCGCCGAGCGACGACCAGATATGGCCATAGCGCACCGAAACCGGCAGCACGCGCCCGTTTTCGCCTGTCACTTTCGCCGCGCCATTGGCGTCGAGC
This sequence comes from Mesorhizobium sp. M1252, assembly GCF_040318265.1. Lineage (NCBI taxonomy): Bacteria > Pseudomonadati > Pseudomonadota > Alphaproteobacteria > Hyphomicrobiales > Phyllobacteriaceae > Mesorhizobium > Mesorhizobium sp. M1252. Next base: position 1,676 of record NZ_JAMYLX010000007.1, on the reverse strand, counting down.
GCAACCTTGATCGGCTCGTCCATCAGGGTGGTCTCGCGCCCATAGCGGTCGAGCCGGCTGAAAAGCCCGACTGGATACCATTCGTGGCGCATCGCATCGTCGATCATGGCACAGTCCCTTTCGCCTCGATCCCTTCGGCCATGCGCCGAAGGCTCTCGGCGGCTCGCGAGGCCGCGATGCGCTCGGACGCATCGCAATCGGCTGGAACAAGGACGTGGATCAGCGTCTCGCCGGCTTCCTGCGGGATAGGCAGCAGGCGGATTGCCGGCGCGCCGGGTGCCTGCCAGACGCATCCTTCAACGGTGGCCTTCGTACCGGCAGCGACAAAGAGCGCCGAACTTCCGGCGCGGGCCGTCAATGAACGGAGCGGGACGTAACCCTCAAAAAGGGGTGGCTTGCCGTCAGGCTCTCCATCCGCGACCCAGATGATCCCGCCTGCCTCTTCGACCAACCGGGTCGCAACTCGAATCGTCTCCGGCGGCGTGAGGCTGGGATGGGCAGGAATGCGCAGGCACTGACCGGCCTGCGAATAGGTCCAGCCGTGATAGATGCAGGAGAGCGCCTCGCCGCGCACGAAGCCATGGGAGAGGCGCATGCCGCGATGCGGACAGCGATCCGCCGATGCCGCCAAGCGCCCCGATTGGCTTCGCCAGAGGGCAATGGGACCGGCGGGCGTCCGCGCCGGCATTACCTGTCCTGTTGGCAGATCCTGGGTAAGGGCGACCGGCACCCAGGTGTCCGTCTTGTCGGACAGCATGACCTTACTTTCCGTACTGATACTACTGTTTCCCGACCAGAGAGATGCCGGCGCAAGGAGTTGGCGAACCGCTCGATGCGGCTGACGTATGCATAATTATTTCGCAATTGCAATATTGGTTAAATTAAGTGCAAACGGACGGTAACCACACGCAAAGCTATATGTTTTTTTGCTCGACAGGCGCGCGGTCGATCGTCTCTACCCAGACCTCAATGGGCCCAAGCGAACATCCCATCTCCATCATGTCGATCAGTTCCGGCGCACCGGCAATATCGAGTTCGATGCGATCGGTGCTTGCATGAGCGATGTGGTGCGCGAGACCGAGCTTGGCCGCATGGCGCATGATCCAAGGCACGAAGGACGCGGGTTCGAGGTGGCCGCGAATGGTCATCCGCTCATGCAAGCGGTGTTGACTTTGCTTCATCACGAACGGGAACGCGCGCCTTGGTGTCACGGTCAGCAGCATAGCGTCTGACTGAACGGGCGGAAGTGGTAATCGACGCGCCAATAACACCGTATGGACTGATCGCCCATGCCTACACCGGGCACTCATGCATGTCGCCCAGAAGTGAGCCGCGGTTCTGGGACAACGACATGCATTAAAACAAAGACTTCAAGCGGGTCGCATGGATCCGTTCAGCGTGACGCGCTTTAGGGTTATCTGAGCTATTGTAATACATCTGCCCTTCCCGAGAGATGGGTGACAGTTCATTCCGGAGACATGGGTTACACTTTCGGCCCTTTGCAAGGAGAGCAAGGTGCCTTGGAAGGAGTGTAACGTCATGGAAGAGCGGCTGAAGTTCATTGCCCGGCTGCTGGACGGCGAGAAGATATCGGTGCTTTGCCGTGAGTTCGATATCTCGCGCAAGACCGGCTACAAGATCCTCACACGCTACAATGACAGTGGCCTTGAGGGGCT
>NZ_JAMYLX010000006.1:0-366809 GCF_040318265.1 Mesorhizobium sp. M1252 | reverse complement strand
GCGGCACCGACCCCCACCCGGACCTGCGGTCCGACCTCCCCACAAGGGGGAGGTAGGGGGCTGGCGCTTTTCGCGACGGCTACGATTTCGACAGGATAGCTCATTTCGCCACCTGCCTCGCCCCGGCGCCCGCCGCCGGCTCCACCGCCGAGATCTCGTGCGTCAGCGTGTTGCGGGTGACCTTCAGCCAGGCCCGGCAGCCACCGCCGTGATACCAGTTCTCAGCCATCACGCCGGCGACATTGTCGCGCAGATAGACGTAGTCGTAGACAGCATCCTCGCCGGCACCCGCCGCCGGCCGCGCCGGCTTGGCGTCGCCGAGATAGCTGAACTCGCCGAGTTCGCGTTCGCCGCAGAAGGGACAGACAATACGCATCTCGCCAGCCTCAGTGCAGGTTCGGTTGGGCGCCCTGGCCCTTTTCGTCGATCATGGCGCCAGTCCGGAAGCGGTCGAGGCGGAAACGAGCCGCCTCCTTGTGCGTTTCGTCACGCGCCAGCAGATGGGCAAAGACCAAGCCCGACCCCGGCGTCGCCTTGAAGCCGCCATAGCACCAGCCGGCATTGAGATAGAGTCCGTCGACCGGTGTCTTGTCGATGATCGGCGAGCCATCCATCGACATGTCCATGATGCCGCCCCACTGGCGCAGAAGCCGCACGCGGCCGATCATCGGGATCAGCGCCATGCCGCCCTCGCAGACATCCTCCATGACAGGCAGATTGCCGCGCTGGGCATAGGAATTGTAGCCGTCGATGTCGCCGCCGAAGACCAGCCCGCCCTTGTCTGACTGGCTGACATAGAAATGGCCGGCGCCGAAGGTCATGACGCCGGGAATGAGCGGCTTGATCGCCTCCGAGACGAAGGCTTGCAGCACATGGCTTTCGATCGGGAGGCGCAGGCCAGCCATTGCGGCGACGCGCGAGGAGGAACCCGCAACCGCCATGCCGACCTTGCCGGCGCCAATCTTGCCGCGCGAGGTCTCGACACCGGCCACCTTGCCGTTGCCATCCCGGACAAAGCCGGTGACCTCGCAGTTCTGGATAATGTCGACGCCGAGTTCGCTCGCCGCATGGGCATAGCCCCAGACCACCGCGTCGTGGCGCGCCGTACCGCCGCGGCGCTGCAGGAGGCCGCCCTGCACGGGAAAGCGCGCATGGTCGAAATTCAGGAACGGCAGCATCTTCTTCAGCGCCGCCTGGTCGAGCAGTTCGGCATCTATGCCATTGATGCGCATGGTGTTGCCGCGCCGCGCATAAGCGTCGCGCTGCGCATCGGAATGATAGAGGTTGAGGACGCCGCGCTGGCTGACCATGGCGTTATAGTTGAGGTCCTGCTCCATCCGCTCCCAAAGCTTCATCGAAAGCTCGTAGAAGCCGGTATTGCCGGGCAGGCCGTAATTGGAACGGATGATGGTGGTGTTGCGGCCGGCATTGCCGGAGCCGATCCAGCCCTTTTCCAGCACAGCGACGTTTCTGATGCCGAACTCGCTGGCGAGGAACCAGGCGGTGGCGAGCCCATGGCCGCCGCCGCCGATGATCACCACATCGTAGTGGTCCTTGGGCGCCGCATCGCGCCAGGTGCGCTGCCAGTTCTTGTGGCCGGAAAGGGCAGCACGGGCGAGCGAGAAGATCGAATATTTCATCAGGTCATTCCGAGGTCGCTCGCACCGCTAGGACGATTATATGTCCAGCGTGTGGTCGCGCTCCCATTGCGTGAAGTGCGAAGCATAGGAATTCCATTCCTGGTGCTTCAGCTTTAGGTAAGCCGACGAGAATTCCTCACCCAGCGCCGCCTTGAGCGATTTGTCCTTGTCGTATTCGCGAAGCGCGTCGAGCAGATTGAGCGGCAGCTTCGGCGCGCCTTTCACCGTGTGGCCGTTCTGGTACATGTCGATGTCGTAGCGCTTGCCGGGATCGGCCTTGGAGCGGATGCCGTCGAGACCGGCGGCAATGATGACGGCCTGCAGCAGATAAGGGTTTGCGGCGCCGTCCGGCAACCGCAGCTCGAAGCGGCCGGGGCCGGGCACGCGCACCATGTGGGTGCGGTTGTTTCCGGTCCAGGTCACCGTGTTCGGCGCCCAGGTGGCGCCCGAAATGGTGCGCGGCGCGTTGATGCGTTTGTAGGAGTTCACCGTCGGGTTGGTGATGGCGGCCAGCGCCGAGGCATGTTTCATGATGCCGCCGAGGAAATTCTTGCCCTTGGCCGACAGGCCGAGCTCCATCGCATTGTCGGCAAAGACGTTGACCTTGCCGGCCTTGTCCCACACCGAAATATGGGCGTGGCAGCCATTGCCGGTCAGGCCCTGGAAGGGCTTAGGCATGAAGGTCGCGCGCAGGCCGTGCTTTTCCGCCACCGACTTGACCATGAACTTGAAGAAGGAGTGCTTGTCGGCGGTGGCGAGCACATCGTCGAAGGCCCAGTTCATCTCGAACTGGCCGTTGGCGTCCTCATGGTCGTTCTGGTAGGGGCTCCAGCCCAGCGCCAGCATGTGGTCGCAAATCTCGGCGATGACATCGTAGCGGCGCATCACCGCTTGCTGGTCGTAGCAGGGTTTTGAAGCCGTGTCGTATTTGTCGGAGATGACGCTGCCGTCCGGCGAGATCAGGAAGAACTCTGCCTCGACGCCGGTCTTGACATGCATGCCGTCAGTGGCGGCTTCCGCGATCAGCCGGCGCAGCGTGTTGCGCGGCGCCTGCTCGACTTCTTTGTCGTCCATGATGCAGTTGGCGGCGACCCAGGCGACATCGGGCTTCCACGGCAGCTGGATCACCGAATCCGGATCCGGCACCGCCAGCATATCAGGATGCGCCGGCGTGAGGTCGAGCCAAGTGGCGAAACCGGCGAAGCCGGCGCCGTCCTTCTGCATGTCGGCGATCGCCTGCGCCGGCACCAGCTTGGCGCGCTGGCCGCCGAACAGGTCGGTGTAGGAAATCATGAAATATTTGACGCCGTTCTCTTTGGCGAATGCGGCGAGATCGTTCCCCATTATAGTTCCTCGCTTATTTTGATGTGTTTTTTAGAAGCCGTTTTTCCCCGGTATCCAGTTGGTGCCGGCCAGCGGCACGCCGGCCATGGCGGCGGCTTCGATGGTGAGGGCTACGAGATCCTCGGGCTCGAGATTGTGCAGGCTGTTCTTGCCGCAGGCACGCGCAATGGTCTGCGCCTCCAGCGTCATCACCTTGAGGTAGTTCGCGAGACGCCGTCCCGCGGCGACCGGATCAACCCGCTTCATCAGTTCGGGGTCCTGCGTGGTGATGCCCGCGGGGTCGCGGCCCTCGTGCCAGTCGTCATAGGCCCCGGCGGTGGTGCCGAGCGCATTGTACTCCGCTTCCCAGCGCGGATCGTTGTCGCCGAGCGCGACCAGCGCTGCCGTGCCGATCGACACCGCGTCCACGCCGAGCGCCAGCGCCTTGGCGACGTCGGCGCCATTGCGGATGCCGCCGGACACGATCAGCTGCACCTTGCGGTGCATGCCGAGATCCTGCAGCGCCTGCACCGCCGGCCTGATACAGGCAAGCGTCGGCTGGCCGACATTTTCGATGAACACTTCCTGCGTCGCCGCCGTGCCGCCCTGCATGCCGTCGACGACGACGACATCGGCGCCGGCCTTCACCGCAAGTGCAGTGTCATAATAGGGGCGGGCGCCGCCGACCTTGACGTAGATCGGCTTTTCCCAGTCGGTGATCTCGCGCAGCTCGAGGATCTTGATCTCGAGATCGTCCGGCCCGGTCCAGTCGGGATGGCGCGAGGCCGAACGCTGGTCGATGCCTTTCGGCAGCGTGCGCATTTCGGCGACGCGGTCGGAAATCTTTTGTCCCAACAGCATGCCGCCACCGCCGGGCTTGGCGCCCTGGCCGACGACCACTTCGATGGCGTCGGCGCGGCGCAAATCCCTGGGGTTCATGCCGTAGCGCGACGGCAGATATTGATAGACCAGTTGCTTGGAATGGCCGCGCTCTTCCTCGGTCATGCCGCCGTCGCCGGTGGTGGTCGACGTGCCTGAGAGTGTGGCGCCACGGCCGAGCGCTTCCTTGGCCGGGCCGGACAGCGACCCGAAGCTCATGCCGGCAACGGTGATCGGGATTTTCAGCTCGATCGGCTTCTTGGCATAGCGCGAGCCCAGCACCACCGACGTGTCGCACCGCTCGCGATAGCCTTCCAGCGGATAGCGCGAGATCGAGGCGCCGAGGAACAGCAGATCGTCGAAATGCGGCAGCTTGCGCTTGGCCCCGGCGCCCCTGATGTCATAGATGCCGGTCGCCGCGGCGCGGCGGATTTCGGAAAGCGTGTAGTCGTCGAAGGTCGCGGATTTGCGCGGCGTCGTCGGCGGGTTCTTGTAGGTCATGCTGCCTCAATACGCGTCGGCGTTGTCGATATTGAAATTGTAGAGCGTGCGCGCCGAGCCGTAGCGCTTGAATTCCGACGGCTTGACGCCGGTGACGCCGGCGCGGTCGAGCAGTGCCTGCAGCAGTTCGATATGCTCGGGCCGCATCTCCTTGGCGATGCAGTCGGCGCCCAGGCTTTCGACCTTGCCGCGCACGAACAGCCGCGCTTCGTAGATGGAATCGCCAAGTGCGTCGCCGGCATCGCCCAGCACCACCAGATTGCCGGACTGCGCCATGAAGGCCGACATGTGGCCGATATTGCCGTGCACGACGATGTCGATGCCCTTCATCGAGATGCCGCAGCGCGACGAGGCGTTGCCCTCGATGACGAGCAGCCCGCCCTTGCCGGTGGCGCCGGCATACTGGCTGGCGTCGCCCTTGATGACGATCGAGCCCGACATCATGTTTTCGCCGACGCCAGGTCCGGCCGAGCCGTGCACGGTGATGGCAGCGCCGTCATTCATCCCGGCGCAGTAGTAGCCGACGCTGCCGCGCACATCGATGCTGACAGGCTGGTCGACGCCGACCGCAACCGAATGGCTGCCCTTCGGGTGCAGCACTTCCCACGCCGTTTCGTTGGAGCCGGGCGTCAGATTGTGAAGCGCCTGGTTGAGCTCGCGCAGCGACGACACATCAAGATCGAAGACCCGGGACGCCTGGTCTTGCGCCGCCTTCGAAAGTTTGGTTGCCGGCATGGGCTCAATGCTCCCAGAAATAGACGGTTGCGGGTTCCGGCTCCCAGACCCTCGCATTGTCTATGCCGGGCAGCTTGGTCAGCGCCCGATATTCCGAGCCAAAGGCGACATACTGGTCGGTCTCGGCCATGACGGCGGGCTTGCAGGCGATCGGATCGCGCACCACGCCGAAACCGTTCTTGGTGCCGACGACGAAGGTGAAGAAGCCGTCGAGGTCGGACAGCGTGCCTTCCAGCGCCTCGCCGAGGTTCTTGCCATGCGCCATCTGCGAGGAGAGATAGGCGGCGGCGACCTCGGTGTCGTTCTCGGTCTCGAATTTCATGCCCTCCCGCACCAGCTCACGCCGCACATTGTTGTGGTTGGACAGCGAGCCATTGTGCACCAGGCACTGGTCGGCGCCGGTCGAGAACGGATGCGCGCCCATAGTGGTGACGGCCGATTCCGTCGCCATGCGGGTATGGCCGATGCCATGCGTGCCGGTCATCGAGCGGACGTCGAAGCGGTCGACGACCGCTTCCGGCAGACCGACTTCCTTGTAGATTTCCACCGCTTCGCCGGCGCCCATGATGCGCACGTCGGGGCGGATTGACTGCAGCGCTTCGCGCGCGGCATCGACCTTGTCGGGCGCGGTTCTCAACACTGCATGGGTGGCCTTCACCGCTATGCTCACCGGCGCGCCGATGGCCTTCGCGAGTTCGGCGTCGAGGCCGCGGAAATCGCGCTCGGGCTTCGCGGACTGGATGGTGATCTTGGCTTCATTCCTGGAAGGCGCGCCATAGATGGCAATGCCGGCGCTGTCGGGGCCGCGATCGCTGAGCGATATCAGCATCTGCGACAGCATCGAGCCGAGCTGCGGCTCAAGCGACTTGTCTTTCAGAAAAAGTCCGACGATTCCACACATGTCAGCCTCCCGGCGTTACCACTAGACGATGATGTATCGAATGCGTCGTGCGAATTCAATCATATGAAAAAAATATTCCTGTAGTTACGTATGCGGTTCGATGCCGCTTGGTGCACTATCGCTGCCGTCGCGGGCGCTGTGAACCCATGTAGCTGTGCGGATGCGGGCGATTTTGTAGGCGTCGAGGATCGACAGCGCATAGATCAGGAAGCCGCCGGCGTGGCGGCCGATGAAGCTGGCATCGGCCGGCGCGATCTTGGCCGTCACCCAGGCGAGGATCACCATGAAGAACAGGAATTGCAGGCCGCGCACAGGCACGCCCAGAATGACGTGGCCGCTGGCCGGCAAGACGATCGCGGCGCCGAGCACGAGATAGGGATTTGTCGGTGCGGATGCACTCATGCCACCTGCCTCTCCTGTCTGTTGATGGCATCGCGCAGCGTCGAAGCCGAGGTGAGCAACCTTTCGACCAGCGCCGGATCGAGCCTTGTGGCGCCGAATGCTGCCTGGCGGAATACGCCATAGCGGGCACGCTCGGCCTCGGCCAGCAGCCAGACGATGCGCAGGCCGTTTGGCGTGATCAAAAGTTCCTTGGCGCGGCCTTCGGCAAAGATGTCGAGATGGCTGGCGATCAGATTCTGCGGAAAGCGCGCCGCCCTGAGGTCGGTTCGCAGCACCGCTTCGGCCGGGAAGCCGGGTGCCTTCGGCAGTGTATGCTGGAGGTGGTCGAAATTGGAAAAGGTCGTCGGCGAGCCCGGCCGCATCATCATGTCGAAGGTCGCCGGCACCGCAACCGGCTCTGCGATGGTGACACTCAACCATCGCGCCGGCAGCTTTCGCGTTGCCAGCGTGTCGACGATGGTGCGCAGCTGCACGCGCTGTCCGTTCCACGAACCCGCCCAGGTGACAACGCCGGCTGTGCCATCGGAGACATCAACGGCATCTGTGATGACGGTCCGGATGCTGGCTGCCTCGGCTGCAAGATCAGCCTTGGCCTTTTTGCGGCTGGCGCGCGCATGCCAGGCAAGGTGCAGGACGAGAGCCAAGGCGATCGCCCCGGCCAGCAATGCTGTCGTCACGTCAGACACCTCGTCACGCGCCATGCCCGCCCAAACCGGCAGGCCCTCTCCTGTCAATAGCCCTGCGGCTTCGGCCACGGCATGGTGAACTGGTCGCCGCGACGCACATAGCGGTACCGGTAGAAGTGGAACCACAGCGAGATCAGGAAGTAGAAGGCGACCATGGCGATCAGCTGCGTGCCGTAGCCGAGGAAGATCGCAAAGAAGGTCACCACGCAGAGGCAAAACAGCACGATCGCCGGGATCGGGTGGAACGGGTGCGTATAACCGCGGCGGATCGTGCCCAGCGGCCACTTTTTGCGGAACATCATGATGTTGATGCTCATGAAGGTGTATTGCAGCACGCCCGACAGGATCGAGAAGGTGATCGCCTGGTTGAGGTCGGCTATGAAGGCGAAGGCGAGCGCGATCGGCAACAGGAACAGGATCGAGCGATAGGGCGTGCGGTATTTCGGGTGCACGGCCGAGAACCATGTCGGCAGATAGCGGTCGCGTCCAAGCGAGAACCACGCGCGGGCCGCATCGTTGATACAGCCATTGGCCGACGCCAGTGCCGCGAGCAGCGTGGCGACGAACAACAGGTTTTCCAGCAGCGGGCTGCCGGTCAGCTTGCCGGCGTCCCACAAGGGATAATAGGTGATACCGAGGTACTCCCAGGGCATCAGCGAGGCGCAGACATACCAGGTCATGGCGGCGGCGATCAAAAGCGTGATCATGCCGGCCATGGTGCCGTAAGGCAGCGAACGCGCCGGGGAGCGCACTTCCTCGGCGGCCTGCGTGGTGCCTTCGATGCCGAGATAGTACCAGATGCCGAACTGGAAGGCCGCGATGACGCCGATCCAACCATAGGGCAGCGCATTGCCGGGGGTGACCAGCTCGTTGAGCTTCAGCACAGCACCCTGCGTCCAGGGGCTGACCGAGAAGAACAGGATAACGATCGAGACATAGGCTATCGCCGTGATGACGAAGTTGACGTTGAGCGTCATCAGCACGCCGCGATAGTTCAGCCATGCCAGCACGACGATGGTGGCGGCAATGAAGGAGTTGTGGGTGAGCCCTTCGACGCCGGCCTTGGCGACGATGGTGTCGCCGAGCAGGATGGCGTCCGAAACCTCCAGCATGGTGTAGGCAAAGACCAGGAATAGCGCGACGTTGAAGGCCATCAGCGGCCCGACAATGTGCTTAGCCTGCGCGTATTGGCCGCCGGCGGCGGCAACCGTCGATGTCACCTCGGAGTCGATCATGGCGACCGAAGTGTACAAGAGCCCGACCACCCAGCAGACGATCAGCGCCGCCAGTGCGCCGCCCTTGTCGGCCGAGAAATTCCAGCCGGTGAATTCGCCGACCAGCACGATGCCGACGCCAAGCGCCCAGACATGGGCGGGGCCGAGCACGCGTAGCAGTGAAACTCTGTCGCCGTGTATTGCCGGTTCAAGCGTGATCGTCATTGTTCAATCCCCACTCAGATCCGGTGTTTTTCGGAAGCGGCTTCAAGCTCGCCTTCGCGCGAGGAAGTCAGCACCTCCTCGGGATAGGTCGTGTCGATCTTGAACCAGTCGTAGAGCATCCACAGCGCAAGCACGACCGAGATGCCCCACGATGCGTAAGAGAGTGCGACCCACATGAGCGTGCTTCCCCAAAATCTCTGGCGTTACTTGTCGTCGAACTTTTCGTTGATGACGTCGCGATATTCGCGGTCGGAGGCGCGGAACAGGAAGACGAAATAGCCGATCAGCACCGCCGCCATGATGATCAGCGTCGGCCAGTCGATGATGTAGTGGAAGCGGTTCTGGATGATGTCGTGCGCGGTCTCCGGCGTATAGCCGAGCTTTTCCCAGATCGAGGCCATGGTCGGGTTCTGTCCCAACGCTTCCCAGGTCTTGGCATCGAGCGCGTCGATGGATTTCGCCGCACCCGCCAGGCCGAGTTTCAATGGCAGCCACAGCGCCACGAAAATGGCGACCACGACGACCACGATATCGAAAATCTGCCCGGCCTTGCCTTGTTCCGGCGGCGTGTAGCGCGACATGTCTTCTACCCCTCAGGACGTTCTATTTTCAGGACTTGCGGCTGCGGGCCGCGTCGGCGTTCTTGATGTCGAGACCGTAGATGAAGTCCTTGTCTTCCTTGTAGTGATTGACCATCGCCAGGATGGCGGCCGTGTTGAAGATCAGCACGGCGGCCGCCGCGATCGCGACGACGATCTTGATCCCGGTGTCCGGGATGTAGGGCCATGTCATGACGAGCACGAAGAGGATCGTCGCCCAAAGGCAGATGATCAGGAGCGCGGATCCGCGCAGGTCGGAACGGTACAGCGCTTCGATGCGCTGCTGCAGGTCTGACATCGGTTTTCCCCTTTTTCCAGCGCCCGACCCCGAATTGGCCGCCTGCTGCCCTCTTTCAACAGAGTGAAATTTTTTTCATAAATTCGGGCCGAATCCAGCAATTGTCAAGCCGATTTTACGATGGGTTAACCGTTTGTCCCCAGCCGCGAATTTTGCCTGACAATGAAATTATTTGCTTGCGGGTATTGCGGCATCAGGACGTTTGCGATCAATATTCGACCAAATGCTCCCGCCTCCGCGCAGGGAGCCGGGAACACAATAGAATTTTCGAACGGAGGATTTGCGGATGACGGCATCCTGGAGATTTTCGACCCTGGCGGATCGCCATCGCGCGTTAGGCTCGAAGCTCGAAGACTGGAGCGGCATGGGCACCGCCTGGACCTACGACAAGGACGCCGACGAGGAATACACCGCCATCCGCACCAGGGCCGGGCTGATGGATGTGTCGGGCCTGAAGAAGGTTCACATCACCGGGCCGCACGCCTCACACCTCATAGACCTGGCAACGACGCGCGACGTGGAGAAGATCTATCCCGGCAAGTCGGCCTATGCCTGCATGCTGAACGAGGCCGGCAAATTCACCGACGACTGCATCCTCTACCGCACCGGGCCGAACGCCTGGATGGTGGTGCACGGCTCCGGCACCGGCCATGAGGAATTGCAGCGCGCTTCCGTCGGCCGCGACGTATCGCTGCGCTTCGACGACAATCTGCACGATCTGTCGCTGCAGGGCCCGACCGCGGTCGACTATCTCTCAAAGCATGTGCCGGGCATTCGCGACCTCAACTATTTCCATCATATGCAGACGCAGCTGTTCGGCCTTCCCGTCATGATCTCGCGCACCGGCTATACCGGCGAGCGCGGCTACGAGATATTCTGCCGCGGTCAGGACGCCGGCACGATCTGGGACAGGATCCTCGACGAGGGCAAGAGCGCCGGCATCATTCCGTGCCGCTTCACCACGCTCGATATGCTGCGCGTCGAAAGTTATTTGCTGTTTTATCCCTATGACAACTCGCAGAAATATCCGTTCGAGAACGAAGGCCCCGGCGACACGCTGTGGGAGCTCGGCCTCGACTTCACCGTCAGTCCCGGCAAGACCGGCTTTCGTGGCGCCGAAGAGCATTACCGCCTCAAGGGCAAGGAGCGCTTCAAGATCTACGGCGTGCTGCTCGACGGCAAGCAACCCGCGGATGAGGGCGCGCCGGTCTATCGCGACGGCAAAAAGGTCGGCGTGGTCACCTGCGCCATGTATTCGCCGCTGGTCGAGAAATCGATGGGAATCGCCCGCCTCGACGTCGACTGCGCGGTCAAGGACACCAGGCTCGAGATCCGCAACAAGAGCGGTTCGATCAGGGCGACGGCGCAGCCTCTGCCCTTCGACGATCCCAAAAAAACCAAGCGCACGGCGAAAGGCTGAGGCACAATCGACAGCGAGGGTTTCGAGGTACGAAGTAGAGAATGGCAGCCAAAACGATCATCAGCCGGCCCATTTACGGAACCCTGTCCCCGCAGCCCGGCAAGCATCATCTTTTCGTGGCGGATGCGGAAGGCGCGCTGGCGATCGTCGATATGGCAAGGACGTCGCCCCCCGGCTTCTTCGACGGCGCCGAAATCGACTTCATTCCCGGGGCCGACGGCAAGCACGTTGCCGCTCTTGAGGCACTGAAGTCCGCGCAGTTTCATGTCGCGCCAACCTTCGCCAGCCTGCTGCCCCGGCTGAAGCAGACGCTTGCCAACGCGCATATGGGCCTGCGCCTCTATCTCGCCGGCACCGAAGGGCTGATCGGCCAGGCAATGCAGATGGCGCTCGAAGCCGGCATCGATCATACCTCCATGCAGACCGAGCATCGCGGCTCATTGGCGCGGCGCATGCAGTGCGTGCATTGCAAAGGCATCACCGAAAATGTGACGACGCAGCCGGCCACCTGCGCGCATTGCGGCCTGCTGCTTCTGGTGCGCGATCATTATTCGCGACGGCTGGCAGCATTCCAGGGCGTCTGCATAAATGCCGAGGATCGCTCGGAGATTCCTCCCATCGAGGAGGTCTTCCCATGAGCACCGGCACCACCAAGCTCGATGTCGTCGTCAGCGACGTCGTCCCGGTCAACGAACTGGTGACGCGCTTCCATTTCCGCCGCCGTGACGGTGAGCTTTTGCCGACCTTTTCCGGCGGCGCCCATGTCGTGGTCGAGATGCGCGATGGCGACCGCACAAGGCTCAATCCCTATTCGCTGATGGGATCGCCGCTCGACACCCGCGAATACACCATCTCGGTGCGCCGCGACGATGTCGGCCGCGGCGGCTCGTTGTTCATGCACCGGAGCGTCAACCCCGGCCTGGAGATGGTGGTCAGCTGCCCCGTCAATCTGTTCTCGCTCGACCTCAGGGCCAAGAAGCATCTGATGCTTGCCGGCGGCATCGGTATCACGCCGTTCATGGCGCAGACCGCGCAGCTCGCCGGGTCCGGCGGCAATTTCGAGCTGCACTACACCTGCCGCACCGCCTCGCTCGGCACCTATGCCGATGTGCTGCAGGAGCGCTATGGCCGTCGCGTCCGGCTCTATCACGACGACCGCGACGAGCGCATCGAACTCGACCGTCTCTTGTCCTCGCAGCCGCTCGGCACCCATCTCTATGTCTGCGGCCCGACCGGCATGATCAACTGGGTGCGCGAGCGCGCTGCGGCTCTCGGCTGGCCGGCGGAGACCGTGCACTACGAGCATTTCGCGGCACCCCAGCCCGGCCTGCCGTTCGACGGCACACTTGCCGTCAGCGGCAAGACCATCCGCGTCGGCGAGCAGCAGAGCCTGCTCGAAGCGATCGAGGCCGCCGGCGTCGATCCGCCCTATCTCTGCCGCGGCGGTGTCTGCGGCCAGTGCGAGACCAACGTCATCTCGCATGACGGCAAGTTCATCCACAACGACCACTGGCTGAGTGAGGAAGACCACCGTTCCGGCTGCAAGATCATGCCGTGCGTGTCGCGCTTCGAAGGCAAGTCGCTGGTCCTGGAAAGATAGGAGGCGAGCTTGGGCATCACCTTTCGCAAGGAAACGTTTCGCGACGATTTCACCTTCAACAACAGCCCGGAGCACATCAGGCGGTTTCCGTTTCCGTTCCACGAAGACAGCTACATGTACGCGGTCAACATCGAGCCGCATGTCGTCGGTCCCAAGGGCAGCGTGCTGGAAAACCTGATAGACGTCGACGAGCACTATGTCGCCGAGATGCAGGACCGCGCTTTGGTGCTGGCCGAGGATCCGCTGCGCTGCCAGTCGCTGCCGCATATGACGCTGGCCGGCTGGGACCTGCTCGAACTTTTGATGGAGCAACAGGCACTTGGCTATCCCGAGCATTTCACCCTGACTCGCGACGGCGACCGCTGGCGCTGGATCAACCGACCGCTCGGCATCGACGACACCTTCACCTTCGGCGACACCTCGACACTGCCTTACGGGCCGATGGAGTACATCACCCGCCAGAGCCAGGGCGATTTCTGCATCCTCGATCAGCGCGACGGCAATCTGTGGATGGACGCCGGCATGGTCACCACCCAGGCCGACTGGTCGCTCGATTTCGACATCGGCATGAATTTCTTCGAATGGCACGCGCCGGTGCCGCTGGCGCATGAGAAGGGGATTTTCGTCAGGGCGCTGAAGTTCCTCACCAACATCCAGCAGGGCAAGCCGGCGCGGCGTCTCAACTGGACGATGACCATCAACCCGCGCCTCGACACCAGCCCGGAGAATTACCACAAATGGGGCCCGGACCGCGCGACGGTGACGCCCGAAAATGTCGGCGACAAGGTGCATCTGCGCGTCGAACTGCAAAGCTTCTGGCGGCTGCCGCGCTCGAACGGCATCGTCTTCCCGATCCGCTGCTATCTCATCAAGATGGACGAACTGGTGACACAGCCGAAATGGGCAAGACGACTGCACCGGGTGATCCGGGATTTGCCGGAAGAGCTGGCCACCTACAAGGGCCTGACGCGGTATCGGCCGACATTGGTGGAATGGCTGTCGAAGCTGGATGATGGCAGTGCGACGTCACCGGGGTTCGGGCCGGACTAAAGGCCCCCTCATCCGGCCGCTGCGCGGCCACCTTCTCCCCGAGCGGAGAAGAGATCGCCAGCGCTGACGCCAGACTCCTCTCCCCTCGGGGCAATCCGGGTGAGGGGGCTGCGGCGGTCCGATTACCCAGCGCTATTCTGCGGATAGCAAATGATCGACAAATACCGCATCGGCAGTTTTGTCAGCTGCTCCGGCCCATGCGGCGCATCGGCGTCGAAGAACAGGCTGTCGCCCGGCTTCATCGGATAGAGGTTGCTGCCGTGCCGGTACACCACCTCGCCCTCCAGCATGTAGAGGAATTCCATGCCCTCATGCTGGAAGGTCGGGAACACATCCGAATCCTCGGTCAGTGTGATCAGATAGGGTTCGACGACGACGCCGCTGGTGTTGGAGCCGATATGGCCGAGCAGATTGTATTGATGGCCGGCGCGGGTGCCGCGGCGTTCGACATCTAGCCCTTCGCCGGCCTTGACGAAGACGGCGCTGCGCTCTTCCTCGAATCGCCGGAAGAAGGCGGTGACGGGAACGCCGAGCGCCCTCGACAGCGCCTGCAGTGTGGTCAGCGACGGCGAGGTGATGCCGTTCTCGATCTTCGACAGCATGCCCAGCGAAATATCGGTGGCGACGGCGAGATCGGCAACGGTGATGCCGAGCTTCTTGCGGAAGGCGCGCACCTCGCGCCCGATCGCCACCTCCAGCACTTTTTCGCGCGTGTCGCGAATGGCGTGCGGATTCTGCGTCAGCGGCGCGCGGATGGTTTTTCCGTCCACGGAGGCCTTTGCCGGTGGCTTTGCCCTTGTCGAAGCAGTCTTGGAGTCGGAACTTGTTTTCGCCATCTCGCCCCCGAATCCCCATGATTATTTCACTCCAGGTGAACATATTCGGTGCCGATACAGAAACGCAACCGCGCAGCAAGCCCGTTAAGTCGAATGGTGTCCGAACAGGATTTACGCCGTCATCCGTTTTTCCGGAAATCCGCTGGGGCGAAACGCGGTTTCTCCACAAGGCCTGTTGACAGCATCCAAGAGGCAATTACTGTCCTGTGAGTGAAATTTGTTTCGTAAGAGCAATTCCAAAAATCGAATGACACCGGGAGGCCTGCCATGAAAACGCGCGTTGCCGTCATTGGAGCGGGGCCATCCGGTCTGGCCCAGCTCAGGGCCTTCAAGTCGGCTGCCGACAAGGGCGCCGAGATCCCCGAAATCGTCTGCTTCGAAAAGCAGTCGGACTGGGGCGGCCTGTGGAACTACACCTGGCGCACCGGCCTCGACGAGCATGGCGACCCCGTCCACGGCTCGATGTACCGCTACCTCTGGTCGAACGGACCGAAGGAGTGCCTGGAATTCGCCGACTACACATTCGAGGAGCATTTCGGCCGTCCCATCGGCTCCTACCCGCCACGCGCGGTGCTGTGGGATTACATCAAGGGCCGGGTCGAGAAATCAGGCCTACGCAAATGGGTGCGCTTCAACAGTCCGGTGCGCATGGTGACCTTCTCGGACGAGACGAGAAAATTCACCGTCACCGCGCATGACCGCACGAACGACGTCACCTACTCCGAGGAGTTCGACAATGTCGTCGTTGCCTCAGGGCATTTCTCGGTTCCCAACGTTCCCTATTTCGAAGGCTTTTCGACGTTCAACGGCCGTATCCTGCACAGCCATGATTTCCGCGATGCCATGGAGTTCAAGGGCAAGGACATACTGATCATCGGCCGCTCCTATTCTGCCGAGGACATCGGCTCGCAGTGCTACAAATACGGCGCCAGATCGATCACTTCCAGCTACCGCTCCAAACCGATGGGGTTCAAATGGCCGGAGAACTGGAAGGAAGTACCGCTGCTGCAGAAGGTCGTCGGCAAGACGGCGCACTTCAAGGATGGCACCACCAAGGACGTCGACGCCATCATCCTGTGCACCGGCTATCTGCATTCCTTCCCGTTCCTCACGGAAGAGCTGAAGCTGAAGACCGCCAACCGCATGTGGCCGGACGGGCTCTATGAGGGCGTCGTGTGGGAGAAGAACCCGAAACTGTCCTATATCGGCATGCAGGACCAGTTCTACACTTTCAACATGTTCGACGCCCAGGCCTGGTTCGCCCGTGACGTCATCATGGGCCGCATCAAGCTGCCGTCGGTACAGGCGATGGCCGAGCACGGCGCCAAGTGGCGGGCACGCGAAGAGACGCTGGAAGACGCCGAGCAGATGATCTGGTTCCAGGGCGACTACACCAAGGAATTGATGGACCAGACCGACTATCCCGGCTTCGACGTCGAGGCGGTCAACCAGACCTTCATGGAATGGGAGCACCACAAGGCGGAAGACATTATGAGCTTTCGCGACCACGCCTATCGCTCGCTGATGACCGGCACCATGGCGCCATTGCACCATACGCCCTGGCTGCAGGCGCTGGACGACTCGATGGAAAGCTATCTCCAGGTGAAGGGCGTGGCGGCGGAATAGGTCGGCGTGATGCAAAACAATGCGCCGTCACCGGCCCAGTTTCAATTCAGAGGGTAGTCGGGAGCCGCATCGGTCTCCGTCACCTTGACCCAGACCAATTCGCTATAATAGGCGCCCTCCGGGCCGGTGCCGTACATAGACAGCCTGTCAGCCATCAGCAGATGTGTCATATCGTTGAGTGCCCGGCCGGTCGGCTCCTCGGGCCAGGCGAAGACGCCGTCGGTTTTGGCGCCGAACCTCACATCGGTGCAGCCGAAATCGATCTCGACCTTCCAGGATAGCAACGGCCTGATATCGCTGGGCGGCGGGCGCGGCGGATCGGGCTGCTCGAAGTGATGGTCGACCGAGACTCTCGTCGGCACTGTCGGCGTGATGCCTCTGGCTTCGAAGGAAGCGATGGCGTCGTCGCCAAATCGTGCGAGCAGGCCAGCGTGCCATAACCGGTAGGTCGCGCGGAAAAAGCCGCTGACCCGGATAGATTTGCCATCGTTGTTGAAGACGTTCACAGCGGCGTAGAAACGGCGCAGTCGTGGCGCCAGCGCCCGCCAGTCGCATTCGGCCGGTGTCCCCGGCGTCGCGATGAAATCGTCAAGCAGATCGCTGCCGCGCACATTGGCGTTCAGCACCGTGCAATCCTCACCATGGATATGCCAGTGCCGCCGGAGCTCGGCTGCTGCGATGCCAGGCTTGCGCAGCTCTTCCACCGAGGCGCGAACCCGAGCAATCGCGTAGGACGTAGCCGCATCCAACGTCTCAAACCCCGAAACCACATGCTCGCCGGTCTTGGCCATGTCGAAGACGACGACAGTAAAAGGCGGTTCGCGCTGATCGGGCATTCGGCAGCAAGCTCAGGCTGGTCGAGGATGAAGCAGCTTTCCGCGCGAAAATGCGTCAAAGTCAAGAGCTGGAGCGCGGCCTGCCATTTCCAGAAGAGGCGAACTCCAGAAGAGGCGAAACCGTCTATCCGAGCCGTGCTTGAGCTTTCGCGGCTCAGGGGTCGGAGACCGACCGCGATGATGTCGATGGCAGGTTGTTGCCAGCCCGCGACAATGCCGCGACCCTGGACCGTGCGATGAACACTTCCTGGCCGAGATCGCGTGTGCCGGCCACGGGGCAGGTGATGATCATCACTTCAATCCAGCGGATAGTCGGGAGGCGCCTCCGTCTCGGTCACCTTGGCGGTTAGTATCTCGCAGTCGTTGGCCCAGTCGGGGCCATCGCCGCGCATGGCCATCATGTCGGCCATCAGCAGGAACTGCATGGTTCTGAGCGCCCAGTCGGTGGGCTCTTGCGGCCAGGCGAAGATTCCGGCGGCGTCGCCGCCGAACTTCACGTCATGGCAGACGAAACCGACCTCGACCTTCCAGGATCGCAGCGTCACGCCTGGCGGCGGGTAGGGCGGGTCGGGAAGCTCGAAGTAATTGGCGACCATGAGCTTCGTCGGCTCCGCCGGCTCGATCCCCTTGGCCTTGAAGGCGGCAATGGCGTCGTCGCCAAAGCGCTCGAGCAGACCGTCTCGCGACAGCCTGAAGGTCGAGCGAAAGAAGCCGCCGGCCCAGACGGATTCGTTGTTGCCGTTGGAGATCAGCAGCGAGGCGCGGAAGCGGCGCAGCCTGGGCGCGAGAACTTGCCAGTTGCATTCGGCCGGCATCGACGGCGTCGCAATGAAATCGTCGAGTAGATCGCTGCCGCGCACTCCGGCGTTCAGCACCGAACAGTCTTCGCCATAGAGGTGCCAAAGCTGGCGTAATTCGGTGGCTGTGAGGCCAGGCTTGCGCAATTCCTCCACCGAGGCGCGAACCCGCGCAATCGCATAGGCCGTCGCCGCCCCCAGCTTCTCGAAGCCGGAAATCAGATGCTCGCCATCCGGCTCGCCGGTCTTGGCCATGTCGAAAACGACAACGGCAAAAGGCGGTTCGCCGGGATTGGACATTCAACAATTATCCTAGTCTTGCCCGCGCCTTCGCCGTCCAGGCATTGAACAGCCGGTCTGCGACGATGCCGATGAAAGCGATGGCGAGACCCGCGACAATGCCGCGTCCGGAATCGGCCTTGGACAGCGCGATGAAGACTTCCTGGCCGAGGTCGCGTGTGCCGACCATGGCGCAGATGATGATCATCGCCAGCGCCATCAGGATCGTCTGGTTGACGCCGAGCATGATTTCGGGAAGCGCCAGTGGCAATTGTACCCGAAAGAAGGTCTGGCGCGGCGTGCAGCCGGAAACCTTCGCCGCCTCGATCAGCGCCGGCGGCACTTGCCGGATGCCGTGATTGGTGTAGCGGATCGCCGGCACCACGGCGAAGGCGACCGTGGCGATCATGGCGGTGACGTCGCCGACCCGGAACAGCATCACCACGGGAATGATGAAGCAGAAGGACGGCAGCACCTGCAGCGTGTCGATGATGGGCGTGACGATCTTTTCGAAGCGGTCGCTGCGCGCGGCCATCAGGCCAATCGGGATGCCGATCAGGCAAGCGATGAAGGCCGAGATGCCACAGAGATAAACCGTCGCCATGGTCTTTTCCCACAGGCCGGTGACGGCGCAGAAGGCGGTCAGCGCGGCGACGAGGGCGGCGAGACGCAGGCCACCGAACTGGTAGCCGGCGAGGCCGAGCAGGGCCACCGCGCCGAGCCACGGAAAGCCTTCGCAGAAGGCGCGCAGCGGGTTCAGTACATTGAGGATGAGCGCCACGCGAAACGCTTCGATCACGTCGAAGAAGTTGATCGTCACCCAGCTCACCGCCGCCTTCCACAGTGGCGCAGTGGTGAAGGTGATCGCCTTCGGCACCGCCGCGAAGGCCGGTACGAACAGGCCGAGCAGCGTCGTCACGACCAGGATGGCGATGGCCAGCGACAGATTGGGATAGCGCCGCCAAACGCTCTGGTTCGCCTGCCGTTGAACGTGGCCTTTTGCCTGCTTATGCGCGATCGCCTGGCTCAGCCGGTCGAGCGCGATTGCGAGCGCCACAATGGCGAGCCCGGCTTCCATGGCTTCGCCGACCTTCAGCGCACGCAGCGCCAGCAGCACATCATAGCCGAGGCCGCCGGCGCCGATCATCGAGGCGATGATCACCATGTTCAGCGCCAGCATGATCACCTGGTTGACGCCGATCATCAGTGTCGGCCGCGCCGACGGCAGCAGCACGCGCCACAATTTCTGCCGCGCCGTGCAGCCGGCCATCTCTGAGAAATCGTCGATCTCGGAGGGCACCCGCGACAGACCCAGCATCGTTGCTCGCACCATGGGCGGCGTGGCGAAGATGGCGGTGGCGATCATCGCCGAGACCGGGCTGTTGCCGAACAGGAGCAGCATCGGGATGAGATAGGCGAAGGTCGGGATGGTCTGCATCAAATCGAGGGCAGGGGAGATGATCAGCCGCTGGGCCCATGGCTTGCGCCACGCCCAGATGCCGGCGAACAGGCCGGTGACGATGCAGAACGGCACCGCGATGGAAATCAGTGCCAGTGTCAGCATGGCGCTGGTCCATTGGCCGAACAGCGCGGTGTAGAGGAAGCAGCCGCCGACCAGCATGCCGAGTTTTCTACCGCCCACGGCGTGCCCGGCGATGAAGGCGGCTACGCAGACGCCGATCCAGGACAGGCGCGGCAGGACATAGGCATCGGCACCGTGACCAATCTTGAAATTCTTGGCCAGCAGGTCGAGCGCGAAATCGAGGGGAACGCCGAGCACCGCGGTGATCGAGCGGGTCAGCCAGGACAAGTTCGACTTGATCCAGCGCATCAGCGCACTGACCCAGTCGGCGACCGGGATAACCGCCTCGGCCGGATAGTTGACGGCCCAGGGCAGTCTGTCCTGCAGCAGAAACACCACCAGCACGGCGGCCAGCGCCAGCGCCCAGACCAGCAGCCAGCGCTGAACCGGCGGCCTCGCCTGGCTGACGCTTGCCGTGACCGTCATGCGCCAGCCCTTTGCTTGTCGATGCCGGCCAGCAGCCCGATCACGGCTTGCGGCGTCACCTCGCCGATCGGCTTGCCGGCGCCGTTGACCACGGCGAAGGGCTTACCCGAGGCGACAATGCTGGCCGAGAAGCTGGCGATCTTGGCCTCCGGCGAAACCGTGCCGCCATGCCCGGATCCATCCAAAGCGCGCATCAGGCTGCGCGCAGAAATCACCTTGGCGCGGTCGACATCGCGGGTGAATTCGGCGACATAGTCGGTCGCCGGATTGACCACCAGCTGTTCCGGCGTGCCGGTCTGGATGACCTCGCCATCCTTCATGATGGCGATGCGGTCGGCGAGCCTGATCGCCTCGTCGAAATCATGGGTGATGAAGACGATGGTCTTGTGCAGCATGGTCTGCAGCCGCATCAGCTCATCCTGCATCTCGCGGCGGATCAGCGGGTCGAGCGCCGAGAACGGCTCGTCGAGAAACCAGATCTCCGGCTTGGTCGCGAGACTGCGGGCAATGCCGACGCGCTGCTGCTGGCCGCCGGAGAGTTCGCGCGGATAGAAATGCTCGCGGCCGCGCAAGCCCACGAGATCGATCACCTCCCGCGCTCTCGCTTCGCGCGTCGGCCGGTCCTGGCCCTGGATACTCAGCGGGAAGGCAATGTTGTCGAGCACGTTCAGATGCGGCAGCAGCGCGAAATTCTGGAACACCATGCCCATGCGATGGCGCCGCAGTTCGATCAGCGCCGAATCGGAAATCTTGAGCAGATCGTTGCCTTCGAATTCGACCTTGCCGTGGGTCGGCTCGACCAGCCGCGACATGCAGCGCACCAGCGTCGACTTGCCGGAGCCGGATAGCCCCATGATGATGAAAATCTCGCCCTGGCGGATTTCGAGATCGACGGCGCGCACCGCGCCGACCAGTCCGGCCGCGGCGATGTCGGCCATGCTGGCCTTGCCGTCACGCTCGCGGATGAAGCTGGCCGCGTTCGATCCGAACAATTTCCAGACATTGCGGCAGGCAAGCTTTATCGGCCGCACATCCTTGGGCGTGCCAGCCGCCTGCGGTTCAGTCGCTTCCGTCATCCAATGGCCCTTCTGGAGAATGAAGATATGGACCCGGCCGTTACGGCCGGGTCCGGCCTTCAGTCGGAGCCATCACTGCGCCCAGGCTTTCCAGTCGGCTTCGTGGGCGGCGATCCAGGCGGCCGCGACGTCTTCCGGCGTCTTGCCGCCGAGGTCGATCTCGCCGCTCATCTTGTTGAGCTCATCGGTGTCGATCGTGTAGGCCTTTGCCACCTTGTAGGCGATCGGCCATTTGTCCTTCATGCCGGACCAGGAGTATTTCCAGATTTCGCCATGCGGCTTGCCGCAATCATATTTGGCATCCGGGTTGGTGCCCCATTTCGGATCGGTGTAGCACTCGGGCGTATACTCCGGGAATTCGACCCACTCGCCCTTGTACTTGGCCGGCGCCCAATGCGGCGAATAGATCCACAGCATGATCGGCGCCTTGCGCTGATAGGCCGAGTCCAACTCGGCGAACATCGCCGCGTCGGTGCCGGCATGGATGACGGTGAAGGGCAGTTTCAGCGCCTCGACGCGCTCGTCGTCAAAGCCTTCCCAGGTTACCGGGCCGCCGAGATAGCGGCCCTTCGGCGCCGTCTCCGCCGTCGAGAACGCCTCGGCGCATTTCGGGTCCTTCAGCGCCTCCCAATTGGGCAGGCCCGGGCATTTCTCCTTCATATATTCGGGAAACCACCACTCTTCCTTGGCCTTCGGCCCGAGCTTGCCCAGCCGCTCGGTCTGGCCGGTGGCGTCGGAGGCCTTCATCGCCTCGCCGGCCGTCGTGTCCCAGAACTCCAGGCCGACATCGAGGTCGCCATTGGTGAGACCGGTGGTCAGGCTGGAGAGGTAGTCGGCTGTCGGATATTCGACGGTATAGCCGAGCTTTTCGAGGATACCGCCAAGGATCTTGGCGTTGAGATTGACGCTGGTCCAGTCGAACAGCGCGATCTTGATCGGGTCGTTGGATTCGGGTGCTGCTGCCTGGACCGGCGATGTAAGCGAACTTGCGGTGGCAAGCGCAAAGGCTCCCATTGATAGGTTCGAAATCACACTGCGAAATGACATGCTTGTTCTCCTGTCAAACCATGTGGAAATTTCTTGATCGTTCCCTTCTTGCGTCTTTTCTTGATTGTGTTGGAAAGGCGGGTCGTTACGCAAGCTCGTTCGCACCAAGCCAGTGCCGCGGCGAGCAATTCCAGGAAGAGTGTGGACGGTTTTCCGTCCGAATTGCGCAAATACAGAGAGCCGCAGGCGAGGTGATGCTCGATTTGATGATGATGTGATGCCGGGCGGGCCCGCGTCATGGCATCGGATGGATTGCTGCGTGAGCAATCGTCAACAGATCGATCGCCGCTCCAGCGGCGCTCTCAGACGTGCGAGCCATCAAGGTCCCATGGTCTCGGCCGGCGAGCCCCATCCCCGCCAAGGCCGTTTCATGAGATGAAATTATATATACCAACGTTCATGCGGCGCAACGGCTGATGCCCTGTGCACTGCGGAATTTCAGACTGGTCGATTGCCAACCGCCAGAGCTGACGTTCACGACATGATCAGGCCGCCATCCACATTGATGGTTTGGCCGGTGATGTAGGTGGCGTCGTCGCTGGCGAGAAAGCTGACCAGGCCGGACACGTCCTCGCCGCTGCCGGCGCGCCCCATCGGGATGTTCTTCACCCATTCGGCCATCAGCTCGCCGGGCTTGTAGTCACCCATCAGCTTGCCCCAGGCGACGTCGTTGTAAGCCCACATGTCAGTGTCGATAATGCCGGGGCAAATCGCGTTGACGGTGATCTTTTCCTTGGCGACTTCCTTGGCCAGGCTCTGGGTGATGCCGACGACGCCGAACTTCGACGCCGCATAATGCGGCGTGTAGATGAAACCCTGCCGCGCCTGGCCCGATGCCGTGTTGATCAGCCGGCCGCCATCGCCATGCTTGCGGATGCGGGCGATCGCTTCCTGACAGCACAGGAACACGCCCTTGGTGTTGACCGCCATCACCTTGTCCCACTCGGCCTCGGTCATCGCCTCGATCGGGGCGATGGTGATGACGCCGGCATTCTGCACCGAAATGTCGACACGGCCGAATTCCTTCTCGGCGAGGTCGTAAAGCGCGGTGACCTCATCCTTCCTGGTAACGTCCATGCGCATCGACGCGACCTTGGCGCCTGCCGCTTTCAGGCCGGCGGCGACGTCCTCGACGCGGGTATCGATGGCGCTGACCACCACCGCGGCACCTTCCTCGGCGAAGCGCTTCGCCATCGCCGCGCCGATGCCACCGCTCGCGCCGGTGATGACCGCAGTCTTGCCTTCAAAACGCCTCTGCATCTTTTCTCCTTACCAGCAGACAAAACCGCCATCGACGATCAGGTCGATGCCGGTGACGTAACTCGCGGCGCGGCTGGCCAGGAACACGGTCGGGCCGACCATCTCTTCCGGCGTCGCCATGCGCCCCATGGGCGTGTCGCGTTCGAAGATCTTGATCTGTTCGGCGACCTCCGGCCGCTTGTTCATCGGCGTCAGCGTGTAGCCTGGGCTCACCACATTGACGCGCAGGCCGCGATCGGCCCATTCCATGGCGAGGCTTTTCGACATGTGGATGACCGCCGCCTTCGACGAATTGTAATGCGCCTGGGTCAGGCCGCGATTGACGATCGAACCCGACATGGAGGCGATGTTGATGATCGAGCCCTTGCGCCGCGTCAGCATGGCGCGCGCTTCGGCCTGGCAGGACAGGAACACGCCGCTGACATTCACGTCGTAGATTTTCTGCCACTTCTCCAGCGACAGCGTCTCGGCGGCCTCGGCTCCTGCAACGCCGGCATTGTTGACGGCGATGGTCAGCGCGCCGAGCTCCTTTTCCGTGCGCTCGACTGCGGTCGCCAGGTCGGCCTCCGACGTCACCGTCCCGGTCAGCACCACCGCCTTGCGGCCAAGCGCGGCGATCCTGTGCGCGGTCTCATCCAGCCCGCCTTTCGAGGCATGGCCGAAACAGGCTATGTCGGCGCCGGCTTCGGCGAGCCCGATGGCAATGGCCTGGCCGATGCCGCTGCCGGCGCCTGTTACCAGCGCTACGTCGCCGCTGAGATCGAATAGTTTCATGTTGTTCCCCCTCCTGAAATGAAGGGGCGCCAGTCTTTGCTGGCGCCCCGCGCGGTCCGGTCCTTGGGAGGATACCACCTGCTGCGCTTTGTTCCGACTCCTGTCCTCAGCTCGTGGCAAGTTCCATCACCGCGACATTGCTCGCCTCGCTGCGGTCGAGAATGCCGCGCTGGCGGCCGCGGCTCAGCACCAGCACGCGGTGCGACAGGCCCAGCACCTCCTCGAGGTCGGAGCTGACCACTACCACCGCCATGCCGGAGCGGGCGAGGTCGGCAATGACGTCGTAGATTGCCGCACGCGCCCCGACATCGATGCCGCGCGTCGGCTCGTCGAGGATGAACACCTTCGGCGGCCGCGACACCCATTTGGCGATGATCACCTTCTGCTGGTTGCCGCCGGACAGTTTTGACACAGCCTGGTTCGGCTTGCCTTTGACGCCGAGCCTTGCGATGCCGGCCTCGGCGAATTTCTGCACCGCTTTCGGGAACACCCAGCCCTTCGGCGCGACATGGTCGAAATTGCCGAACGCCAGATTCTCGCCGATTGTCTGGTCGAGCACGACGCCTTGCGCCTTGCGGTCTTCCGGCACCAGCACGACGCCGGCCTTGATCGCCGCCTCCGGCCCGCTGAGATGCACCGGTTCGCCGGCAACACGCACCGAGCCGGACGAGATCGGATCGGCGCCGGCGATCGCCCGCACCAGTTCTGTGCGGCCGGCGCCGATCAACCCGGCAATGCCGAGAATCTCGCCTGCTTTGACCGAGAAGGAGACGTTGTTGAAACTCTTCTCCGGCGAAGACAGGTTCTCGACCTCGAGCAGTGTTTCCTCGCGCGGCGGCGTCAGATGCGGGAACATCCGCTCGACCGAGCGGCCGACCATCTGCTCGACCACTGTGCGCACGGGAATATCGGCGCGCTCGTGGCGGGCGACGATGCGTCCGTCGCGCATCACCACCACGCGGTCGGCAATCTGCGCGATCTCGTCGAGACGATGGCTGATATAGATGAAGGACATGCCTTCCGCCTTGAGCTTGCGGATCTGCTGGAACAAAAGCTCCGTTTCCTCGCCGCCAAGCGCTGCGGTCGGTTCGTCGAAGATCAGCAATTCGGCATTCAGCGTCAGCGCCTTGGCGATCTCGACCTGCTGCTGGGCGGCGATGCGCAGCGTGCCCACCTTGCGCTCGGGCGAGACGTCGAGGCCAAGCCGCTTCAACTGCGCCGAGGCCTTGGCGTTCATCTCCGCGCGGTCGATGCGGCCGCCGCGCATCGGCAGGCGCCCGACATAGACATTTTCCGCCACCGACAGGTCCGGCAGCAGCTTCAGTTCCTGATGGATCATGCCCACACCGGCATCGATTGCCGCGGCAGGCGAGGCGGGGGAATAATGTTTCCCCCGCCAGATGATAGTGCCGGCATCGGCCTTTGTCGAACCGGCGATGATGTTGGACACCGTCGACTTGCCGGCGCCGTTTTCGCCGAGCAGCGCCACAACCTCGCCCGGCCGCACCTCAAAGCTTGCATCGGCCAGGACCTGGACCGGTCCGTAGCTCTTGCAAAGGCCGTTGACGAAGAGCCCGTTGTGCGGGCTTTCGCTGTGGCGAGGATCAGGAGACATCGTGGTGCTCTCTTAAGCGGTGCCGGTCGTTACGGATGCTTGGCGATGAACTGCTCGACATTGTCCTTGGTGGTCAGCGTCGCATCCTGCAGCTGCTCGGCCGGAACGCTTTCGCCCGCCACCAGCTTGATCGCCGCATCGACGGCGAGCCGGCCCATGCCTTGCGTCTGCTGCGTCGCGGTGACGTCGAACACGCCGTCCTTCAGCGCTTTGAGTGCGGCCACGTCGCCATCGAAGCCGGCAACCCAGACCTTGTGGCCGGGATTGGCGACCTTGACCGCCTGTGCCGCACCCAGCGCCAGCGCATCGGCCTGGCCGATGACGATGGAGACATCGGGATGCGACTGCAGCAGGTCCTGCGTCAGCTTGAAACCTTCGTCCTGGTGCCAGCCTTCGCTCCACAATTCGCCGACCACCTTGATATCGGGATAGGCCTTGAGCGCTTCGCCGCAGCCCTTCGAGCGATCGACTTCCGGCGTGGTGCCCTTCTGGCCGTGGATGATGATCAGTTCGCCTTTGCCGCCGGCCTGCTTGGCGATGTAGTCGCACACCGCCTGCGCCGAGGCGACACTGTTGGTGGCGATGAAGGTGTCGCCGGGCGCGCCGTCGGCGTTGCGGTCGACATTGACGACCGGAATGCCGGCAGCCTTGGCGGTTTTGGTCGGCACGGTGGCGGCGGTGGCGCCGGCCGGAATGTAGATCAGCGCGTCGATGTTCTGCGTGATCAGATCCTGCACTTGGCTGACCTGCGTTGCCGAATCGCCCTTGGCGTCGACGGTGACGATCTCGATGCCCTTCTCCTTGCCGTAGGCTTCGACCGACTGCTTGATCTGGTTGAAGAAGTCGGCCTGCAAATTGGCCACGGCGAGGCCGAGCTTCTTGGCCTCCTTGGCCGAGGCCATGTCGGTCAGCCCGAGCAGCGGAATGATGGCGGCCGCGGCAAGCAGCAATGAACGTTTGGTCAGCATGTGTTTCCTCCGTTGATAGTCAAACTGTCCCGCCAGCGCATCGCGCCCCTTGGAACATCCCAGTTTCGGATCGACCGATCCGTCTATCGCCCGGACGCTCCGGGCGAATTCTCAATTGTGCCCCGTTCTCTATCGCGCCCTGCGCCGCCAGGTATCGCTGGCGACCGCCAGCGCGATCACCACGCCGATCACCACCTGCTGGATGAAGGGCGAGACGCCGAGCAGATTGAGCCCGTTGCGCAGCACGCCGATGATGAGTACGCCGACCGCGGTGCCGCCGATCGAGCCGACGCCGCCCGACAGGCTGGCGCCGCCGATCACCACCGCCGCGATGGTGTCGAGCTCATAGCCGAGGCCGGAACTCGGCTGCACCGAATCCAGCCGCGCGGCAAGCACAATGCCGGCAAGACCCGCAAGCACGCCGCAGATGGCATAGACCCAGTTGGTCAGCGACTTCACCGGAATGCCGGAGAGCCGCGCCACCTCGGCGCTGCCGCCGATGGCGTAAAGGCTGCGGCCGGTGGCGCGGTAGTTGAGGAAGATGGCGAAGACGATCGCCAGCACCATCATCACCCCGACTGTGACCGACAGGAAGCCGAAATGGCGGATGATCGACAGGCTGGTGAACCAGTCGGGAAAGCCGACGATCTGCGAGCCGTCGGTGATCATGTTGGCAAGGCCGCGCGCCACCGACATCATCGCCAGCGTCGCGATGAACGGCGGCAGCCGGGTGACGGTCACCAGCAGGCCGGACACCAGTCCGCAAAGGCCGGCGACGACCAGTGCTGCAACGACGCCGGCGGCAAGGCCGAGATTGAGATAGTCGGGGTGGGAGACAAAGCCCATCACCATGGCGGCCAGCGCCAGCACCGAGCCGACCGAGAGATCGATGCCGCCGATCAGGATCACCAGCGTCATGCCGATTGCCATGATGCCGAGCACCGTGATCTGGTCGAGCACGTTGAGGATGTTGCGCACGGTGAGGAACGTGTCGGTGGTCAACGTCAGCGCCAGGCAAAGCAGCAGCAGCCCGATCAGCGGCCCCATGGTTCCGGCAAACAGTGCCGAAAGCTTCGCGGCCGTCGCACCTTGAGTGCCGGGCGCGGCTTTCACCTCGCCAGCCTTCGACTCGCTTGCATCATTACTCACGGCCACTTCGTCTCCTCCGTCAGCGAAACGGCGATGGCCTGCCGTCCGCTCTTGTTCACTAGGCACCTCCCTGTGAACAATTTATCTTTGATATGCAATTTTGTTCAGCTAAACTGTTCATTAGAAAATTGTCAAGAGCCGTTGCGCCATTCGGCGGTGGTTTGCGCCACAGGGCGGTTTGTCCTAGGGAAGGCCAGGGGGCGGCGCTCGCGGAAGATTTCCGAAATTTGCCGCGGGAGGGCAAAAGATGGCGACCGTCGAAAACGAGAAGGCCTCGCGCTTCCCCGATGCCGACCTCAAGGCCCGGGCCGCCTGGCATTACTATGTCGAAGGCCTGACGCAAGAGCGCATTTCCGAGATCCTCGGCGTCGGCCGCATCAAGGTGCACCGCATTCTCTCCGCTGCGCGAGAGGAGGGCATCGTGCAGTTCCGCATTCGCGACAGTGTCGTCGAATGCGTGCAGCTCGAGGAGAGCCTGAAGCAGCGTTTCGGGCTCAGCCAGGCGGTCGTGGTGCCATCAGCCGCTGATCGCAGCAACGCGCCGCTGATGATCGGCCACGCGGCTGCCGCCTATCTCGCCGACAATGTGAATGCCGGCGACGTCATTGCGCTGGGCTGGGGTCGCACCCTGAAATTCGCCATCAACGAACTGCCGAGGCGGCCCATCGCCAGGACGACGGTCGTCTCGATGCTCGGCGGCCTCACCCACGCGCAGCCGCTCAACCCGACCGAAAGCGCCTGGGAGTTCGCCGAAAAGATCGGCGCTGAATGTTTCTTGCTGCCGGTGCCGGTCTATGCCGACAAGCCGGAACAGCGCGATGCCTTCATGAGCCAGCGCAGCGTTCAGGATGTCGTCTTCCGCGCGCGCCGCGCCAACATCGCCGTGCTCAGCGTCGGCTCGTTTTCCAAGGACAGCCCGATCGCCAATTACGGCTTCATCAAACCGAGCGAACTCGAGGAATTGCAGGCGGCCGGTGCGGTCGGCGACCTCTTGTGCCATTTCATCGACGCCGAGGGCCACCCTGTCGACCATGAGGTCAACCGTCGCGTCTGCGCCTATCCGCTGCAGGATCTGTCCGATATTCCGAGCATCATCCTGGTGTCAGGCGGTCAGGAGAAGGTCGCCGTCATGCGCGCCGCGCTCGCTAATACTAGGATTTCGGTGCTGATCACCGATGAGGACGCGGCCAAGGGATTGCTCAACCGCTGAAGCACGCGGGGGCTTGTCAGAATTCGCAGGGCTCCGGACGACTGTCGTCCGACCAGTCGGCCAGCGCGACCGGCACGAATTTTCCCGCGACCGGTTTGCCGTCGTCCAGGTCCTTTGAGGCAATGCCTCTGCCGGTGAGAAAATTGATGTCGCAGCCGCCCAGCGTCGTCTCGACCGAGCCGTCGGCTTTCTGCACATTCCAGTCCCAGTCGCGACTGTAGCCGGCGACAAGGAATTTACCGCCGCGCCAGACGATGGTCAGCGTCGCATCCCATGATTTGTTGGCGCCGCAGCCGAAGCACGAGGTGACGGCAAGCGATCCCTTGCCCTTGCTTTCGAGCCCGAGAATACGGTCCTGCGTCAGCGCCTTTTGACAAAGTCAGGCTTGCGCGAAGGATCGAGCTTTCCTTCGCCGGCAGCCAGATAGATCGAGAGATCCGCCAGCCCGCTGTCGGGATCCGCCGCGATCGCGGCCCGATCCATCCTGCCGTCATTGTCCATGTCGAGCGTGACCTCGAAGGGCGGCTCGTCCTGCGCACGCGCCGTCATTGGAGCTGCCGCAAGCGCGACAATCCAGGGCAGGGCGGCAAGGTGAAATACTGCTTTCATGAGCCCGATGAGTCTAGCATTGGCCGGGCAGGACGCAAAATCGGCAAGCTGGGCAGGTTGGGCATGGGAGCCTCACGCAGGCAAACTGCGCTTGAACTCAGATCGCACCGAGCCGCGCGTGGATGTCGCGTGTCGCGTGATAGAGGTCGCGGTAGATCGCCTTGCGCGCCCGGTAAGCCGGCACCAGCGTCATATCCGGATCGACACGCCTGGCCGGCGCCGCCGCCATTGCCTTGGCGGCGTCTTCCGCCGAGGCGAACCAGCCGATCGCCGAAGCCGCCAGCATGGCCGCGCCAAGGGCCGCCGCCTCGTTGACCGGCGACACGAACAGCGGCCGCTCCAGCACGCTGGCCATGATCTTCATCAGCAGCGCCGAATTGGTGCCGCCGCCGGCGGCAATCATCTCTCCCGGCTTGCCGCCGCTTTCGGCCTCCATCGCCTCGCTGGCGATGGCTTGCTCCAAAGCGATGCCTTCCAGCGTGGCGCGGAAGAGATGCCTGGGCTCATGGTCGAGCGACAGGCCAACAACGGCGCCGCGAGCCGCGCCATCCCAATAGGGGCTCATGACGCCGGCCCAATAGGGCATGACCAAAAGACCGTCGCTGCCGGCCGCAACATCGACCGCACCCTTCTCCAGTTCTGCCGCGGAAGACGCGCCGGTGGTGCGCACGATCCAGTCGACCAGTTGCATGCCCGAGCGCAGCACGGTTTCCAGCATGAAGCCCGAACCGGTCGGCGAGACCAGCGTGCGAAACGCGTCCGATGTGGTGACCGTGCCGGAATAGCAGCCGCTGACGACGCCGGAGCCGAGCGAGAGATAGCTCCTGCCGGCACCATAGACGCCCATGCCGAGACCCATGGCCTGGCCATCGCCGGCGCCGGCGACAATTGGCGTGCCCGCTTTGAGGCCAGTCAGCTGGGCAATGCTTTCGGCAAGGCCGCCGCAGATTTCGCCTGGGCCGATCAGCGCCGGCAACTGCCGTGGCTGCAGCCCTGCAGCCGCGACAAGCTCAGGGTGCCATTCGCCTGTCGCGACATCGAGCAAGCCGAGCGGGTCGGCACTTGCCGTGCTGGTAACCAGCCGTGCGGTCAGCCGGTGAACGAAGAAGCCATGAACATCGACCAGGGCGGCGGCGTTGGCCAGCACCTGCGGCTGGTGTTCGGCCAGCCAGGCGATGGCATAGAGCGCCGGCGTCGGATCCGGCGGCTTGCCGCTCCAGTCGCGGATCGTCTCGCGGCCAAGCTCGGCCGACAGCCTGGCGACTTGAGGCCGGGCGCGCTCGTCAAGCCACAGGATCGCCGGGATGAGCGGCGTGCCGGCCTGATCGATCAGGGTGAAGGTCTCGCGCTGATGGGCTATGGCAATTGCCGCCACGCGCGCGGCGCCGACCTTGTCGGCAACCTGCTTCAGCGCACTGATAAGGGCTGCCCACCAATGTTCGGCATCCTGCTCGAAATGGCCGGGCTTAGGATTGGCCAGCGGATAGGCCTCGCGCGCCTGGAACAGCTCCGCGCCGTCGCCGGTGAAGGCGATCGCCTTCACCGCCGTCGTCGAGGCATCGATCCCGATAACGACATCGTCCATCACAGGGAGATCCCGAAGGTTCAGGCGGCGTTGGTCACAAACTGTCCGTCCGACTGGTCGAGACGGCGGCGTATCTGCGTTATCACCATCGAATCGTCGGGTACACAATTTTCATAGGTGAGGAAGTCGCCGGTCTTGACCGGCTTGACCACCTTGGCGCGTTCGGCAATCCCGAGCGGCAGCGCGCCCTTGGCGCGGGCGTCCTCCCAGGTCATGGCGAAGCCGCGATAGTCGTTCTCGCCGATCATGCCGAGCGATTGGCCCGCGCAGAGATCGCTCTTGGCCACCGCCACCGCTTCGGCGACCGGATGGTCGAGGGGCTCCATGTCGGCGCGTTTGTAGACCACGGCGCGCGCCGCCGACAGTGGCACTTCAAGGCTTGTCAGGTGATAGGGACGGTAGATCGTGAAATAGGGGCCCTTGCCGACCTTGAGGTCGACCATGCGCTCCAGCACGCGCGGATGCCTCGTTTCGATGATGCAGAACACGCCGGGCGCCACGCCCTTGCCGATGGAATAGTCGACCACGCCCTTGCGGTGCAGCACGCCGCCATCCTCGCGCGGGCAAAGCACGCTGGCCAGTTCCTCCAGCGTCGCCGTCGGGCCGTGCATGCCCGGCACGTCGGGCACCAGCCCGGTGGCGTTGGCAATCGCCACCATCTCGATCGCCGTCTTGGAACCGTCGACGAACTCGACCAGCATGCGCGCATTCATATTGCGCTCGGCCGCTTCCTTCTCGTAGTCGGCGGGCATGGCGTCGATCTTGAGCGGGTTGTTCTTGCCCTTGCCGGCGGCGATGATGTTGAAGCCGAGGCTCTTGGCGAAGCCGATGATCTCCAGCGTGCAGGCGGGTTCGTCGCCGGCCGCACCGGTGTAGACCACGCCGGCCTTGCGCGCTTCCTCCTTGAGGAAGCGGCCGATCGTAATGTCAGCCTCGACATTGAGCATGACGATGTGCTTGCCGTTCTTCATCACTTCGAGCGCAAACAGCGTGCCGATGTTGGGATTGCCTGTCGCGTCGATGATGACATCAATGCGGCCGGCCGCGGCCAGCGCATGCAGATCTTCGGTGACAGCGATCTTGCCGGCCTCGATGGCGCGGTCGATGGCAGAGGCGTTCGCAGCCTGGACGATGTCGGAGCGGTCATGGCCGGCGAGCAGTGCGGCATCGATCGCCGCTTGCGGGCGCACCTCGGAAATGGCACCGATCCGCATGCCCGGCATCAGCGCCACCTGGACGACGATGTCGGTGCCCATCTGCCCGGCGCCGGCGAGACCGATGGTGATGGGCCCGTGGGCTTCAGCGCGCTGCAGAAGTTCCGCTGCAAATTGCGGATGGGCCATATCGCTTCCTCCAGTCATGACGCGCCGCAGCGTCAAATCATCATTTTGAACATTCCTATTTCCATTTGAAAAATATTTCAACCCGCAAATCGGAGAATGGCTGCAGGACCAAATCTCCCACGGAGGATTCGTGGGGTGACAGCTTCATGCTGCGCTTGATCTCAGCCGATCTCTAGGAAAGGCTTGCCGAGCAGGTCGGGCACGACATCGATGCCGAGGCCGGGCCCGTCGGGAATGCCCATGTGGCTGCCGGTGACCGGTGGGGCGTTGGAGGCCGTGCGCACCGTCACCCACTCATGGAAGGCGATGGCGTGCAGCCGGCGTTCTTCCGGCGTTGACAGCGACAGATGCGCCATCGCCGCCGTGTCGATCTCGGCGCCGCCCGTATCCTCGACGGTGATCATGAAACCGAGATCGACGGCGACGTCGCGGATTTGCCTTGTCCTGGTTACGCCGCCAAGCCGCGAGATCTTCAGCGTCAGCCCGTCGGCGGCGCCCAGGCGATGGATTTCCAGCATCGCCTCGAGCGAGATGACGCTCTCGTCCAGCACCATCGGCTTGTCGAGCATGCGGCGCACCGACATGTTCTCCTCGATCGTCGTGCAGGGCTGCTCGAACGTGTAGTCGATGCCGCGCGTTGCATCGGCGAACTGCCGCGCCTGG
This sequence comes from Mesorhizobium sp. M1252, assembly GCF_040318265.1. Taxonomy (NCBI): domain Bacteria; kingdom Pseudomonadati; phylum Pseudomonadota; class Alphaproteobacteria; order Hyphomicrobiales; family Phyllobacteriaceae; genus Mesorhizobium; species Mesorhizobium sp. M1252. The sequence continues at coordinate 333,655 of NZ_JAMYLX010000006.1, read as the reverse complement.
TAGGGTGTCCAGCCGGCATTGGCGTCGCAGAAAATCACCGTGCCTTTCGGCACGGCCGAAGCGACTGCGCTCACCCGCTCGATGTCTTCATGCACATTGCCGCCGACCTTGACCTGCAGCCGGCGGCAGCCCTGGGCGATGATCCTTTTGGCCAGTGCCGCCATCTGGTCGAGCGTGCCGTGGGTGACGACGCGGTAGGTCTCCGCCATGTCGCTCTCGCGGCCGCCAAGCATGGTCACCAGCGGCACGTCGGCGGCCCGGGCCGCCAGATCCCAGCAGGCCATGTCGAGCGCCGACTTGATGTAGGGATGCCCCTTGAACACCGTATCCATCAATCGGCCGATGCCGGCGAGGCCACGCGGGTCCTGGCCGATCAGGTGCGGCGCGATCTCGACCACGCCCGCGCGCGTTCCCGCCGGAAAGGCGGCCGAATAGAAATTGCCGAGCGGCGCCATCTCGCCCCAGCCGGTCACGCCGCTGTCGGAGGTGATGGCGACGATCACCGCATCGAAGCAGTCTGCAACCCGCCCCTTTGACATGCGGTAGGGCCCGTCCACGAAGGGCTGCACGACGCGATAGGCCTTGATGGTTTTGATCTGCACTTGTCTGTCCGTTGTCTCTAGGCGTTGAGGAGGGTCAGTCCTTCGATGTTCCGCTGATCGAGGCCACGCGCAAAGGCAAGCAGCTCTTCGAAATCGAGGTCGATATGCTCGCGCGCATGGCGCTGGGCAGCGCGCATGTCGGCGCCCTTCAAGAGCCGCACATAGGTTTCGTGGAGATCTTCGGCCGGCACCGGCTCGTTGCGGGCCTGCTGGTGCAGGGCAAAGTACATCTGCAGCCGGCTGGTCAGCCGCTGCCAGGTTTCCAGCAGCACCGAATTGTCGGCCCATTCATAGATCAGCCCGTGCAATTGCAGTGCGGTCTCGATCTGGCGGGTGGTGTCGCGCGCGCGCGTTGCCTGCTTCACCGCTTCGTGGCGGCGGTCGAGTTCATCGAAGAAGCGCTGGTCGCGCAGCTTCCATGTCCGCTCGATGGCGAATTCATCGAGCACCTTGTTCAGCGAGTAGGCGTCGTCAATGTCCTTGGCGGTGACATCGATGACGAAGGTGCCGGCATAGGGAATGCTGGTCAGGATGCCTTCCTGCACCAGCTCGCGCATAGCTTCGCGCAAAGGCGCGCGGCTGACCCGCATCTGCTCAGCGATCCTCAGCTCGCTCAGCTTTTGGCCGGGTTCCAGCTGGCCGGTCAGGATCGCCCGCCGCAACAGCGCAACGATCTCGGCTCGGCGTGTCGTATCCGCGATCGGATTGAAGTCCAGCTTGGCCATTCCGTCACTCCAGTGAGAGCCGGAAACAGACAAGCAGATTGTCGACAATCCTACAATATGTCTGTTCCGGATTCTTGTGCCTTGCGGTTACTCCAAAAACGGCGTGCGGCGCTCCATAAAAAAACGGCGCCCTCGGCGTGGAAGCCGAAGGCGCCGCAGGACCGGGGCTGATGGGGGTTATCAGCTGGCCGGTTTCTCCTGGGGCAACGGCGAGATCGGCATTCCTGGTCCGATCTTCTGCAGATTGCCCGTTATCACCTGGTCGCCTTCGGCAACGCCGCTGAGGACCGCCACAAGGTCGCCGCTGGTCGCGCCAAGCGAGACGATGCGCTGGTCGACCGTGTTGCCCTTGCCGACGACATAGACATATTTGCCGAGCTGGCTCGAACCCAGCGCCACCTGCGGCACCATCAGCGCGTCGGGCAGCTGCTTGATGTGCAGCCGCACGCGGACATACTGGCCCGGCAGCAGCGAGAACTTCGCATTGCCGATGGTGGCGCGCGCCGTAATCGTGCCAGTCGAGTGGTCGACCGTGTTGTCGATGAAGGTGAGTTCGCCCTTCTGGCTGGCTTCGGTCTCGCCGGGCAGCAGCACCTCGACCTCGATCGGGCCGGCGGCCCGGGCCCGTTCGATTTCGGCCAGGTCCGTCTCGCTCGGATTGAAGGTGACGTAGATCGGGTCGAGCTGCACCAGCGTGTTCAGCACCGTGCCGGCGACGCTGACCAGCGTGCCGACCGAAGCCTGGTTGCGGCCGACGCGGCCGGCAAACGGAGCGTGGATTTCGGCGTAGCTCAAATTGAGCTCGGCCGTGCGCACCGCCGCCTGGTTGACGGCAAGCGACGCTTCGGCCTGGCGCAAGGTGCTCGTACGCTGGTCGAACCCATCCTTGGCCAGATAGCCGCTCTTGGCGAGTTCGGAGCCGCGGCCGAGATTGGAGCGCGCATAGTCGAGGCTCGCCTGGTCGCGCTGCACTTCGGCCTTGGCCTGGTCGAGAGCCGCCTTGAAGTCGTCAGGCGAGATCTTGTAGAGCAGATCACCCTGGCGCACATCCGCGCCGTCCTTAGCCGTCTGCTCCTGCAGATAGCCGGGCACGCGGGCCTGCAAGGTGACGCTGCGGATCGCCTCGATGCGGGCGGCGTAGTCAAGGTAGATCGGGATCGTCTTCTTGACCACGCTCGTCACCGGCACCGGCATGACGAATGCCGCAGGTGCTGCCGTCGCTGCCGCCGTGCCGGCATTGAGGCTGAGATTGCCCATGTCGAGGAAGTGGACGCTTGCCACCGAGATCGCTCCCAGGGCGACGGCCGTTCCCAAAGCTATTTTCCATTTACGCATTTTGGTCTCCAATTCTATTCGGCTGCTTCGGCCAGGCGCATCGGCGCTGGTTCGGCAGTCGGTTCATTATTGTCCTGGTCATGAGCGGCGTTCGGTTCGCTGCGCACGCGGCCTTCGCGCAGCTGCTCGATGACCGCGTAGAAGACCGGCACGAACACCAGCGACAGGATTGTCGCTGCCACCATGCCGCCAAACACGGTGGTGCCGATCGACTGCCGGCTTGCCGCACCCGCACCCGTCGCAAACATCAGCGGCAGCACGCCGAGGATGAAGGCGAAGGCCGTCATCAGGATCGGCCGCAGCCTCAGCCGCGCGGCTTCCATTGCCGCGTCGACAATGCTCAGTCCCTCCTCGCGCCGCCGCCTTGCAAACTCGACGATCAGGATCGCGTTCTTGGCGGCGAGGCCGATCAGCATGACGAAGCCGATCTGCGAGTAGACGTCGATCTGCATGCCGCGCAAGAACAGGGCTGCGAAGGCGCCGAACAGGGCCAGTGGCACCGCCAGCAGCACCATGAACGGCATCGCCCAGCTCTCATACTGCATCGCCAGGATCAGGAAGACGAAGACGATGGCGAGGCCGAAGACGACCGACGCGATCGATCCTGCCTTGAGCTCCTGGAAGGTGATGCCGGTCCATTCGAAACCGAAATCCCTGGGCAAAGCAGTGGCGGCGGCCCGTTCCATCGCGGCAACCGCCTGGCCCGACGAGAAGCCGGGGGCTGCGCCGCCATTGATCGTGGCCGAGGCGTTGTTGTTGTAGTGCGGCACGGTTTCCGGGCCGACGAACGGCACCAGTTTGCCCAGTGTGCTCAGCGGCACCATGCCGCCGGAGGCGTTGCGCACATAGAGCCGCGAAAGGTCGCCTGCGTCGGCACGTGCATCCTTGTCGGCCTGGATGGTCACCCGGAAGGTGCGGCCGAACAGGTTGAAGTCGTTGACGTAGAGCGAGCCGAGATAGATCTGCAGCGTGTTGAAGACGTCGGGCAGGTTGAGGCCGAGCAGTTTGGCCTTGCTGCGGTCGAGGTCGTAGTTGAACTGCGGCGTCGAGGTCGAGAACGGCGAGAACAGCTGCTGCGGGTTGATTTCCGGCTGCTTGCGCGCCTCGGCGATCACGGCTTGCGTCGCGTCGTTGAGGGCTGAACTGCCGCGCCCGGTGAGATCCTCGACGACGAATTCGAAGCCGCCCGTGGTGCCGATACCCGGGATCGAAGGCGGATCGAAGGACAGCGCGAAGGCTTCCGGAATCTGCATCAGCTTGCCGCGCACGTCGGCGACGAGCTTCGACGCGCTCTGGTCGGGGCCGCGCTCTTCCCACGGCTTCAGGATGGCGAACTCGACAGCCGAATTCGACTGCGCCGCACTGGTCAGGAAGTTCAGACCGCTGATCGAGCCGACAATCTCGACGCCGGGCGTAGCTTGGAGGATGTCGCGCGCCTTCTGGGCCACGGCGTCAGTGCGTTCCAGCGAGGCGCCGTCAGGCAGCTGGATGACGACGAAGAAGTAACCCTGGTCCTCGACCGGAAGGAAGGTCGAGGGCAGCTTCTGCCAGACGAAGTAGGTGGCGACCAGGCCGGCCGCGAACAGACCGAGCATGATCCAGCGCAGCCGGATGAGGATGCGTACGCCATGGGCATAGGCATGCGACAGCCTGTCGAAACCCGTGTTGAACCAGCGGAACGGGGCGAACTGCGTCTCCCCGCGATGGCGCAGGAAGGCGGCACTCAGCGCCGGGCTGAGCGTCAGCGAGTTGAAGGCGGATATGCCGACCGAAATCGCCACCGTCAGCGCGAACTGATTGTAGAGCTTGCCGGAGACGCCGGGAATGAAGGCGACGGGCACGAAGACGGCCATCAGCACCGCGGTGGTGGCGATGATCGGTCCGGTGACTTCGGCCATCGCGGCCTTGGTCGCCGCCAGCGGTTTCAGCCCGGCCTCCAATTGTCGTTCGACGTTTTCCACCACCACGATGGCGTCGTCGACGACGAGGCCGATGGCCAGCACCATGCCGAGCAGGGAGAGCATGTTGAGCGAGAAGCCCATCATTTCCATGACCACCATCGTCGCCACCAGCGACACCGGAATGGCGATGGTCGGGATGATCGTCGTGCGCCAGCTCTGCAGGAAGATGAACACCACGGCCACGACCAGCACCAGCGCTTCGCCGAGCGTGATCAGCACGTCATGCATCGATGCCGACACGAAGCGCGTGGTGTCGTAGTGCATGGCGTAGGAGACGCCCTTGGGGAACCGTGCCGACAGTTCCTGCATCTTGTCCTTGACGTGCTGCTGCAGATCGAGGGCGTTGGAACCCGGCATCTGGTAGACGGCCAGCACCACCGTCGGGTCCTTGCCGAAGAAGGCCGACGACGAATATTGCAACGCGCCGAGCTCGATGCGGGCGACGTCGCGCAGCCGCACCAGCGAGCCGGTGCCGGTGTTGGCGCGCACGACGATGTCGCCGAACTCCTTGGGGTCGCTCAGGCGGCCGACGGCGTTGACCTGCATCTCGAAGGCGGTGCCGGCGGGCGCCGGCGACTGGCCGATCTTGCCGGCCGCCACCTGGACGTTCTGTTCCGAGATGGCGTTCTGGACGTCGACAGCGGTGATGCCAAGATTGGCGAGCTTGTCCGGGTCGAGCCAGACGCGCATCGAATAGCGGCGCTCGCCGAATATCTGGACGTCGCCGACGCCAGGCAGCCGCTTCAGCGGATCGACGACCTGCAGATAGGCGAGGTTGCTCAGCGCCACCGGATCGACCGAACTGTCGGGCGAGGTCAGGTTGACGATGAGGACGAAATTCGGGTTCTGCTTCTTGATCGTCACGCCGCCCTGGTTGACGATCGCCGGCAGCGACGAGGCCGCTTGCGAGACGCGGTTCTGGACGTCGACGGCCGCGGTGCTCAAGGAATAGCCGACATCGAAGGTGATGGTGATGGTCGAGGAGCCGTCATTGGAGCTCGACGACGACATGTAGGTCATGCCTTCGACGCCGTTGATCTGCTGCTCCAGCGGCGTCGTCACCGTATCGGCGACCACTTGCGCGCTGGCGCCCGGATAATGGGCGCTGACCACGACCTGCGGCGGCGTGATGTCGGGAAACTGCGAAACCGGCAAAAGGAAATAACAAATCGTCCCGGCGAGCACCATGATGATGGCGATGGCCGAGGCGAAGATCGGACGATGGATGAAAAAATTTACCACGACACGCAAACCTCTTTAGAAGAACCGGCCTCTTTAAAAGAATTGGCAGACCGGGACAGCCGCCGGCCGCGCACCGAACCCGGGTCTTGCAAAAAATACGAAGACGGCGCCGCGCCGCTGAGGCCCTGCTCATCGGCAACGGTCCTCAGCATCGCTTCGAAGGCGCGCGGATTGACGCGGTCCGCTTTCATCACCAGCCGGATCATCGGATCCCGGATGGCTTCATCGATGGTCAAATCCTTGCGCTGCGACATTGGAGCGTCTCCATTCCAGCGGCCCGCATCGGACGATCGCGAACCGGTTTTCATCTCTTCACCGGCCGGAGCCGCATGACCTGCAATTTTCACCCTTTGTGATCTGGCAGGACCAGTTCACGGCCTTGTTATTGACGGAAGGCCACATAGGTGTTACCAGTAAGTAACATTCGGATAGTTACAGACCGGTAACACCCTAGTCAAGAGGTGAACCGAATTTTTAGGGAGACTGCGATGGCAGACGGCATTACCGATCGCGTGCGCCCCCGGGACCGAATCCTGGAGACGGCGCAGGACATGTTTCACAAGCATGGCATCAAGGGCGTCGGTGTCGACGCCATCACGGAAGCCGCCGGCACCAACAAGATGACGCTCTACCGTCATTTTGAGTCCAAGGACGAACTGATCGTCCAATGCCTGCGCGCGTCGGCGGCTAAAGGCGCCGCGATGTGGGACCAATTCGAGGCTGAGCATCCCGGCGACAAGCTCGCTCAGTTGCATGCCTGGATTCGCATGGCCGCTGCTTGCCTGGCGGCTGACGGTCGCGGCTGCGACATGGCCAATGCCGCCGCCGAATTGACCGAGCCGGACCATCCCGCCAGGAGCGTGATCAAGGAGCTCAAGAGCGCTCAGCGCGATCGCCTCGTTGCGCTGTGCCGGGATGCGGGCATCGGTCAGGCCGAGCTTCTGGCCGATACGCTGTCGCTGCTGTTCGAAGGGGCGCGCGTCAGCGTGCAGACCATGGGCTGCCAAGGCCCCAGCACGCAGTTCGTGCGCATGGCTGAAGGCCTGATCAGCTCTTTCAGGGCGCGCTGAATTCCAGCTTTCGGAGTTGAGGAGTCCCCATCCGGCGGGGTGGCTTTTGGCTATTCTCCGAACTTGCCAGTCAACTCTAATTTAGATTCATTTGAGAATGAAAAAAGCCCGCTGCCGGGAGGAGGTGGCAGCGGGCTCGATTTCGAGCGAGATGCGGGAGGAGGTGCACCGCGCTCAGCGTCGGCATCGCATCTGGGAGGAGTAGATGGCCGACACCCAGATGAGTACGGGTTGCCCAATGATTCGGCAAGAATGAAAGTTGCATGGCTGCTGTGCAGATTTGCGGCATCTGCCCGACTTGTCATACAAATCGGAAAAACCGCCACGGCGCGAAATCACTGCACCGGCACGTTTTCCTTGAAGATCAGCCGTGGCTCGATGAACTTCTTCGTCAGGTAGGGCGCGGCGGACGCGATCGAGCCGAGCAGGCGGATCACAGATTGCTCCGCGATCAGCCGCGCATTCTGGTCGATGACGACATCGGCGAGGTCGTCAACGAGATAGCCGCGCGTTTCCTTGGTCAGGTCGTGGCAGATGAAGACCGGCTTCTTCTTTGGCTTGGCCTCAAGCAGCGCTCTCGCCACACCTGAGCGCCCGGCGCCGACGCAGTAGATGCCGAGCAGTTCCGGCTCGTTGTGCAGCGCCTGCATCGTTGCGGTGTAGCTGCCCTCCGGTTCGTCATTGATCTCGACCGCACTCGAGACCGTGAGATTGGGGAATTCCTCTGTCAGCACCGACCGAAAGCCCATCTCGCGCTCCTCGTGCCCGCGATAGGAACGCGAGCCGACGACCATCGCCAGATGACCCTGGCGGCCATTGAGGAAGCGCCCCATCAACAGCGCCGCCGTGCGTCCGGCAACCCGGTTGTCGATGCCGACATAGGCCGAACGCGGGGCGGCTGGAACGTCGGAGACCAGCGTGACAAGGCGGATGCCTGCCTCGACCACATCGCGCAATATGTTGCGCGTTCGCGGATGATCGACGGCAATGACGCCGACGCCATTGGCCTTCAGCGACAGATTTTCAACCGCCGCCTGCAGCGCTGCCGGCGAGATGCCGCCGAGATTGTGGATCCGGCACGAGGCGACCAGCGGCAGGCGCCCCGCATAGTCCTCGATGTGCCCGGCGAGGTCGATCATGAAACCGTTGGCGCCGATCGGCAGGAAGAATTCAAGATGCGCCGGCCGCGACGGCAGCGTCACCTGATCGACCACCGGCAAATAGCCGAGCTGCTTGGCCGCCTCCATCACCCGTTGGCGGTTGGCGGCGCTCGCGCCGGCCCGGTTGTTCAGAACCCGGTCGACGGTCGCGGTCGACAGGCCGCAGCTCCTGGCTATGTCGGCAACGGTGGCTTTCATGGCTGTAGTCATAGAGCATGATCCCGAAAAGTGGGAACCGGTTTTCTCGGACAAACGGGAACCGTTTTGTCAAAAGGTCATGCTCTACAACGAGTTAGAGCGGATGCGTTTCCGTGCCAGACGGCGCGAAGACGGTTCAGCCGTGCGATGGCCCGCCTTCGATGATGGCGTCGCGGATCTCCTTGTCCGACATCCCGGTGATGATGCGTTCGACCTCGGCCACGCTGGTCTTCTTCGGGTCGATGTCGTCGGCCACCACCTTGCCCCGGCGCATGACGACGATGCGGTCAACCACCTGGAAGACATGGTGGATGTTGTGGGCGATGAAGATGCAGGAATGCCCGGAATCGCGCGCGTTGCGCACGAAGCTCAGCACGCCTTGCGTCTCGGCGACGCCGAGATTGTTGGTCGGCTCGTCGAGGATGATCAGGTCGCTGTCGAAGTGCATGGCGCGCGCGATGGCGACGGCCTGCCGCTCGCCGCCGGACAGGGAGCCGATCGGCGTCGTCGGCGGGATGTTCTTGGAGATGCCGACCTGTTTCAGCAGGTCGCGCGCGACATTGTTCATCGCCTCCTGGTCCATGCGGTTCAAAAAGCGCGGCGGTTTGATCGGCTCGCGGCCGAGGAACAGGTTGCGCGCGATCGACAGCTGCGTCACCAGTGCCGAATCCTGGTAGATCGTCTCGATGCCGTGCGCGATGGCGTCGCTGGTGCTGCGCAGATTGACCTTCTTGCCGCGGATGAAAATGTCGCCGCTGGTCAGCGGCACCGCCCCCGACAACACCTTGATCAGCGTCGATTTGCCGGCGCCATTGTCGCCGAGCAGGCCGACGATCTCCCTTTCGTTGACATGAAAATTGGCGTCTTCGAGCGCCTGCACGCGCCCGTAGGACTTTTTGATGTTGGACATGCGGATGAGCGGTTCAGCCATGGTTCTAGGTCCCTGCCTGATGCCGGCGTTCCAGCCATGAGTGCAGCGCCATCATGCCGAGGATGATGGCGCCGATGAAGATGTTGTAGGCCAGCCCGGGCACGCCGATCAGCACGATGCCGTTGCGCATGACGCGCAGGATGAGGATGCCGAGCACGGTGCCGATGATGGTGCCGCGCCCACCGGTCAGCGCCGTGCCGCCGATCACCACCATGGCGATGACTTCGAGCTCGTAGCCGGTGCCGCTGTTGGGGTTGGCGGCCGACGTGCGCAGCGACGAGATGACGCCGGCAAGCGAAGCCATCACCGACGACAGCACGAACAGGCCGATCTTGACGCCGCTGACGTTGACGCCGCGCGCCCTTGCGGCGCCTGGATTGCCGCCGGCTGCCTGGATCCAGTTGCCGGTCCGGCTTTGCGTCAGCACGTAGCCCAGCGCGATGGCCGCCGCGATGAACCAGAAGAGCGACATGTAGATGCGGAACGGGCCGATGAAGAAATCACCGACCAGCGCTTCGGCCAGCCAGCTGCCCTCGGCGCTCCACGTCCGCTGCGGAAAGCCGTCGGTGACGAACAGCGCGGTGCCGCGCACCACCAGCAGCATGCCGAGCGTCACCAGGAAGGATGGGATTTTCAACTGCGTGACGAACCAGCCATTGACCAGGCCGATGAAGGCGGCGATCAGCAGCGCGGCGAGGAAGCCGACCTCCAGCGAGGTCAGACCGCTGTTGAACAGCGTCCACATCAGCACCGGCGAAAAGCCGAACAGCGAGCCGACCGACAGGTCGAATTCACCCGACGTCATCAACAGCGTCATCGCCAGCGCGATCAGCCCGAGCTCGACGGTGAAGGCCAGCGTGTTGGAGATGTTCTGCGGCGACAGGAAATCGTGGTTGATGCTCCAGAACACCGCGATTTCGACGATGAGCAGAACGAAGGGCCCGAATTCCGGCCTCGCGATCAGGCGTTGGATGAGCGAACGGTTTTCCACTGATAACCCGCGACAGGAAGGGAAAGGCTGAAACCTCGCACGTCGTGCGAAGGGTTCGGCGAAAAAGGAAAAAGACAGTCGCGACCGCGGCTGCGGCCGCGACTGTTGAAGGTCTGGGTTATTTACCGGACAGGATGTCGTCGTAGACCTGCGCGGTGTCCTTTTCATAGAGCGCGCCGGTGATGACGTTGAAGCCCGGGGGAATGCCTGACGCCGCCATGTTGGCCAGCGACAGAGCGACATAGCTGGTCGCCTGCGGGTCCTGCCACTGGCCGGCATTGACGTAGCCGGTCAGCACTTCCTGGGTGGTGTCGAGCGAGTTGCCCCAGCCGACGACCGGGATTTCGCCCGGCTTGATGCCGGCCTGGTCGAACACCCGCTTGATCGAGCCGGTGACCAGATCGCCGAGGCCGATGATTGCCTTGACCTTGGCCTTGTTGGCGGTGAGATAGTCGACCATGCGGTTGATGGCTTCGGCCTGGTCGAGGGTCGCTTCGGTGATCTCATAGGTGATCCCCAGCGGTTCGAAGACGCTCTTGATGCCTTCCTCTTCCTGGACGCCGTAGGTGGCGCCGGGGATTTCGACCGGCATCCAGACGAAGTCGCCCTTCTTCACCAGGCCCTTGTCGACCAGATATTGCGCCCAGTGCTTGCCGAAGGTGACGTTGTCGCCGCCGACATAGGCGTCGAAGCTTGCCTTGGGATCGGGCGTGTTGAAGTTGATGATCGGGATCTTGGCCGTGTTGGCTTCCTTGGCGATTTCGATCAGGCTGCCCGGATCGGGGCTGGTGGTGACGATGCCGTCGGCCTTGGCCGAGATCGCGGCGCGCACGGCCTCCTGCTGCGAGGCAACGTCGCCATTGTGGAACGAGGTGTTGACGGTGTTGCCGGTGTCCTTCGCCCATTGCTTGGCGCCGGCCAGGAAGTAGGTCCAGACCGGGTCGGCCGGGCCGCCATGCGAAATCCAGTAGAACGTCTTGGCCTGTGCCGCCGCCGGAACGGCCAGCGCCACAATCAAGCCAAGCACGAGTAATCGTAGCCTCGTCAGCATTTGCTTTCCTCCCATGTTGAAAAACGACCTCCACGTCCGGCGATGATCCGGGCGATGCCCTTGATCCTCTCCTCCTGCCAGCGCCGACCCGGATGCGCAGAGCATCTTCTTTTGCGGCCGATGGCAAGCCTCCATCCGCTCAATGGATGGTGGCGCGATGCAACGCGCCATCAGCGATCCCATCAGATCGCATCAGTTAGAGAGCAATTCCAGGAAAAGTGTGAAAACGGTTTTCCGCCCGGAATTGCGTCAAACCAAGAGATAGAGATATTCCCCGGCAAGCAGGCGGGGCTCAAACTCAGGCGCGCGGATTTTCCTGAAAGCGCTCGGCCTGGCGGTTGCGCAGCACCTTGGCCAGCCGGTCGAGCGCGAGCGCCAGCACCATCACCGCGCCGATCACGAAGGGGCTCCATGCGGCGTCGATGCCGAACAGGGTAACGCCGCTCAAGATGACCTGGACGATCAGCATGCCGATCACCGCACCGAAGACGGTGCCGCGCCCGCCGGAAAGCGAGGTGCCGCCGATGATCGCCGCGGCAATCGCCATCAGCACGAAACCGCCGCCTTGGTCGACGTCGGTAACGGGAGAGCCAAGCCACAGCGCGCCCGCCAGCCCCGAGACGACGCCCATCAGCACCAGCGTCTGCAGCCGCACAGCACCTGTCGGGATGCCGGCATAGAGCGCCGCCTGCGGATTGCTGCCGACGGCCTGGATCCGGTAGCCGAAGCGGCTGCGGTGAAGCACGAGGTGCATCACCACCGCCATTGCGACGAAGACAAAGACAGCCGTCGGCACAAGGCCGAACAGCTTGCCGTGAACGATCTCAAAGAAGTCGCCGCCTGGGCTGGCCGGAGCTGTCGCTTGCATCTTGACGGCCACCGCCGCCAGGCCCCGGAACATTGCAAAGGTGCCCAGCGTAACGACGATGGCCGGCAGTCGCAGCGCCACCACCAGCAGGCCGTTGACGAGGCCGAGCCCGGCGCCGAGCAGCACGCCGGCAAGGGCGGCAAGCCACGGGTCGATGCCGGTGGCCAGAAGGAATGCGGTGAGAAGGGCCGCGAGATGGAATATCCAGCCGACGGAAAGGTCGATCTCGCGGAGTGCGAGCACGAACACCATGCCGATCGCCAGCATGCCGGGATACGCAGCGGTTTCCAGCAACGACAGCACATTGGCCTCATCGAGGAAATCCGGCCGGGCAAAGCCTGTAATCGCCACCAGGACAACGAGCCCGATGAGCGGCCTGAGTTCGACGGGCAGGCGAAGGCTGCGCTTCGGGTGGGCAGCCGAACCGGCAAGCTGTAGCATGGGATCCAATCGTGTCATGCCATGGCTCCCACGAGTTTCTTTTTCGGCCGCTCCGCCTCCGGCATCTCGCCGGTGGTGGTCAGTTGCAGCACTGTCCTTCGCTTCATCTCGGCGCCGGACAGCTCGCCGGCGACCCGGCCGCGGTGGAAGACAAGGACGCGGTTGCTGAGGTTGGTCAGTTCGGACGGCTCGACCGAACGCAGCAAAACGATACAGCCATTGGCTGCCATCTGCCGGATCAGCGCATAGATCTTGCGCTTGGCAGCCGCCTCGATACCGCCAGCCGGATTGTCTAGGAGCAGCACTTGCGGCGCCGTCTCCAGCCATTTGGCGACTACGATCTTCTGCTGATCGCCGGCCAGCAGCGAATTCACCGGCGCGTCCGGCAGGCCCTTGATGCGCAGCGCATCGATGTGCCTTGCGGCGGCGGCGATCGCGGCCTTGGGCGAGTAGCGGCGCGACCCCCAGTTGCGGGCGCCGGTAGCGATGTTGTCTATGTTGAAGGCCAGCGACCGGTCGGGCATCAGGCCGTTGCACAGGCGGTTGGCCGGCACCAGGCCGATGCCGCGCCGCGCCGCTTCGGTCGGATTTCCAGGCAAGCCGTAGCCGTCGGGGAGCCGCACCCTGCCGCTTTGCGCCTTGCGCAGGCCAAACAGCATCTCGAACAGGTGTTCAACGCCTGACCCCTCAAGCCCGGCCAAGCCGAGGATCTCGCCGGAGCGGGCGGTGAAGCTGACGCCGGAAATCCGGCCGCCGCTCAGACCCTCCACCGTGATCCGCGGCTTTATCGTGCTGGCATTGGCCGGCAGTGCAGGCGGGAACAGGCTGCCGCGCTGCTGGCCGATCATGGCGTCGATCACATCGGCTTCGCTCAACGCCGAGCGCCCACTTGTCAGCACGTCACGGCCGTTGCGCATCACGGTGACCTGGTCTGCGATCGCAAACACATCCTCCAGCCGGTGCGAGACATAGAGCACGCTCGTGCCCTTGGCCTTGAGGTCACTTAGTACGGTGAACAGGTGCTCGGTCTGGCGCCGGTCGAGCGCAGAATTCGGTTCATCGAGGATCAGCAGCCTCGGGCCTTCCAGAATTGCGCGGCCGAGTTCGACATATTGCCGTTCGCCCATGCCGAGTTGTCCCACAGGAGCGTGGACATCGACGTCGAGCTTGAGTTGCCGAAGCAAGGTGCGGCTGCGTGCCTCCATCTCGCGCCTGGAGACGAAGCCATTGCGCAACGGCTCGCGATTGACGAACAGATTGGCCAGCACCGAGCGGTCGGCAAACAGGCCGAGCCCCTGGTGGACGACGCCGAAGCTGTGCTTGCGTGCAGCGATCGGGCTGTCGACGGTGACGATCTGGTCGCCGACGCGGATGGTGCCGCTGTTGGGCCGGAGCACGCCGGCAAGCACCTTCACCAGCGTCGACTTTCCGGCGCCGCTTTCACCGACGACAGCATGGATGGTCCCCTGTCCGACAGACAGGTTCATATCCCTGAGCGCGACAACGCCGCCATAACGCATGGCGAGATTGCGCACCGATATCATCGGCAAACCGAGCATGCGATTCGGCCCCCACAGACCGCGCCCCGATCCTGGAGCGAATTTCCGATACAGTCACCCGGATTCCGCTAACAAACGGCTTACAGGGACCGGATACGAACGTTTATCGGCTATCCGTTCGTCCCGCTGCTCCGAAATCAGATCAGGTCGGCCTTGGCGAGGTCCCGCATGAGATGGCTGGCGCCGTAGGTCCAGTGCGGGCAATCGGGCGACAGAAGCACGCGGTTCACCAGCGCGCCGAATTTCTCCGACGAGATGGTGACGATGTCGCCGATCTTGTGGGTGAATCCCTTGCCCTTCTCGCCGCGATCCTTCGACGGCACGAACATGGTGCCGAGATAAAGCGCCAAGCCGTCGGGATACTGGTGGTGCGGCCCCATGGCGGCCGCGACCAGCTCTTCGGGCGAACGGCTGATCTCGGCCATCGAGCTCGCGCCCTCCAGCGAAAACCCGTCCTCGCCCTCGACCTTCAGCCGCACAGTGGCGCGCTTGACATCGTCGATGGAAAAGCTTGCGTCGAACAACCGGATGAAGGGCCCAAGCGAGGCCGAGGCATTGTTGTCCTTGGCCTTGCCGAGCAGCAGCGCCGAGCGTCCCTCGACGTCGCGCAGATTGACGTCGTTGCCGATGGTGGCGCCGACGATCCTGCCGGTGCTGGCGGCGATCATGGCGATCTCCGGCTCGGGGTTGTTCCAGGTGGAGACAGGATGCAGCCCGACATCGGCACCGAAGCCGACGGACGCCATCGGCTGGCATTTGGTAAAGATCTCGGCGTCGGGGCCGATGCCGACTTCCAGATATTGCGACCAGGCGCCGCGCTGGATGAGCTTGGCCTTGATCTCCATCGCCTCAGGCGAGCCGGGCTTCAGCTTCGACAGATCGTGGCCGATCAGCCCGGCAATGTCGGCGCGGATGGCGTCGGCCTTTTCCGCCGAACCGCGCGCCTGCTCCTCGATGACGCGTTCGAGCAGGCTGACCACGAAGGTCACGCCCGACGCCTTCACCGCCTGCAGGTCGACAGGCGAGACCAGATAGGGTTTTGCCGGGTCGCGGGTGGCCTGAAAACTGTTGGCGGCGATCGCGTCGAGCGAGCCGATCGGTTCGCCCTTGGCAGAGCGCACGTGTCCGGCCGGATCGGCCATCTCGCAGATGTCGCGCACTGTGGGTGCGGTGGTCGAGGTGATGTCGAAAACGATGCCGTCGCGCACGGTGACCACCAGCGGATGCGAGGCATCGCTTGCCCTGGCTCGGCCGATGAAGAGCCCGTCGGCGGGAAGCTGCGTTGGGTTCGTCATGGCTTACGGTCCTTTGATGATCGGGATGGCAGCTGGGCCGCGGCACTTTCACCGGATTCACGCCAAAGGTCTATCCCGTGGCAGGCAATTGTCGGTTCTGAGGCCCGCTCTTTCAAAAAAATGAAACTGGTACTAGAATTTTCATTTTTCCGCATACTCCAGGTGAAGCCTTGCCCGTACCGTTTTCCGTTCCGATCTGGCAGAAGCCGCAGACCGCATCCGCCTTCCAGTCGCTCGTCACTGCGCCGGTCGACGTTGCAATCGTCGGCGGCGGCTTCATGGGCCTGTCGACCGCCTTGCACGCGGCCCGGCTCGGTCTCGGTGTACAGGTGCTGGAGGCCGGCGAGATCGGCCAGGGCGCCTCGGGCCTCAATGGCGGTCAGGTCATTCCCGGCCTGAAATACGATCCCGAATGGCTGCTTGAGCATTTCGGCCCCGAGCGTGGCCAGGCGCTGGTCGATTTCGCCGCCTCGACGGCGGATACGGTGTTCGACTTCATTCGTGACGAGAAGCTGGCGGTGCCGTTCACCCGCAAGGGCTGGATCCAGGCCGCACATACCGAAACCGCATTGAAAGCGGCGGCGAACAGGGATCGTCAATGGCGGGCGCGTGGCGCCGATGTCCGGCTTCTGAATGAAAGCGAGATCGCCGATATGACCGGAGCGCAAGGCTATCTCGGCGGCTGGCTCGACCGCCGCGCCGGCATCATCGATCCGCTCGCCTATACAGTGGAACTGGCGCGCATCGCCGCCGCCGCCGGCGCCAGCATTGCCGAGCGGCAGAAGGTGGTGAAACTCCGCAAGGAGGCCGGCCTTTGGCGTGTCTCAACCGAAAGCGGCGCCGAGGTGCGGGCGAAAGCGGTTGTCCTGGCGACGAACGCCTATACCGATGGACTGCTTCCGGGCCTCGCGGAAACGATCGTGCCGCTGCATTCCTTCCAGGTCGCGACCGCGCCGCTGTCATCCAACCTTGCGGCGACGATCCTGCCGGAAGGGCAGGCGGTGTCCGACTCCAGGCGCATTCTCGTCTACTACCGCAAAACAGCCGACGGCCATCTGGTGCTTGGCGGCCGCGGCCGCATGGCGCGGCCGAGGAGCGAGGCCGACTGGGCGCATCTGCAGCGCGCGCTGGTGCGGCTCTATCCGGCGCTCTCCGATGTCTTCATCGAGAAGCGCTGGTTCGGCCGCGTGGCGATGACACCGGATCACCTGCCGCACATCCATGAGCCGGAAAAGGGCCTGCTCGCCGTGGTTGGTTGCCAGGGCAGGGGCGTCGGCCTGATGACCGCGCTGGGAAAACGCATGGCGGGCTACCTCGCGGGCGGCGATGTCAATCAATTGCCGTTCCCGCTGTCGCCGGTCCGGCCGATCCCGTTCCACGCCTTCCGCCAGGTCGGCGTCGCCGCGACCATCGCCTGGTACCGGATGCTCGACGCCTTCGAGCGCTGATTGGGCGCCGGTCGCCTAGGCCTCGTGGATTCAGCTTGACAGTTTCACAAATATGAAAAAAGCTAAGCCGATTTCATATTTCCGTTGAGCAGTCCGATGTCGAGCATCGTTGCAACAGAAGCGCCGGCAGGGTCGTCCCGAGGCTTCCGCTTGGCCATGTTGCTGCCGGGCGGGCTGGTCACCTTGTTCCTGATCCTGTTTGCCCTTGGCCTTGTGCTCTTCCTCTCACTTCGCGGCAATGACGGTTCGCTGCTCGGCGCCGGCTTCACGGCAGGCAACTTCATCACCGTGGTCTCCGATCCGCTCTACTGGACGGTGACGCTGCGCTCGCTGGTGATCGCCGGCCTGGTGACGCTGGCGACCGTCGTCACCGCCTATCCCGTCGCCTACTATCTCGCCTTCTATGCCGGCCGCCGCCGCAGCCTGCTTTTGTTTCTGGTGACCCTGCCGTTCTGGACCAGCTATCTCCTGCGCGTCTTCGCCTGGAAGATCGTGCTCGCCTACAACGGCGTCTTGAACTCGGCGCTGATCGAAAGCGGCATCTGGTCGGAGCCGACGCTGGCCTTCCTCAACACGCCGGCGGCGGTGGTCGTCACGCTGGCGCATGCCTATGCGCCCTTCGCCATCCTGCCGATCTATGTGGCGCTGGACACCATCCCGAAATCACTGCTCGAAGCCGCCTCCGATCTCGGCGCCAGACCGTTCACGGCGTTTCGCCGCGTCGTCTTGCCCAATTCGATGCCGGGCGTTCTGGCGGCCGCCCTCGTCGTCTTTGTGCCGACGGTCGGCGACTATGTCACCCCGGCCATGGTCGGCGGTCCCGCCAGCACCATGATCGGCACATTGATCCAGTCGCAGTTCGGCAAGGCCAATGACTGGCCGTTCGGCGCGGCACTTTCAGTCTGCGTGATGCTGGTCATCCTCTGCGTGGTGCTGGTCGCACGCGGCGCCGACCGCAAATTCGGCAGCCGCACATGAGCGCGGCGCGGAGAGATGATGGCCGCGGCTGGCTCGGCGTCTATGTGCTTGCCTATCTCGTCTTCCTCTATCTGCCGGTGCTGTTGATCCCGCTGTTTTCCTTCAACAACTCCATCCAGGCCGCGTTTCCACTGCAGGGCTTCACGCTCGAATGGTATGCCACGCTCTATGGCAATCCGGCGCTGTCCGGCGCGCTTTTGAACAGTCTCGTCATTGGCGTCGTGGCCGCCGCCGGCGCCACGCTCTGCGGCATCACCGTCTCCTATATGGACCTCTACGGTCGTTCGCCGCTCGCCGCCACCATCAGCGCCATCTCCAGGCTGCCGATCCTGATCCCCGGCGTCATCGTCGGCATATCGTTGCTGATCCTCGTCAATCTCATCGGCCTCGGCCCGTCGCGCATCGCCATCGTTCTCGGCCACATACTGGTGGCGCTGCCGACCACCGTGGTGATCATGCGCAGCCGGTTTGCCGCAATTCCGAAAACCATTCGCGAGGCCGCACTCGATCTCGGCGCTTCCGACTGGACGACCTTCCGGCGGGTGATGTTGCCGCTCTCGCTGCCGGCCATCGTCTCGGCCTTCATGCTGGCCTTTCTGATTTCCTTCGACGAGTTCATCGTCGTCTTCTTCCTCGCCGGCACCGAGCCGACGCTGCCGCTCTACATCTGGAGCCAACTGCGTTTTCCTCGCTCGCTGCCGACCGTGATGGCGCTGGGGACAGCTATCCTTGCTGTGTCCGTCATCATCGCCGGCATCGCCGAAATCCTGCGCCATCGCGGGCTGAGCACAGCCCGTCGGACGGCGCCCACCAGTCCAGCCTGAACCATAACAAAAGAGGAGAACCGAAATGGCATTCGACCCGAAATCAATTACTGGGCTGAAATCGATCACTGGCCCGAAATCGATCACTGCAAAGACAGCCCGCACCGGGCTTGCCGCGCTTGCAATCGTCCTGTCGTCGACTGTCGCCTTCGCCGCCGACAAGCTGCAATATTTCACCTGGTCCGGCTATGAACTGCCCGACTTCAACAAGAGCTTCCTGACGGCCCATCCCGATGGCGTCGAGGCCTCGATCTTCGGCGACGACGACGATGCCTTCACCAAGGTCAAGGCCGGCTTCCGCCCCGATATCGCCCATCCCTGCTACGACAAGGTGGCGCGCTGGAACAAGGAAGGCCTGCTGCAGCCGATCGATACCAAGCGCATCAAGAACTGGGATTCGATCTTCCCGGTGTTCAAGAACCTGCCCGACATCCAGGCCGGCGACGGCAAGGTCTGGATGGTGCCGTGGGACTGGGGCAACACCTCGATCCTCTACCGCACCGATCTGGTGAAGAACCCGGAAGCGAGCTGGAACCTTCTGTGGGACAAGCAATATGCCGGCCGCATGGCGACCATCGATGCCGTGCATGACACGCCGATCGTTGCAGCACTTCTGGCCGGCGTAAACCCCTTCGATATGACGCCGGAGCAGATGGACAAGGTGGCGGAAAAATTGCGCGAGCAGCGTCCGCTGCTCTCCAACTACACCACCGAGATGACCTCGGTCGAACAGGCGCTGGCCAGCGGCCAGCTGGTCGCCGCCATGACCTGGAACGCGTCGGCAACCTCGCTGAAGAAGCAGGGCGTGCCGGTCGAGTTCATGAAGCCGAAGGAGGGCATGCTGACCTGGGCCTGCGGCTTCGTCATGCTCAAGGACGCCAAAAACGTCGACCTCGCCTATGACTTCATCAACAGCCGGCTCGACGCCGACTCGGGTAAGTACCTGATCCAAGCCTACGGCTATGGCAGCTCGCTGAGCACCGCCTTCGCCGGCGTGGCGAAGGACGAACTGGACAAGCTGCAATTGCCGGCCGACCCGGAGGTGATGCTGAAGACCACCATCTTCACCGGCCCGATGAAGCAGAACGACGATGTGGCGAAGATGTTCGAGAAAGTGAAGGCGGGCGGGTGAGGGATCCATCGCCGACGGTTGCGCTGCCCCTCACCTGCCTGCCGGCATCCTCTCCCCGTATAGAGACGGGGAGAGGGGCGCTGTCACCAGCGATTTCGCAAACCGCAAACGTTGCAGAAATGGCGCCGAGTTTGCGACCAGCCGCTTTCTCCCCGTCACTATACGGGGAGAAATGTCCGGCGGGGAGGGGCAGCGCCGACGGCAGGTAATTGTGACTAATCTCCTGAAGCCCGCGGGTCTTGCCGCCGCGCCAAAGACTGCAACAAGGACCAACTGATGGACATGCTTGAAGCGAAACCAAAGGCCGACGCCGACATTCGCGTCGGCCGGCGCGTGCGGGCGCTGCGGCTGGAGCGCAATTTGTCGCTGGCCGAGCTGGCAGCAAAAGCCGGCGTCTCCATCGGTGCGCTGAGCCAGATCGAGCGCGGCCTGTCTTCGCTGCGCGTCAAGGTGATCTGGCCGCTTGCGGCCGCGCTCGACATCGAGCCTTCGGCGCTGATCACCGACGGCAACGAAGCCGCCAACGATCTCTATTGCGTGCGCGCCGACAAAAGGCGGCAGCTCCCGGTCAAGTCGGAAGGCATCGCCAAGGCGCTGCTGTCGCCGCCGGGCGCGGCGCTGACCGGCCTCTTGGTGACCGTGGAAGCCGATGGCGGCACGGCGGAAGCCTATGCGCATATCGGTCACGAGTTCGGCTATGTCCTGTCGGGCGAGGTCGAACTGGTGGTGGACTCGACAAAATACGTGCTGAAGAGCGGCGACTCCTTTGCCTTCAAGAGCACGCTTCTGCACGCCTTCCGCAATCCCGGCACCGAGCCTTGCCAGATCCTCTGGGTCAACACCACCAAGCCGTCCGAGGTTCGCGATGGCGCCTGATGCGCTGGTACGCCTGGACACGGTCTCGAAGGTTTTCCCCGGCGGCATTGTCGGGCTCGACGCCGTCGATCTCGACATTATCAGCGGCGAGTTCATCACCCTGCTCGGGCCCTCGGGCTGCGGCAAGACCACCAGCCTGCGCGTCATTGCCGGTTTCGAGAGCCCGTCGAGCGGCAAGGTGCTGCTCGATGGTCGCGACATCACCGCGCTCAGGCCGTTCGACCGTCCCGTCAACACCGTGTTCCAGGATTATGCGCTGTTCCCGCATATGAACGTCGCCGAGAATGTCGGCTTCGGCCTGTCGCTGCGCAAACTGTCCGGCGCCGAGCAGGCAAAGCGCGTCCGCGAAGCCCTCGACATGGTCGGCCTCGCCGACAAGCTCGGCGCCCGCGTTTCCGAACTGTCGGGTGGCCAGCGCCAGCGCGTCGCGCTCGCCCGAGCCATAGTCTGCGAGCCGCGCGTTCTGTTGCTCGATGAACCGCTGTCGGCGCTCGATGCGCATCTGCGCGAACAGATGCAGGTTGAACTGAAGCGGCTGCAGTCGCGGCTCGGCACCACCTTCGTCATGGTCACCCACGACCAGACCGAAGCGCTGTCGATCTCCGACCGCATCGTCGTCATGAACAAGGGCCGCATCGAGCAGATCGCGCCGCCGGCCACGCTCTACGACCGGCCGGCGACGAAATTCGTCGCGAGCTTCATCGGCACGATGAACCTGCTGCAATCGCGCTTCATCGGCCGCGATGGCGACCGCCTGCGCTTCGCCGCCGGCGGGCTCTCGCTGGAGGCGACATCCGAAACCGGCGACACGCCCGGCGAAGGTGCGACGCACACCATCGGCGTCCGTCCGGAGGATCTGCTGGCCACCACCGACGCCGCCGCCGGCACCACGCCGGCGCGCGTCAACTCCATCGTCTTCCACGGCCGCACGCTGCGCCTGCATGCCGAACTCGGGCAGGGGCTGCCGGTGGTGATCGATGCGCCGCGCCAGGCCGAGGGCTTTCAATTCAGCGTCGGCGACGTGGCGCATATCAGCCTGCGCCGTGGTGCCAACTGCCCTATGCTGCCGAGCTGATCCAACCCAATCCCTTCATCGACGGTTGGATTTAACCTGCTGTGAAGATCGCCAAGGTGGAATTAAGTGTGAATTGACTCGCAAAGGAACATATTCCTACTTTGCGGGATGCCCGAACTAAGCACCCGACCGCGCCGAAATGTGCAAACCCTCTGCTTGGCGCATGAAGTCGGGCAGCTAATTCGTGTTCGATGTCGGAACTGCAACATCACTCGACACTATCTGCCTGGCGATCTCGCAAAGCTGGTTGGTGATATCCCCTTTTGGGATGTGGAGCGGCACATGCGGTGCGAGCGCTGCAAAGGTCGTGAGCTCGATGCAGGCATCATTCTGCCAAGCGCTGCTGAACGCCTTAAAATTCGCGTCAGACGTCTTGTCGAAATCCGCATGGTTCGCCGGGTAATCTGGCGAGACGACGATTGAGGAGAGCCGATTTCGGGCTAAAACAGAGACCCTTGGGCCGGGGCCCGTGGTGGGAACTTGATCTGTGTGGCTGGCTTCTCAACGATCACCAACGCGTCGTTGGGCGCCGTCCGCTGCAAATGCCGTGCTTCCGACCATGGCGCCGTCAGCCAAGCCTCGGTTTCCTCCGGCGTGGTGAGGATCACGGGCATAGCCTTCTCATGGATCGGCGCAATGAGAGCATTAGGCTTGGTGGTCATGAAGGCGTATAGCTCGAAGTCGCCGGGACCGTCCTTGACCTTTCGCACGCCCTGCCAAGACGTCCAGAAACCAGCGAAGAAGAACAACGGCCGGCTCTCGCCACGGGCAAACCAGTAATTTCGCTGGATTCCTGTTTCCGGGTCTTTATCGTTCGCCGCAGGGCTGGGCTCGGCAAAGCTGGTCACCGGCACGACACATCTGTGCTCGACGCCCACATATTGCTGCCAGTGCGAATATTGCGGATTGCGAACGTTGGTGGTGCCGTAGTCGGCCTTACCTTTCATGCGCTCGGGCGGCGTTGGCAAACCCCAAAGCAGTTTCGCCAGTTCACGCTCCCCATCCGCCCTGTTGCGAACGACAAGCCCAGGTTGATTGGGATAGACATCAAGCGAAGGTTCGAGGTTGCCGCTGATATCGCGCAATGTGCGGGTCCATTGGCGGACCGCCTCTTGCGTCGTCGTGATGTTGTAGAGGTTGCACATGCACCCAGCATTGCGGAATTGGCTTTTGTCTGCAACCGAAGTCGCTGTCCGACGCCGCCGCAATCGTCGTCACACAGCCGCGCTGTATCATCGTCCTGACACACCTTGTCAGCTGTCGTGCGGGTAAAGGTGGCGGGCCGGCAAGCGCTTCCCTACTTCAAACCAGTCTGAACAGGAGGAACACACATGACCATCGCGGATGTTGCCAAGGATTTCACCGAAATGCTCCAGCAGGGGGATCACCTGGGTGCTGGTGAAAAGTACAATGCCGATGATATCGTCAGCCTCGAAGCGATGGAGGGCCCGATGGCCATTGCCCGTGGCAAGGAAGCTCTCAGGCAAAAGGGCGAATGGTGGCAAGCGAACCACGAAGTCCATGGCGGCTCTGTCGAAGGCCCCTATGTCAACGGCGACCAGTTCGCGGTGCGCTTCAAGTTCGACATAACGCCCAAGGCCACCGGCGAACGGGTCACCATGGACGAGGTTGGCCTGTACACGGTCAAGAACGGCAAGATCACCGAAGAGCGCTTCTACTACTGAGCCCGGGTGCCGTAGGGTTCCGGCGCACTTCGCTGCACGACCCAAAAACCAGGCGGCCGGGACAAAGTCCTGGCCGCAGTGGGAAAAGCTCAAATGGTCTTCACATACTGCGCCAACTGATCGGCCACCGTGCCCCAGCCGTCGAAGAACCCCATCTCTTCATGATTGTTGCGGGTAGCCTCGTCGCGATGGATGGCCGTTGCCGTGTAGCGCGTGCCCTTGTCATCCGACTGAAGCGAAATGACTGCGGTGATGAAGGGCTCGCCGGAGGGCCGATAGCCCGGCAGCAGCGCATCGGTCCACACCAGCCGCTCGTTCGGCACGATCTCGAGATAGCAGCAATGGCGGTCGTTGACCTCCTTGCCGTCGGGTGATTGCATGCGCGTCCGGAACAGTCCGCCCGGACGAAGGTCGATCTCGCAATCGGTGATCAGCCAGGGCTTGGGCGTGAACCATTGCTTGACATGCTCCGGCACCGTCATCGCGCTCCACAAGAGTTCGCGCGGCGCGTCGAGCTTGCGCTCCAGCACAAGGTCCAGTCTGGGGTCGGGCTTGAAGGGATAGCTCACTTTTCTTGCTCCTTGAGGCTCATCACATAGGCGTCGAATTGATCGAGTCGGCGCTCCCACAGCGTGCGCTGTTCGGCCAGCCAGTTTTCGGCGAGCTGCAGCGGTTCGGGCGCCAGCTGATAGGTCCTGGTGCGGCCGATTTTTTCCGATCGCACCAGACCGCAGCCTTCCAGCACTTTCAGATGCTCGATGAAGGAAGGCAGCGCCATCTCGAAAGGCTGCGCCAACTCGCTGACCGAGGCCGGACTGCGGTTCAACCGCTCGACCACGCGCCGCCGCGTCGGGTCAGCCAGCGCGCGGAAGATGCCGTCGATCGGCGGGAGACTTGTAGTTGGGGCGTGGAGGCTTGGCATGGGCGATCCTGAGGTCCGTCGACGGGTATAGAAAGATACTTAGGAAAATTCCTTAGTATTGGCAAGCCCTAAAAATGGGCTGATGTGACCGGGGTGCTGGCAAAGCGGGAAGGACGGTTTTAGGCTGTCCGGCGGATTCGACCATCAGCCCAAGGGAAGTGCGTTTTGACGATCACCATGTACGGCATCACCACCTGCGACACGATCAGGAAGGCGCGCACCTGGCTGGAGGGCCACGATGTGCCTTACCGTTTTCACGACTACCGGGCCGAGGGGATAGAGGTGGGCAGACTGGATGGATGGATCGGCAAGGTTGGCTGGGAAAAGCTGCTCAACAAGGGCAGCACGACCTTCCGCGAACTGCCCGACAAGCACAAGCAAGGGCTCGACGAGAAGAAGGCCAGGAAGCTGATGCTGGCCAACCCGACGATGATCAAGCGCCCGGTGCTCGAGGTCGGGGATGAGATTTTGGTGGGGTTCAAGCCGGAGGCTTATGAAGGGGTGGTGAAGTAGCGTAGCCTCGCTTCGTCATCCTGTGGCGAAGCTAGGTTCGAAGCGACGCAGCGCAGACCATGGGATCCTGTCGGTCTCCTTCCCACCCCAAACATAGCATGGGAACAACACACAGGATCCTCGGGTCAGCCCGAGGATGACGAACGCGTGGAGGGCGATCGCTAATTGTGAAGGCTTTCGCTTGCGGCGTATGCAGCGGTTCGCTGTCTCTCAACCCGTCCCGCGCAAATACCCCGCCAACGCCACCGCATTGTTATGCGCCTCGTCATGCGCGCCATAAAGCAGCGTCACCTTGGCCTTGCCGAGCAAGCCACGCAGTTGCGCCACCGCTTCGCTATTCCCATCCAGTTCGACCGAATACCGCACCTGAAACTCCGCCCACCGCGCCGGCTCATGTCCGAACCACCTCCGCAATTCATCGCTCGGCGCGATGTCCTTCAGCCACAGCGTCAGCGCGGCATCCTCCTTGCTGACGCCGCGCGGCCAGATGCGATCGACCAGCACCCGCTGCCCGTCATCGGGCGCGGGTGCTTCGTAAATTCGCTTGACCGTCAGGTCGAAGGCCATCCGCCCCCTTTACGCCCACTCGCCCTTGCGCATCACCGGCACGCGGCGGCCATCCTTGTGCACGCCGTCTATGTCGATCTTGTCCGAGCCGATCATCCAGTCGATGTGGATAAAACTCTTGTTGCCGCCGCGCTGGGCGATTTCGTCCTGGCTGAGCGAGGCGCCGTCGACGAAGCATTTTGAATAGCACTGCCCGAGCGCGATGTGGCAGGCGGCGTTCTCGTCGAACAGCGTGTTGAAGAACAGCAGGCCGCTGGCCGAGATCGGCGAGGAATGCGGCACCAGCGCCACCTCGCCGAGCCGGCGCGAACCCTCGTCGGTGTCGAGCACTTTCTTCAGCACGTCCTCGCCCTTCGAAGCCTTGGCCTCGACGATCCTGCCCTCTTCGAAACGCACCGAGATATCGTCGATCAGCGTGCCCTGGTAGGACAGCGGCTTGGTCGAGGAGACATGGCCGGAGACGCGCCGTGCATGCGGCGTGGTGAAGACCTCCTCGGTCGGGATGTTCGGATTGCAGGTGACGCCGTTCTTGGCGGTCGAGGCGCCGCCCATCCATTCATGGCCATCGGCCAGCCCGACGGTGAGGTCGGTGCCCGGGCCGCTGAAATGCAGATCATGGAAATTGTGCTCGTTCAGCCACTTTGTGCGGCCGCGCAGCGCTGCATTGTGCGCCGTCCAGTTTGCGATCGGGTCTTCCACATCGACCCGTGATGCCGAAAAGATCGCATCGGCAAGCTTGACCACGGCGACATCGTCGGCATCGCCGGGGAAGACCTGCTTGGCCCAGGCGAGATCCGGGTAGGCGACGATGTTCCAGTTGATGTCGAAGCCGGTGATCTTTTCCAGCGCCGGCTGGTAGGCCATCGAGTTCGCCTTGTTGGCGCGCGCCACTTTCGCCGGGTCCTGCGCCGACAACAGCGACGGGTCCTCGCCGCGCACGGCAAGCCGCGCCGCATTGTTGGAAAAGGCCTTCGCCATGCCTTCATATATCCAGCCGGCGGCGCGGTCGAAGCCGGCATCCGCGCCGTAGCGGAAGCGCGCCAGCGTGATCTCGTCATCATTGAAGATCGGCGTTACCAGCCCGGCGCCCGCCTTGTAAGCGTGCTCGACGATGCGCCTGGTCAGCGGCAGGGCTGCGATCGACGAGGTCAGCACCAAATCCTGCCCCGGTTGCAATTGCAGCCCCACCTTGATGGCGACTTCCGCCAGCCTGTCGAGCTTCACCGGGTCGATGGTTGCGGAAACGCCGCGCGAATGTGTGGTCATGATCCTGCCTGCCTTGGTCTTGGAGGTGAAGCTTCCAACATAGATCGGCGCGGCTGTGCTTTCCAGCACCGTCGCGACGGACAGCCCTAGGCAGCGCTTTCCAGCGCGCTGAACTGCGCCACGGTCGCCGCGATTTCCTCGCGGATCCAGATCTTGAAATCGCGCACCTTGCGGCTTTCGGTCTTGGTCGCCGAGGTCACCAGCCAGTAGCCGAGGCCGCTCTGCGCCCGCACGCCGAAAGGCGCGACGAGGCGGCCGTCGGCCAGCGCATCGGCGGCCAGCAATTGCCAGCCGAGCATGACGCCATGGCCGGCGATCGCCGATTCCAGGCACAGCATCGGGTCGGTGAAGCGCGCGCCCTTGCGGAAGCTGACCGGCTCGGCCCCGGCAGCCTTGAACCAGCTCTCCCAGTTGATCATCGCCCGCTCGTCGGTGATGGCGCAGGTCTGCGCCAGGTCTTCGATCGACTTCAGTTTCTTGGCGATCACCGGCGCGCAGACCGGAAAGACTTCCTGCGCCAACAAAAGTTCCGCCCGGCCGCCCGGCCATTTGCCGTCGCCAAGCCGGATGGCGATGTCGATGTCGGAACGTTCGAGATCGGCGAGGCGCACCGAGGCGTCGATGCGCAGCAGCACGTTGGGATGGCGGTCGAAATGCCGCGACAATCGCGGCAGCAGCCATTTCGAGGCGAAGGCCGGCGCCACCGAAACCACCAGCGTGCATTGGCTTGCCTCATCGGCCAGCGCCACCGCCTGCGCCAGCTCGCGAAAACCGGCGCCCAGCCGGGCGGAAAAAACCGTTCCGAATTCGGTCAGCACCAGCCCGCTTGCGGTGCGTTCGAACAGCGCCTGTCCGAGCTGCTTTTCAGTGCGGTTGATCTGCTGGCTGACGGCGCTGACCGAGACGTTGAGTTCGCCGGCCGCCGCCGCGAGCGAGCCGAGGCGGGCGACGGTTTCGACGGCGCGCAGGCCGTTGAGATGGACGCGGTTCAGCATAGCCATTTCAGTTTTTCTAAACCGGCGCGGCTGAAATCTCAATTGAAAGACAGCCCGACAAGGCAGATTTTAGTGGGACAGTCAGACCGAGGAGGCGAGGATGACGATCGTATCATTGTTCAAGATCTTAGCCGCTGCCGGCCTCCGGCCGGACCGCTATGATGGGATGCACGGCGGCGATGTCATCGACTGGGTTACCGACCCATTGTCGCATCCGGTGCTGGACACCATGTCGGAACGCGAACTCGGAGATATCCCGTTCCGGCTGACGGCGCGCCGCACCGCCTACGAGACCGGGGCGGTCGGCTGCGGCTGAGATGCGGGGGCGTTAGTCGCGCCCGCTGGCCCAACACAAAGCGGATTGTTTCATCGGTCGCCAATTCTATGGTGCGCTGCAATGAACGCCGCTCCATCACCCTTGCGCCAAGCTCTCGCTGGCATGATCGCCATGGCCGTTGCCATGGGCATTGGCCGTTTCGTCTACACGCCGATCCTGCCCGGAATGATGGAAGAACTGCATCTGTCGCCGGCCGATGCCGGCTGGATCGCGTCGGCCAATTATCTCGGCTACCTCGTCGGCGCGCTTGCGGCGGCAGGCGGCTGGGCGCATGGGCGCGAGCGCCTGCTGATGTTTGGCGGCCTTGCCGCCAGTGCTGCGCTCGCCGCCCTGATGGGGCTGAGCGAGACGATGACCGCCTTTGTCGTCCTCCGCTTCCTTGCCGGTCTCGCCAGCGCCTTCGTCATGGTGTTCATGGCCTCGATCGTCTTCGGTCACCTGGCAGCCGCCAACAGAAGCGACCTGCAGGCGCTGCATTTTGGCGGCGTCGGCCTCGGCATCGCGGCATCCTCAGCGCTGATGGCGGTTCTGGTCACCGAACATGCCGGCTGGGCTTCGGGCTGGCTGTGGTCGGCAGCGATTTCCGCCGGCGGCCTTGCGATGGTCGCCTTGCTCGCCGGCAGCACCGCACCTGGCCGCGGCGTGGCCGACCGCGAACCGGCACTGCCGAGGGACCGGTCGTTGGCAAAAGTCATCGTTGCCTACGGCCTGTTCGGCTTCGGCTATGTGGTGACGGCGACCTTCCTGGTCGCCATCGTGCGCCAGGGCGGCGGCGGCCGCGTCTTCGAGGCAAGCGTCTGGATGGTCACCGGCCTTGCCGGCTTTCCCTCGGTCTGGCTGTGGCAGAAGGTAGCGGCACGGATCGGGCTTTATACCGCCTATGCCGTGGGCTGCCTGGTCGAGGTGGTCGGCGTCACCGCCAGCGTCGCCATCGGCGGCACCGCCGGGCCGCTGCTGGCGGGCGTCCTGCTCGGCGGCACCTTCATCGCCATCACCGCGCTCGGCCTGCAGACGGCAAGGCAGCTCGTGCCGGAGGCGCCGCGCCGGATTTTTGCGCTGATGACCGCTTCCTTCGGCATCGGCCAGATCGTCGGCCCGATCGTCGCCGGACTGCTGGCGCAAGCCTCGGGCAACTTCTTCCTGGCCTCGATCGTCGCTGCTGGCGTATTGCTGGTATCTGCTGGGATCACCTGGTCGGCCGCGCCAAAATCGCCATGATTGTGGTCTTGCTCGATGCCGGGCATCGGGTACGGGCATTTGCTTTCCACCTAATGTGTGACTTTATGCCCGCTGAACCCCGCTGATTTGCGCACCGACCGAGGATTTCACCACAGTGTTCGTATCCTTCTTCCCGCAGCCGAAGCTGTTTTTCACCTCGGCCGCCGTCTGGAGCCTTTTGCTCATCATAATTTGGTTTTTCGGCGGCCAAGAGCTGGGTACCCTGATTGGGCTTGCTCCGGTGGCAGCCGACACGCCCGTTGGCGTTGAAGTCTTTTGGTCTGACCCGTTCGTCTGGTTCTACCTATACTACGGCACGGGCGTAGCGCTTTTCGCTGGCTTTTGGAGGTGGTATTCACCCCATCCTTGGCAGAACTGGTCGATCCTTGGGTCCGCGCTCATTCTCTTCGTGATCTATTTCCAGGTTCAAGTGGATGTAGCCTTTAACGCTTGGTACGGACCGTTCTACGATCTCATACAGCGGGCGCTCGGCAAGGCGTATTCGACAACGCCGTGGGATTTCTACAGCCAACTGCTGACCATCTCCTGGGTCGCTGGATTGGCCGTTGCCGTGGGTGTCCTTAACCTATTTTTTGTGAGCCATTGGATCTTCCGCTGGCGCACGGCGATGAATGAATACTACATGTTCTATTGGGACAGGCTTCGCACTATCGAAGGAGCGTCGCAGCGTGTCCAGGACGACACCATGCGCTTTTCCACGACGATGGAAGCACTCGGTGTGAATTTGGTCCGCTCGGTAATGACGCTGATCGCATTCTTGCCCGTTCTCCTCGTTCTGTCGAAAAATGTAACTGAATTGCCAATCGTCGGAGAGGTCCCTTACTCCCTAGTGGTGGTAGCGATTGTTTGGTCGATTTTTGGGACTACTTTCTTGGCGCTCGTCGGCATCAAGTTGCCAGGCCTCGAATTCCGTAACCAGCGCGTCGAGGCTGCCTATCGAAAAGAACTTGTTTATGGTGAAGATGATCCGAATCGTGCTCGGCCGCCCACTGTCGCCGAACTATTTAACAACGTGCGGCGAAATTACTTTAGGCTTTACTTCCACTACATGTATTTCAATGTGGCTCGCATATTCTATCTTCAGATAGATAATATATTCCCTTATATAGTATTGGTCCCAACGATGGTGGCCGCCAAAATCAGTTTGGGTCTATTGAACCGAATTCTCGATGCCTTCGGGCAAGTGCGCTCCTCGTTCCAATATCTCGTCAATGCGTGGACAACGATTGTCGAGCTTCTGTCCATTTACAAGCGCCTGCGTGCCTTCGAGGCAATTATCCACGGCGAGCCGCTTCCCGATATCGATCGTCGTTTCCTCGCGCGCCAGGCAAAGGAACCCGACCCGGCTTGATCCTATCTGCATAGACGGTTGGCGGCTCAGCCGCCCACCGCCGCCTGCCTCTCGCTACCACGTTGCCGCTGCACATAATCGCGAAAACTGATGCACTCGACATCTGATTTGACGCAGTTTTCGCCGGCAAAGCGCTCCAGCGCGTCCCAGTAGGCGCCGTTGTTCATCGGCGTGAAGTGGAAGCTGAGCACCAGCGGGATGCGCTTGCCCTGATATTGCCTGTCGAAGGCGGCGCGGAACGCCTGGTACGTCCGCTCGGTGAAGTCTGCCGCCTGGCTTGGCCGCTCGAAGCCGCCGGAATGCCTGACATAGAGATTGTAGTCCATGGCGATCACCAGCCTACCATCAGGGCCTTCCGGGATCTGCGGCAGCGAAAAGCGGGTCAAGCCGCCGCCGGTCGGCGGCTCGACCGGGCCTTTCGAAACGCCGCTGGCATCATAGTGGTAGCCGGCTTCAGGCAGGGCCTCATAGAGCCCTTTGCTGGTCGAGAGGTACGGCGCGCGAAAGCCGACAACGGCATGGGCAATATCGCGCCATCCCTTGGGCTCGGGTTCAATACCGTTGATCGCATAGGCGTTTTCCAGAATGCGCTCGAACGAGGCGAATTCCTTCAGCCAGTCGGCCTTGCTCCAGTCCTTGCCGTCGAAATGGCCGCAGCCATGGCTGGCGATGTCGTGGCCTTCCGAAGCGGCGAGCCCGATCTGATCGAGCCGATCGGCGACGTCCTGCTTCGAAGCGGCAAAGCCGATGTTGGATTTGCCCGCGGACTTGGCCGGAGCTGTGTAGTCGGCCCGCGTCTGCGGCGACAGCAGGAAGACGCAGGACAAAAAGTAGGTGAAATGCGCGCCGGTGCGCTTGGCCAGCGCCCGGCTGCGCTGCCATTGCGAGATCTCCCGGGCGCTATCGAACGAGATGATGACGATTTGCTTCGGCTTTGCCGGGGCAGGCGGCGCCGGCGGGTCGGCGAAAGCCGCACCAGCCATGGCAAGCACGGCTGAGGAAAACGCAACAACGCGGGACAAACGTGGCATCGGCAATCTGGGCTTGATCTGGAGGCAGTCCAAGCCGGCTATCGGCAAAATGTGGCGTGGGTGCGATCAACGTCGGCAGCTATGCGCCCGGCGATTAGCCGATTTTCCTGCCGAGCCCCTTCCATGCCCGCGAAATTTCGCTAAAACGCGGGCTCAAGAAGCGCCCCTGTTAGGGCAGCAATGGTTTTGATTGATGTCCGACGACAGTTTTATCCGCGAAGTCAACGACGAGATCCGTCGCGAGCAGGCGCAGGCGCTATGGGACCGCTTTGGTCCGGCGATCCTTGGCCTCGCCATCCTGGTGGTGCTTGGCACCGCCGCCTTCGTCGGCTACCGCTATTGGGACGAGACGCGCGCCAACCGCTCCGGCGATGCCTTCTCGCAGGCGCTGAAGCTTGCCAATGACGGCAAGAGCGACGAGGCGCTGACCGCCCTCGAACAGCTGGAAAAGGACGGCTACGGCGCCTATCCGCTGCTCGCCCGCATGCGCGCGGCGACCGTCAAGGCCGACAAGGGCGACTTTGCCGCCGCCGTCGCCGATTTCGATGGCGTCGCCGCCGACAACGCCATTCCCCAGGGCATTCGCGACATGGCGCGCCTGCGGGCCGCCCTGCTGCTCGTCGATCACGGCTCCTTCGCCGACGTCTCCAGCCGCGTCGAGGCGCTGACCGCCGACAACAACACGCTGCGCCACACAGCGCGCGAAGCGCTCGGCCTTGCCGCCTGGAAGGAAGGCAAGACCCAGGATGCGCTGAAACTGTTCGACCAGATCGCCGCCGATGACGGCGCCCCGCGCAACGCGCGCCAGCGGGCGACGCTGATGTCGGAATTGATCCGCGGCTCGGGCGCGTCATGATACGCATCGCCCAAAGCCTGCCCTCGGGCCTGACCCAAGGGCGCGCTGCGGTTTGGGCGATGATATGGATAGCCGGATGAGCTTCAAAGTCGCCATTATCGGCCGGCCCAATGTCGGCAAATCGACGCTTTTCAACCGATTGGTGGGACGGAAGCTGGCGCTTGTCGACGACACGCCGGGCGTCACCCGCGACCGTCGCGTCCACGCGGCCAAACTCTACGATCTGCATTTCGATGTCATCGACACCGCCGGTTTCGAAGACGCCGCCGCCTCGACGTTGCCCGGCCGCATGCGCGCGCAGACCGAGATCGCGATCCGCGAAGCCGACCTGATCTTCTTCACCATCGACGCCAAATCAGGCCTTTTGCCCGACGACCGCACCTTTGCCGAGATCGTGCGCAAATCCGGCAAGCCGGTCGTGCTGGTCGCCAACAAGGCCGAGGCCAAGGGCGCCCAGGGCGGCATGCTGGAGGCCTGGGAACTCGGCCTCGGCGAGCCGATCCCGGTCTCGGCCGAGCACGGCCAGGGCATGCCCGATCTGCGCGACGCGGTGATCGAGGCGCTGGGCAAAGACCGCGCCTTCGGCGAGGAAGAAGACGAGGCCGAGGACGTCGCCGCCAGCGAGGTGCTGATCGGCGAGGACATCACCGATCCCGACGCCGAACCTGCCTATGACGACACCAAGCCGATGCGCATCGCCGTCGTCGGCCGTCCCAATGCCGGCAAGTCGACGCTGATCAACGCGCTGATCGGCGAGGAGCGGCTTTTGACCGGCCCGGAAGCCGGCATCACCCGCGATTCCATCTCGGTCGACTGGGACTGGCATGGCCGTCGCCTAAAACTGTTCGACACTGCCGGCATGCGCCGCAAGGCCAGGATCCACGAAAAGCTGGAAGTGATGTCGGTGCAGGACGGTCTGCGCGCCATCCGCTTTGCCGAGATCGTCATCATCGTGCTCGACGCCACCATCCCATTCGAGAAGCAGGACCTCCAGATCGCCGACCTGATCATCCGCGAGGGCAGGGCGCCGGTCATCGCCTTCAACAAATGGGACCTGATCGACAATCCGCAGGAACTGCTGGCCGAATTGCGCGAAAAGACCACACGGCTTTTGCCGCAAGTGCGCGGCATCCAGGCGGTGACGGTTTCGGCCGAGACCGGGCGCAGCCTCGACAAGCTGATGGATGCCGTCATCAAGACGCACAAGGTGTGGAACAGCCGCGTTTCCACCGGCAAGCTCAACCGCTGGCTGGAAAGCATTCTTGCGCATCATCCGCCGCCCGCCGTCGCCGGACGCCGGCTCAAGGTCAAATACGTCACCCAGGCCAAGACCCGGCCGCCGGGTTTCGTCGTCCAGTGCTCGCGGCCCGACGCGATGCCGCAATCCTATGTCCGCTACCTCTCCAACAGCCTGCGCGAAGCCTTCGACATGCCCGGCGTGCCGATCAGGATAGCGCTGCGGACTTCGGACAACCCGTTCGCGGGGAGAGCGAACAAGCGCAAGTGAGCGGTGACGGTTGCGAAATTCTCCGCAAGATTGGCGGGGCAGCACCCCCCTCTGCCCTGCCGGGCATCTCCCCCGCAAGGGGGGAGATCAGTCGTTTCGTCTTTGGAGCCTCTCTTGCAACGTTGAAAATTGGCGAAAGCATTCGCGAGATCCAATCTCCCCCCTTGCGGGGGAGATGTCCGGCAGGACAGAGGGGGGTGTGACGGAACGCTACGCTGGACAGCCGCTTCCGTCTAAGCGACCTCTCTCAACCGCTCGTCCTGCGGCAGCGCCGCCACCGCCGCGTGCCACAATATATCCGCCAGCCGCGCCGCCACCGGGTCCAGTTCGGCGTCTTTCTGGTGCAGCACCAGCGCCATGGTCGGCAGCGCGGGTAAGCCCAGCGTTTGCGGCGCCATCGCCCTGACATTGGCCGGCAGGCCGATATCGGTGCGGATCGTCAGGCCGAGGCCGGCGGCGACCGCCGCCCAGATGCCGCCAAGGCTGGGGCTGGAGAAGGCCATCCGCCATGGCAGGCCGGCGCGGTCGAGCGTTTCCGTCGTCACTCTGCGCAGCAGGCATGGCGCTTCCAGCGCCACCAGCGGCAGTGCCTCGCCCTCGCGCAGCCTGGTCTCGATCAGCTTTGCCGGCCCGATCCAGCGCAATTGCGCGTCGCCGACATGCCGGCTGTAAGGCAGCGCCTGGCCGCTGTCCCAGGCCAGCGCAATGTCGAGATTGCCTGATGTGATCCGCTCGGCGAGTTCATAGCTGCGCCCGATCCGCGCCTCGATCTTGACCTTGGGGTGCGCGCGGGCGAAGCGTCCGAGCACCTCCGGCAGCACCGCCTCGCCGAAATCCTCCTGCAGGCCGAGCCTGACCCAGCCTTCCAGTTCCACGTCGTGGATGGCCGAGGCCGCCTCGTCGTTCAACTCGAGCAGCCGCCTGGCATAGCCGAGCATGGTTTCGCCGGCTTCGGTCAACGCCAGTCCGCGGCCCGACTTGCGGAAGATCGGCGTCGCCGCCTGGTCCTCCAGCTTCTTCAGTTGCGCGCTCACCGCCGAGGTCGAGCGTCCAAGCCGGTCGGCGGCCTTGGCGAAGCTGCCGAGTTCCATGCCGGTGACGAAGCTTCGGAGGACATCGAGGTCGAAGGTTACGCGGCGCATCTCAACGATCCTGTTTTTCGGGAACGATTGTCAAAAAATTCCCGATATTCGGGATGAAGTTATGGCGGTAAAGACGAGGCGTCAAGGTCCCGAGAGGGCATCAACAGGAGTCCCGCCATGTCGATTGCCGACGCAAATTGTGAGCCAGGCCGGGTTGGCCGAGCCGCCGCCGTCACGTCGAAGGCTGAACGATTTCGCGCCAATCATCGCTGGAAGGTGCTTGGCATCGGCGTTGCCGCCAATGCCAGTTTCTCCGCCACCTTCGCCGGCATACCGGCGGCGGCGGTGTTTCTGCGGTCGGGCTATCACTTGAGCAATGGCAATCTCGGTCTGGTCCTCGGCCTTCTCGGACTGGGCGTCGCCTTGAGCGAACTGCCCTGGGGTCTGCTCACCGACCGCTGGGGAGATCGCGGCGTGCTGTTGACCGGCCTTGGTGCGACCGCGGCGTGGCTCGCCCTGATGGCGTTGTTCATCGTGCCCTCAGTGACCTATGTGCCTGGCGTCGCAATGCTGGCCGCATGCCTTCTGGTCGCCGGCCTGCTCGGCGGCAGCGTCAACGGTTCCAGCGGCCGCGCCATCATGGCCTGGTTCCACGAAGGCGAACGTGGCTTTGCCATGAGCATCAGGCAGACCGCGGTGCCGCTCGGCGGCGGGCTCGGCGCGCTGGTCCTGCCGTCGCTGGCATCGGTGCACGGTTTCGCGGCGGTCTTCGGGCTGCTGGCCGCCATGAACGCCGTCTCTGCGCTGTTTGCCTGGCGATGGCTGCACCAGCCGCCGGAACTGGACAATGCCGGCAGCATGGCCATGGCAAAGTCGGGCGGTCCGGCGCCGCTGCGCAATGTCGAGGTCTGGCGCATCGCCACCGCCATCGGCCTGCTCTGCTTTCCGCAAGTGGCGGTGCTCACCTTCGCCTCCGTCTTCCTGCACGATTTCGCCGGCATGGCCACGCTCACGATCAGCGCCAGCCTTGCCGCGGTGCAGACCGGTGCGATGGTGATGCGCGTCTGGAGCGGCCGCTTCACCGACCGCCATGGCAACCGCCGCTGGTTCCTGCGCCTCTGCAGCATGACGAGCGCGCTTGGCTTCGCGGCCGTCGGCCTGCTGGTCCTGGCGGCAGGAGCCACGCCAGACGCCCATGCCGCGTTGATCCCGGCGATCGACGTGCTGCTGGTCGTTGCCGGCATTTCGGTCTCCGCCTGGCATGGCGTCGCCTACACCGAACTCGCCACGCTTGCCGGCGCCAGCCGCGCCGGAACCGCGCTCGGTCTTGCCAACAGCTTCGTCTTCATCGCCTTCTTCGTGGTGCCGACCGCCATTCCGGCTTTGCTGCTCATCTGGTCGTGGCCTGGCGTCTGGCTGGTGGGCGCGCTCTGCGCCATGATTGCATGGCCAATTTTCCTGCGGCCGAACTGACGGGTTGGCCGGCCTGCAAGCGGCGTCCCATTTCGGGCCGCTTCGGAAAAGCACGATCGACCACGTTAACCCCGCATCAAGGTTAATGCTTCACTTTGGCTCTCCAGTGGCTCAGTGGCGTTTCTGGAGAGTTCCCCGTGCATCGACGTGTCCTGAAGCGGCTGGCCGCCGCCGCCGGTGAGAAAAAACGTTCCTTCGTATCGCCATTGGTCGTCGGGCTCGGCATCTGGATCGGCTTTCCAACTGTCGTCGCTTACCAGGACATGGGCAGCTTGATTTCCGGCCTCGAAGCATCGGGCTCCCGCTGGAACTCTTATGTCGAGCGCTCCGTCGCCGGCTCGGTTCATGCCGCCGAAATGCCTTTCATCGATTCCGTCACCACCGGTTCGCTCTCGGGCTCGGGCGTACGCCTGCCCGGCGTCGGCAAGGTCTCGTTTCGCGGCAAGGGCAATGTCGCCGGCGTCACGCCCGACGAAGACCGCGTGATGCGCGCCGACAAGAAGGGCCGCATCATCCAGGTCTCGCCGGTGGCGCCGCCGAAGAACTTCAATGCCGGCTCGATCTTTCAGCGCACGTCCTCGCTGCTGCGGCCGAGCATGGACAGCGGCCTGAAGCTCGCCTTCGCCAAGCCCGGCATCAAGGGCAAGGAAATCCAGATCGCCCAGGCCTTCCATACCAACTTGGACAAGAAGCCCGATCCCGGCGTGCCGGCCATGCTTGCCGCGTTGGTCAACAATGACAGACCGGACGTGCTGGCCACCGCCTATGCCCAGGCCGAACCCGATTACGCCAAGGCCTCACCCTTCGAGGCGCTGCTGCAGGACGAGGAGCCGAGCAGCGGGCGCTTCATTCCGCCGATGGCCAAGGGTGACCACTCGTGGATCCAGAACCCGCTGCCGGCCAGCGTCTTCTCCACGAAGGAGCAGGCCTGCCTTGCCAACGGCATCTATTTCGAGGCGCGCGGCGAATCCGTGCGCGGCCAGGCCGCCGTCGCCCAGGTCATTCTGAACCGCGTCCGCAATCCGGCCTATCCAAACTCGATTTGCGGCGTCGTCTACCAGAACGACAACTGGCGGAACCGCTGCCAGTTCTCCTTCGCCTGCGACGGCCGCAAGAAGCGCATCGAGAGCCCCGCCCACTACAAGACCGCGCAGGACGTCGCGATGGCGGTCACCGCCGGCAAGATCTTCATTCCCGAAGTCGGCTCATCGACCCACTACTACGCCAACTACGTCCATCCGGGCTGGGCGCGCACGATGCAGAAGATGACCAAGATCGGCCTGCATATCTTCTACCGCACCTATGGCGGCGGCTGGAGCTGAGTCCTTCGGCTTGCCTGTCCCAAACGGACCGCAAAAGGTCCCGGAACCCGAAATCGGACAGCGGTCGCCGGACGGATTCGGGGCATGTGCCGACCCGATAGTGCCGGGCACGATGTCGCACCTCGCCAAGTGATTGATTTCAATAGAAAAAATACATGGCTTTGAAGTCCCGCCCGTGGCTTGACGGGCGCAAACCCTCTAACTATGTTGCCGGCGACTTTAGAAGCGGACGGACGGCGACGGTCTGACCGGGCAGGGGGGTTACGATGGCCGACAAGAACGGGCCAGACGGAACCGGAGAAACCGGCCGCGGCAGCAAGCACGAGGCCGACATCCGCGACGAAGATCTCGAACGCCGCCGGCGTGAGCTTGGAGCATCGCTTGCGACAAGACGGCCGGATCAGCTCGAGGGGAATGACGGCGCGAAAGCGACGGCCGGATATGGCCAGGCGCTCAAGCTGTCCAGCGAGTTCATCGCCGGGATAGTGGTGGGTGTGGGCCTTGGCTGGTTTCTGGATCGTGTGGCGGGAACCTCGCCATGGGGTCTGGTCGTCGGCTTGTTGCTGGGCTTTGGCGCCGGCGTGCTCAATGTCCTGCGTTCGTCAGGTGTTGTGGCGGAATTCGGAAAAAGCGAGAAGTCGCACGATCCGAAAGAATGAAATGGCGCCGCCAACGGCGCACAAGGACACTTAAGGCCGTTCGCGGCTTTGACGGGGATGTAAATGGCTGCTGACAAGGTCGATCCGATCCACCAGTTCCATATCGTCAAGCTGATTCCGATCAACATCGGAGGCTATGACCTGTCCTTCACCAATTCGTCCCTGTTCATGGTCGCGACCGTGCTCGTCGCATCGGCGTTTCTGTACCTCTCGACCTCGAGCCGCAGCCTTGTTCCCGGGCGCCTGCAGTCGGTTTCGGAAATGGGCTACGAGTTCGTCTCCAACATGCTGCGCGACGCCGCCGGAACGCAGGGCATGAAGTTCTTCCCCTTCGTGTTCTCGTTGTTCATGTTCGTACTGGTCGCCAACCTGCTTGGCCTTTTCCCGTACTTCTTCACCGTCACCAGCCACATCATCGTCACCTTCGGCCTCGCAGCCCTGGTGATCGGAACCGTCGTTGTCTACGGCTTCACGAAGCACGGTCTGGGTTTCCTCAAGCTCTTCGTGCCGCATGGCGTTCCGGTGTTCCTGCTGCCACTGGTGGTGCTGATCGAAGTGATCTCCTTCGTGTCGCGCCCGGTCAGCCTCTCGGTTCGTCTGTTCGCCAACATGCTGGCCGGCCACATCACACTGAAGGTGTTTTCGGGCTTCGTCGTCAGCCTGAGCGCGCTCGGCGCCGTCGGCGTTGCCGGTTCGGTGTTGCCGCTGGCCATGGCAGTCGCGCTGACCGCGCTGGAATTGCTGGTCGCTTTCCTGCAGGCCTACGTCTTTGCGGTACTGACCTGCATGTATCTGAACGACGCCCTGCATCCCGGGCACTGACCTAGAATTTCCGGCATCTTTCGCCGGATGGAATTGCAACGAATTACAGATCCAAAGGAGTTTAAAATGGACGCAGAAGCAGCAAAGTACATCGGCGCCGGTATCGCTTGCCTGGGCATGGGCGGCGCGGGCATTGGCCTCGGCAACATCTTCGGCAGCTACCTGGCGGGCGCCCTGCGCAATCCGTCGGCCGCCGATGGCCAGTTCGGCCGCCTGATTTTCGGCTTCGCCGTGACCGAAGCTCTGGGCATTTTCTCGCTTCTCATCGCGCTTCTCGCCCTGTTCGGCTGAGCCCCTGTTCGGCCAATTATTGGTCGGACGAGCATTGGGAAGAATTGGCTGGCCGCATTCCTGCGGCCATGCCTGATATCAGGGGATAGTCCATGTTCGTGACATCTGCGTTTGCGCAAGAGTCCGCACCCGCCGCTGAAGGCGCCCATACCGGTACGGAAGGCGACACGCATTCCGGCACCGGCGTGCCTGCCGAGGCGCACGGCACGTTCCCGCCATTCGATCCGGCGACGTTTCCGTCCCAGCTTCTGTGGCTGGCGATCACGTTCGGGCTGTTCTATTTGTTCCTGAAGAAGGTGGTGATGCCGCGCCTTGGCGGCATCATCGACGTCCGCAGCGATCGCATCACGCAGGACCTCGACCAGGCCGCCAGGCTGAAGGGCGAGGCCGACGCCGCCGTTGCCGCTTACGAGCAGGAACTGGCGGAAGCCAAGGCCAAGGCCAACGCGATCGGGCAGCAGGCCAACGACGCTGCCAAGGCTGAAGCCGAGGCTGCCCGCAAGAAGGTCGAGGCCGCCCTCGACAAGAAGCTCGGCGAGGCCGAGGCCAGCATTGCTTCCATCAAGGCCAACGCCATGAAGGAAGTCGGCACGATTGCCGAGGACACCGCTTCAGCCATCGTCGATGCGCTTGTCGGCGGCAAGACCAGCAAGGCCGAGATCTTGGCTGCGGTCAAATCCGTGGCCCGGTGAGGAGCACATCATGGACGCCACATCTCTCGCAACGCTCTGGGCAACGGTTGCCCTCGTCATTTTCCTCGGCGTTGCCGTTTACATCAAGGTGCCGGGCCTGATCGCCAAGTCGCTCGACGCCCGCGCGACCAAGATCAGCGACGAGCTTGCGGAAGCCCGCCGGTTGCGCGAAGAGGCCCAGCAACTGCTCGGACAGTACCAGAAGAAGCGCAAGGAAGCCGAGCAGGAGGCCGCAGCCATCGTCGCTGCCGCCAAGCGCGAGGCCGACATGCTTGCCGCCGAGGCGCACAAGAAGACCGAAGACTATGTCACCCGTCGCACTGCGCTTGCCGAGCAGAAGATCGGCCAGGCAGAGCGCGAAGCCGTGGCCGAAGTGCGCGCCAGCGCCGTCGACATCGCCGTCGAGGCGGCCCGCACGCTGCTCGCCGGCAAGATCGACGCCAAGGCCGGCGCGGATCTTTTCAAGTCCGCGCTGCAGGACGTGAAGGCCAGGCTGAACTGAGCGGGGTTAACTCGCTGACATCAAGCCGCCCGGGCAACCTGCCGGCTTTTTTGTTGAGCGGCGACGGAGATTGGCGAAGGCGGTGTGCGCCTGATCTCCCCCCTCGAGGGGGAGATGTCGCCAAAGGCGACAGAGGGGGTCCGTTCGACCGGGCGCGACGCATTCTGCTGCGAAGAAGGGCTGGCGCTTCACGCGCGGTGACCCCCTCTGGCCTGCCGGCCATCTCCCCCTCAAGGGGGGAGATTAGCTGTCCAACCCGACAAACCCTTCTTCTTCCACCACCTCAACCCCACCCAGCCTGAACGGCGCGAATGATGCCCGGTGCAGCCTTGCCACCGGCCCATGCGCTTCGATCGCGGTGCGGTGCCGCACGGTGGCGTAGCCCATATGGACCTCGAACCCGTAGCGCTCGTGATGGCTGCCGCAGCCGCACATCATGCGGTCGCGCATCACCTTGGCGACGATCGAGGCGGCGGCGATCGATTGCGAGCGCTGGTCGCCCTTGATCAGCGCGCGGCCTTCGCAGAGGAGGCCCGGCGGCACATCGCGGCCATCGGCCAGCGCCAGCTTCGCCTGGATCGGCAGGCCGGCAAGGGCGCGGCGCATGGCTTCCAGGCTGGCCTTGAGGATGTTGCTGCCGTCAATGCCTTCGGCGCTGACCGAGGCCATCGACACGCCGAGCGCTGACCCCAGGATTTTCAGGAACAGCGCCTCGCGCTGCAAATGGTTGAGCCGTTTGGAATCGTCTAGCCCGTCGGGAATGTTGGCGGGATCGAGGATCACCGCCGCCGCCACCACCGGCCCGGCCAGCGGACCGCGGCCGGCCTCGTCCATGCCTGCCACCGGCCACAGGCCTTCAGCCATCGCCTTCGTCTCGAAGGAGAAGTCGGGCTTTTCGACGATTTCGAAAAGAAGCGGAGAATCGGAACGCGCGCGAGCCATGTTGCGGCGAGGTTCGCATCGGCTCCGATTCTCCGCAAGTCCCTCCAGGGTCGAGTGGGGCAAGACCGGGAGGGCACCGTCTGCAGGCCGGGGGACAGGCCGGACGGGATTCGTGGGTCGCCTGCCAACCACGAGGGCAGGGCAGGCGCTACTCTCAGAGCAGCATCAGCTGCTCGGTCGCCTTGGCGGCGGCGACAAACTGGTCGGTTCGGAGCGTGCGCCGCTCGGCGTTGAGGCCGAGCCGCTTGGCCGTGATCTCGAAGCGCCGGCCGATCTGCCAGGCATAGGGGCCGGCGCCTTTCATCCGCTTGCCCCATTCCGAATCATAGTCCTTGCCGTCGCGCATCGAACGGATCAGCGACATCACGTGCCGGTAGCGGTCGGGATAATGGCGCAGCAGCCAGTCCTTGAAGATCGGCGCCACCTCGAGCGGCAGGCGCAGGATGACATAGCCGGCCTCGCGGGCGCCTG
Organism: Mesorhizobium sp. M1252; assembly: GCF_040318265.1. Classification (NCBI taxonomy): domain Bacteria; kingdom Pseudomonadati; phylum Pseudomonadota; class Alphaproteobacteria; order Hyphomicrobiales; family Phyllobacteriaceae; genus Mesorhizobium; species Mesorhizobium sp. M1252. The sequence goes on along the minus strand of NZ_JAMYLX010000006.1, from coordinate 291,368 downwards.
CGGCGCGTGCCGAATCGAGGATGCGCTCCATCTCCTGGTCGGTCAGGCCGGGAATGATCGGCGCCACCATGACAGAGGCCGGGATGCCGGCATCGGAAAGCTGCCGGATTGCCTCAAGCCGCTTGGTCGCCGTCGACGCGCGTGGCTCCATGGTGCGCGCCAGCATGCGGTCCATCGTCGTCACCGACAGCGCCACCTTGGCCAAGCCCCGTTCGGCCATGCGCGACAAGATGTCGATGTCGCGCGTCACCAGATGGGATTTGGTGACGATGCCGACCGGATGGCCGCGCGCCTCCAGCACTTCGAGGATCTCGCGCATAATCCGGTATTGTTTCTCGATCGGCTGGTAGGGATCGGTGTTGGTGCCGATCGCGATGGTGCGCGGCTGATAGCCATCTTTCGACAGTTCCTTGTCGAGCAGCCGCGCCGCATCCGGCTTGGCAAACAGCTTCGCTTCGAAATCCAGCCCCGGCGACAGGCCCATGAAGGAATGCGTCGGCCGGGCGAAACAATAGACACAGCCATGCTCGCAGCCGCGATAGGGGTTGATCGAGCGGTCGAAGGAAATGTCGGGCGATTCGTTGCGGGTGATGATGGTGCGCGGCTTCTCGACCTGCACTTCGGTCTTGAACGGCGGCAATTCCTCCAGCGAATTCCAGCCGTCGTCGAACACATGCCGGCTGACCGGCTCGAACCGGCCGGATGGGTTGATGCCGGCGGAACGGCCGCGGTTGCGATCCGGACGGACGCGCATGCCGCTCTGTTCGATCATCGCATTGGCCATCTCGGCTCGCCCTGCTCCGAAAGCAGCAATGTCCGCACGCACGATATGTTCCATTTTGGCCCTTTCCCAAGGACTGTCGGCTGGCTGTCGAATCGCTCTGTTCATGAAAATAATCCTATTTCGCTGATGAGAACAAAGCAAGAACTTTTTCGTTGGGCCATGCACAACTGGCGCTGCGCCGGGCTTTCCGCTATTCGGCTAAAAATGCTCAGCGTTCTCATCGAAACCCGGGATGACGAAGAAGGCCTTGCCCGCACGCTCGCCTCGTTGATCGGCGGCGCGGTCGAGGGCGTGGTGCGCGATGTCATCGTCTGCGACACCGGCTCGACCGACCAGACGCATCGGGTTGCCGATCATGCCGGCTGCCACTTCGTGGCCGGCGGCATTGCCGCGGGAATCAGGCAGGCGAAGGGTGACTGGCTGCTGTTTCTGGAACCCGGCGCAAGGCTGGCGGAGGGCTGGATCGACGACGTTGTCGCTCACACGGCGCGGCAAACCATGCCGGCGCGCTTTTCCCGTGCGCGCGGCAGCCGCACGCCGTTCCTGTCACGGGTGTTTTCGGGCAACCGGGCGCTGGCCGAAGGGCTGGTCATCAGCAAGCGCCAGGCCGCTGCCCTGTCGAAGAACGCGCACAGCGCCGAAGCCCTTGCGCGCGGTCTCGCCACCAGGCGGCTCGACGCCGAAATCTGGCTGGCGCCGAAGAAGTGATGTTTCTCCCTTCTCCCCGTTCCCAGGGAGAAGGGTGCCCGAAGGGCGGATGAGGGGCAGCGTCGGCGTCCCCCCGGAATTGACACTGTCCGCTGCGCCGTCCGGCTTTTTCGCCGCAAAAACCTATTGTGCATTGCACAAAAGCTGACGCGGGATTAGCATTCCGTTGATGCGGGATATCGGGGTTTGGGTAGTGCCGGAGCGGTAAGCAAGCGCCGCGTCGTCGTTGCTGCCGTTCATATCTGAGGACCCCGATGAACCTTTCGACCCCTGACAAATCCGGCGCCCCCAGTCTGGAAGCCGTTGCCCGCAACGGCAGCCTGCTCCGCCGCATTGCGGTGCGTATCCCGACCTATCTGTCCGACCTGCGCGAAAATCCCGCATGGCTGCCGATGTTCGTGCTTGCCCGCACCATGCCGGCGCGCAAGCTGCACTGGCTTGGCGCCAAAGCCGCGCGCCCCGCGCAGAGTGCCGGAGCGACGATGTTCAGGGGCGTCGACCTCAAGTCGATCGTCGCGGCGCTGCGCACCGATGGCCTGTTCTCCGGACTGGTCCTTCCGCAGGCAATCCACGAAGAGATCGCCAGCTTTGCTCAGAGCACGCCGTGCTTCGGCAATTTCGACCGCCGGCTCGAATTCATGCCCGGAGAACACGCAGAAGCCGAGAAGCGGTTCGGCCGCTCTTTGCTCAGCGGACACTATTTCGAGCGCATCCTCGGCTGCAAGGCGGCACTCGCCATCCAGAACGACCCGCTGCTGCTCGACATCGCCCAGCACTATCTGGGCGGGCAGGCAAAGCTGATCACCACGCGTGTCTGGTGGAGCTTTCCGACCGGCGAGGCTTCCGACGCCGACAAGAACCTTGCCTCGCTCGGCAAATATCATTTCGATCTCGACGACTGGCGGATGCTGAAATTCTTCTTCTATCTCAAGCCCTGCGATGCCGGCACCGGCCCGCATGTCTATGTCAAAGGCAGCCACAACAGGCGCAGCCTCAAGCACCAGTTGACGCTGCTGGTCGGCCATCCGGCGCAAGACGTGCTCAAGGTCTATGGCGACGACAGCCCGGTCACGCTGACCGGCGAGGCCGGCCTCGGCTTCGTCGAGGACCCGTTCGGCTTCCACATGGGCACCGTGCCGTCCACCACGCCACGGCTGATGATGGAGGTCGGCTTCGGCGTCTCGCCGCCCTCGCGCCGCCGCTTCCACGGCGAACCGGTCATCCGCTGAGGCCGGAGCGGATCTCGACCGGCATCCAGCGCGCTTGCCGCCGGGCAATGCGACCCTCTTTGTTCTCGGCATCATAGTCCATTGGGACCGGCTCGCGGTTGAACCGCGGCCGGTCATCCAGCGCATTGACGATGACGATCGCTCTCGGTTCGCCGTCGGTGGTCACAGCAGCGGCATAGACGCCGCAGTCCCGGCAGATGAGATAATCGGCCGTGCGCAATCCGAACCGGTATCGGTGCAGCCGGGCCTCGTCCTCGACCGCGACGATCAATCGCCCCTGCGGATCGGCGGCGGCGCGTGAGCCATGCCGGACGCAGAAGGCGCATTGGCAGGCGCGGATCTCCATCTCGGACGGCACGATTCCGGTTTCGAATGTCAGGTGGATGTTGCCGCAATGGCAGCCGCCGCGGTGCGCGCTCATTGGATCTCTTCCGTCTTGACTTGGCGACAGACTATCCGCCCGACGACCCGGAGGAAATGACCTCTCGAAGGCGCAGCCGCCATTCTGCCTGACAAAGGCAGCACTTGGCCGGCACTTTGCCTTGGTTTACGAGGCGGCCTTGCCGCGCCGCAAATGCTCGTCCAGGCGCGGCATGATCTCGACGAAGTTGCAGGGCATGTGGCGGTAGTCGAGCTGCGGTTTCAGGATGCCGTCCCAGGCGTCCCTGCAGGCGCCGGGCGAGCCCGGCAGCACGAAGACGAAGGTGGCGTTGACGACGCCGCCCGTCGCCCGACTCTGCACTGTCGAGGTGCCGATCTTGTCGTAGGAAATGCGGTGGAACACTTCGGAAAAGCCATCCATGCGCTTCTCGAAGATCGGCTCCAGCGCCTCCGGCGTCACGTCGCGGCCGGTAAAACCGGTGCCGCCGGTGGTGATGACGACATCGATGTCTTCGTCGCGCGACCAGCCCAGCACCTTGTCGCGGATTTTCTCCCGGTCGTCGGTGACGATGTCGCGCGCGGCCAGGACATGGCCGGCCTCGGCGATGCGATCAGCCAGCGTCTGGCCGGATTTGTCGTCGGCAAGGCTGCGCGTATCGGACACCGTCAGCACCGCGATGCGCACCGGGATGAACGGCCGGCTCTCGTCAATTTTGGCCATCGGCCCCCTCCGAAGCGATGCTTCGTGTCGCGGCGACAAACCACTCCGGTTCGCGACTGCGAATCTCGGCGGCGGCGCGCTTGGCGACATTGCCGGTCTCGAACAGCCCGAAGCATGTCGCGCCGGATCCCGACATGCGCGAGAATCCAGATCCGGCCCTGTTCAGCAGGGAAAGCGCTCGGCCGATGGGCGGCTGGATCGCCTGCGCCGCCGGTTCGAGATCGTTGCGGGTGATCTCCAACCAGTTGCGGACACTGTGGAAGTCAAATGCACGCGGCAGCGGCGGCAATCCCTCATTGTCGCGTTTCTCAAGTGCGTTGAACACATCAGGCGTCGAGACGGCGACGCCGGGATTGACCAGCACCAAAGCGAGCGCCGGAAAATCCGGCACCAGCGACAGCTCGTCGCCGACGCCACGCGCAACCAGCGGTTTTGCCGCAAGACACATCGGCACGTCGGCGCCGAGCGTGAGACCGATCCGGCTCAGTTCGGCCTCACCGATGTCGAGACCCCATGTCCTGATAAGACCGTGCAGAACGGCGGCCGCGTCGCTTGAGCCGCCCCCGACGCCGGAGGTGACCGGCAGGTTCTTTTCAAGTCGGATGGCAACCGGCGGCGTGCGCTGCTGGCCGGCCTGCCTGCGCAGCGCCTCGCGCGCCTTCACCACCAGATTGCTGTCGTCGATCGGTACGGAGGTCGCGTAACGGCCCGATACGGAGAACCGGTCGGCGTCGGCAGGCTCGATCTCGACCCTGTCGCCGAAGCGGGTGAAAACGACCAGGCTCTCAAGCAGATGATAACCGTCGGCGCGCCTGCCGGTGACGTGCAGGGCCAGATTTATCTTGGCGGGCGCAAGCCACGTCCGGGCTGCGGCATCCAAACTGTCGGCTGCTGACGGGATGATGCTCAGTCCTTGGCCAGGCGGTATTCGCCGGTCTTGGGATCCTGGACCAGCGTGCCGTTGGTGCCGTTGGCTGCCTGCTTTTCGGTGCGCCGCACCTTGGCGGTCACACGTTCGGCCTCGCGGACGAAGGTGCGGTAGCCGAAATAAGCGGCTGCGCCGACAACTGCGAAGAAAATGATCTGTGGCATTTCAAAGCTCCTCCCTCGCAAGGCGGCAAGGCAGACTGTCAAGCCCTCATGCTAGACGCTTTCCCTGCTTTTTCAAAGCCCGAAGCGCGCCCACAATGCGCGCTCTTCCGCCGCATCGATCACGCCGCTTGCGGCGGCGGCGGCAATATCGGGCGCTGAAAAGTTCGAGCCGAACAGGCCGATGCGGCCAAACAGGCCACGCGGCGCGGTGACCAGCCTGAGCTGGGTTTTCGCGCCGAAGCGGGTTTTCAGTACCGTGCGCATGTCGCTCAACGCATCGACGAGGCCAAGCTCCAGCCCTTTCTTGCCGGTCCAGAACAGGCCGGTGAACAGGTCCGGATCGTCCTTCAGCTTGGTGCCACGGCGTTCCCTGACCAGGTCGATGAAGGTCTCGTGCACTTCCAGCTGCAGCGCCTTCAGGCGCTCGACGTCTTCCCTCTTCTCCGGCTTGAACGGGTCGAGCACCGCCTTGTTCTGGCCGGCGGTGTGGACACGGCGCTCGACACCGATCTTCTTCATCAGTTCGGGAAAGCCGAACGAGGCCGAGACGACGCCGATCGAACCGACGATGGAGGACGGATCGGCAAAGATCTCGTCGCCGGCGACCGCGATCATGTAGCCGCCCGAGGCCGCCACATCCTCGACGAAGACCAGCACCTTCTTGTTCTTCTCGACCGCGAGGTCACGGATGCGCTTGAAGATCAGCCGCGACTGCACCGGCGAGCCGCCAGGCGAATTGATCGAAATGGCGACGGCGGGCGCATCGAACAGGAACGCCTTTTCGATGAGGGCGGCGGTGGACGCCAAGGACAGGCTCGGCCGGAACGGGCCGCCGCCGGCCATGATGGTGCCATGCAGCCTGATGACGGGAATGGTGACGACGCTGGATCGCCAGGATTTCGGCAGCAGGCGGTTGAAAAGGCGTTTCACGAGGTGGCTGTCTCCAAATGGCTTCAACGCATGTAGGGATTTGCCGGTCAACGGCAATGCTGCAATCCATCTCAGCCAACTGTGTGCCGGTTTTGCGGCAACGACACTGACGGGCCTAAATCAATCGCCAAACAGCGACGCCAGTCCGTTGTTGATCATCTCGGTTCGTTCCGACGGGCCGTCGCCCGTTTGCCCATGCAGCATCAAAGGCGGGCGGATCGACAGCTTGCCGCGCGCGCCGAGCGCTGCCCTGACGACAATGCGGATTGCGGCTGCTTCCGGGCGCGGATGCACGGCCAGCATCTCGGCGTCGCCGAAGCGGCCCGACAGCGCATGGAGGAGGTCGCCAAGCTGTTCCGGCCGCGCAATGACGGCCATGCCCCCGCGCGGCTTGGCGACGGCAGCCGCACTCCGGATCCAGCTTTCGAACAGCCCGTCGTCCATGACATGCGCCTGCCGCCGCAGCGGATCTGGCGTGGCGCGGTCTTGCGCCGCGTTGAAGGGCGGGTTCATGATGACGAAATCGAAGGAATTGTCGGCGAGGCCGGCTTGCGTCCGCGCCCGGCCTGACAGCGTGACGTCGGCGGTCAGCACCGAGGCGCGATTGCCGAGATGCGCATTGCCGGGATGGGCGAGCGTGGTTGTGGCGAAGCCTGCCATCTCGGCCGACCGTTCGACGAGCACGACCTGCGCCTCTGGGCAGCGCGACAGCACGGCGAGACCCGCCGCACCGGCGCCGGCGCCGAAATCAGCGAGGCGTCCAGAAAAGCCGGATGAAACTGCTGCCGCCAGCATCATGGCATCCATCCCGGCGCGATGCCCTGTCCTGGGCTGGACAAGCCAGAAGCGGCCGCGATGGAAGGCATCGACCGTATGGGCCGGCGTATCGCTGGTAAGCGCGCTCGCTTCAGCCATTATGTCTGGCGGATTTCGTTCTCGATGCCGGCGTCTTTCAAGATGCGCCGCGCCTGATCGGCCTGGTCGGCATCGACCATCACGCGCTTCTGCAAAAGACCGATCGACCCTTCGAGAATGCTCATGTTCTGGTCGGCGACGAAGCAGGCAATCCCGGCATCGCGCATCAGCGATTCGACAAAGGAGATGATCACGGCATCGTTGGTGCGCACGAGTTCTATCATCGGACGAAGTTCGCAGGTTGCAGCGTTGATGTAAACGCTGGAGCATGGCGCCGAAAGTGTGGAGCGGTTTTCGGGCAACGGCATGCGGTCGCTAAGGTTGACACGCCGTCACCGCAGCCGCGCCAATTCGCCTCTTGCCGTGCCCGTATGTGCCGCCCTAGAGTCCCAGGCGGGACCAGGGTGCCGTCGCACGCGTGATCAAAGACGGGAGTGTTTGTTGGTGGGTGTCGTTCTCAACATCGAAAACGGGAAGCGGGAACCCGCCTCCATCAAGGATCTCATCGACCTGACAGCAGCCGATATGGGGCGCGTCAACAAACTGATCCTGTCCAAGGCCGGCTCCGACGTCGAGATGATCCCGGAGGTCGCCAATCATCTGATCTCGTCGGGCGGCAAAAGGCTGCGTCCCATGCTGACGCTCGCGGCGGCCCAGATGTTCGGCTATTCCGGCGAGGGCCACGTCAAGCTCGCCACCGCGGTCGAGTTCATGCACACCGCCACGCTGCTCCACGACGACGTCGTCGACGAGAGCGGCATGCGGCGCGGCAAAAAGACTGCCCGCATGATCTGGGGCAACCAGGCGAGCGTGCTGGTCGGCGATTTCCTGCTCGGCCAGGCTTTTCGCATGATGGTCGATGTCGGTTCGCTGGAAGCGCTCGACATCCTGTCCAGCGCCGCCTCGATCATCGCCGAGGGCGAGGTGATGCAGCTGGCGGCAGCCAAGAACCTGGATACCACCGAGGACGAGCATTTCGCCGTCATCAAGGCCAAGACCGCGGCGCTGTTCTCGGCTGCCGCCGAGGTCGGTCCGGTCATCGCATCGGCGACGCGCAACGATCGCGCCGCATTGCGCTCCTACGGCATGAATCTCGGCCTTGCCTTCCAGCTCATCGACGATGCGCTGGATTATGGCGGCTCCAGCCAGGAGCTGGGCAAGAATGTCGGCGACGATTTCCGCGAGGGCAAGGTTACGCTGCCGGTCATCCTCGCCTACCGGCGCGGCACCAAGGCCGAGCGCACCTTCTGGAAGCGCGCCATCGAGGACAATGTCACCGACGATGCCGGACTGGAAAAGGCGATCGGCCTGATGACCCGCCATGGCGCCATTGCCGACACCATCGGCCGCGCCCGCCATTTCGGCGAGATCGCCCGCGACGCGCTGGCGCCGCTGGAAGCGACGCCGCAGAAATCGGCGCTGATCGACGTCATCGACTTCTGCATCAGCCGGGTGAACTGACCCGCGCCTGGCGCCAAAGCAAGATTGCACGCAAAATCGGGCAATCACCGCTCGACAATCGGTTGCGGCGCAAATTATCTATAAAACATGGCAAAGACCGCAGACGACACCATCGCCGTGCGCATCAGCAAGGTGCTGGCGGATCGCATCATATCGGGTGCGATCGAACCCGGCGCCCGGCTGCGGCAGGATCACATCGCCGAGGAATTCCAGACCAGCCATGTCCCGGTGCGCGAGGCCTTTCGGCGCCTGGAGGCGCAAGGGCTGGCGGCCAGTGAGCCCAGGCGGGGCGTACGCGTCGCCGCCTTCGACCTCGGCGAAGTCAGGGAAGTCGCCGAAATGCGCGCAGCCCTCGAAGTGCTGGCGCTGCGCCATGCCGCGCCGCATCTGACGGCTTCCATTCTCAATCTTGCCGAAGAAGCCACAAAGGCCGGCGACAAATCCCGCGATGTCCGCTCTTGGGAGGAGGCCAACCGCACCTTCCACCGGCTGATCCTGGCGCCCTGCGGCATGCCGCGGCTCATCGCCACCATCGACGATTTGCACGCCGCAAGCGCCCGCTTCCTGTTCGCCGCATGGCGCTCGGAATGGGAAATCCGCACCGACCAGGATCATCGCGCGATCCTGAGCGCGCTGCGGCAGGGCAATACCGAATCGGCCGCCGCCACGCTTGGCCGGCACGTGCAGTGGATCGGCCAGAAACCAGTCAAGACCGCGTCGGGCAAGATGCGCGAAGCGTTTGCCATCGTTGGGTAGGGGACAAGAAGACACGGCCTGGTCGTGGCTCCTCTGAAGACCGCGAGCGCCGCGATCCTTCTGTCCTGCCGGACATCTCCCCCTAAGGGTCCAACGAGGGGGAGATGGCCGGCAGGCCAGAGGGGGGTGCTGTCCCGCCAGCTTTATTCGGCACGCAAGCCCAAGCCTTTTTAGGGCGAGGGTTGCCATTCCCGCGCAAATATGGATTCGATAATAGATCGAACAACAAAATTATCTATAATTCAAACCAAGCCAGGGAAGCCGCCATGACCGACATCGCCTTTTCGCCCTCCAAGCCCTCCTTCAGCCCGTTGCGCCTGCAAACCCGCTCGTACGCTCGGCAAGCCGCGGCCATCGTCATCGGCACGCTGTCCATTGCGCTCGCCTCCTACATCGAAGTGCCGATGCTGCCGGTTCCAATGAACATGCAGACCTTTGCGGTGACGCTGGTGGGCGCGCTCTATGGCTGGCGGCTCGGCGCGATCACCATCGCCGCATGGCTCGTCGAGGGCGCTGTGGGTTTGCCGGTGCTATCGGGCGGCGCTGCCGGCATCCAGCATTTTGCCGGGCCGACCGCCGGTTATCTCTTCGCCTTCCCGGTCGTCGGCGCGCTGGTCGGCTGGCTGGCCGAACGCGGCTGGAACGGCAACCGCGTGCTGCTCGCCTTCGCCGGCATGGTCCTCGGCAACCTCGCCTGCCTGGTTCTCGGCACGGCCTGGCTCGCCGTCATGATTGGCCTCGAACAGGCCATCACCTTCGGCTTCTTGCCCTTCCTCGTCGGCGGCCTGCTGAAATCGGCGCTCGGCGCCGCGACGCTCAAGCTGTTTTCCGGTAAGGCGGACCCGGCAGGAGCATGATCCCGAAAAGTGGAGTCCGGTTTTCGGAAGAGATCATGCTCAAACAAAAAGATGCAGCCCCATCCCGATATCTTCGGGATGGAACAGGCTCCGCAACCGCGTCCTAGAACCGATGACCGTCAGGTTGCGCTCCCACCATCTGCTTTGCCTGCTGACCTATGTCGGCAAAGGCTACAGCGGAGCCTTCGTCGCCAATTATGACGTCATCGCGAAACGTCTGGGCCGGGGCGAGGATACTCTGATCGTCTCCGGCCCCGACGACATCTGCCGGCCGCTGCTCGGCGAGGCCGAGCCCCACTGCTTGCGCGAAAGCGCCGCAGGCCGGGACGAGCTGGCAGCACGCGATGTCGGCAAGCTGCTGGCCCGGCCCATCGAGGCGGGCGTCCGTCTCAGCCTCGACGCGGCAACGCTTGCCGCCTCGCGCGCGGCCTTTTCAGCCGGCGTGACGCGTGAGGCCTGCCAGGGTTGCGAGTGGGCCGGCCTGTGCAGCACGATAGCGGCAGGCGGATATCGCGATGTCAGGCTGTAGCTCCCAACCCCGATCTGCTATTGTCGGAACCGACAGTGTCTGCGTCGCCATGGTTTGTTAATCGGGTGACCCGATTGTGAATTCGGCCCGGATTGCAGCCTGACCCCAAAAAGGCCATGCTTTGTCAGGAAACATCGAGTCTATGGCTTCTCCGCGCCGACGCGGGATGGCGCTTGGCTGAAAGGGATACGATGCGGCAAGGACGTGCGCGCTGGCTCGCGGGGCTGGCAATTGTGGCAGGAATGGCGATTTCTCCGCTGCCTGCCTACGCCAAGGAATCGACCGACCCGGTCAAGATCACCTCCTTCTCGGGCGCCTATCTCGCCGCCCGCATCGCCGAAGGCGACAACGACCTCGACAATGCCATCGGTTATTACAAGCAGGCGCTCGCCTTCAATCCCGGCGACACCTCGCTGCAGCAAAGCCTGATGCTGTCGCTGATCGCGCAAGGCCGCTTCGAGGAATCGCTGGTCTATGCCGACAAGCTCAAGGCAGTTCCCGACGTCGAGCGCTTCTCGCGTCTGGCTCTGGCGGTCGATTCCTTCCACAAGAAGGATTTCACCAAGGCGCAGTACTGGCTCAAGCTGTCGCTCGAATCCGATCTCGACCGGCTGATTTCCGGCGTCATGTCCGGCTGGGCACAAGAGGGCGCCGGCGACCCCACCGGGGCGATGGCCTCGATCGACAAACTGCAGGGGCCTGACTGGTTCGGCCTGTTCAAGTCCTTCCACCGCGCGCTGATCGCCGATGCCGCAGGCCTGTCGGACAAGGCCGACGCGCTTTATGACGCGACCCTGACCGACGTCACGGCCGGCGGTGCCGCGCCCGAGACATGGATGCGCAACGCCCAGGCCTACGCGTCTTTCCTGGCGCGCAAGGGAAACAAGAACAAGGCGCTCTACGTGCTCGACAAGGCCGAGGCGTTCGCGCCCGGCAAGCTCGACATCCAGGCGCTTCGCGACAGGATCAGCAAGGGCGACAAGATCGAGCCCTTCGTCGCCAGTCCCTCCGAAGGCGCCGCTGAAATCCTGCTCGACCTCGCCATCGCGCTCAATCGCGGCGGCGGCGAGCCGTTCGTGCGCCTCTATCTGCAATATGCGCTCGCGCTCAAGCCCGACAGCGACGCCGCTTTGGTGCAGCTTGCCGCCGTTGCGGAGCAGCTGAAGGATGGCGAAGGCGCCATTGCGCTCTATAGCCGCATTCCAGCCTCCTCGCCGCTGAAGGAGCTTTCCGACCTGCAGCTCGGCCTCAACCTTGCCGATCTCAACCGTCACGACGAGGCTATCGCCCATCTCAAAGCATTCGTCGAAGCTCACCCCGATGACATGCGCGCCTATCTGGCGCTGGGCGGGGTCTATGCCTCGAAGGAGGATTTCCGCTCCGCCGCCACTCTCTACGACAAGGCGGTCGCGGTGCTGAAGACGCCGACCAATGCCAACTGGAACATCTACTATCAGCGCGGCATCGCCTATGAGCGGCTGAAGGAATGGCCGAAGGCCGAACCGAACTTCCTCAAGGCGCTTGAGCTGTTCCCCGATCAACCGCAGGTGCTGAACTATCTCGGCTATTCCTGGGTCGACATGAACATGAACCTCAAGGAAGGCCTGGCGATGATCCAGAAGGCCGTCGACCTCAGGCCGAGCGACGGCTACATCGTCGATTCGCTGGGCTGGGCCTATTTCCGCATGGGCCGGTTCGACGACGCCGTGCGCGAAATGGAGCGCGCCGTGTCGCTCAAGCCGGAAGATCCGGTGCTCAACGACCATCTCGGCGATGCCTATTGGCGCGTCGGCCGCAAGCTCGAAGCCACTTTCCAGTGGAATCAGGCGCGCGACCTGAAGCCGGATCCCGATGTGCTTGCCATTTTGCAGCAGAAGCTGATGAAGGGCCTGCCGCCGATCGAATCCAACACGGCGCAGGAAACCCCGAAGGTCAAGCCGGCCACCCCGCCAGCGCCGAAGGGGTGATCGGGCCATACTTCTGATGAAACGGGGCTCGCTGAGCCCCGTTTTTTCGGCTTGGCGTCTTAGAGCAATTCCAGGAAAGTGTGCGCGGTTTCCGTTCGGAATTGCGACAGAAACAAAGAGATAGAGACGCCCTATCGCGATCGTCATTCTATGGCGGAGCAAGGAGCGAAGCGACGCGGCGCAGACCCAGCGTTGGCGCTCATTCTAGAACAGCTTTCGGTAGACGACGAACCCCGAGAGATCGCCGATCTTGTCGTAGAGCTTCATCGCCGTGTGGTTGGTTTGGTGTGTCAGCCAGTAGACGCGGCTGGAGCCTGCGGTTTGCGCCCTGGTATAGACGTCTTCGATCAGTGCCCGGCCGACGCCCTTGCCGCGCGACGCCTCATTGGTGAAGAGGTCCTGCAGATAGCAGTTCGGCGAAATCGCCGTCGTGGTGCGGTGATAGAGATAGTGGACAAGACCGAGAAGCTTGCCTTCGCTCTCCGCGACCAGCGCATGCATAGGCTCATAGGCATCGAAGAAGCGCGACCATGTCATTGCAGTGATGTCACCGGGCAGGGCGGTCTCGCCCGAGCGGCCGTAAAACGCATTGTAGCCGTCCCACAGCGGCAGCCATTGCTCGTAATCCTCTCGGGTGACGGGGCGTACGGTGAGCTGGCCTTGCATGGCTGAACCTCTGTCGTTGAAGCTGGGCGAGCAAACGGCCACCGGCACCGTCCGGCAATGGGCCAGTCCGAAGCAAAGCGTTCAACCTCTCATCAAGGCGGCGATAGGCGCTGCCTTGACGCTAGCCGGCCCGGCAACTAGGGAATGGCATCATTTCAGCGCTTTCCGAGGCCGCCGTGACGTCAGACAGTCCAGCCCATATACATCCCAGCCGCTCGTTCCAGGGGCTGATCCTGACCCTGCACAATTACTGGGCCGCCTATGGCTGCGTCATCCTGCAGCCTTACGACATGGAAGTCGGCGCCGGCACCTTCCATCCGGCCACCACGCTGCGCGCGCTCGGGCCCAAGGGCTGGAACGCCGCCTATGTCCAGCCCTCGCGCCGGCCCAAGGACGGCCGCTACGGCGAAAACCCCAACCGGCTGCAGCATTATTACCAGTACCAGGTGATCCTGAAGCCCAACCCGCCGAACCTGCAGGAGCTCTATCTCGGCTCGCTCAAGGCGATCGGCGTCGATCCGTTGCTGCACGACATTCGCTTCGTCGAGGACGACTGGGCAAGCCCGACGCTTGGCGCCTGGGGGCTCGGCTGGGAGTGCTGGTGCGACGGCATGGAAGTGTCGCAGTTCACCTATTTCCAGCAGGTCTGCGGCATCGAATGCGCGCCGGTGGCGGGAGAACTGACCTACGGCCTGGAGCGGCTGGCCATGTATGTGCAGGGCGTCGACAATGTCTACGACCTCAACTTCAATGGCCGAGAAGGCGCCGAAAAAGTCACGTATGGCGATGTCTTCCTGCAGGCCGAGCAGGAATATTCCAGGCACAATTTCGAATATGCCAACACCGCCATGCTGCTCAGGCATTTCGAGGACGCCGAAGCCGAATGCAAGGCGCTGCTCGCGGCCGGCGCCCCGGCTTCGAACGACAATCTGCCGATGCACCGCATGGTCTTCCCGGCCTATGACCAGTGCATCAAGGCCAGCCACGTCTTCAACCTGCTCGACGCGCGCGGCGTGATTTCGGTGACCGAGCGGCAGAGCTACATCCTGCGGGTGCGCAATCTGGCGAAAGCCTGCGGCGAGGCATTTTTGCAGACCCAGGCCGGCGGGCTCGCCGCCTGAGGCTCACTTCATCATTTCGGGGGAAATGTTGATTGGCGCCGAGAACTGGCCAGACGATCCCGCCATGGTCCGCATAGCCTGCCGCACACCCGGCATCGAGAAGGCGCCATGCACCTGCGCGGCGAAACAGGCGCTGAGCGCGATGATCTGGAGAAGTCTCGATGCCGTTTTCATGGTCGTTCAGCCAATAGGTCCCTGCCTGAGCGTTGGTCGCTTCAGCGCTGCGTTTGGTTCATGGAAATCTTTGATCAAAGGACGGGCGGGCTGGTTGCGGCCCGACAGGGGCGGTCAAAATTCCTGGAAACAGCGGTCAGCCGAGTAGCTATGCCCTCTTACCTCCCCCTAGATGGGGGAGGTCGCCGCGAAGCGGCGGGTGGGGGTGACAGCGCGACGTTCCATGCCAAAACTCGATCGATTCAAGCTGCAGTCTGCGCAAAGGCTTCGCGCGGCGATGACCGACGAGGAACGCATCCTGTGGCGGCATCTGTGGCGCATTCCAGTAGAAGGCACTCATTTTCGCAGGCAGGCGTAGGTAGGCGTTTACTTCCCTGATTTCATCTCCCACCGGCTGAAGCTGATCATTGAGGTGGACGGTGCCCATCACAGCTTCGATGACCAGCTGCGCCATGACGAGCGTCGAACGAAATGGTTCGAGAGCCAAGGCTACCGTGTCATTCGCTTCTGGAACCATGAAATCAAAAACGAACTGGATTCCGTGCTCGATACGATCTATGCGGCGGTGGAAGAACGAAAATCACACCTGCGTTTGCGCGATGGTGCCGAAGGTATCGGCGGCTGAGAGGTCGCCACCCCACCCCGGCGCTACGCGCCGACCCTCCCCATCGAGGGGAGGGTGGGAGCCTAACTATGCCTGATCTGCTTCTAGAACTTCGCTCCGAGGAAATCCCCGCCCGGCCGCGCAACCGCAGCGCCGGAGGCGCGAGGACGCGCAATCAGGGAGAAGGCATGCGGGTGGAGAAACTCTGATGCCGGATCTTTTGCTAGAACTTCGCTCCGAGGAAATCCCCGCCCGTATGCAGCGCAAGGCGGCGGGCGATCTCGGGAAGATGCTGACCGACGGTCTGGTCGAGGCGGGTCTGACCTATGACGCCGCGCGCGAATACTGGACGCCGCGGCGCCTGGCGCTCGATGTCAGGGGCCTGACCGCGCGCTCGAAGGATATCCACGAGGAGATCAAGGGGCCGTCGACGACGGCGCCGGAACAGGCGGTGCAGGGTTTTCTGCGCAAGGCAGGCCTTGCCTCGGTTGCCGAGGCGCATGTTCATTCCGATCCGAAGAAGGGCGATTTCTACGTCGCCCATATTTCGAAGCCGGGCAGGGCGGCGGAAGAAATCATCGCCGAACTGGTGCCGGCCATCATTCGCGGCTTCCCCTGGCCGACATCGATGCGCTGGGGGCCGGCTTCAGCCAAGCCCGGTTCGCTGCGCTGGGTGCGGCCGCTGCAGACGATTCTGTGCACCTTCGGCCCGGAGACCGAGGAGCCGGTGGTGGTCGATTTCGAGATCGATGGCATCCGCTCGGGCAATATCACCTACGGCCATCGTTTCATGGCGCCGGGAGAAATCACCGTGCGCCGCTTCGACGATTACGTGACCAAGCTGGAAGCGGCCAAGGTCGTGCTCGATGGCGACCGCCGCAAGGAGATCATCCTTGCCGACGCCCGCAACCTCGCCTTCGCCAACGGGCTCGATCTGGTCGAGGACGAAGGGTTGTTGGAAGAAGTGTCGGGCCTGGTCGAATGGCCGGTGGTGCTGATGGGCGAATTCGAGCAGGCCTTTCTTGCCATACCGCCAGAAGTGGTCCGGCTGACCATCCGCGCCAATCAGAAATGCTTTGTCACCCGGCCGCAGGGCGACGGCGAAAACCTCTCCAACCGCTTCATCCTCACCGCCAACATCGAGGCCAAGGACGGCGGCAAGGAGATCGCGCACGGCAACGGCAAGGTGGTGCGTGCCCGCCTGTCGGACGCGCTGTATTTCTGGAAGACCGACCAGGGCGATCTGCCGGATCTGGAGCAGCTCGAGGCGTCGGCGAAGAAATTCGGGCTCGATCTGAAAAAGCCGCTCGACCAGCGCATGGCCCGCCTCGACCATCTCAATGTCACCTTTCACGCCAAGCTCGGTACGCAAGGCGATCGGGTGGAGCGGATCAAGCGGCTGGCGCAGGAGCTGGCGCCAACAGTGGCGCAGTCGATCTCCCCCCTTGAGGGGGAGATGGCCGGCAGGCCAGAGGGGGTCGCTTCGGCTGCCGCGACGCCGTCCGGTCTCTCGAAGAAAGAGGGAGTTGGCACTCCACGCGAGACGACCCCCTCTGTCGCCTTCGGCGACATCTCCCCCTCAAGGGGGGAGATTACCGCGCTCGCCGCTCGCGCCGCCGTGCTGGCCAAGGCTGATCTCACGACAGAAGCAGTGGGCGAGTTTCCGGAACTGCAAGGCGCAATGGGCCGCAAATACGCGCTGCTGCAGGGTGAGCATCCGTCCGTGGCTGCGGCGATCGAGGAGCACTACAAACCGCAAGGTCCGTCGGATAGCGTGCCGACCAATCCGGTGTCGATTGCCGTCGCGCTGGCCGACAAAATCGATACGCTGGTCGGCTTCTGGGTCATTGATGAAAAGCCGACGGGGTCGAAGGACCCTTACGCGCTGAGAAGGGCCGCACTGGGCGTGGTGAGAATCCTGATCGAGAATGGGATCTCACTGCCGCTGACATCGCTCTTCGATAGTGCCTATCAAACGGCGAGTTATCTCGCGTCTAAGGCTGGACGGGCATTTGGGCCCGACCTCCTCGCCTTCTTCCACGACCGCCTGAAAGTCTATCTCCGCGACCAGGGCGCTCGGCATGATCTCATTGACGCCGTGCTGGCAGGTGGTGGAAGCGCGCCAATCTCCCCCCTTTTGGGGGCGGCGAAGCCGACAAAGGGGGGCGCTGTCCCGCCGACCTCTCATTCTGGCGCGCCCCCCTCTGCCCTGCCGGGCATCTCCCCCACAAGGGGGGAGATCGGCCAATCGCACTCGGACGACCTCCTGCAGATCGTGCGTCGCGTCGAAGCTCTGGGGTTCTTCCTCGACACCGAGGCCGGCAAGAACCTGCTCGCCGGCGCCAAGCGGGCGGCCAACATTCTGGCTGCCGAAGAGAAGAAGAAAACGCTCGTCGCCGAGACTGTTGAGCCGGCGCTGTTTCGCGAGGAGGCCGAGAAATCGCTGTTTGCAGCGGTGAATCAGGCGGAGAGAGAAGCCGGCGAAGCGATTCAAAACGAAGACTTTTCCGCCGCCATGCTGGCGCTTAGCGTGCTGCGCGAACCGGTTGATTCATTCTTTGAACGTGTTCTCGTGAATGATGAGGACCAGGCCGTGCGCGCCAACCGTCTGGCATTGCTCGCCCGCATCCGCACGGCCACCGACCAGGTGGCTGATTTCTCCAGAATAGCTGGCTAGCTAAGGGACGGACAAGCCCGAACACGGGCGGCGTTCACACGCCGCCCGTCTTGTTTTCAGTCCTCCCGAGGCTGACTCCGTCAGTCCTCCAAAATGCTGACATGCACGCTGTCTGAATAGACGTCGACCTGGATCAGCGGCTCGCCATTGACGATGGCGTTCCGTGTCGAGGAGCTCATCGCGCCACCGCGCTTCAGCATGCGTTCCAGATACGCGCGATCATCGTTGCTGCGGAACCAGTCATCGCCCTGGTCGTCGGCATCGCGCCGGTGGAACTTGTGCCAGTTGGCACGGTCCTGCCGCACCATCTGTGCTGCGCTACTCAGCTCATAGCCGTCGCTGGCATGGTGGTCGCGATCGGAAATGCGCGCGACGTAGGACCCTAGCTCGTCACCGGCCTGCGCGCCGCCGACACCTATAGGTGACGCCAGCAACAGGCCGGCAATAATCAAAGATTTCGTTATGTTCATGATAACCCCTCGCTCTCCTACAACCCGGCGCGCTCATGCCAAAACCGATTGGCGAAATTGGGGCCGCCGCCGCCAAGCCGATCGTGCGCCGGGCTGTCGATTGGCGTCAAGCGGCATGGATTGGCCGACTGTCTTGGCCGACTGTTTTGGCTGAATGGCCTACTCGGCTTTGCCGACGCCCTCGATCGGCTGCTGCGGTGTTGTTGCCGGCTGCGGCGCTGCCGGTTGCGACTCGGGCTTGCCGTTCGATGCCGTTGCAGTTCCGGCTGGTGCGGTCTCTGCCGTCGGCTCAGTTGCCGGCGCCGCGGCGCTCGCCCTGGCCGGAGCCGGCGCGGCGAAGGCGCCGCCGACGATGCCGCCGCGAATGATCATCGGATCCTGCCTAGGCTTTTCGGGGATCGCCGCGACCTTTTCATAAGTCACATCGGGCTGGGCATCGCCGAGAGCGACGATCGATGGCGTCGAGGCGGTCCTGACCGGTTCGGATCCGCCAACCTTGATGACCGATGGCGTCGAGGTCGAGACGCCGAAAAAGACGATCGACGAGGCGTGCGCCCCACCGGTCATCGCCGCCAGGGTGAAACCAAGCGCTCCAAGCACACGCATCGACATCGAAACCGTCCCCTTGCCCGACAAGCCGCCAGCCCTAACCGCAAATAGCCTTAACCCCAGTGGATTGATGCCGGCTTGCAGGGAAACGTAGCATTTTAGGCATTGATAATTCGCCAACGCCGGCTTGCCCGAAAACCACTGCCGTATTAGAGCAATTCCAGGAAAAGTGAGTAGCGGTTTTCCGTCCGGAATTGCGCAAAAACAAATACTTAGAGCGTTTCAGCGAACCGCTGAACCGCTCTAATGCATGTCGCTCAAAAGTGGCCCCGGTTTTGAGAGAACGACATGCATCAAAACAAAGACCTAAAGCGCGTCGCATGAATCCGGTTCAGCGCGACGCGCTTTAGGTCCGGTGCCTGTGAGGTGAAGCGAGTGGCTGAGATACTATCCGTCGGCGAAGCGATGGAGCAGGCGTTGGCGCTGCTTGAGGGCGGCGACGTCGTCGCCATCCCGACGGAGACCGTCTATGGACTGGCCAGCGACGCGACCAATGGCGTCGGCGTCGCCCGCATTTTCGAAGCCAAGGGCCGGCCGCGCTTCAACCCGCTGATCGCCCATGTCGCCGATCTGGCGATGGCCGAGCGCATTGCGATCTTCGACCCGCTTTCGAAGCGGCTGGCCGAGGCGTTCTGGCCGGGGCCGCTGACGCTGGTGCTGCCGCTCCGACCCGGCAACGGCATCCATCCGCTGGTCACCGCCGGGCTGGACACGATCGCGCTGCGCATGCCCAGGGGGTTCGGCGGCGAGCTGATCGCCAGACTCGGCCGGCCGTTGGCCGCGCCCAGCGCGAACTCTTCGGGCAAGATCAGCGCCACGACGGCGCAAGCCGTCGCGGCCGATCTCGGCGCCAAAATCCAGCTGGTGGTCGATGGCGGCGCCACCCCGGTCGGGCTGGAATCGACCATCGTCAAGGTCGAAGGCAACAGCGTGCGGCTGCTGAGGCCAGGCGGCATCGCTGCCGCCGATATCGAGGCCGTCACCGGCATTAAGCTGCAGCGCGGCGCGACAGCCGGCATCGAGGCGCCCGGCATGCTGGCGTCGCATTATGCGCCGCGCGCATCGGTGCGGCTCGATGCACAGAGTGTGGCTGAAGGCGAGGCCTTGCTGGCCTTTGGTGGCGACCGCGCCGAAGGCTGGCAAGCGGCGGCCGCCTTGCGCAACCTGTCCGCGTCAGGCGATTTGCGCGAAGCCGCAAGCAATCTGTTCGCGTATTTGCAGGAACTCGACCGCAGCGGTGCGGCGACGATCGCCGTCGAGCCGATCCCGTTCGATGGGCTCGGCGAGGCGATCAACGATCGGCTGTTTCGTGCCGCTGCCCCCCGTGACAAGCTCGATTGAGCGCCATAGTTTGCGCCCATGAACGACGCACCCTTCGACCTCGATCCCGCTCCCATCGCCCGCTTCGCGGCAATCGTCGGCGACAAATATGCGCTGCGCGACCAGGCCGATATTGCGCCGTATCTGACCGAGCGGCGCGGCCTATGGCACGGCAGGACCGCCTTGGTGCTGCGTCCCGGCAGCGTCGACGAGATCAGCCGGATCATGCGCCTGGCGAGCGAGACGGGAACGCCGGTCGTGCCGCAAAGCGGCAACACCGGGCTGGTCGGCGCCCAGGTGCCGGATGCCTCCGGCCGCGAGATCGTGCTTTCTTTGTCGCGGCTGAACCGCATTCGCGAGATCGACGTCTTCTCGAACACGGTGACCGTCGAAGCCGGCGTCATCCTGCAGACGCTGCAGGAAGCCGCCGACGCCGCCGACCGGCTGTTTCCGCTGTCGCTTGCCGCGCAGGGCTCCTGCCAAATCGGCGGCAACCTCTCGTCCAATGCCGGCGGCACCGGCGTGCTCGCCTATGGCAATGCGCGCGAACTCTGCCTCGGCGTCGAAGTGGTGCTGCCGACCGGCGAAGTCTTCGACGATCTGCGCAAACTGAAGAAGGACAACACCGGTTACGATCTGAAGAACCTGTTCGTCGGCGCCGAAGGCACGCTCGGCATCATCACCGCGGCGGTGCTGAAACTGTTTCCCAAGCCCAAGGGGCGCGAAGTGGCCTTTGCCGGCCTGTCGTCGCCGGAAGCAGCGCTTTCGCTGTTCAGCCTGGCGATGGACCGGGCAGGGGCGGCACTCACCGCCTTCGAGCTGATCGGCCAGCGTCCTTATGATTTCACGCTGCGCCATGCGCAGGGCGTCACGCGGCCGCTGGCGCAGGATTGGCCATGGTATGTGTTGATGCAGGTGTCGTCGGGCCGTTCGGCCGAGGACGCCAGGGGGCTGATCGAAGAAGTGCTGTCGGCAGGCCTCCAGCAAGGCATCGTCGGCGACGCGGTGATCGCGGCCAGCCTGGCGCAGGGCGACGCGTTCTGGAACTTCCGCGAGGTGCTGCCGGATTCGCAAAAGCCCGAAGGCGCTTCGATCAAGCATGATATTTCGGTACCGGTGGCATCCATCCCGGCGTTTATCGAAAAGGCGGCCGGTGCAGTGGCTTCGGTCAGTCCGCAGGCGCGCGTGGTCTGCTTCGGCCATATGGGCGACGGCAATCTCCACTACAACATCTCCCGGCCGGAGGGCGGTGACGACGAAGCGTTTCTCGGCCTCTACCACGCCATGAACCATGCCGTGCACGATGTTGTGCGCTCCTTCCACGGCTCGATCTCGGCCGAGCACGGCATCGGCCAGTTGAAGCGCGACGAGCTGATCGCGACCGCGCCGCCAATGGCGATCGAACTGATGCGCCGGGTGAAGGCGGCCTTCGATCCGGCCGGGATCATGAATCCCGGTAAGGTTATCTGATCCTTTCAACATCTAGTGGCTGGTCTCATTCCGATAACCATCCACTGAGATCAGCAAAATTTAACTGACTTTCTTAAGCCGGGCGGTAAGGAGCCCGCGCTAATATTCTCCACAACGAGGCAGGGAAAACCGGCCCGGAGAGACCCGCAAAACGGCTCTCAGGAGAAACACAGGAAGGCAGTAGATGAACAGTGTACTGAAGCCCGTCTGGGCCGGGCGCAATATGCGTCTTGACCCATTCCGCCTGCCGCAAGTGGTGAGCTATGCCACGCGCGACGACTATGGCGACGTAACCTTCACCATCGACCAGCGTGGCGCCGTCATCCGCCGTACGCTCGAGATGAGCGGCGTGCCGGCGATCATCGCTCTGCCCGCCAACGCGTTTCGCGGCGTTGCCGCCCGCGCCATGGAGGATCCGGAAGGCAATGTCACGGTAACCCTGGAACTCCTGCACAACGACCCGATGCTGTCGGTGCCGCTGCTGGTGGCCGACGATCTCGAAGACGTCGCCGCCGACTGGCGCGCCTGGGCCGATGCCTATCGGCTGCAGATGCTTTTGATCGAATCCGACGGAATTGCCCGCACGCTTGAGGAATCGCTGGGCGCCGCCATCAAGGCGCTGCCGGCCAAGGATCGCCGCAAAGGCCGGGTCTCGACCACGCGCCGCCCACGCTTCCTCGCCCGCCGCAGGGCCGGCGACCTCGGGCTGAGGCTGGTTATTGATGGCCAGGAGATTATTTCGAGAGAATAGAGCGCTCTTCTCCTTCCCCCCTTGTGGGGGAAGGTGGATTGCCGCGAAGCGGCAAGACGGATGAGGGGTGTTCCAGGGAACGCCAACGCCTCACTCCGCTGGAGCACCCCTCATCCGTCTCGGCGCTGCGCGTCGATCCACCTTCTCCCACAAGGGGAGAAGGAAGAGGGAGCCTACACCAGCGGCTTCAGCGCCACCCACAGCGCACCGCCGATCAGGCCGAGGAAGATCAGCCAGCCGACCTGGTTGTTCGATTTGAACAGCCGCAGGCATTGATCGGGATCGTTGATATCCAGAACCGCTATCTGCCGCGCCATATGCGCGCCGGCGGCGATCAGCCCGGCCAGCGCCACCACCGGCGCCTGCACCGAGGCGAAGGCGATGGCAAAGCAGACCAGCGTGCCGCCATAAAGCCCGACCAGCCAGGTCTTGGTGTTGTCGCCGAACAGCCGCGCCGTCGAGCGCACGCCGACAATGGCGTCGTCTTCCTTGTCCTGATGCGCGTAGATAGTGTCGTAGCCGATCACCCACAGGATTGAGCCGATATAGAGCATGACGGCCGGGCCATCGAGATCGCCGAACTCGACCGCCCAGCCCATCAGCGCACCCCAGGAGAAGGCGAGCCCGAGCACCAATTGCGGCCAGTTGGTGAAGCGCTTCATGAAGGGATAGACGGCAACGATGACCAGCGAGGCGATGCCGAGCGGAATGGCGAAGTCGTTGAACTGCAACAGCACGACCAGCCCCAGCAGCGCCTGGATGACCAGGAATATCCAGGCCTGGCGGCGCGTCACCTTGCCGGCCGGCAGCGGCCGCGAACGGGTGCGCTCGACCTTGTTGTCGATGTCCTGGTCGACAATGTCGTTATAGGTGCAGCCGGCGCCGCGCATGGCGACGGCGCCGACGAAGAACAGGAACAGGAACCATGGCGACGGGAGCAATGTGAGCAGCGGGTCGCTTGCGCGCGGATAGGCGCTGGCCGCAAGCGCTGCCGACCACCAGCAGGGCCACAGCAGCAATTGCCAGCCGATCGGCCGGTCCCAGCGCGCAAGCTGCGCGTAAGGCCACAGCCAGCGCGGCAATATCTTGTAGACCCAATGGCCGCTCGGCGCGTCGGCGACGCGGCCCTGTGCGGCTTTCGACTGGATGGTTTCCATCGTGCTGGAGTGGCAGCAGCGGCGTGCGCCGTCAAGCGGCCGCATTGTCGCTCAGGCGGTGAAAATATCGTGGCTGGCAAACCATTCCTTCGCCACCTCCGTGAAGGCCAGCGCCGCCTTCGACAGCCTTTGCCTTGTGTCATGGGTGAGGATGATGCGCTGCATCGGCAGCGGATCGGACAGCGGCTTGCAGACCAGCGGCAGCCCGTCATAACTCCTGTCGCCATAAGGCCTGGTGTAGCTCACCGCGACGCCGAAGCCGTTGGCGACCATGCTGCGCTGCAGTTCGAACGAACTCGCCGTCGATTGCGAGACCGGCGACAGGCCGCGGCTGAGGAACAGGTCCAGCATATGCTGCCAGCTATGCGGCTGGTCGGTGGTGATCAAGGGATGGGTCGCCAGCTCCGCCAGGCTGACGCTGGCCTGGCTGGCCAGCGCGTGGCCTTGCGGCAGAAGCGCGTGTGGCCGCAGCTCATGCAGCAGGGTGCGGGCGAAGTGCGAGGGCAGGCCGAGATCGTAGGTCAGGCCGAGATCGATTGCCGCATCGCCGAGCCGCCGGCCGAGCGTCTCGAAGGTCTCGTCGCGGACCACCACGGTGACCGCCGGGCAGCGTTGCGAAAAAGCGCGGATCAGCGCCGGCGCGAAATAGGGCGCCAGATCCTCGAAGCAGCCGAGCACCAGCTCGCCGCCGACATCGGCGTCACGCGTCCCGAGCCCAACCAGTTCATCCACCTCGGCCAGCACCTGCTTTGCCTTCGCCACCGCGCTGCCGCCGAACGAGGTCAAAGCGATGCCGCTGCCGCGCTGGCGCACGAACAATTTCTGGCCGAGCGCCGCTTCGACATTGTCGATCGCCACCGAGATCGACGGCTGCGAGACGTTCAGCATCCGGGCGGCCGCGGTGACGCTGCCGTGGCGGGCAACGGCGACGAGGTAACGCAACTGGGTGAGGGTAAGGTTCATAGGTCAAGACTATAAGAGAGATGAGAAGTTATTATTTTACGCGATGTGCGGCGGCTGCGAAGTCGGTCATCGAAACAGGGGAGACATGAGATGGCCGCCAGACACATCGACGCCGCAGCGATTGCCGACTACCAGCGCGACGGCGCGGTCTGCGTCCGCGGCGTCTTCAAGGACTGGGTCGGCACCATCGCCGCCGGCATCGAGCGCAACATGCAAAACCGCAGCGCCGCAGCGTCCGACATCGCCAATGGCAAGGGCAGCTTCTTCGACGATTATTGCAACTGGGAGCGCATTCCTGAATTCGTCGACGTCGTGCGCAATTCCCCGGCCGCCGAAGTCGCGGCGGCAGCGATGCAGTCGCGTAGCGCCCAGTTCTTCCACGACCATGTGCTGGTCAAGGAGCCGGGCACGCAGAAGCCGACGCCCTGGCATCAGGACATTCCGTACTATTTCGTCGACGGCAGCCAGACCGTCAGCTTCTGGATCCCGATCGATCCGGTCAAGGAGGCGACGCTGCGGCTGATCGCCGGCTCGCACAAATGGGACAAGATGGTGCTGCCGGTGCGCTGGCTGAACGATGACAATTTCTACGCCGGCGAGGGCGATTATCGGCCGGTGCCCGATCCCGACAACGACCCGTCGCTGAGGGTGCTCGAATGGGAGATGGAGCCGGGCGACGCAATCCTGTTCGACTTCCGCACTGCGCACGGCGCGCGCGGCAATCTGACCTCGGCGCGGCGCCGGGCGCTGTCGCTGCGCTGGGTCGGCGACGATGTGCGCTATGTCGAGCGCCCCGGCCGCACCTCGCCGCCCTATCCCGGCCATGACATGAAGCCCGGCCAGAAACTGCGCGAGGACTGGTTTCCGGTTGTCTACCAGAGCTGAGTCGCGAGAGCCGCGCTTCTGCTTCGGCTTGCCGGTGCGTGCGACGTTGCCGTGCGCAACCGGCAAGCAGCGGACCAAAAGTCTTGACCCGCGCCGCGCAGCGCAATAGCGCAGTCCCTGTCGTGAAATGACAAGGGACATCGGCATGCGCGTTTTGTTGATCGGCTCCGGCGGCCGCGAACATGCCCTGGCCTGGAAGATCGCGGCCTCGCCGCTTTTGACCAGGCTCTATGCCGCGCCCGGCAATCCGGGCATCGCCCACGAGGCCGAACTGGTCAAGCTCGACATCGCCGACCATGCCGCTGTTGCCAGCTTCTGCCAGGACAACGCGATCGATCTCGTCGTCGTCGGGCCGGAAGGGCCGCTGGTCGCCGGCATTGCCGACGATCTGCGTGAGCAGGGCATCCGCGTCTTCGGCCCGTCGAAGCGGGCAGCGCGGCTCGAAGGCTCGAAAGGTTTTACCAAGGACCTTTGCGCCAAATACGGCATCCCGACCGCCGCCTATGGCCGCTTCACCGATCTTGCCTCGGCGAAAGCCTATGTCGAAAAGGTCGGCGCGCCGATCGTCATCAAGGCCGACGGGCTTGCCGCCGGCAAGGGCGTCACCATCGCCATGACGCTGGACGAGGCGCGCGCCGCCCTCGATGCTTGTTTCGACGGCGCATTCGGTGACGCCGGCGCTGAGGTAGTAGTCGAGGAATTCATGACCGGCGAGGAGGCGAGTTTCTTCTGCCTGTGCGACGGCACGACCGCACTTCCCTTTGGCACCGCGCAGGACCACAAGCGCGTCGGCGATGGCGATACCGGCCCCAACACCGGCGGCATGGGCGCCTATTCGCCGGCGCCGGTGATGAGCCCCGAAATGGTCGAGCGCACCATGCGCGAGATCGTCGAGCCGACCATGCGCGGCATGGCCGAGCTTGGCGCGCGGTTCGCCGGCATTCTGTTTGCCGGGCTGATGATCACCGACAAGGGGCCGAAGCTGATCGAATACAACACCCGCTTCGGCGATCCCGAGTGTCAGGTGCTGATGATGCGGCTGAAGGACGATCTGCTGGTGCTGCTCAACGCCGCCGTCGACGGCCAGTTGGCGCACAGTTCGATCCGCTGGCGCGACGATGCCGCGCTGACCGTGGTGATGGCGGCACAGGGCTATCCCGGGACGCCGGAAAAAGGCTCGGTCATTCGGGGTCTCGACGAAGCCGCTGGCGAAGGCGTTGAGATTTTCCATGCCGGCACCGCCATCAATGGCGGCGCGCTGGTCGCCAATGGCGGCCGCGTGCTCAACGTCACGGCATCAGGCAAGACGGTGGGCGAAGCGCAAAGCCGCGCTTACGCCGCGCTCGACCGTATCGACTGGCCGCAAGGCTTCTGCCGCCGCGACATAGGCTGGCAGGCGGTGGCGCGGGAAAATGCCAGCGCCGCCACATAAGCCTCAGCGCTCGCGAACCAGTTCCGTCGAAGCGGTGCTGACCGGGTCGGCGGCCTGCGAGAAGGCGGCCTCGAGCAGAGCCTCCGAACGATACGTGGTCCGCTTCCAGGCGACATACTCGGCAATGCCGAAGCGCGCGCGGCGCGGCACCATCTTGACCACCGGCATGCGGAAGGCAGTGCGGAATGTCTGCCAGCGCGCGCCGAGCACCGCCACCATCTCCTCGACCGTCGGTGGCGTCGCCACATCGGCATAGGTGATGGTGACTTTTCCGGCGAGCCCGGCTGCGCGCGAGACTGGCACCGGTATCGAGGCGAGGTAGTCGGGCGGCACGTCGATCAGGCCGCCGAAGGGCCATTGCTGGCGCAGTGCCGCCGCGTCCATCGGCGCGACGTTGACGTCGATATCGTTGGGCGTGCCGGCGACCCGGTAGGGGCAGCGCAGGCGTCCGCAATTGGCCTGCGCCGAGAACTGCCACAGCGCATAGCCCTGCCAGTTGCCCATCGGAAAATGCACGTCGATGTCGGGCTTGTAGCGCGCATACCAGAGCGGCAGCCGCGACAGCAGACGGTATTGGTAGCGGTTGTCGGCGATGTACTGGGCGGTCTTGCCGTTGGTGTAGAGGATCGGGAAACGGCCGAGCCGCCGGTGCACCTGGCGCACGAATTCCTCGGCATCCTCGAGCGACATCCATTGCGAGGGGTCGTTGCCTTCGAGATCGAGGGCGAGCAGATCGTCCGCCGCCGGTTCGGCGAAGTCGATGAAGCTGTTGGCCTGCTCGAGCGGGTTGCCGGGCCGGGCAAGATGATAGGCGCCCCATTTCAGCCCGAGCGCCTTGGCCACCACCTTGCGCGTCTGGAACAGCTCGCGCGTCACCGCAAAGCGTTTCCACAGCGTCTTGCAGAGTTTGACGGCGATCTCGTCGCCATAGCAGAAATAGGGCGGCGGCAGCCCGTCGGAGGCCTTGTTGATGAAGCCGACAATGCGCTTGTCGGTGGCAAGCTGCGCCCACTCGATGGAATTGTATTCATAGGCGTCGACCACCAGCGCGCGGTCGCCATCCCGCCAAGGCTCGGAAAAGTCCGAGGCTGTAGCCGCTGACGTCAGCGCCATCATCGCCGCGAGAGCGATCGCTGAGCGGCGAAGAAGATGCGCCGGCGTTTTCAAACAGGGGATCCCCGCTGACCAAACACCGATGGTGGACCGGTATGGTTAAGGAAGTGCTTTCGGGCAGGAGTCCTGTCGCTCTCGCGACTTCTTCATTTTATGGCGAAGCAAGGAGCGAAGCGACGCGGGGCGGACCATAGTATGCATTCCGCGACTTCGAAGCGTTGCCACGGCGCAGAATTCTGCACCGTTGCGCCCTAGCGCGAGGTCGCGACATGGTACTCGGCGTCCGCTACGCTCCCTCTCCACCTGTGGACGACGAAGTTCGATGAAAATCCGCGTGACAAAGTTTGACGTTTACGTAAAAAGAAGGCCGGAGGCCGCCCAGAGGCGGATGGTTTTGCATCGGCCCGGGTCCTAGGATCGAGCGATCGGAGCAGCGGAGGAGAAGCGGCATGTACAAGGCCCCGGTCGACGACATTTCGTTCACGCTCAAGCATGTCGCCGGGCTCAAGCCGGCACTCGACAGCGGCGCGTTCGGGGACCTCGGCGAAGACCTTGTCGACGCCATCCTGGCCGAGGCCGGCCGCTTCGCCAGCGAGGAGGTGGCGCCGCTCTACAAGATCGGCGACGAACACGGCGCGATGCTGAAGGATGCAGCCGTGACCATGCCGCCCGGTTGGAAGGCGCTTTACCGCAGCTGGATCGACGGTGGCTGGAACGCGCTGTCGGGGCCGGAAGAATTTGGCGGCCAAGGCCTGCCGACCATGTTGGGCATGGCCGCGCTCGAAATGTGGAACTCCGCCGCCATGGCCTTCGGCATCGGCCCGACGCTGACCATGGGCGCCGTCGAGGCGCTGGACAAGCATTCCTCCGAAGCGCTGAAGGCAAAGTATTTGGCAAAGCTCGTCTCCGGCGAGTGGATGGGGACGATGAACCTGACCGAGCCGCAGGCCGGTTCCGATCTCGCAGCCCTGCGCAGCCGCGCCGAGCCTGCCGGCGACGGCACCTACCGCATCTTCGGCCAAAAGATCTTCATCACCTATGGCGAGCATGATTTCACCGACAACATCATCCATCTGGTGTTGGCGCGGCTGCCCGACGCACCGGCCGGCACGCGCGGCATCTCGCTGTTTTTGGTGCCGAAATTCCTGGTCAATGATGCCGGCTCGCTCGGCGCCCGCAACGACGTCTTCTGTTCCGGCCTCGAGCACAAGCTCGGCATCCATGCCTCGCCGACTTGCACCATGATCTATGGCGACGGGTTCCAGGGTGCTGCGCCCGGCGCCATCGGTTGGCTGATCGGCGAGGAGAACAAGGGGCTCGCCTGCATGTTCACCATGATGAACAACGCGAGGCTTTGCGTCGGCATGCAGGGCGTGGCAGTGGCAGAAGCCGCGACGCAGAAGGCGATCGCCTATGCCAATGAGCGCCGCCAGGGCAAGGCATCGGACTTTTCAGGCGCCGGGATGGCGCCGATCGTCCATCACCCCGACGTGCAGCGCAATCTCTTGACCATGAAGGCTTTGACCCAGATCGCCCGCGCCATCTCGTATTCCTGCGCCTATGCCATCGACTTCGCGCGTGTGTCGACAGGCGAGGAGGCCGCGCATTGGCGCGATCGCGCCAATCTGCTGACGCCGCTGGCCAAGGCCTTTTCCACCGATATCGGCGTCGACGTTGCGTCGCTGGGTGTCCAGGTCCACGGCGGCATGGGCTTCATCGAGGAGACGGGCGCGGCCGCGCTCTATCGCGACGCCCGCATTGCGCCGATCTATGAAGGCACCAACGGCATCCAGGCGATCGACCTTGTAGCCCGCAAATTGCCGCTTGGCGGCGGCGAGCATGTGCACGGCTATATCGCCGAACTGAAGGCCATCGCCGACGAGGTGCGGACCTCGAACCTGCGGGGCTTCGGCCGCACCGCCGAAGCGCTTGACCAGGCGTTCGACGATCTCACCGAGGCGACGCGCTTCCTGCAGAAGCTGCTGGCCGACGGCCGTCTGGACGAAGCGCAAGCCGGTGCGACCCCCTATCTCAGGCTGATCTCGCTTGCTGCCGGCGGCGCTTATCTGGCGCGTGGCGGACTTGCCCAGCAGAGCCGCATCGCCCTTTGCCGCTTTTTCGCCGAAAACCTGCTCGGCGAAGTCAGCGCCTTGAAGGAACGCGTAATCGATGGCGCCGAGAGCCTCGCCGCCGCCGGCAAGGCGCTGATATCGGCCTGAATACCACAGCGCTCACCAGGGAAATGACCGTGACAGACCATATCCTCGTCGAGCGCCAGGGCGCCATCCAGATCATCCGCATGAACCGTCCCGACAAGAAGAACGCACTGACGCGCGCCATGTACGCGACAATGTCCAAGGCGCTGGCCGATGGCGATGCCGACCCGGCGGTTCGCGTCCATATCTTCCTCGGTGTTTCTGGCGCCTTCTCTTCCGGCAACGATCTCGCCGATTTCCTGGTCATCGCCACCGGCGGTGAGGGCGGCAACGAGGTCTGGGACTTCCTGATGGCGCTGGCCAAAACGGAGAAGCCGATGGTCTCCGGCGTCGACGGCATTGCGGTCGGCATCGGCACCACGCTCAATTTGCATTGCGACCTGACTTTCGCCACGCCGCGCACGGTGTTCCGCACACCCTTCGTCGACCTCGGCCTGGTGCCGGAGGCGGGCTCCAGCCTGCTGGCCCCGCTCATCCTCGGCAGGCAGGGCGCCTTCGCGCTGCTTGGGCTGGGCGAAGGTTTTTCCGCCGAGCGCGCCAAGGCCGCCGGCCTGATCTATGAGGTGGTCGAGGAGGACGGGCTAGAAGCCGCGGTACTCGCAGCGGCCGGCGCGATCGCCGCCAAGCCGCCGCAGGCGCTGAAGATCGCTCGTGACCTGATGCGCGCCCCGCGCCACGAGCTTGTCGCCCGCATCAAGGTGGAGAGCGAGCATTTCTCCGAGCGGCTGAAGTCCGACGAAGCGCGCGCCGCGTTGACGGCCTTCATGACGCGCAAGAAGGCCTGAACCTCTCCTCAGGGATAAAGCCGTGTCTTGTCCCAGCCGCCTTCGGCGTTGCGCGAAAAGACCAGCCGATCGTGCAGCCGGAATGGCCGGTCGTGCCAGAACTCGATCGCCTGCGGCACGATGCGGAAGCCCGACCAGTGCTTGGGCCGCGGGATTTCGCCGATAGGGTAGCGCGCCGTGTATTCGGCCACCGCCTTCTCCAGGGCAAAGCGGCTTTCCAGCGGCCGCGACTGTTTCGAAGCCCATGCGCCGATCCGGCTGCCGCGCGGCCGCGTCGCGTAATAGGCGTCGGCTTCAGCGTCGCTGACGATCTCCACCGGACCGCGTATGCGCACCTGGCGGCGCAGCGATTTCCAGTGGAAGCACATCGCCGCCTTCATGCTGCCAAGAATCTCGCGGCCCTTGGCGCTCTCGAAATTCGTGTAGAAGACAAAGCCGCTTTCATCGAAACCCTTGAGCAGCACCATCCGCACATCCGGCATGCCGTCGGCATCGACGGTTGCAAGTGCTACGCCGTTGGCGTCGTTGATTTCGCTTTTCTTGGCGTCCTCCAGCCACTCAGCAAAGAGCCGGAACGGCTCGGCGGCTTCGGTAAAGTCACTACTTGTTAACTCAGTGTCACTCATAGTTTTTCTCAAATTGTCTCGAGCTTCAGGAGGTTGCCGATTGTCGCGTATCGCGCAAGCTTTTGACAGCGGGCAATGGAGCGTTATCGCTTCGGCCAGTTCGAAAGCCGTGATCGTGATTATCGCACTGCCGCTTGCCGCCTGCGGCGCCGGCGGCTTCAGCCTGGAAAAGGCCGAGGTCGATCGTTCCATCGTCACCTCAAGCGCGCCGGCCAGGGTGACATCGACGGACGCCGACAGCGCTTCCGACCAGACCACGATCGGCAATGCGGTGTCTTCGGCCGACATCGAGGAGCTTCGCGGCCAGGCCGTGCCGTGGGCGAATGCCGACACCGGCTCGCGCGGCTCCATCACCGAACTCGCCGAAGTGCAGGACAACGGCCAAGACTGCCGCAGCTTTACCGCCTCGCGCGAAAGCTTCGACGGCGTCACTTTGTTCAAGGGCCAATTGTGCATCGCCGCGGCCGGCGGCTGGCACATGCAGGACTTCAAACCGCTCTGATTTTCCAGGGTTTGCGGGCGCCGCAATTTCAGCCTCGATAAGCCTGCGCGCCACTGGAATTTCTTCCTATGGGAGCGCATATAAGGGCCAACGTGGATTTAACTCATTTTCCAGGGCAGGACGCATGCGCGACCCCTATGAGGTGCTGGGCGTTGCCAAGAACGCATCGGCCAAGGACATAAAATCGGCCTACCGCAAGCTCGCCAAAAAGTATCATCCGGACCAGAATCCGAATGATCCCAAGGCCAAGGACCGTTTTGCCGCCGCCAATCAGGCCTATGAGGTCGTCGGCGACGAGAAGAACCGTGCGGCCTTCGACCGCGGCGAGATCGACGCCGACGGCAAGCCGAAATTCCAGGGCTTCGAGGGCGCAGCCGGCGGCGGCGATCCGTTCGGTGGCTTCCGCCGCCAGCAGGGCGCCGGCGGCCCGCGCTTCGAATTCCGATCCGGGCGTCCGGGCGGCGATCCGTTCGACGGCAACAGCGATATCTTCAGCCAGATCTTCGGCGACGCCTTTTCAGGCGCGCGTGGCGCCGGAACAGGCGACCGCCGCCAGCAGGCGACCGCCGCCGATCTCAACGTCACGCTCGACGTCACCATCGAGGAGATAGCGACCGCAGAAAAGGTGACGGCGATGTTCCCCGACGGCCGCAAGATTGCGGTCAAGCTGCCGGTCTATGTCGAGGACGGACAGACCATCCGGCTGAAGGGCCAGGGCGAGCAGGGGCCGGGACAGCCGGGCGATGCGCTGGTCAAGATCCGTATCCGCAGGCACCCGCGCTACCGCATCGAGGGCCGTGACCTGCATGCCGATCTGGAGGTAGCGTTGGCCGACGCGGTGCTGGGCGCCAAGGTGCCGGTCGACACGCCGACCGGCAGGCTGGCGGTCAACATTCCGGCCTGGTCGAGCTCCGATAAGGTGCTGCGCCTGAAGGGCAGGGGCTTGCCGGAAAAAGCGGGTGGCCATGGCGATCTCTACGCCCATGTCCGCATCATGCTGCCGGAAGGCGGCGACAGCGAACTCGAAGCGCTGATGCGCAGCCGCAAAGGCTGACGCGGCCCGACTTGGCTGGCTAGCTGCCGGGCGCTGCTTCCTCCATCCGCCGGATGGTTTCGCCGAAGCGGCGCAACGCCTGCCGCACCGGGACATGCGGGCTCTCGATCTCAAGCAGGATCATCGTCTCGCTGCCGAGGAATGCGGCGCTGACCAGGCTGGTCACTTCGGCGGCGGAGAATGGCCCGAGGCCGCCGAACCGCCGCTCCGCCTCTTGCGCCAGTCCGTCCAGCAGTTCGAACCAGCCGCGCAGGTCGCGGCGCACCGCCTTGGCGATCTCGGGGCTCGACAGGCTTGCCGCGATCATCTCGTGCAGGATCCGGACATAGCCGGACGCCAGATCATCGTCGAGGAAATCGCAAGCGCGCTCCCAGCGTTGCCACAGCGGCATAGGTGCCGCAAAAGTCTCCGCCTGGCGCTTCAGCAGGCCCTCGTTCAGATGGTCGAGCAGGGCCAGGAACAGCCGTTCCTTGGAGCCGAAATGGTAATGGATCTGGCTGAGCGGAACGCCGGCGATCTCGGCAACGCGGCGCGTCGACAGATCGGCATAACCGCCTCGATGGAGGCATAACTCGGCAGCCGAAATCAGTTCGGCGCGCGTGTCGCGCTTTTGCTTGTTCTGCGGCGGGGTAACGGCTTCGGCAGCGTCCGTCATGCGGCGTGGCTGCCGCTGGTAGCGATGCAATCTGGGCGGATCATAGCTTCTCCTGTCCGGGGCTGGACGTCCCTCCACTCTATCTCGGTCGAGCGACCGATCAAGTTGACTCGCCAGAAAATTTATGGTTTTTGACGCTGAATTCGGTCGACCGACCGAATCCTGATGCTTGCATGGAGGGCACTCATGGCGGGCGTAATCACCCTTATCTACGGCGTTGCCGCATACCTGATTTTTCTCGGTTCGTTTCTCTATGCGGTCGGTTTCGTCGGCAACCTGGTCGTGCCGAAATCCATCGATTCCGGAGTCGCTGGAAGTCCGGTCGAAGCCGTCATCGTCAATGCGCTGCTGCTCGGCCTTTTCGCCGCCCAGCACAGCATCATGGCGCGGCCGGTTTTCAAGCGCTGGTGGACACGGATTGTCCCGCACGCGGCCGAACGCAGCACCTATGTGCTTCTGGCCAGCCTCATCCTGCTGCTGCTCTACTGGCAATGGCGGCCGATCCCCGGTCTCGTCTGGACGGTCGAGAACCCGGTCTGGGTCGCCGTCATCCATGGCGTGTTCTGGCTCGGCTGGGCGGTATTGTTGACCAGCACCTTTCTGATCAACCATTTCGAACTGTTCGGCTTGCGCCAGGTTCTCGCCGCTTTGCGCAAGAGCGAACCGGCGCCGCCCGTGTTCAGGACGCCGCTGTTCTACAAATGGGTCCGGCACCCGCTCTATGTCGGCTTTCTCCTGGCCTTCTGGGCGACGCCGTCGATGACATGGGGCCATCTTCTGTTCGCGGCGGGCAGCACCGGCTACATCCTGCTCGGCATCTTCCTCGAGGAACGCGATCTCGTCGCGATGTTCGGTGACCAGTACCGCCTCTACCGCAAGCAGGTGGGAATGCTCATTCCCTGGCGCAAAATGGCTGGATAGGGCCGATGCGTTGCCGACCAGCCGATTCGGCTGGTCGGCCGGGCCTGGGCCATCAAGGCGCGCTGGCCGCAATGAGGCGTTCAAATCTCACAACAACGTTATTATCCCCCATTCGTTGTCACGCCGAGTGTCTGAATTGAACGCGCGCCCCGTCTGCGCTTGATGCGCCTTTCTGCCTGTGCGATAGGCACTCCAAAGCAGAAAATCTTTCGGAGAGCGCTGACATGGCGGGTGGACAGGGCCTTATGGCCGGCAAGCGCGGCCTTATACTGGGCGTCGCCAACAACAGATCGATTGCCTACGGCATCGCCAAGGCCTGCGTCGACCATGGCGCCGAGATCGCGCTGACCTATCAGGGCGAGGCGTTCAAGAAGCGCGTCGAGCCGCTGGCTGCGGAATTGGGCGCCTTTGTCGCCGGTCATTGCGATGTCACCGATCCGGCGAGCCTCGACGAGGTGTTTGCCAATGTCGCCAAGCATTGGGGCGGCAAGCTCGATTTCCTCGTCCATGCCATCGCTTTTTCCGACAAGGACGAGTTGACCGGACGCTATGTCGAGACGACGCGCGACAATTTCCTGCGCACCATGGACATTTCGGTCTATTCCTTCACCACCATCGCCAAGCGCGCCGAAGCGTTGATGACCGATGGCGGCTCGCTGCTGACGCTGACCTATTACGGCGCCGAAAAGGTCATGCCGCATTACAACGTCATGGGTGTCGCCAAGGCCGCGCTCGAAGCCAGCGTGCGCTATCTCGCCGTCGACCTCGGCGGCAAGAAGATCCGCGTCAACGCCATCTCGGCCGGGCCGATCAAGACCTTGGCTGCTTCGGGCATCGGCGACTTCCGCTACATCCTCAAGTGGAACGAATACAATTCGCCGCTGAAGCAGACCGTCACCCAGGAAGAAGTCGGCGATTCCGCCGTGTATTTCCTGTCGGACCTGTCGCGTGGCGTCACCGGCGAGGTGCACCATGTCGATTCCGGCTATCACGTCGTCGGCATGAAGGCGGTCGACGCGCCGGATATTTCGACCGTCAAGGAATAGTTCTGCCGCGGTTTCCGCCTGCCTGTCCTGATTTCCGGAAGACCTGATGGTTCCGCTCGTCTACATCGTGCGCCATGGCCAGACGCAGTGGAATGCCGAGTCGCGGCTGCAGGGCCAGGCCGACACCGATCTCAACGCGCTCGGCCGCGAGCAGGCGACCCGCAATGGACGGCGGCTGGCCGAACTGATCCAGAATCCTGAGGATTTCGACTTTGTCGCCAGCCCGATGAAGCGGACGCGCGAGACGATGCAGCGGCTACGCTTGGCGATGCAACTCGATCCCGATGCCTACCGCACCGACCCGCGTCTGGTCGAGGTGCACTTTGGCGAGTGGCAGGGCTTTACCTATGCCGAACTCGATGCGCGAATGCCGGGCTCGGCGAAGGCGCGACGGCGCAACAAATGGAATTTCCAGCCGCCGGGCGAGGGCGCCGAAAGCTACCAGATGCTGCTCGAACGGGTGAAGCCGTGGTTCGACGCGCTCGACCGCCAGACGGTCTGCGTCACGCATGGTGGCGTCGTGCGGACCCTGTTTCGGATGGTCAAGGGTGTTTCCGAACACGAAGCGGCAAACCTGGAAGTGCGGCAGGACCGGGTGCTCAGGCTGCAGGACGGGCGTCTGGATTGGCTTTAGGTTCGAGCAGATAAACAGGACGACCGTCCTGTTTATCCGGGCAGGGCTCCGCCGAGCGGCAAGGGCCTGTGCGATGTCGGTGTTACTCGGTGTCGGGCAGTTCCATGTCGGTGACGACGTTCTCGCCATTCGTCACGTCATAGGCAATGACGATATCCATGCCCGGTTTCAGCGAATCGAGATCGGTCTCGGCGTTGAGCTTGAAGGACTTGCCGTCCTCCAGCGTCAGCGTCAGCGCGTCCTTGTCGACCTTCTTGATCAGGCCTTCGGTCTGGCCGGCATAGGCGGCGGTGGAAATCAGCAACATGGCGGCAGCAGCGCCAATCAGGGTACGCATCGTCGTCCTCTTTGTCATTGCGCCTGCACGGATGGCGGCGAGCTTTCAACGGGCGGATGGAAGAGAGCAGAAACCAACCGAATGTGTCAAAACTAAAACCGCCGGATCACAGTTTGACCGCTGTGGAAAACGCCAATAGAACGCACCTTTGATCCGGTCCGCTGCCGGGCAGGGCTAAAATTCATGTCTCACAACACGTTCGGCCATCTCTTCCGCGTCACCACCTGGGGCGAAAGCCATGGCCCGTCGCTCGGCTGTGTCGTCGATGGCTGCCCGCCCGGCATCCGCTTCACACGGGCCGAAATCCAGGCCGAACTCGACAAGCGCCGCCCCGGCCAGTCGCGTTTTGTGACCCAGCGCCGCGAACCGGACGAGGTGAAGGTGCTGTCCGGCTTCATCCTCGACGAGGACGGCGAGTCGATGATCACCACCGGCACGCCCGTCTCGATGCTGATCGAGAATATCGACCAGCGCTCCAAGGACTATGGCGAGATCGCCCGCCAGTACCGCCCCGGCCATGCGGACTACACCTATGACGTCAAATACGGCCTGCGCGACCATCGCGGCGGCGGCCGTTCTTCGGCCCGTGAGACCGCCGCTCGCGTGGCGGCCGGCGCCTTGGCGCGCAAGGTGGTGCCCGGCATGGTGGTGCGCGGCGCGCTGGTCTCGATGGGCGAGAAATCCATCGACCGCGCCAACTGGAACTGGAATTTTATCGGTGACGCCGAAAACCCGTTCTTCACCCCCGATCCGGCGTCCGTTCCCGTCTTCATGCAATACCTCGACGGCATCCGCAAATCCGGCTCCTCGGTCGGCGCGGTGATCGAGATCGTCGCCGACGGCGTGCCCGCCGGACTTGGCGCGCCGATATACGCCAAGCTCGACCAGGACATCGCGTCCGGCCTGATGTCGATCAACGCCGTCAAGGGCGTCGAGATCGGCAACGGTTTCGAAGCCGCCCGCATCACCGGCGAACAGAATGCCGACGAGATGCGCATCGGCAATGACGGCAAGCCGGTCTTCTTGTCCAACAATGCCGGCGGCATTCTGGGCGGCATCTCGACCGGCCAGGCGATCGTCGCCCGCTTCGCCGTCAAGCCGACCTCGTCGATCCTGACGCCGCGCAAATCCATCGACAAGGACGGCAACGACGTCGACGTCATGACCAAGGGCCGCCACGACCCCTGCGTCGGCATCCGCGCCGTGCCGATCGGCGAAGCCATGGTTGCCTGCGCCATCGCCGACCATTATCTGCGGCACCGGGGACAGACAGGCCGGGGATTAGGCAGTAGGGATTAGGCAATAAGCCAGCCCGTACTTCCTTCCCTAACTCCTACTGCCCAACCCCTATTCCCTGCGAGCGAAGCGAGCCAATGCCATACGATCAGAAGAAAATCGTCGAAGCCATCCGCGCCTTCGAGCGCGGCGAGATCGTCGTCGTCATGGACGATGACGGGCGTGAGAACGAGGGCGACCTGATCGTTGCCGCCGTGCATTGCAGCCCGGAGAAAATGGCCTTCATCATCCGTCACACCTCCGGCATCGTCTGCACGCCGATGCCGCGCGAGGAGGCCAAGCGGCTCAATCTGCAGCCGATGGTCGCCGACAATGATTCCGCCCACACCACGGCCTTTACCGTCAGCGTCGATTTCAAGCATGGCACCACCACCGGCATTTCGGCCGAGGACCGCACGCTGACCGTGCGCAACCTGGCCAACGGCAATGTCGGCGGTTCGGATTTCGTTCGCCCCGGCCACATCTTCCCGCTGATCGCTAGGGAAGGCGGCGTGCTGATGCGTTCGGGCCATACCGAAGCCGCGGTCGATCTCTGCAAGCTTGCCGGCCTGCCGCCGGTTGGCGTGATCTCGGAGTTGGTCAATGACGACGGCACCGTCAAGCGCGGCCCGCAGGTGGCGAGCTTTGCCGAGGAACACGGCCTCAAGCAGGTCTCGGTCGCCGACCTCATCGCCTACCGGCAGCGCAAGGAAACGCTGGTCGAACGCGTCGCCTGCTCCGAAATCGACACACTCGGCGGCAAGGCACAGGTCTTCACCTACACGCTGCCCTGGGATTCCATGCACCATGTCGCGGTCGTTTTCGGCGACATCCGTGACGGCGAGGACGTGCCGGTGCGGCTGCATTCGGAGGATGTGGTGACCGACGTGTTCGGCACCAGCCACCGGCTCGACGCCATTATGAAGGCGATGGGCGAACGCAAGCGCGGCGTCATCGTTTACCTCCGAGAGGGTTCGGTCGGCGTCGCCCATCAGGAGCGCAACCGGCCGATGAGTGCCGACCGTGAGGACCACGAAGAGGCCCGCCGCCGTGAGAACGAGTGGCGAGAAATCGGCCTCGGCGCGCAGATTCTCAAGGATCTCGGCATCTCCTCGATCAATTTGATCGCCTCGCGCGAACGCCACTATGTCGGGCTTGAGGGCTTTGGCATTCATATCGCCAAGACCGAGATTTTCTAGGGGACAGGGGGCGGTCGGATGAGCTTCGAGGCCTATCTCAATTGCTTTGAAGATGGCGAAGAGAGCTACTTCCCCACATCGATCGTCGAGGATGCCTTCGCGCCGTTCGTCACCAGGCGTGAACCTGAATTCACCTGCTGGGTCGTCGCCTATGACGATGCGTCGTCGGCCGACCTCTATCTCAATTTCGACCCCGGCGATGCCTCGCGATGTTCAGGCTTCACCGTCGCGCGGCCGCCCGACGATCCGCGCCTCTACGAAGCGCTGTGGAAAATCCTGCGTGTCACCAGCTCGGTCGTGTATTGCGCCGGAGAATGTCCGCCGATGGTCGGGCGCGCTGAAACCATACCCCATCTGAACCCGGATATGGTTGAGACACTGGGAAGTCCTGTTGTCGTTCTCGATGGAAACGAGATCCGCAAGAGGCTTGAACAGTCGTAGGGAGCCGCGCTCCTTTGGAGAAGCTGCGTCCGATCCGCGTTCCCGACCGGACGCTTGTGCGTTTATTCCGCGGGAACGGCGGCTGCACCGCAGCCGTCCAGCTCGCAGGCGCGGGTGGCCAGGCTGCGCTGGCCCAGCAACACCGTCACCAATGCGATGACGCCGGCCGCCACCGAGACCCAGAACCCGTTGCGGGCGCCGAATTCATCCACCACCGCACCGGCGGCAAACGAACCGAGCGCCATGCCGATGCCGATGCCTGTCATCACCCAGGTGATGCCTTCGGTCAGCATCGCTTCCGGCACGTGGCGTTCGATCAGGCCGAAGGCGGTGATGAAGGTTGGCGAGATCGCCACGCCGCTGATGAAAACGGTCAGCGCCAGCAGCGGCACCGTGTCGGCGGTGAGCGGCAGCAGCGTGCCGAGCGCAACGAGGGCGACCGCGAGGGCCAACTGGCGCTGCAGCGGCGCTTTCAGGTTGAGCGCGCCGACGATAAGGCCGAGCACGAACGATCCCAGCGCATAGACGCCGATGACGAGGCTGGCGGCGCCCGGCTGGCCGAGTTCCTTGGTGATCGCCACCGTGCTCACTTCCGTGGTCGCGAAGGTGGCGCCGACGAAGATCAGGGCGAAGGTGATGATCTGCACCGACCTGAGCCGGATTGCCGAGCCGCTCGAGACATGATTCACCGGCCGCACTTGTGGTTCGGTCGAACGCTGCAGGATGAAGGCTGCCGAGCCAAGGGCGAGGAATAGCGTGCTGACCAGGACACCGGCTTCCGGGAACAGAGCGGCACTCAAGCCCACCGACAGCGATGCGCCTGCAATGTAGACGAGTTCGTCCGCCGCCGATTCGAAGGCGAATGCGGTGTTCATCTGCGGCCGGCCGCGAAAAATCTCGGTCCAGCGCGCGCGCACCATCGCCGGCATGCTGGGCATGGCGGCGGCCGCCAGTGCCGACACAAACAGCGTCCACACCGGCCAGTCCTGATTGGCTGCGGCAATCAGCACCGCGAAGGCGAGCACGGTGAGGATGGTGGTCGGAATCACGATCCGCGTCTGGCCGAGGCGATCGACCAGCCGTGATATCTGCGGCGCCACGAAAGCGTTGCTCAGCGCGAACGTCGCCGAGACAGCTCCCGCCAGCCAGTATTCGCCACGCGTCTGCGAGAGCATGGCCACGATGCCGATCGGCGCCATGGCGATCGGCAGCCGCGCGAGGAAGCCCGCGGCGGCAAACCCCTTGGCTCCAGGGGCACCAAAGATTTCCGAGTATGGGTTTTGCATGGCTGGTTCCTCGACAAAGGCCAATTCGACAATTACATACGGTCCGTATGAATATAGGTAGTCGATACGCCGCGTATGTCAATTGGCATACGAAGCGTATGTGAATAAGGCCAGAACCATGCACAGACCCCGCAAGGAGATGATTGCCGAAACGCGCGCCAAGCTGATCACGGCGGCCCGCCACGCTTTCGGCACAATCGGCTATGCCGAGGCGTCGATGGACGACTTCACCGCCTCGGCCGGGCTGACCCGCGGCGCGCTCTACCATCATTTCGGCGACAAGAAGGGCCTGCTGCAGGCTGTCATCGCCGAAATCGATGGCGAGATGGCCGTCCGCATCCATGAGATTGCGTCGCGGGCGCCAAGCCGCTGGCAGCGTTTCGTCGACGAATGCACGACCTATATCGAGATGGCGCTGGAGCCGGAAATCCAGCGCATCATGTTTCGCGACGGTCCGGCTGTGCTCGGCGATCCGGCGCAATGGCCGAATGCCAATGCCTGCGTCGGTTCAATGACCGATCATCTGACGGCTCTGCAGCAGGAGGGGGTGGTCGTCCCCGGCGTCGACCCCGAAACCGCCGCCCGGCTGATCAACGGCGCCAGCAGCCAGGCGGCACAGCGCATCGCCAATTCGAACGACCCCGAAGCCACGTCGAAGACCGTGGTGGCGGCCTTCCAGCAGTTGCTTGAAGGCTTGCTTAAAAAGCAGGACTCGCAGCCGGTCTGAAATCTCGCCAGCCGATCCCCGGCATTGCCGAGATTGACAATTCCCGGCCCGGGTTCATCCTCGCCGTCCATCTCTGAGGGGAGATTCGGGCGCATGTGGGATTTCGAAATCGGCAGGTCGGTGTCCATCATGATCAGGACATGGCCATTCATCGTCTTTCGCATGATCGTCTATTTCGGCATTACGCTCGCCTACATCGTGGCGACCGGCAGCGGCGCCTCGGTCGGCTATGGCGTCGGCCACATCTCCACCGATCCCGACGGGCCGCTGTCTTTTGCGCTCTGGGGCGGCATCGTCGGCATCGGCGTCGTTTCGATCGCGCTGTACTGGATCCGCGAATACATCCTCTATGTCGTCAAGGCCGGCCATATCGCCGTCATGGTCCATTTGATCGATGGCCGGGACGTTCCCAATGGGCAGGACCAGATCGCCTACGCCAAGGACGTGGTGAAGGAGCGTTTCGCCGAGGCCAACATCCTTTTCGTGGTCGACCAGCTGGTCAAGGGCGCCATCCGCGCCATCACCGGCCTGATCGGCGGCATCGCCGCCTTCCTGCCCATTCCGGGTCTCGGCGGCCTGATCGCTTTCATCAATACGGTCATCCGCCTGTCGCTGACCTATGTCGACGAGATCATCCTCGGCTACAACATCCGCATCAATTCATCATCGCCCTTCGAGACAGCCCGGCAAGGCGTCGTGCTCTACGCCCAGAACGGCAAGACCATGGTCAAGAACGCCATCTGGCTGGCGGTCATCATGTGGGGTGTGTCCTTCGTCATCTTCCTTTTGATGCTGGCGCCGGCCGCCGCCATCATGTGGTTCATTCCGGGGCAGCTCGGCGGCTGGGCCTTCGTGCTCGCCATCCTCCTTGCCTGGGCCTTCAAGGCGGCCTTCATCGAACCCTTCGCCATAGCCTGCCTGATGCAGGTCTATTTCAAGACCATCGAAGGCCAGGTGCCGAACGCCGAATGGGACCAGCGGCTGGCCGAGGGGTCGTCCAAGTTCAGGGAACTCAGGGATAAGGCGCTGGCCTCCTTCGGCGGCTCGCGCTGGACGCAGCCGGCGCCCGGGGTGTAATCCCTGTTGAACGTCGGGGCGGTGCGGCGTCAAACCATGGTCAAAGCGGCCGGGTGCGCCTATATCGGGTCATGGTCACCAGGCTCTACACCCATCCGATCTTCCTCGAACATCTGACGCCCCCCGGTCATCCGGAGCGGCCGGACCGCTTGCGCGCTATCGAGCGCGTGCTCGACGACGAGGCCTTCACCGCACTCGATCGGGTAACGGCGCCGCAAGGCGACGAGGCCACAATCCTCTACGCCCACCCCGAGGATTTCGTCGCCCGCGTCCGCGCCGCGATCCCTGAAAGCGGCATTGCCTCGATCGACGCCGACACGAGCGCCAGCCCGAAAAGCTGGCAGGCGGTGGTCACTGCCATCGGTGCGGCCAACGCTGCCGTCGACGATGTTTTCGAGGGCAGCGTTGCCAATGCCTTCGTCGCCGCGCGTCCGCCCGGCCATCATGCCGAAAAGACCACGGCCATGGGCTTTTGCCTGTTCAACACCGCGGCGATCGCGGCCCGCTACGCGCAGAAGAAACACGGCGCCGAGCGTGTCGCCATCGTCGACTGGGACGTGCATCACGGCAATGGCACGCAGGACATTTTCTGGGACGATCCCTCGGTGCTCTATTGTTCGACGCACCAGATGCCGCTCTATCCCGGCACCGGGGCTAAAAACGAAACCGGCGCCGGCAACATCGTCAACGCGCCGCTGGCGCCGCAGACCGGCTCGGACATGTTTCGCGATGCCTTGCTGTCGCGCGTCCTTCCGGCACTCGACAATTTCGCGCCCGATCTGATCATCATTTCCGCAGGCTTCGACGCTCACCATCGCGACCCGCTGGCCGAGATCAACCTCAGCGAGGACGATTTCGACTGGGCGACAGGCCAGTTGCTGGAACGCGCCGGGCGCCACAGCGGCAACCGGCTCGTCAGCCTGCTTGAGGGCGGCTACGATCTGCAGGGACTGGCATTTTCGGTCGCCGCCCATGTCGGGCGGCTGATGAAGGGGTAAAGTATGGCTGGCGAAGCAAATGAAGACGTGAAGGCGATGAGCTTCGAGCAGGCACTCGACGCGCTGGAAAAGATCGTCGATGATCTGGAACGCGGCGACGTGCCGCTCGACCAATCGATCAAGATCTATGAGCGCGGCGAGGCGCTGAAGGCCCATTGCGACCGGCTGCTGAAGGCGGCCGAAGACAAGGTCGAGAAGATCAGGCTGTCGCGTGATGGCAAACCGGTGGGAACGGAGCCGCTCGACGCGGAGTAGTGGAATGGGGCGGGCATAAAGCAGATAGGAGTTCAAGCATGTGCAGAAACATCAAGACCCTGTTCAATTTCGAGCCGCCGGCGACCCATGACGAGATCCGCGACGCCGCCCTTCAATTCGTGCGCAAACTGAGCGGAACGACGCGCCCCTCGCAGCGCAACCAGGCAGCCTTCGACCGTGCCGTCGAGGCGATCGCCGAATCGGCGCATGAATTGCTGCATTCGCTGGAAACCACGCATCATCCGCGCAATCGTGAAGAGGTGGCGGCCAAGGCAAAAGCCAAATCGGCGCTCCGCTTCGCCTGAGGACATCCAGATGAGTTTCTTCCCCGGCAAGGACCCTGAGCCTGGCGATGCCTTCGCCAGCGACCAGATCGAGCTCATGGTCATTCCAAACGCCAAGGACATTGGCGGCTTCCAGGTTCGTCGCGCTCTGCCGACGGCAAAGCGGCGGCTGGTCGGTCCCTTCATCTTCTTCGACCGCATGGGGCCGGCGATCTTGCGCGCCGGCCAGGCGATGGATGTGCGCCCGCACCCGCATATCGGGCTTTCCACCGTCACCTATCTGTTCGACGGCAATATCAGGCACCGCGATTCGCTCGGCACCGAGATGGTCATCCAGCCCGGCGACGTGAATTTGATGACCGCCGGCCGCGGCATTGTCCATTCCGAGCGCACGCCCGAAGAACTGCGCGGCGCGCCGATGTCGGTCTCCGGCCTGCAGACATGGCTGGCTTTGCCCGACGGCAAGGAGGAAGTGGCGCCGGTGTTCGAGAACACGGCCGCGCTCCTTCTGCCCGAGATCGACGCCGAAGGTGTTTCCGGCCGCGTGGTGATCGGCGATTTCCAGGGACTGCGCTCGCCGGTAAGAGCCGACACCGAGACGCTCTACGCCGATCTGAGGCTGGCGCCCGGCGCCAGCGTCAAAATTCCCGCCGACGCCGAGGAACGCGCCATCTACACGCTGGACGGCGATGTCTCGATCTCGGGCGACCGCTTTCCGGCCGAACGGCTGCTGGTGTTCCGGCCTGGCGACGAGATCGTCGTGTCGTCCGAGCGCGGCGCCCATTTCATGCTCTTCGGCGGCGCTTCGCTCGGCTCCCCGCGCCACATCTGGTGGAACTTCGTCTCGTCGTCGAAGGAACGCATCGAACAGGCCAAGCAGGAATGGAAGACGGGCCGCTTCGATATCGTTCCCGGAGACGAG
This sequence comes from Mesorhizobium sp. M1252, assembly GCF_040318265.1. Lineage (NCBI taxonomy): Bacteria > Pseudomonadati > Pseudomonadota > Alphaproteobacteria > Hyphomicrobiales > Phyllobacteriaceae > Mesorhizobium > Mesorhizobium sp. M1252. The sequence goes on along the minus strand of NZ_JAMYLX010000006.1, from coordinate 246,386 downwards.
GAAGAGTTCATTCCGTTACCGGACAATTAACGTCAGCATCACCCGCGTCACTGACACGCATTTACATTCCGGCGACGCAGGCATATTTCGCCATGATCGACGCGCATCATAGCTGAGCAGGCCCTTTAACAGTGAACGCAACGCTGCATACGCCGCTTCTCGACAAGGTCCGCATTCCAGCCGACCTGAAGAAGCTTGACGAAAGCGAGCTGCCGCAGCTGGCCTCGGAGCTGCGCGCCGAGCTGATCGATGCCGTCTCGCATACGGGCGGGCATCTCGGCGCCGGCCTCGGTGTCGTCGAACTGACGGTGGCGCTGCACTATGTCTTCAACACGCCGGAAGACCGCGTGATCTGGGATGTCGGCCACCAGGCCTATCCGCACAAGATCCTGACCGGCCGCCGCGACCGCATCCGCACGCTGCGCCAGGAGGGCGGCCTGTCCGGCTTCACCCGTCGCGCCGAGAGCGAATACGACCCGTTCGGCGCCGCGCACTCCTCGACCTCCATTTCCGCTGGCCTCGGCATGGCCATGGCGCGCGACCTCTCCGGCGGCCACAACAATGTCATTGCCGTCATTGGCGACGGCGCCATGTCCGCCGGCATGGCCTATGAAGCCATGAACAATGCCGGCGCGCTTGATGCCCGGCTGATCGTCATCCTCAACGACAACGACATGTCTATCGCGCCGCCGACCGGCGCCATGAGCGCCTATCTGGCGCGGCTCGCGTCGGGCAAGACCTATCTTGGCCTGCGCGATTTCGGCAAGAAGCTGACCTCCTATCTCGGCAAGCGCGCCGACCGCGCCATCAAGCGGGCGGTCGAGCATGCGCGCGGCTACGTCACCGGCGGCACGCTGTTCGAGGAGCTTGGCTTCTACCATATCGGCCCGATCGACGGCCACAATCTCGAGCATCTGATCCCGGTGCTGAAGAACGTCCGCGACCATGCCGACGGTCCGGTGCTGATCCATGTCGTGACCCAGAAGGGCAAGGGCTACGCGCCGGCCGAGGCTGCGGCCGACAAATATCATGGCGTGAACAAGTTCGACGTCATCACCGGCGCGCAGACCAAGGCCCCGGCCAATGCGCCGGCCTACACCAAGGTGTTTGCCGAAAGCCTGGTCCAGGAAGCCCGCCTGGACGAACGTATCGTCGCCGTCACCGCCGCCATGCCGAACGGCACCGGCCTCGATTTGTTCGGCGAAGCGTTTCCGACCCGGACCTTCGATGTCGGCATTGCCGAGCAACATGCCGTGACCTTCGCCGCCGGCCTCGCCAGCGAGGGCTACAAGCCCTTCGCCGCCATCTATTCGACCTTCCTGCAGCGCGCCTACGATCAGGTCGTCCATGATGTGGCGATCCAGAAACTGCCGGTGCGTTTCCCGATCGACCGCGCCGGTTTCGTCGGCGCCGACGGCGCCACTCATTGCGGCGCCTTCGACACCACCTTCCTGGCGACGCTGCCGGGCTTCGTGGTGATGGCGGCCGCCGACGAGGCGGAGCTTCGCCACATGGTGCGCACCGCCGCCTATTATGACGAAGGCCCGATCGCCTTCCGCTATCCGCGCGGCAATGGCGTCGGCGTCGACATGCCGGAGCGCGGCTCGGTGCTCGAAATTGGCAAGGGCCGCATCGTCAGGGAAGGCACCAAGGTGGCGCTTCTGTCCTTTGGCACAAGACTGCAGGACTGTCTGCTGGCGGCCGAGGAACTCGGCGCGGCAGGGCTTTCGACGACGGTTGCGGACGCCCGTTTCGCCAAGCCGCTGGACGAGGATTTGATCCGCCGTCTCGCCCGCTCGCACGAAGTGCTGGTGACGGTGGAAGAGGGGGCTGTCGGCGGTTTCGCCAGCCACGTGCTGCAGTTCCTCGCCCATGAAGGCTTGCTGGAAAGCGGTCTGAAAGTTCGGCCGCTGGTGCTGCCGGACGAGTTCACCGACCACGCCAAGCCGGAAAAAATGTATGCCGATGCCGGGCTCGACGCGGCCGGCATCGTGCGCACCGTGTTCGTCGCGCTCGGCCATTCCGCGCGCGCGCAGCGCGCCTGAATCAAACCTCACGCAGCTGAAGCAGTTGCCTGAGCAAGCCTGACACTTTGTTAACGCTTCTCTTTGGCGTTTCGCTTACCGTCTCTTTTGGCCGTTTTTCAACGCCGCCCTGCTAGAACTCTCCAGGCAGGGAGTTAAAAACAATGCGAACGCTTCTGTGCGGCGCGGCCCTTTTGGCCGTCATCGCCGCGCCGGCCATGGCCGAGACGCGCTATGACCGCAAGCTCGAACAGGCGGTGGCAGGCATCGTCGCCCGCAAGATGGGCGATATCAGGGGCGCTTTTTCCTACAAGCAGGTGCCGCAGCTTGTCGTCGTGCCGGACGCACCAGTCGTTGCTGTCGAGCGCCCGCGCAAGCAGGCTTCAGATGACGGAAGCGACGGCCTGATGCCGGCCGTTGAACGGCAGGTCTCACGGACGATCTTCTAAAACCACATATCGCGCACGCAGCGCCCATCGCGCGGCAGGTCGTCATAAGTGTCCAGCCCGTCGAAATGGTCGATCGGCAGGTCGGCGACCGCCTCCGGCGGTGCCAGCCTGACATTGACGGCGATCCGCGTGCGGCCGCTGTCGCTGCGGCGCAAACCGCGCCAGGCAAGCACACCAGGCACATGTCGGGCAAAACAGTATTTCCAGCGACGGCGTCTCCTTGCCAGCGCGGGTGTAGGACTGCACAGGCCCCACAAGCCGGATACGCTCGTCGACAAAGTCATAGGCCCAGAGTGTGCCATAGCGGCGGCAAAGCGTGCAATTGCAGGCCGTGATCGGGCCGGGATCGCCTTCCAGGGTCCAGTGGGCGGCGCCGCAATGGCAGGTTCCCGTCAGCATTCGTCTTCCTCCGCATTGCCTGAGCCTCTACATCTTGCCGGACTGGCTGCGCTATTCAACCGGGCGGACTGGCTTGCGGCCCGGGTCTCGACGTCCTCCTATGCCAATGTCCTTGCCTTCGCGGCCGGCTTTCGCCATGAAGGCCGATGAACTCCCCTCTGCCAGCCAGCACACGCCAGCGGCTCGACGAATTGCTCGTCCAGCGCGGCCTGTTTGCGAGCCGCTCGCGCGCCCGCGACGCGGTCGAGCGCGGCACCGTGACGGTCGACGGCGTGGTCGCCCGCAAGCCCGGCCAGACGGTTCTGCCGCACTGTCTCATCGTCATCGACGACCCGGCGCAGGGTTATGTCTCACGCGCGGCGCTGAAGCTGATCGCCGGGCTCGACCATTTCAGTCTCGATCCCGCGGGCAGTGAAGCCCTCGATATCGGCGCCTCGACAGGCGGCTTCACCCAGGTGCTGCTCGAACGCGGCGCGGCCCATGTCACTGCCATCGATGTCGGCCACGGCCAGATGCATCCCGGTGTCTCGTCCGACCCGCGCGTCACCGTGATCGAGGGCCTCAACGCTCGCGAGCTCGCGGCTGCCGATCTCGGCGGCCGTATCCCCGATTTCATCGTCTCCGATGTAAGCTTCATCTCGTTGAAACTGGCGATGCCACCGGCGTTGGCATTGGCACGGGACGGCGCTCGTGCGGTGTTTCTGGTCAAGCCGCAATTCGAGGCCGGCCGCGAGGCGATCGGCAAGGGCGGTCTTTTGAAAGACCCTTATGACGCCGCCCGTGTGGCCGGCTTGCTGCAGGAATGGCTCGAAGGCGTCCCTGGCTGGCGTACATTGGGCTTGCACATGTCGCCGATCGAAGGCGGGGACGGCAACCGCGAATTCCTGCTTGCCGGGATCAAGGATGCCGGGACCAAGGATGCCGGGACCAAGGACCGATGAGCACGGGCTTCACCATCAAGAGACTGGGTTCGCAGGGCGACGGCGTCGCCGAGACGGAAACCGGCGAGCTGTTCATTCCCTTCACCCTGCCCGGCGAGACCGTCACCGCCGCGCGCGAGAGGGATCGCGCCATGCTGATGGCGGTATTGGAGACGTCGCCGCTGCGTATCGATCCGGCCTGCCGGCATTTCACCGAATGTGGCGGCTGCGCCGTCCAGCATCTGCAAGCCGACGCTTACCAGCAATGGAAACGCGACAAGGTCGTGCATGCCTTGAAAGGCATTGCCGGCGACATCGGCGCCCTGGTGCCGTGTGCGCCACACACACGCCGCCGCGTCGTGCTTGCCGCCAGGCGCGCCGACACAGGCATGCTGCTTGGCTTCCATCGCCATCTGTCGCCGGAAATCATCCCCATCGAGGAATGTCCGATCTCGCTGCCGGAGATCGTTGCCGCGCTCGATCGCTTGAGGTCGGTCGCCGACCTGGTTTGCGCCACCACCAAATCGTTCCGGATGGCGGTCACTGTGACGGGCTCGGGGCTTGACGTCGCTGTCTATGAGTCGGGCAAGCTGGGCGAGAACCAGCGCCGGGTCGCCTCCAACTTCATCATGGCCAATGGCTTTGCCCGGCTTTCGATCGACGACGAGATTGTCATCGAGCCGAAAAAGCCGGTGGTCATGTTCGGCACCGTCGCTGTCGCCATACCGCCTGGCGCCTTCCTGCAGGCAACGCAAGCCGCCGAACAGACGATGGCCGATCTCGTTGGCGGACATCTGAAGCGTGCCAGGAAAGTCGCGGATCTTTTCGCCGGCTGCGGCAGCTTTGCGCTTCGGCTGGCGGCCAAATCCGAAGTCCACGCGGTCGAAGGCGACGCGGCAGCCCTTTCGGCGCTCGACCGCGGATCGCGCTTCGCCACCGGCCTGAAGCGGGTAACCGGCGAACGCCGCGACCTGTTCCGGCGGCCGCTGACGTTCAAGGAGCTGAATGCTTTCGATGGCGTCGTCTTCGACCCGCCGCGCGCCGGCGCCGAGGACCAGTCGAAGCAGATCGCCCGCTCGGATGTGCCGTTCGTCGCCGCCGTCTCCTGCAATCCGGTGACGCTGGCACGCGACCTGCGCATCCTGATTGACGGCGGCTACATCTTGAAGAGCGTCACGCCCATCGACCAGTTCCTGTGGTCGCCGCATGTCGAGGCAGTGGCGCTGCTGGAGAAGCCGAAACGGCGACGTTAATCCGCCGATTTTCACAAGGCCGTGCTTGAGTTTGCCGCCCCCCGCAAGACGTAGCCGGCTGGCAAACTAGCCTTCGCGAACGCTTTCGTACCCGGCCGCTTGTGCGGCCTTGATGAACTTACGGTCGAAGGACACAAATGCTAAGCAGTGCGAGGACTTGCCCAGATGGAGCGCATCGGCGAAATCCATTCCCGTCTCGGCTAGATCGACCGCGGAAGAGACCATCGCAGCATCCTCTATCTCGATAGTGGGAAGCCCGCCGAACACCCGCAGTGCATTGACGATCGAGGCCTGATCATAACCATAGCCGCTGCGCAGCACCCACTCAGCCTCCAGGATCACCGTGACGGCGACGAAAACGGGCTGACCGTCGATCAGCCGCCGGGCTCGCGGGGACTGCTCGGGATCGTCGTTCGTCAGATACCTGACGACAACGTTGGTATCAATCGCGAGCATGGCGCCGCCGTGCTTCAGCAAGGACGGCTGCGTCCATCTCCTCCAAGGTCTTCGGTCTGCCACTGTGCGGCAGGACACCAAAGACATCTTCTGGTCGTGTCGGGGCAAAGGCAGGCGCCGGTCTCAAAAGTACACCGTCCGGTGTGTCTTCGACCTGCAGGCGCGTGCCCGCGCCCCAGTCCCTCCGTTTGCGGATAGCGCTGGGCAGGATGACTTGTCCCTTGGTCGAGACGGTCGTTATAAGCTTTTCTATTGCACCCATTGCGGTATTACCCTTGTGTAAGACAAAGGTAAGATATCCCTGTGAGGGGAACTATTCAAGCCCGCCGACGTCTCCTCGCTCAAACCCTGGTGCCGCCGACGGTCATCTGGTTCATCCTGAGATGCGGCTGGCCGACGCCGACCGGCACGCCTTGTCCGGCCTTGCCGCACATGCCGATGCCGGTGTCGAGTTTCATGTCGTTGCCGATCATCGAAACGCGGTGCATGGCGTCCGGTCCGTTGCCGATCAGCATGGCGCCCTTGATCGGCTGCGTCACCTTGCCATTTTCGATCATGTAGGCCTCGGTGCAGCCGAACACGAACTTGCCCGAGGTGATGTCGACCTGGCCGCCGCCGAAGGATACGGCATAGATGCCGTTCTTGACCGAGGCGATGATCTCGTCCGGCTCCATGTCGCCTGCGGTCATATAAGTGTTGGTCATGCGCGGCATCGGCTGGTGCGCATAGCCTTCGCGCCGGCCGTTTCCGGTGGCTTTCATGCCCATCAGCCGGGCGTTCTGGCGGTCCTGCATGTAGCCGACAAGCTTGCCGTCCTCGATCAGCACATTGCGGGCCGAAGGCGTGCCTTCATCGTCGACGGTCAGCGAACCCCGCCGCTCGGGCATGGTGCCGTCATCGACCACGGTAACGCCCTTGGCGGCGACCTGCTGGCCGAGCAGGCCGGCAAAGGCGGAGGTCTTCTTGCGGTTGAAGTCGCCCTCCAGCCCGTGGCCGACGGCTTCGTGCAGCATCACGCCCGGCCAGCCGCTGGACAAAACGATGTCGAACGTTCCGGCCGGCGCGGGAATGGCTTCGAGATTGACCAGCGCCTGCCTGAGGGCCTCCCTGGCAGCATGCTTCCAGGCGTCCTCGACCAGGAACTCGCCGAACGCCTTGCGCCCGCCCATGCCATAGGAGCCGCTTTCCTGGCGGTCGCCGTCGCCGACGACGACGGAAACGTTGATGCGGACCAGCGGGCGGATGTCGCGCACGATCTGGCCGTCGGCGCGCACGATCTCGACATGCTGCCAGGACGCCGCGAGCGAGGCCGTCACCTGGCGCACGCGCGGGTCCTCGGCGCGCAGCCATGCGTCGATTTCCTGCAACAGCTTGGCCTTGACCTCGAAGGAAGGCGAGGGGATCGGGTTCTCCTCGCCATAGAGATGGCGGTTGGTGCGCGCGGGAGCCGCGGCAAGCGTGCCGGAATAGCCGCCCTTGACGGTCGAGACCGCGTCGGCGGCGCGCAGCAGCGACGCCTCCGAAAGATCGCTGGAATGGGCGTAGCCGCTGGCCTCGCCGGCCACGGCGCGCAGGCCAAAACCCTGGTCGGTGTTGAAATTGGCGGTCTTCAGCCTGCCATTGTCGAACATCAGCGCTTCGCTCTCGCTGTATTCGAGGAAGAGTTCGCCGTCATCGGCGCCGTTCAGTGTGTCGGCGACGATCCGCTTGATGCGATCATCTGAAATGTCGAATTGGCCGGTCAGGCTGTTCATGGCAGGTCCGCTCACAGGAGGAATGGTGTTGCCACGATGTAGGCGCGAAGACGCGCCTGCACAATCCGCAATGACGATCCGCAGCAGGTAGGAGCGGGTAGCCCCGCCCCTGAACATGACATCCATCTTGAAGTTCGACCCGTCACCCGAAAAGGCCTTCACCCAGCGATATTTCTTGTTCCATTCATTGGCCTGGTCGGCCGTGAAGGGGTCGGTATAGCCCGAGGAGAACTGGATCGACTTGCACTTCTCATGGTTTTCGCAGCCATAGAAGTAGATGACATATTTCATGCCCTGAAGCCGGCCCGAGACCATCGGATCGCCCCGTCGTCCTTGTCCATCTTGGCCGAGCCATAGCCTTTCGCAAGCTCGAAAATGACGGCCGGATCGGGCGCCGTGATGATTTCGGAATCCTCGGCAAAGGCGACGGAAACGGCGCCGGTCAGGATTAGACCGGTCGACAAAAGCAAAGAACAAGCACGCATGATGACCCCCACAGCCAAAGATCAAACCCGTGGGAATTGTGAGGAAAGACGGTTTCGCAAGCATCAAGCTCAGGGCAGGGCGGCAAAACCGTCGGCGAAGCCCTTGAGGTCGACGGGGATGCCGATGCCTTCTTCCGGCGTCTGGAAGACGATGAAGGTGGCCGACGTCCCGGTCTTCAGCGTATCGAGCAGCGGCTTTTCGAGAATGACCTCGGCATAGCAGCCGTCTTGGAAGCAGCGCACGAAATAGGCGCGGCCAATATCCTTGCCGTCGACATTGAGGCCCAGGCCATTGGGCAGCAGAACGCCGAGCGGGGCCAGCACGCGCAGGATCTCGGCCTTGTTGTCGGCGGTGCGCAGGACGACGACGGACAGTCCCATTTCCGGGCGATCCTCGGCAACGACGTTCTGCATCATCACACATTGTTCCGAGGTGGCGCCGGCCGGCGTGTCGCAGATGATCGACCACGCGCCATGCGTTGACTTGACCGTGCCGCTGGGCTGCGCTGCATTGGCGACGCCGGTTGCGGACGAGCCGATACCGATCAGGGCGGCGAGAAAAACGACCTTCGCCCCGCTTCTCGAAAGCCAAGCGCTTTTCGAATGCCAGGCGCTCTTCGAATGCCAGGCGTTTCTCGAAAGCCAAGAGGTCATGACGGCTCCATTGCGAATCACGGCACTTTAAGCCGCGCCAAGGCCAAGTAAAGGATAGGGCGACCGCCGGTCAGCCCCGGCAGGCGCAATAATGCGCTTTTCCCTAGCAAATTCGCCCGAATTGCGACCGTCAGGCGCATTCCGGACACAAGCCCGCATAGCCTGTCTGTCGACGACCCGCGCGGGCCACGAGGCCGTCGAAACAGCGCGGCAGCACTTGCGCGCAAAAATGCCGCACGGTTTCGCCCGCTCCTTTCTTGCGGAGGGAAATAGAGTATGGTTTGAACCACCCTTGGGACTGTCCGGGATTCCCATCCCGGCATTGTTCGATATTCTTGCGTCGCGATCGCGAGGAACCGGGAGATGAAGAGGGCGATGAGAAAATTCCCAGCAAGCGCCAAATTGATGGCAACGGCAGGCGCCGCCGCCGCATTTTTCGCCGGTGCCTCCGCCCATGCGGCCCAGCCGCAGCCGTGGGAGATGACTTTTCAGCCGCCGGCGACAGACATGATGCGGCAGATCGAGTGGTTCGGGAACTACACGATGTGGTTCGTCGTCCCGATCACTGCTTTGGTTCTGGCGCTTCTCGCCTGGTGCATCTTCAGGTTCCGCGCCAGCAAAAACCCGGTCCCGTCCAAGACCAGCCACAACACGCTGATCGAGATCATCTGGACAGTCGGGCCGGTCGTCGTCCTGCTGTTCATCGCCATTCCCTCGTTCCAGTTGCTGACGGCGCAGTACACGCCGCCGGAAGAGGCCAAGCTGACCGTCAAGGTAACGGGCAATCAGTGGAACTGGGACTATGAGTACCAGACCGAGAACACGCTCTCCTTCAACTCGGCCATCCTGCAGGACGCCGACCGAGCCGCGATCGGCAAGGAAGACCGCAAGGTCTATCCGCGCCTGCTGGCGGTCGACAACGAGCTGGTCGTGCCGGTCAACACCATGACGCGCGTCCTGGTTACCGCAGCCGACGTGATCCATTCTTTTGCCGTTCCGGCCTTCGGCATCAAGATGGACGCGGTTCCCGGCCGCACCAACGAGACGTGGTTCAAGGCGGAAAAGGAAGGCATCTATTACGGCCAGTGCTCGCAGCTCTGCGGCAAGGACCATGCCTTCATGCCGATCGCCGTCCGCGTCGTATCCGATGCGCAGTACAAGACCTGGCTGGCAGCAGCCAAGACCGACCTCCCCGGCGCCAACAAGGCGCTGATGGCCGAGGTCGACGGTACCAACAAGGTAGCGGCCGCCGGCAATTGATGCCGCGGGTTAGCAAGAATTAGGGAACGGAGCCGACCATGTCAGAAGCTGCAGCTCACGACGACCACGACCACAAGCCCTATCATGGCTGGGTCCGGTGGGTGTACTCCACCAACCACAAGGACATCGGCACGCTCTACCTGATCTTTGCGATCTTCGCGGGCATCGTCGGCGGCGCGCTTTCGGTCGTCATCCGCATGGAGCTGCAGGAGCCGGGCATCCAGATCTTCACCGGTCTGGCGCAGATGGTCTACGGCATGAACGGCGATGCCGCCATCGACGGCGGCAAGAGCATGTACAACGCCTTTGGCACCGCGCACGCGCTGATCATGATCTTCTTCATGGTCATGCCGGCGCTGATCGGCGGCTTCGCCAACTGGATGGTGCCGATCATGATCGGCGCCCCCGACATGGCCTTCCCGCGCATGAACAACATTTCGTTCTGGCTGCTGCCGCCGGCCTTCCTGCTGCTCATCGCTTCGGCTTTCATGCCGAGCGCGCCCGGCGCCTATGGCGTTGGCGGCGGCTGGACGCTCTATCCGCCGCTGTCGACCTCCGGCCAGCCCGGGCCGGCCATGGATCTGGCGATCCTGTCGATCCACATTGCCGGCGCGTCCTCGATCCTCGGCGCCATCAACTTCATCACCACCATTTTCAACATGCGCGCGCCGGGCATGACGCTGCACAAGATGCCGCTATTTGCCTGGTCGGTTCTGATCACCGCCTTCCTGCTGCTATTGTCGCTTCCGGTTCTGGCCGGTGGCATCACCATGCTGCTTACCGACCGCAATTTCGGCACCACCTTCTTCGCCCCGGACGGCGGCGGCGATCCGATCCTGTTCCAGCATCTGTTCTGGTTCTTTGGTCACCCCGAAGTGTACATCCTGATCCTGCCGGGCTTCGGCATCATCAGCCACATCGTCTCGACCTTCTCGAAGAAGCCGGTGTTCGGCTATCTCGGCATGGCCTACGCCATGGTCGCGATCGGCGCCGTCGGCTTCATCGTCTGGGCGCACCACATGTACACGACCGGCCTGTCGCTCGACACGCAGCGCTACTTCGTCTTTGCCACCATGGTCATCGCCGTGCCGACAGGCGTGAAGATCTTCTCCTGGATCGCGACGATGTGGGGCGGCTCGATCTCGTTCAAGACGCCGATGCTGTGGGCGCTGGGCTTCATCTTCCTGTTCACGGTCGGCGGTGTCACCGGCGTCCAGCTCGCCAATGCCGGCCTCGACCGCTCGCTGCATGACACCTATTTCGTCATTGCCCACTTCCACTATGTGCTGTCGCTGGGTGCGGTCTTCGCCATCTTCGCCGGCTGGTACTACTGGTTCCCCAAGATGACCGGCTACATGTACTCGCCGGTGATCGCCAACACCCACTTCTGGGTCACCTTCGTCGGCGTCAATTTGATCTTCTTCCCGCAGCATTTCCTCGGCCTCGCCGGCATGCCGCGCCGCACCATCGATTATCCCGACGCGTTCGCCGGCTGGAACATGGTGTCGTCCTACGGCTCCTATATATCGGCCGTCGGCGTGGTGATCTTCCTCTATGGCGTGTTCGAGGCCTTCCAGAAGAAGCGCGTCGCCGGCGCCAATCCGTGGGGCGAGGGTGCAACGACGCTCGAATGGCAGCTGCCTTCGCCGCCGCCTTTCCACCAGTGGGAACAGCTGCCCAAGATCAAGTGAAGGCAGCCCGAATACGAAACCGCCGGCCCGCCGGCGGTTTTCGGCCAACGGAATGATTGGACTTATGTACGCATGGCCCTTGTCGACGACCCAATGATTGACGAAGCGGGCTTTCGCATGTCGGAAGCCACGTCGGGCGATTTCTTCGCCCTGCTGAAGCCGCGCGTCATGTCGCTGGTGGTGTTCACGGCCTTTGTCGGCATGGTCGCTGCACCCGTGACCATCAACCCGCTGCTGGCGGTGATCGCCATCCTGGCCATTGCCATCGGCGCCGGCGCCTCTGGTGCGCTCAACATGTGGTACGACGCCGACATCGACGCAGTAATGAGCCGGACCGCCGGCCGCCCGGTACCCTCCGGCCGCATCCTGCCCGGCGAAGCCCTGAGCTTCGGCCTTGTGCTTTCGGTGCTATCGGTGATGACGCTGGGCGTACTGGTCAACTGGCTGTCGGCGGCGCTGCTTGCCTTCACCATCTTCTTCTACGCCGTCGTCTACACGATGTGGCTGAAGCGCTCGACGCCGCAGAACATCGTCATCGGCGGTGCCGCCGGCGCCATCCCGCCGGTCATCGGCTGGGCCGCGGTGACCGGAACGGTGAGCCTGGAAAGCCTCGTCCTGTTCCTGATCATCTTCCTGTGGACGCCGCCGCACTTCTGGGCGCTGGCACTGTTCAAGTCCGACGACTACGCCAAGGCCGGCATCCCGATGATGCCGAACGTTGCCGGCCAGGCCTCGACCCGCCGCCAGATCTTTGCCTACGCCCTGATCCTGGCGCCGATCGGTGTGCTGCCCTGGGTGCTCGGTTTCACCACCGCCTTCTATGGCGTCGCATCAGTGGCTCTCGGCGCCGGCTTCGTCTGGTATGCCTGGAAAGTGCTGTGCATGACCGATAGCGACCGCGTCATGAAGCCGGCCAAGGCTCTGTTCGCCTATTCGCTGCTCTACCTCTTCGCCATCTTCGCCATCTATCTTGCCGACTGTGTCGTCGGTCGCGCTTTGGCCATCGGTGGAGCATGACCATGATCGACAAGAAGCTTGAACTGGTCACGCTGACCGAAAGCCAGAAGAAGGCGCGGCGCAACCGTTCGGCGGCGATCGGCGTCGCGCTGGCGATTCTGGTCGTCATCTTCTACGTCGCGACCATCGTGAAATTCGGCCATACCGGATGAGGCCGATGATGACCCGCCAGACCGTGACCGATCCCAGGAAGAAGAACACCAACCGCGTCGTCGCCGCCGTCTGCGTCGCCTTCTTCGGCGGCATGATCGGCATGGCCTACGCCGCGGTGCCGCTCTACAAGATGTTCTGCCAGGCCACCGGCTATGGCGGCACGACGCAGCGCGCCGAAAAGCAATATGCCGGCCGCATCCTCGACCGCGACATCACCGTGCGCTTCGACGCCAACACCAACGGCATTCCGTGGCAGTTCCAGCCGGTCGCCCGTTCGGTCACCATCAAGATCGGCGAGACCACGCAGGCGCATTACAGCGCCACCAACAAGTTCGACCGCGCCGTTACCGGCCGCGCCACCTTCAACGTGCAGCCGGAACTGGCGGGCCCCTACTTCAACAAGGTCGAGTGTTTCTGCTTCACCGACACGACGCTGAAGCCCGGCGAGACGCTGGACATGCCGGTCGTGTTCTATGTGGATCCCGATATCGTCAACGTGCCGGAACTGAAGGACTTGAAGACGATCACCCTGTCCTACACCATGTTCCCGGTCCAAAAGAACAAGCCGGTGGCGTCATCGACGCCGGACAGCAGCAGCAAAGTTTCAGATACCGAAGCAAATCTCGGGGGTTGATATGGCAGACGCGCACGCAAAACCACAACACGACTACCATCTCGTCAACCCGAGCCCATGGCCCTTCCTGGGGTCGATCGGCGCGCTGGTGACTGCAGTCGGCGGCGTCGCCCTGATGCAGTATCTCAAGAACGGCGATTTTCCGATTTTCGGCCACAACATCGCGAATCCATGGCTGTTCTTCATCGGCCTGGTCATCGTCCTCTACACGATGTTTGCCTGGTGGTCGGACACCATCAAGGAAGCGCATGAGGGCCACCACACGCGCGTCGTGTCGCTGCATCTGCGCTACGGCATGATCATGTTCATCGCTTCGGAAGTGATGTTCTTCGTTGCCTGGTTCTGGGCCTATTTCGATGCCAGCCTGTTTCCGAGCGAAGTGCAGAATTACGCCCGCACCGCTTTCACTGGCGGCGTCTGGCCGCCGAAGGGTCTCGAAGTCCTCGATCCCTTCCATCTGCCGCTCTACAACACCATCATCCTGCTTCTGTCGGGCACCACGGTGACATGGGCGCACCATTCGCTCATCCATGGCGACCGCAAGGGCCTGATCAACGGCCTGGTGCTGACCGTCGGCCTCGGCATGCTGTTCACCATGGTGCAGGCCTACGAGTACATGCACGCTCCGTTCGGCTTCAAGGATTCCATCTACGGCGCCACCTTCTTCATGGCGACCGGCTTCCATGGCTTCCACGTCATCATCGGCACCATCTTCCTGCTGGTCTGCCTGATCCGCGCCTGGAAAGGCGACTTCACGCCCAAGCAGCATTTCGGCTTCGAGGCGGCTGCCTGGTACTGGCACTTCGTCGACGTGGTCTGGCTGTTCCTGTTCGCATCGATCTACGTCTGGGGATCGGTCGGCGCGGTGATCGAAGGCCACTGACGGCTTTCACCGAACCGACAAATCAGAAGGGCGGTCGCGGCAACGCGGTCGCCTTTCTTCTTTTCGGCGCCCGTTAATGTCCAACGGAATCGGCTGGTCGGGCTGGCTGCTTCAAATGGTCGACTGGACCGATGGCTGCATTGGGGTTACCGACTGCGACATGGATGAAATCTGGACTATGGTGCCGGATGGAACGCTGATCGAAATCGAGCCGTAAAGCATGACTATCCATGAGTGAAGATAGGGCGATCTGGCCACCCATCGAGCCGATCTCGGCCGGCCTGCACGGACGCTGCCCGCGCTGCGGCGAAGGACGGCTGTTTTCCGGCTTCCTCACCGTCGGCAAGCGCTGCAACAATTGCGGCCTCGACTATTCCTACGCCGATGCCGGCGACGGCCCGGCGGTGTTCGTCATCCTGATCATCGGCTTCATCGTCGTCGGGCTGGCGCTGTGGGTGGAGGTGACGCTGAGCCCGCCGCTCTGGCTGCATTTCATCATCTGGATACCGCTGGCCGTGGGACTGTGCCTGACGGCGCTGAGGTTGATCAAGGGGGTGCTGCTGACGCTTCAATACGCCAACAAGGCGGCCGAAGGCCGCCTGGACCAGGGGCAATGAGCGAGGCGCTGACCAAGCCCGCCGGCCGCTCGCGGCCGAAGACGGCATTGCTGCTCGGCCTCGGCCTGGTGGTGTTCGTCATCCTGCTCGGGCTTGGCACATGGCAGGTGCAGCGCCTGTACTGGAAGGAAGCCCTTCTGCAGACCATCGACCAGCGCACCCATTCAGCGCCGCAGCCGCTGGCGGACGTCGAGAAGGAATTCGCCGCAACCGGTGATGTCGACTACACGCCGGTCACCGTCAGCGGGACGTTCCTGCACTCCGGCGAGCGGCATTTCTACGCCACCTGGGACGGCGACGCCGGCTTCAACGTCTATACCCCGCTGGCCCTCGACGATGGCCGCTATGTCCTGATCAACCGCGGCTTCGTTCCCTATGATCTCAAGGATGCCGCCAAGCGCCCGCAAGGGCAGGTGACCGGCAAGGTCACGGTCACCGGCCTGGCGCGCAACCCGCTGCCGGCCAAGCCGTCGATGATGCTGCCCGACAATGACATGGCCAAGAACATCTTCTATTGGAAGGATCGTGACGTCATGGCGGCGAGTGCCGGCCTGCCGGCCGGTGCCGTGCTGGTGCCGATCTTCATCGACGCCGACAAGACGCCGAACCCGGGCGGGCTGCCGGTCGGCGGCGTCACCATCATCGACCTGCCGAACTCTCATCTGCAATATGCCTTCACCTGGTATGGCCTGGCGGCGGCTCTTGCCGCGGTTCTGATCGTCAGGCTGCGCCGTCCGGCAAAGACTGAATGATCCAGAGCATCATCCCGAAAAGTGGGAACCGGTTTTCGGACAAGATCATGCTCCAACAAAGAGTTAGATCAGGCTGACCATTCAACCTGATCTCAACTGCCCTTGACAGGGCAGGGGTGCACACCTCATTTCGCGTCACGATACGATCAACCGATCTGGAATCATGCTGCAGACCGCCACAAAACCACCGCTGACGATCCGGCTCTGCCAGCCGCGCGGCTTTTGCGCCGGTGTCGACCGCGCGATCCAGATCGTCGTGCTGGCGTTGAAGAAATACGGCGCGCCGGTCTATGTCCGCCACGAGATCGTGCACAACCGCTATGTCGTCAAGGGCCTGCAAAGCCTTGGCGCGGTTTTCATCGAGGAACTCTCTGAAATCCCGGCCGAGCACCGCAAGTCGCCGGTTGTCTTCTCGGCCCACGGCGTGCCGAAATCGGTGCCGGCCGACGCCAAGGCACGCGAGCTCTTCTATCTCGACGCCACCTGCCCGCTGGTGTCCAAGGTGCACAAGCAGGCGATGCGCCATCAGCGGCTCGGCCGCCATGTGCTTCTGATCGGCCATGCCGGCCATCCCGAAGTGATCGGCACCATGGGCCAACTGGCTGAAGGCGCCGTCACGCTGATCGAGACCGAAGCCGACGCTGGGACCTTTGCCCCCGCCGACCCGGAAGCGCTCGGCTTCGTAAGCCAGACAACGTTGTCGGTCGAAGACACTGCCGGCATATTGCGGGTGCTGCAGGAGCGCTTCCCGCAACTGCATGCACCGGCCGCCGAATCGATCTGCTACGCCACCACCAACCGCCAGGAAGCGGTCAAGGAAACCGCCGCCGGCGCCGATCTCTATCTGATCGTCGGTGCGCCCAATTCCTCCAATTCGCGCCGTCTTGTCGAAGTGGCGGAGCGCGCCGGCGCCACCATGTCGCTTCTCGTACAGCGCGCCGCCGAAATTCCGTGGAATGACATCACAAATATCTCGACGCTCGGCCTGTCTGCCGGCGCGTCGGCGCCGGAGATCATCGTCGACGAGATCATCGACGCCTTCCGCCAGCGCTTCGAGGTGAACATCGACCTGGCGATCACGGCCACCGAAACGGAGGATTTTCCAGTCATGCGGGTTCTGCGCGATGTAGAACTGACGCGGGCCGACATGGCCTTCGTCAACGGAGCCGCGTGAACAGCCCATGGCGGTCTACACCGACGTCAATGAGGGCGAACTCGGCGCGTTCCTGAGGGCATATCCAGTCGGCGAACTCTTGTCCTACAAGGGTATCGCCGAAGGCACGGAGAATTCGAATTTCCTGCTGCACACCTCAAGCGGCTCTTACATACTGACGCTCTACGAGAAGCGCGTCGACAAGGCCGACCTGCCGTTCTTCCTCGGCCTGATGGGCCATCTCGCCCGCAAAGGCATTTCCTGTCCGCTGCCGGTGACCGCGCATGACGGCACCGTCATCGGCACGCTGGCCGGCCGTCCCGCGGTCATCATCACCTTCCTCGAAGGCCTGTCGCTGCGGCGGCCGACAGCGGCGCATTGCGCGGAGGTCGGCAAGTCCCTCGCCGCACTGCATTTGGCCGGGCAGGATTTTGCGATGACGCGTGACAACGCACTGGCAATCGAGGGCTGGCGCAAATTGTGGAACGCCTCGCGCGACCGCGCCGACGAGGTGGAGCCGGGACTGGCGGCCGAGGTCGACGCTGATTTCGCCGACTTCGGACGCCATTGGCCGCAAGGCCTGCCGACAGGCATCATCCATGCCGATCTGTTTCCCGACAATGTCTTCTTCCTCGGCGAAAGACTGTCCGGCCTCATCGACTTCTATTTCGCCTGCAACGACCTCTACGCCTATGACGTCGCCACCTGCCTCAATGCTTGGTGTTTCGAGAAGGATTTCTCCTTCAACCTGACCAAAGGCACGGCGCTGCTGGCCGGCTATCAGAGCGTGCGGCCTTTGAGCGATGGCGAGAAAGCAGCGCTGCCGATGCTTTCGCGCGGTTCGGCGCTGCGCTTCATGCTGACCCGGCTCTATGACTGGCTGACGGTTCCCGAGGGCGGGCTGGTCATGAAGCGCGATCCGACCGAATATATCCGCCGCATGCGCTTCCACCGCGCGATCAGGTCGCCTTCGGAATACGGACTGACATGACCAAGCAGGTTGAAATCTTCACCGACGGCGCCTGCTCGGGCAATCCCGGTCCCGGCGGCTGGGGCGCCATCCTGCGCTTCAACGGCAAGACCAGGGAATTGTCGGGCGGCGAGGCCGAGACGACCAATAACCGTATGGAGCTGCTGGCCGCCATCTCGGCGCTGAATGCGCTGAAGGAGCCGTGCGCCGTCGAGCTTCACACCGACAGCAAATATGTCATGGACGGTATCTCCAAATGGATCCACGGCTGGAAGAAAAACGGCTGGAAGACCGCTGACAAGAAGCCAGTCAAGAACGGTGAACTGTGGCAGGCGCTGGATGAGGCCAATCGGCGCCACAAGGTGACCTGGAACTGGGTCAAGGGCCATGCCGGCCACTCCGAGAACGAACGCGCCGACGAACTCGCAAGGGAAGGCATGGCGCCGTTCAAGAGGGGCTCAGCCAAACCTGCGGCGCTGAAAGTGGCGCTGAAGCCGGCGGCATCCGAGAAGCAACCGGCGCCACGGGCACGGCGCTCGACCCAGAGCTATTGAGCTCAAGCTATCGGCAAGGGGATCTCACTCATGCCGATCGTATACTACATCACCCATCCCCAGGTTCAGATCGATGCCAACGTTCCCGTGCCGCACTGGGGGCTGTCCGAGATCGGACGAGCGCGAGCATCAGCCATGCTCGATCAGCCATGGGTCGGATCGATCCGCCGTGTCGTCTCGTCGGCCGAGCGCAAGGCGATCGAAACCGCCGAGATTCTTGGCAAACACCTCGGCCTCGCGGTCGAGGTGAGGGAGCGCATGCATGAGAACGTTCGGTCGGCAACCGGCTTCCTGCCGCCGCCGGAGTTCGAGGTGGTCGCCGACCAGTTCTTCGCCAACCCGCACAAAAGCATCCGCGGCTGGGAACGGGCCATCGACGCCCAGCAACGCATTGTCAGCGAGGTCGAAACGGTGCTGGGTGCTGCCGACGGCGGCGACATTGCCTTCGTCGGCCATGGCGGCGTCGGAACATTGCTGCTGCTCTCGCTCAGCGGCCGCGCAATCAGCCGCGCGGCGGACCAGCCGGCCGGCGGTGGTAATTACTTCGCCTATGATGTCGGCACGCGCCGCGTCGTCCACGGATGGCGGCCGATAGACAGTCTGGCGCCGCGCTAAAGCGGATGTCAGGAGATCATCGATACCGTAGCCGCGATGAAGCCGCGCGCGACCAACAGATAGAACCCGTCCTCAGCGGATCAGCAGGGCCGTGCCGTAGAGGCCGAGCGCGAACACCGTGTGCGAGATCACGTTGAAGGCGCGGATCTGCATCGCGTTGGGGCGCTTTGAGGCAGCCCAGCCGCCGCCCATGCCGGGCGCCAGCAGGAACCAGCCGGCGCCGATGGTGACCATGCCGAGGATGAAGGCCGGCAGGAAGGTCGGCGCGTCCAACCATGCCGTGCCCACCAGCGCCACCAGGATGAAGCCGTAGACGATGCCGGTGACATAGTGGAAAGCCCAGCCCAGCGCCTGCTCATGCGCATAGGGTGCGGCTTGGGCGATATCGTCGTGGAAAACCTTGCCTTCCCTAAGGTGCCAGACCCAGCGGCCGGGCGGCCCCCAGTTCGGCCGCGGCTGACTGAGCGCCAGATGCAGGAACAGCGCCCAAAGATCCATCAGCACCGTGGCGCCGATGCCAATCGCAATGCTGCGCCAGATGATGTCAAACATCGTCGATGTCCCCCAAAGCAGGCAATCCGGCTGGAAGCGCGTGGTCGTCAGGCCATGGCGTTCATGAGCCGAGGCGGCCGCCGCGGTTTAGAGCTGGCTCAGAATGTGAGCGGCACCCGACGTGTCGACTCCTGGCTTGGTCTCGACGTTGAGCGCGGTGACCTTGCCGTTGTCGACGATCATCGAGAAGCGCTTCGAGCGCAATCCCATGCCGCCGCTGGAATAGTCGGAGTCGAGGCCGATCGACCTGGCGAAGTCGCCATTGCCGTCGGCGAGATAGAGGATCTTGCCTTGACCGCCGGTGAAATTGGCCCAGGCGCCCATGACATGGACATCGTTGACGGACACGACGGCGATGGTGTCGACGCCGCGGGCCAGGATGGCATCGTGGTTCTCGAGATAGCCCGGCAGATGATTGTTGCTGCAGGTCGGCGTGAAGGCGCCTGGAACGCCGAACAGCACGACCTTCTTGCCCGCGAAAATCTCGGCCGAGGTGATCACCTTGGCGCCGTCGGCGGTCATTTCCTTGAAGGTCGCATCGGGCAGTTTGTCGCCAACGGCAATCGTCATGATGGTCCTCGTGTGAAAAGCAGGGAAGGTTTCTTGCGATAGCGAAATCGGGCATCTCCCGCAACCGCCGACAAGGCCTGGATCAAGGGAAAGCCCGGATCGGGTTCGGTATCAGGGGAACGGCAGAACGCCCTCGACCGCGCCTTCGGCACTTGTCAGGGTGTAATACAACCCGCCATCGGTCGGTGTCGTCGACGGCCGGTCGAGGATCGGAATGGTAAATACCAGCCGGCCGTCCTTTTCGCTGCGTGCAGGCGCCCCGAACATATAATCGCGTCCCCCGGCGACGAATAAATCCGCCGCCTCCGGATCTCCGGGAAAAGTCGCCTCGACCATCAGCGTCTCATGGTCGCCCGGCAGCACCTTGATCCCGAAATCGGGCTTGGCAGGCGCGGGCAAGGTGGCGAGTGCAGCCTTCACCAGCGCCGCATCCTCGGCATTGTCGGGATCGGCGGCGGGATCGACGCTCAGCCGCGTCTGCACCGGAATACAGATCGTCTCGCAGATGCCAAGAAAGATGTCGGCATCGATGACGGCCGCATCCCCAGGCGACGACAAAGTGAATGTCACCGGCAGCGAGACCGGATGGTTGTAGCCGGCCCATTTGCCGTAGCCGTCGTCATGGCGCTGCGGCGGCGGGAAGGAAAACGCCGCATCGGTGATGTTGGTGCTGGCCGAAACGTCGATCTGCGGCGGCACGCCGGCGTCGCCCGGATCGCGCCAATAAGTTTTCCAGCCGGGCTTGAGCGCGATGTCGAGCACGCCCTGTATGCGACCGGCCTCGTCGGCCTTGCCTGTTGTCACCAGCCGCACCTTGCCGCCTTCGCTGTTGTACCATTCCGACGAGGAGGCGGCGGCGGGCAGGACTGCTCCGCATCCGATAGCAATACCGAGCAGCAGGATTTTCAAGCTTTGCATGGCGTTGATTTGATCGTCAGTTCATGGCCGCGCAATGTTTTCATGGCGCTCTGCGTATCATATTTGCGTGACCTTCGGGCAAGGAACAGTTGGCTTCAAGCAATCGGCCGAGTGAAGTTCGCAGTCAAGATTCCGTTGTTCCAACCGTTGGGCTTTGGCCGAATCGCACGCGGCGCATCTTTTCGGCGTCCCGGAAACGCGTTACGCTCCAGTCCATGGACTTGTTGCGCCACAAAAAGACAGCCGGTGGACGCGGCTTTCTTGACGACCAGTTCCTGATTGCCATGCCCGGCATGAAGGACGATCGCTTCACGCGCTCGGTCATCTACATCTGCGCGCACAGCGATGAAGGCGCCATGGGCCTGATCATCAACCAGACGCAACAGATGCTGTTTCCCGATCTTCTGGTGCAGCTCGGCATCATGAACGAGCAGGAGGCGATCAGGCTGCCGGCGCAGGCTCGCGACTTCGTCGTGCGCAATGGCGGCCCCGTCGACCGTAGCCGCGGCTTCGTCCTGCACTCGGGCGACTACCGGGTGGAATCCTCGCTCACCGTCTCCGACGATATCTGCCTGACCGCGACGGTCGACATATTGCGCGCCATCTCGTCCGGCCGCGGCCCGCGGCGCGCGTTGATGGCGCTCGGCTATTCCGGCTGGGGCGCCGGCCAGCTGGAAACCGAGATCGCCGAGAATGGCTGGCTGACCTGCCCGGCCACGCCGGAGCTGCTGTTCGACGCCGACATCGAGCGGAAGTACGACCGCATCCTGGCATCGATCGGGATTGATCTGGCGCATTTGAGCCTGGCCGCGGGGCACGCCTGAGGCCTCGCCTTCGCCGACGTTCCGCCGAACCTTCGCGACTAGCCGAAGCCGCCCGCCACTTTCGTCATCCTAGGGTCTGCGCTGCGGCGCTGCGCTCCTTGCTTCGCCCCAGGATGACGAAGGCGCGGTCGCTTCAGCTAATTTTCGGGGTTCATTCCAATGTAACCACGCGCCTGCACGACGCATGCCTCACCCATCACGCCTGCGTCATCGGGTACTGCTCTTTCAACGCCTTCAGCACCTGGTCGCCTGGCATCGGCGCGCCGAACATGAAGCTTTGCACATATTCGCAGCCCATCTGGCGCAGTTCCAGCGCATCGCTTTCGTCGGAGATGCCCTCGGCCACCACCGACAGGCCGAGTTCATGCGCCATGTTGACCATGGATTTGAGCAGCACCGCCCGCTTCGGCGTCGCGTCGTCGACGAAGCTCTTGTCGATCTTGATGGTGTCGAAGGGGAAGCGGGTCAGATAGGCGAGCGAGGAATAGCCGGTGCCGAAATCGTCCAGCGACAGGCCGATGCCGAGCTGCTTGAGCTTGGTCAGCACATGCGAGGTCTGCTCTGGATTGTCCATGACCAGCGATTCGGTAAGTTCGAGCCGGAAGCAGCGCGGCTTCAGATTGGCGCGGGCGATGACCGAGCGGACATCGCTGACCAGGTCGCGGCGGATCAGCTGGCGGCTGGACAGATTGACCGACACCGACAGCGGGGTGTCGCCGATCTGCTTTTGCCAGCCGGCGAGGTCTTCGGCAGCCTGCTGCATGGCAAACAGCCCAAGCTGCACGATCAGGCCACAGCTTTCGGCGACCGGAATGAAATCGCCGGGCGGGATCATGCCGCGGCGCGGATGGTCCCAACGCAGCAGCGCTTCGAAGCCGGCAATGCTGCCGTCCTCCAGCCGCACGATCGGCTGGTAGGCAAGGGTGAATTCGCGCCGCTCGATGGCGCGGCGCAGATCGGATTCGAATTGCAGCCGGTCGGTGCCGACGGTGCGGAAGGCCGGCCGGAACGGCTCGATCCTGTCGCCGCCGAAGCGCTTGGCCTGGTGCATGGCAAGCTCGGCGTCCTTGACCATGTCTTCTGCCGAAGTCTGCGCCGAGGTCCAGGTGATCAGGCCGATCGAGGCAGTCAGCACGATCTCGCGCTTGGCGAAGGTGATCGGGTTGTTGATGGCGTGCTTGATGGCGTCTGCCACCGCCGCGATGCGGGAGGGTTCCTGTTCGGAGAGCAGCATCAGGGCGAACTGGTCACCGGCAAAGCGCGACAGCGAATCCTTAGGTTTCAACAGCCGGTGCAAGCGGCGCGCAATGGTGAGCAGGATGGTATCGCCGGCCGAGATGCCAAGCCCGTCATTGACCTGCTTGAAACGGTCGATGTCGATGACGAAGACGGTGGGGCGCACCTTCTCTTCGGTGCGCGCGATCGAGATGATGGCTTCCAGCCGGTTCATCAGAAGTTCGCGGTTGGGCAGGCCGGTCAGATTGTCGTGAACGGCATCGTGCAGCAGCCTTTCCTCGGACTTTTTCTGCTCGGTAACGTCGACCATGGTGCCGACGCAGCGAATCACTTCGCCATCCGAGCCGATCACCGGCCGCGCCCGAAGCAAGAACCAGTGGTAGTGCCCGTCGGCGCCGCGCAGGCGGAAATTCTGCGAGACCCGGCCGCGCCGATGTTCGAGCACCACGTCGAGGGTGGTGCGGAACGTGTCGCGGTCGTCGGCATGCAGCACCGGCAGCCAGTTGCGGGCCGCACCCCCCAGGCTGTTGGGCGCCAGGCCAAGCTGGATGCTGACGTCGGGCTTGGTGACGACGCGGTCGCGCAGCACGTCCCAGTCCCACACCGTGTCGCCGGAGCCGGCGACGGCCAGCGCCTGGCGCTCGAGATCGGAGAACAGGCCCTGATGCAGCGCGCCGCCGGCAAAGGCATGCTGCATGACGGTGAAGCCGATCAAAAGGATGATCAGGATCAGCCCGCCGCCCAATGCCGGCTGGGCGATGTCGTTGTCGAGCATGCCGGCGATCGCCATCCACGACCCGCACAGCCATAGCAGCACCATCACCCAACTGGGCACCAGCATGATCGCACGGTCGTAACCACGAAGACCGAGCAGGATGATGAGGCCGAGCCCGGTCAGCGCGGTGGCGGCAAAGGACAGCCGGGCAATACCGGCGGCGACGGCCGGATCGATGATGGCCACACCCGCGATCAGCACCAGGCCGAGAATCCAGACCAGCGCGCCATAGCTGAAATGCCCGTGCCACCGGTTGAGGTTGAGATAGGCGAACAGGAACACCACGAAGGTCGCCGCAAGCGCCACCTCCGTTCCCGCCCGCCACATCTGCTCGTTGCCGGGCGATATCTCTATGATCTTGTTCAGAAAGCCGAAATCGACGCAGATATAGGCAAGTACCGCCCACGCAAGTGCGGCTGTCGCCGGAAACATCGAGGTTCCCTTGACGACGAAAAGGATGGTCAGGAACAGCGCCAGCAGCCCGGCGATGCCGATGACGATGCCGCGAAACAGCGTGTAGGAATTGACCGAGTCCTTGTAGGCTTCCGGCTCCCATAGATAGACCTGCGGCAGCTTCGGCGAGGCGAGTTCGGCGATGAAGGTGATCACCGTTCCCGGGTTCAGCGTCACCCGGAACACGTCGGCGTCGGAGCTTGACTGGCGGTCGAGCGCGAAGCCCTCGCTGGGTGTGATCGCGGCGATGCGGGTGGCGCCGAGATCGGGCCAGAAGATGCCGGAATTCACCAGCCTGAAATGCGGCGCCACGATCAGCCGGTCAAGCTGCTGGTCGGTGGTATTGGCGAGCGCGAACACCGCCCAGTCACCGCTCGAGCGCGCGTCATTGGCCTCGACCTCGATGCGCCGGACGATGCCATCGGGGCCGGGTGCGGTCGACACCTGGAAGTTTTCGCCCTGGTTGCGGTAAATCTCGACGGCGCGCGACAGGTCGAGCGCGACATCGTCGCGGGCAATCTTGATCGGTTCGACGGCGAAGGCCGGGAGCGCCGCGCAAAGCGTGACGACAACCGCCAGAACAAAGGCCAACAGCGACCCGTTTCGCAGGAAATTCGTCAAAAATCAGTCCTTCGTTCCAGCGCCCGGCGGATCGTCCGCGATCCGGGCGTAGAGGTAGTGGTCCTGCCAGATGCCGTTGATCCTGAGGTAGGATCGCAGAAGTCCTTCGCGCCGGAATCCGGCTTTTTCAAGCACGCGGATCGACCGGACATTGTCGGGAATACAGGCAGCTTCGATCCGGTGCAACCTCAGCGTATCGAAGGCGAAGCGGCAGACCACCTTGACCGCGTCGGTCATCAGGCCGCGGCCGCCAAACCGCTCCCCGATCCAGTACCCGACATGGCCGCTTTGCGAGACGCCGTGGCGGATATTGCCGAGCGTAATGCCGCCGGCAAGCTTGCCGCTCGCCTTCTCGAAGATGAAGAAGGCGATGGCTGTCCCCTGCGCATAGTCTTCGCGGTAGCGGCCGATGCGCAGCCGCCAGGCGGTGCGGTCGAGTTCATCGGGCGTCCAGCGCGGCTCCCACGGTTCGAGGAAGGCACGGCTTTCGCCGCGCACCGCTGACCATTCGCGATAGTCGTTGGTGTAGGGCACGCGCAGCATGACCCGGTCGCCTTTCAGTGCCGGCAGGTCACGGCGAAAGAAAGGGAGCGCGAACACCGGCGCTTGAAGGCTTAGACGGCGAGCTTGCGGGCCGTGGTGTGCGTGCCCGCAAGCGAATCGAGAATCGCCTCATAGGGCGCGAGCGTACCCACCGGTCCAACCGCGGTCAGCGTCGGCTTGGTCGAAAACAGCCGGGACGAAAGGTCGGTCAGCCGCTCGACGGTCAGCGCCGACAGCCGTTCCATCAATTCCTCCTTGGCGATCGGCCGACCGAACAGAAGCAGCTGCCTGGCGATCTGCGAGGCGCGGCTGGCCGGGCTTTCAGCCGACATGATCAGGCCGGCGCGATATTGCGCGCGGGCGCGGTCGAGCTCTTCCTGAAGGATATTCTCGCCGGCCTTCTGCAGCTCGTCGATAATGACCGGCACCAGTTCGGCAATGTCGCTCTGCCCGGTCGCGGCATGAACGCCGAAGATGCCGGTATCGGAAAAACCCCAGTGGAAGGCATAGACCGAATAGCACAGGCCACGCTTTTCGCGGACCTCCTGGAACAGCCGGGACGACATGCCGCCGCCGAGGATCATCGACAGCACCTGCGAAGCGTAGAAATCGCGCACATGATAGGCTCGGCCTTCGAAGCCGAGCACGATCTGCGCGTCCATCAGGTCGCGATCCTCGCGGAAATCGCCGCCGACATACTGCGCATATTGCGGCATCGTGCTGTCGGACTTGCTGCGGAAACCGCCGAGCTGCTTTTCGACCTCGCGCACGAAATTGTCGTGCTTGATGTCGCCGGCCGCCACGATCACCATCTTCTCGGCGCCATATTGGCGCTCGATGAAATCATGCAGCTGTTTGGAGGTGAAGGATTTGACGGTTTCCGGCGTGCCGAGGATCGAGCGGCCGATCGTCTGGTGGCGGAAGGCGGTCTCGGTGAAACGGTCGAAGACGATGTCGTCGGGTGTGTCGTGCGCGGCGCCGATCTCCTGCAGGATCACATGCTGCTCGCGCTCCAGTTCCTCCGGGTCGAATTCGGACTCCTGCAGGATATCGGCAAGGATATCCACCGCCAGCGGCACATCGTCGGACAGCACCCTGGCGTAATAGGACGTCGTCTCGACTGATGTGGCGGCATTGATCTCGCCGCCGACATCCTCGATTTCCGAGGCGATCTCGAAGGCCGTCCGCCTTTTCGTACCCTTGAAGGCCATATGCTCGAGCAGATGGGCCATTCCGTGCTCGTCGTCACGCTCATTGCGGGCGCCGGACTTGACCCAGGCGCCAAGGGCAACGGATTCGAGGCTTGGAAGGGTTTCGGTGGCGACTGTCAGGCCGTTCGACAGACGGCTTACCTCAACACCCATATGGCAAGTACTCCCTAACGCGCTGCCCTTGAGTGGCGGCTCACGTAATCTTCCACCATTTTCAGGTCGGATGGAAGTACCGTGTACTTTTCGTCGGCTGACATCAAGGACCCCAGCCATGCGGGCAGGGCCGGCGACACGCCGCAGGCGGCTTCGACCGCGGCCGGGAACTTGGCCGGGTGCGCCGTGCCCAGCACCACCATCGGCACTGCACCGTCAGCCTTGCCGGCGGCGACATGCACGGCCGCGGCCGTGTGCGGATCGAGCAGATAATTGCTGGATTCGAGCGTTGAACGGATGGTGGCGGCAACCTCGTCCATATCAGCGCGTCCGGCGTCGAATTCGGACCGCATCCGGTCGATTTCCGCGGTTTCGATGGTGAAGGCGCCGGATTGCTTGAGGCCGGCCATGTAACGCCGCACCGTCTCTGCGTTACGGTCGCAGGCCTCGAACAGCAGTCGCTCGAAGTTCGACGATACCTGGATGTCCATCGATGGCGACGTCGTCGCAAACACACCCTTGGTGCGGTATTCACCGGTCGCGAAAGTGCGCGCCAATATGTCGTTGTCGTTGGTGGCGACGATCAGCCGCTCGATCGGCAGGCCCATCTTCTTAGCGGCGTAACCGGCGAAAATATCGCCG
Organism: Mesorhizobium sp. M1252; assembly: GCF_040318265.1. Classification (NCBI taxonomy): domain Bacteria; kingdom Pseudomonadati; phylum Pseudomonadota; class Alphaproteobacteria; order Hyphomicrobiales; family Phyllobacteriaceae; genus Mesorhizobium; species Mesorhizobium sp. M1252. The sequence continues at coordinate 219,195 of NZ_JAMYLX010000006.1, read as the reverse complement.
AAATTGCCGGTCGGCACGGTAAAGGAGACCGGCCTGTCCGGCGCGCCGAGCGAAAGCGCCGAGGAAAAATAATAGACGATCTGGGCCATGATGCGGGCCCAGTTGATCGAATTGACGCCCGACAGCGACACGCGATCACGAAAACGATGATCGTTGAACATATCCTTCAGCAGGCCCTGGCAATCGTCGAAATTGCCTTCGATCGCCAGCGCCTTGACGTTGGCGGCAGTCGATGTCGTCATCTGCCGCTGCTGCACCGGCGAGACGCGGCCATGCGGGAACATCACGAAAATGTCAGTTCGGTCGCGGCCGGCGAAGGCATCGATGGCGGCGCCGCCAGTGTCACCCGAGGTCGCGCCGACGATGGTGGCGCGCTGGCCACGCTCAGTCAGTACATGGTCCATCAGCCGGGCAAGCAGCTGCATGGCAACGTCCTTGAAGGCCAGCGTCGGACCGTGGAAGAGCTCGAGGATGAACGTGTTGGCGCCGGTCTGCACCAGCGGGCAGACGGCCCGGTGGCGGAAGTTGGCATAGGCTTCTCGCACCAGGCGCTCGAAGACGGGTGCGGCGATCTCGCCGCCGAGGAAGGGCGTCAGCACGCGGATGGCGAGGTCCGCATAGGGCAGGCCGCGCATGGCGCGGATCTCGGCTGCCGAAAACTGCGGCCATGTCTGCGGCACATAAAGCCCGCCGTCGCGGGCCAGCCCCGCCAGCACCGCATCGGCAAATCCAAGCACGGGCGCATCCCCGCGGGTACTCACATAGCGCATCGTCAAAGGTCCATTGCTGCCGCCGGTTTCATCCACGGCAATTGGTTAATTTTCCGAGCCGCCTCAGTCGCATTTTTGCCGTGGCGTTGCTATACGTCACCAACTTTGCGAGAGGGAAGTGCAGTTTCATGGCGTTTCATAAGTTCAACCGTCGCTTTGTCGCGGGTCTGGCGCTAACCGGCTTTATGCTTGCCGCCGCCGGTTGCCAATCGAGCGACAATGGCATCCTCAATCTCGGTTTCGGCAAGAAGACCGACCCGAATGCGCCAATACCGCCTCAGGATCCCAAGGTTCTCGCCAGCCAGTTGCAGGCCTACTGCCCGAAAGTGACGGTGCGTGACGGCACCGCATACTTCAATACCTACGCCAAGGGCGCGCCGCAGCCGAAAAAGAAAAAGGCTGATGCAACACAGGATGCCGAGGCCGCTGCCGCCGCGCAGACGGCGCCTGACGGCTCCATCGTCGATCCGAACAAGGATCCGGCCAAGATCATCTACCAGGCCTCGATCAGCGATGTGAGCCGCGATTGCAGCCGTGCCAACGGCCAGTTGACGATGAAGGTTGGCGTTGCCGGCAAGATCGTGCCGGGACCGCTGTTCGCCCCCGGCACCATCACCATGCCGATCCGCATTGCCGTCATGCACGGCCCCGACGTACTTTATTCGCAGATCCACCCCTATCAGATCCAGGTCAGCGATCCCTCGACCGCCACCCAGTTCGTGTTCACCGATCCCAACGTCGTCGTGCCCGAACCCTCCGCCCGGGATTACACTGTCTATGCCGGCTATGACGACACCGCGCCGGCGGCGGCGGACAAGAAGTCCGGCAAGAAAAAGAAGCGCGCTCCCGCGACGAACTAAGCGCCTGGGCGCCGTCGCTGCTGCGACGGTGCCGGTCAACTCTTTGAAAGATCCAAACGATCCGATCGTAATCCTGCAGGCGTGCGCCTGCGGCAGGTCGCGTCTGCGCTTTAATCTCGATCCATTCCGCCAGCGCACTTGACTCATCCATATCCCGGCGGTTATACGTCAACCAATAGCTCGCAGGTTATTGATCCCGATGCCGGACGCCCACGATACTTTGTTCAGAACGCTTGCCGACCCGACCCGGCGGGCCATCTTCGAGCGCTTGTGCCGCCAAGGTGAGCAGACCGTGGGGGCGCTGACGGCGCAGTCCGGGGTCTCGCAACCGGCGGTGTCGAAGCATCTCGGCGTCCTGAAGCTGGCCGGCCTGGTGCGTGACCGCCACGCCGGACGCCAGACCCACTACAGCGCGCAGCCCGAGGCACTTGGCCCGCTGACCGACTGGACAGTTCAAATGACTGGATTCTGGGAGAGCCGCTTCGATGATCTCGAGAGCCTGCTGAAAAGGATGGACCAGTGAGCAATCTCGAGCTGCGCACCGTCGTCGTCGAACGTGAAATATCCTGGCCGGCGGAGAAGATCTGGCGCGCGTTGACGCAGCCGCATCTGATTGAGGAATGGCTCATGAAGAACGATTTCAAGCCTGTCGTCGGCCACAGCTTCAATCTTCGCGGCGACTGGGGCGGCGTGCTCGACTGCGAGGTGCTGGCCATCGAGCAAAACAGGACGCTGTCCTACAGCTGGGATTTTGCGCATGAGGATGCCGCCTACAATCTGACGAGCGTGGTGACGTTCACGCTCACACCCACGAGCTCGGGAACCCATCTGCGCGTCGAGCAGTCGGGCTTCCATCCGAGCCAGAAGCAGGCCTATGGCGGCGCCAGGGCCGGGTGGCAGCAATTCCTCACCAAGCTGGAGCAGGTCCTGGCGAAGCCGGATTGAAGCCTGCCGGTACCATGCCCTGATCGCGGGGCACCGAATGCAAAAAGGAGTAAATCGATGAAGATCAAGCTGACCAGCGTCTATGTGGACAACCAGGACAACGCACTGCGCTTCTACACCGACGTGCTGGGCTTTGCCGTGAAGGCCGACTTCAGCAATGGGCCTTTTCGTTGGCTGACCGTCATCTCACCCGATGAGCCCGATGGAGCCGAGCTACAGCTGGCGCTCAACGACAACCCGGCCGCCAAGGCCTACCAGCAGGCCATCTTCAAGCAGGGGCAGCCCGCGCTCATGCTGTTCACCGACGACGTCAAGGGTGATTACGAGCGCATCAAGGGACGCGGCGGTGCGTTCGCCATGGCGCCGACAGAAGTGACCGGCTCGACTATCGCCCAGCTCAACGACAGCTGCGGCAATCTCATCCAGATCACCCAACTGGCGCGTTGGTAGGCGCTGGTTTCAAGAGGAAGTTGCAATGAACTTGAGCAAATGGATACGTCAAACCCATCGTTGGCTGTCGATCATCTTCACGCTGACCGTGGCAGCCAATTTCATCACCATGGCGTTCGGGCAACCTCCGGCCTGGGTGGTCTATTCGCCGCTGCTGCCGCTATTCCTGCTGCTGTTCAGCGGCCTCTACATGTTCGTGCTGCCTTACGTCGCGAGATCGCGTGGCGAGCAGGGCGCGCAAGGGTAGGACATGGCCAAGGCGCCGGGAAAATCGAAGGTCGCAAAACCGGCCCCAGACAAGCCGGAAAAGCCGGTCCTGCTTTCGGGCGGCAACCCGCAGATCCCGAAGGCCTATGGGGACGCTCCGGTGCAGGCATATATTGCTGCCATGCCGGGCTGGAAAAGCGATGTCGGGCGCTGGATCGACGCACTTATCGTCAGCGCCGTCCCCGGCGTCTGCAAGGCGGTGAAGTGGAACTCACCGTTCTATGGCATCGAGGGCGAGGGTTGGTTCCTCAGCCTGCATTGCTTCACCAGATACGTCAAAGTCGCCTACTTTCGCGGCACGTCGCTCGATCCTGTGCCTCCCGGCGGTTCCAGGCAAAAGGAAGTGCGCTATCTCGACATCCATGAAGGCGAAGAGATCGACGAAGCCCGCTTCGCCTCCTGGGTGAAGCAGGCCAGCCGATTGCCCGGCGAGAAGATGTGAACGGAGGCAGACCATGAAGATCAGCATATCGAGCAAGGATGAGGGAGGCGCCTCTGCCTCCGAGCGGATAGATGCCCGAATCCGGGAGCTGGACGATTGGCGGGGCAAGACGTTGGCCAGCCTGCGCAAGACCATCCTCGACGCCGACCCGGAAATCATCGAGGAGTGGAAGTGGATGGGCAGCCCGGTATGGTCACGCGACGGCATGATCGCCGTCGGCAACGCTCACAAGGACAAGGTGAAGCTGACCTTTTCTCACGGCGCCAGCCTGTCGGATCCCGACAGGCTGTTCAACAACGGGCTCAACGGCAAGGTGTGGCGCGCCATCGATGTGTCGGAGGGCGACGTGATCGATGCGGATGCGCTGAAAGCGCTCGTCCGCGCCGCGATTGCCTACAACAGGGCTAAGAAGAAACCGGCCAGGTCGGCCAAAGCCAAGGACTGATCGGTTCAGGCGTCCGACCACTCCGACAGAGCGGCAATCACACTTTTCAGTTCGGCCCAGCGGCGGATGACGGTTTCGGCTCCGGCTTCGGTCAGCACATCGGCATGGCCGGGATAGCTGTGCGCGGCGCCGGTGAAGCCGATCACGCGCATGCCGGCGGCCCTGGCGCCGGTGACGCCGTGCACCGAATCCTCGATGACGAAGGTGTTTGCCGGATTGGCGTTGAGTTGCTCCGCCGCGATCAGGAACACATCCGGCGCGGGCTTGGTTTTCTTGCTTGGTATTTCCAGCGCTGAAAAAATCCGGCCGGCGAAGAACGGCAGCAGGCCCACTTTCTCCAGCATGAACTCGATCCGCTCGGAGCGTGAGTTCGAGCAGACGCAGCGCGGCGCGGTCACCGCCGCGACCGCCTCGCGCACGCCGTCGATGGCGCGCACGTCGCTGCGCAGTTTGCGGTCGACCAGCTCTTCGGCGCGGTCGATCATCGAGGCCTGGAACGGGATCGCGGACTTCGCCTCGACCCGCATCATGATGTCCTTGAAGGTCAGTCCGGCATAGGTTTCGGCGTATTCCTCAGCCGAGATTTCATATCCGGCCAAGGTCAGCAATTCGGCCTCGACGCGGGCTGCGATGATTTCGGAATCGACGAGCACGCCGTCGCAATCGAAGATGACAAGATCTGGCTGGGGCATGGCAATCCGAACGAGGGAGGGTGATGGAGGCCCGGCAAGGCTCAAGCGGCGCGACATACACCAACGGGCCGGGCTGCGCAAATTGACGACGTCAGGGCTGCCTGGACCGTTGCGTCCTTCACCGAATATTTACGCTGATCGGTAACCATAACGGGGAGTAAACAGTAACGCGTGCCTTGGGTGTAAAAATGTCTGCCGTGCGTCTTCTCGCCGACCTCTCCCACGCCCCCCAGCAATCCGAGTGGCTGGACACGATCCTCAAGGGCGATTGTGTCGCCGCGCTCGACCGGCTGCCGGAAAAATCCATCGACGTCATCTTCGCCGATCCGCCTTACAATCTGCAGCTCGACGGCGATTTGCACCGGCCCGACCAGTCCAAGGTTGACGCCGTCGACGATGATTGGGACCAGTTCGAGAGTTTCGAGGCCTATGACGCCTTCACCCGCGCCTGGCTCCTGGCGGCACGCCGCGTGCTGAAGCCCAATGGCACCATCTGGGTCATCGGCTCCTACCACAACATCTTCCGCGTCGGCGCCAAGATGCAGGATCTCGGCTTCTGGATCCTCAACGATGTCGTCTGGCGCAAGACCAACCCAATGCCGAACTTCCGCGGCCGCCGCTTCCAGAACGCGCATGAGACCATGATCTGGGCCTCGCGCGACCAGAAGGGCAAGGGCTATACCTTCAATTACGAAGCCATGAAGGCATCGAACGACGACATCCAGATGCGCTCCGACTGGCTGTTCCCGATCTGCACTGGCGGCGAGCGGCTGAAGAACGACAATGGCGACAAGCTGCATCCGACGCAGAAGCCGGAAGCGCTGCTCGCCCGCATCATGATGGCCTCAACCAAGCCGGGCGACATCGTGCTCGACCCGTTTTTCGGCTCCGGCACCACCGGCGCCGTGGCCAAGCGGCTTGGCCGTCACTTCGTCGGCATCGAGCGCGAACAGGCCTATATCGACGCCGCCAACGAGCGCATCGATGCGGTGCGGCCGCTGGAAAGCGCCGATCTCGCCGTGCTCACCGGCAAGCGCGCCGAGCCGCGCGTCGCCTTTGTCAGCCTCATCGATACCGGGCTTATGCAGCCCGGCGCTACGCTTTACGATGCCAAGAAGCGCTGGTCGGCCAAGGTACGCGCCGACGGCACGGTGGCGATCGGCGACAGCGCCGGCTCGATCCACAAGATCGGCGCCGAAGTGCAGGGCCTGGACGCCTGCAACGGCTGGACCTTCTGGCACTATGAGCGCTCGGGCGGCCTGACCCCGATCGACGAACTGCGCCGCATCGCCAGGCTCGGCATGGAGCGGGCAGGGGCTTGATCTCAGGGTGTAAAGTCGTAGAGCGCTACCTTCCGGCCTCTGCGCGGCTCATACCGCGATGCCATACCGCTCAAGGTCCGCCTTGAGCGTTTTTGCATCTGTGAACAGCACAGCATTCCAGCCGGCCACCCTGGCGCCATCGATATTTCTGGGGCTGTCGTCGATGAACAGCGTGGCTGACGGTTCGAGACCGAACGCGGCGACGTGATGGTCGTAGATGGCGCGGTCGGGCTTGATCTCACGGATATCGGCCGACACGGTCACGCCGCGCGGGCGGCTAAGGAAATCGAAGCGCAGTCGTGCCTCGGCAAGTGTGTCGGCGGCGAAGTTCGTCAGCATGGTCACGTCGTGGCCGCTCTCGATCAGGCCGAGCATGATGGCGACGCTGTCCTCATAGGCATGCGGCACCATGTCGTTCCAATAGCGTCGGAAATTGCGAATGTTTTCAGCGTGATCCGGGTAATCCGCGATCAGCAGCGCTTCCGCCTCTTCCCACGTCCGGCCACGGTCCTGCTCGATGTTCCAGTCATGCGTGCAGACATTGTCGAAGAACCACTTGCGCTCTTCGGCATCGGGAATGAGGCGGCTGAACGGAATGTTCGGATCGTAGTGGAGCAAGACGCGGCCGATGTCGAACACGATATGGCGGATTTCAGTCATTTCTGGCCTTTCAAAGCGAATGCTAGTCAATCGGGCGGTGTTTTTTGGTTGCGCCCGGTATCGCTGCTTCGATGACCTTTTTCATGACCGTCGGCAGCGCTTCTCCGGAAATGTCATGGGCCAGCGACCAGAAATGCCCTTCCGGCGCATCACTTTTCACTTGAGCGTGAAAGACTTCGAGCTCGAGCGCGAAATGGGTGAAGACATGCGCGATCTCTCCAGCGCGCCGCCAGTCGGCAGGGAAGGGCGCTGCCTCCGAAGTGGTTGCACCGTCGATCCGCGCTGTCCAACCTGTGGTCGGCACCTCGGTCATGCCGCCGAGCAGGCCCTTGTCAGGCCGCTTGCGCAACAGGATGGCGCCGTCGCCGCGCTCGGCGACGAAGGCGGCACCCCGCCTGAGTGGTTTGTCGACCTTGGGCAGGCGGACCGGAAAGCGCTCGGGGTCGCCGGACAGGATGGCGCTGCAATCCTCGCGCACCGGGCACAGCATGCAGCGCGGCCGTCTTGGCGTGCAGATCGTGGCGCCAAGGTCCATCATTGCCTGGGCGAAGTCGCCCGGCCTTGTCTGCGGAACCAGTCTTTCGACGAGCGCGCGGATTTCAGGCTTTGCCTCGCTGAGCGGCGTTGCGATCGAATAGAGCCGCGAGATGACACGTTCGACATTGCCGTCGACGACCGCCGCCGGACGGTCGAAGGCGATCGCCGCGATCGCCGCCGCCGTATAGGCGCCGATCCCCGGCAATTCCCTCAATCCCGTTTCGTTGTCGGGAAAACGGCCGCCCTGGCTCGCAACCAGATCGGCGCAGGCCTTGAGGTTGCGCGCCCGTGAATAATAGCCGAGCCCGGCCCAGGCCTTCATCACATCCTCGGCCGGCGCAGCCGCCAGCGCCTTCACATCAGGCCATTTCTCGACAAAGGCGCGAAAATAGGATTTTACCGCTTCGACCGTGGTCTGCTGCAGCATCACTTCCGAAAGCCAGATGCGATAGGGGTCCGGCCGTGCACCGCCGGCCGCGGCGTGCGGCGTGATCCGCCACGGCAGTTCGCGATGGTGCGCGTCGTACCAGGCAAGCAGACGCGCGGCGATCTCTCCCGATAGAGTTGGTCCGGATGCGGCCTTGCGGGTCTGTTCGTGCAGTGCCATTGATCGCGGGCTGGCTCTAGGCTGGTGAGGAGCGTGGCTGGAGAACGTACATGGCAGGGAGAACGCCTTACGGCAATCCCGTTCCGGTGAGCGATCTCGCGACCGCGATCCTCGACCCCGTGCTGCGCAAGCGGGCCGGCATTTCGATCGGGCTGGTGCAGTCATGGGAAGAGATCGCCGGCCCCAGGCTCGCCGGCCATTCGCGCCCCGAAAAAATCCAGTGGCCGCGCCGCATGCATGAGGACGATCCGTTCGAGCCGGCGGTGCTGGTCATCGCCTGCGAGGGCATGGCCGCGCTGCACCTACAGCACGAGACCGGCGAGATCATCAACCGCGTCAATGCCTTTCTCGGCTTCAACGCGATCGGCAGGATCCGGATCGTGCAAAAGCCGGTGCTGAGGGACAAAGCCCGGCCGAAACCGACGCCGAGAGCACTGACTTCCGTCGAAAAGGCCAAATTGTCCGATACCGTCGGCAAGATCGAGGATGAAGGCTTGCGCGCCTCGCTGGAGCGTCTTGGCGCCACAATTCTTGGCCAAAGGAAGCGGCCAAGGTAATCAACCGGTAATCAGTCGGTCATGAACGCGTCATCTATCTCGCGCATTCGTGATCCTGCATGTAGAGTTTGGCGATTGGAATGGGGACGGCGATGCCTTAATTCCCGCCAACTCTCGCCTTTTCTAGCCTTTGCGTTGCAAAATCAAACCACAGTCAGGTGATTCGCATGAACCGTAGCTTGTCCCGCAGAAACCTCCTGTCTTCGCTGGCCGTCATTCCGGCAGTGGCTATGCTCGCCGCATGCAGCGATTCAGGCGAGGATGCCAAAGCAGCGGATGTGAAGCCTGCGGCTCCCGCGCCTGCTTCGACGCCTGCCACTCCGGCCGCCGTCAAGGTCCCGGAGTCTTCCGGCAATGTCGACATGGCCGAACTGCTGAAGCCCGGCGCTTTGCCCGACAAGCAGCTCGGCAAGGATGACGCCAAGGTCACCATCGTCGAATATGCCTCGATGACCTGCCCGCATTGTGCGCATTTCGCCGCGACCACCTTCCCTGAGTTGAAGACCAAATACATCGACACCGGCAAGGCGCGTTACATCCTGCGCGAATTCCCGTTCGATCCGAGCGCCGAGGCCGGTTTCATGCTGGCGCGGTGTTCGAAGGACAATTATTTCCCGATGGTCGACGTGCTGTTCAAGCAGCAGGCCAACTGGGTCGGCGTCAACAATACCAAGGATGCGCTGCTGCAGATCTCCAAGCTCGCCGGTTTTACACAGGAGTCCTTCGAGGCCTGCTTGACGGACCAGAAACTTCTGGACGATGTGAGATCGGTCCAGAAGCGCGGCGCCGATGAATTCAAGGTCGACTCGACGCCGACCTTCTTCATCAACGGGAAAACCTACAAAGGTGCGATGTCGATTGAGGAAATATCGGCCATCATCGACCCTCTGCTCTGACGTCCAGGCGGCGCCGGAGCGACTGCGCTTCGGCGTCAGCGCACCTTTGTGCCTTCCAGGCAGGCGCGAATGAAGTTTTCGCGCCTTCGCCTCCTCGGCTTCAAGTCCTTCGTCGAACCCGGCGAGTTCGTCATCGAACGCGGCCTGACCGGCATTGTCGGGCCGAATGGCTGCGGCAAGTCGAACCTTGTCGAGGCGATGCGCTGGGTGATGGGCGAAAGCTCATACAAGAACATGCGCGCGTCCGGCATGGACGACGTGATCTTTTCCGGCTCGGGAACGCGCCCGGCCCGCAACACCGCCGAAGTCACGCTGTTCCTCGACAATAGCGACCGGACCGCGCCCGCCGCCTTCAACGACGCCGATGAATTGCAAGTGTCGCGCCGAATCGAGCGCGAAGCCGGCTCGCTCTACCGCATCAACGGCAAGGAAGCCCGCGCCAAGGACGTGCAGCTTCTGTTCGCCGACCAGTCGACCGGCGCGCGCTCGCCATCCATGGTCGGACAGGGCCGCATCGGCGAACTGATCCAGGCCAAGCCGCAGGCGCGCCGCGCGCTGCTCGAAGAAGCCGCCGGCATTTCCGGCCTGCACACGCGCCGTCACGAGGCCGAGCTTCGGCTGAAGGCGGCCGAACAGAATCTGGAACGGCTGGACGATGTCGTCGGCGAACTGGAGAGCCAGATCGAAAGCCTTAAGCGCCAGGCGCGCCAGGCATCGCGCTTCAAGAACCTGTCGGCCGATATCCGCAAGGCGGAAGCCACGCTCTTGCATCTGCGCTGGACGCTGGCCAAGACCCAGGAGGGCGATGCGCGGTCGGCGCTGGCGGTTGCCACAGCTCTGGTCGGCGACCGCGCCGCCGCCCAGATGGCTGCCGCCCGGGAGCAAGGCATCGGCGCCCACCGGCTGCCGGACCTGCGTGACGCCGAGGCCGCGGCTGCCGCCGCCTTCCAGCGCCTGTCGATCGCCAAGGCGCAGATCGAGGAGGAGGCGGGCCGCATCCGCGCCCGCCAGGCCGAACTCGAGCGCCGGCTGCAGCAGCTCGACGGCGACATCGCGCGCGAAGAGCGCATGGTGCGCGACAATGCGGATATTCTTGAGCGCCTGCGCGAGGAAGAAGCCACGCTCAATTCCGAAAATGCCGGCGCCGCCGAGCGCGAGGCCACGACGCGGGCCGCTTTCGAGCAGGCCGGCGCAACGCTGTCGCAGAGCGAAGCCAAGCTCGCTGCGCTAACCGCCGAACGCGCCGAGGCCGCCGCCGCGCGCAATCAGATCGAACGCACGCTGCGCGAAAACGCCGAACGCCGCGATCGCTTTGCCCGCCATCTGGCCGATGTCGACCGCGAATTGTCCGAGATTATGTCGAAGGTTGCGGGCTTGCCCGATCCCGCCGAGAAGCGCGCTCTGGTCGAGGACGCGCTCGCCCGGTTGGAGGAGGCCGAGGCCGGCGCCATTGCTGCCGAACAGGCGGTCGCCGAGGCGCGCGCCACCGAGAGTGCCGCCCGTCCGCCGCTGCAGGATGCCAGGGCCGAACTCGCCGGCATCGAGACCGAAGCCCGCACGCTGGCCAAGATCCTCAATGCCGCCAGCGGCGATCTTTTCCCGTCGGTGCTGGAGCAACTCAGCGTCGAACGCGGCTATGAGACGGCCCTTGGTGCTGCGCTTGGCGAGGATCTCGACGTGCCGCTCGACCGCAGCGCGCCGGTGCACTGGGGCGAAAGCCAGGTTCAACCAGGCGATGCGGCCTTGCCGGAAGGCCTCAAGAGCCTCGCCAGCGTGGTGCGCGCGCCTTCGCAGCTTGCCCGCCGGTTGGCGCAGATCGGCATCGTCGATGCGGCGGACGGCAAACGCCTGCAGACGCTGCTTGCCCCCGGCCAGCGGCTGGTCAGCCGTGACGGCGCGCTGTGGCGCTGGGACGGGCTGACCGCCAGCGCCGATGCACCGACCGCGGCCGCGCAAAGGCTGGCGCAGAAGAACCGGCTGGCCGAGCTCGATGCCGAGGCGGTGCAGGCGACGCAGATCATGCGCGAGGCAGAGGCTGCCCTTGCCCAGGCCGAACATGCACTCCGCCAGGCGAGTGAGGCCGAACGCAATGCCCGCCAGGCCGGGCGCGATGCCCAGCACGGCCTGGACGCCGCCCGCAGCGCGCTGGCCGAGGCCGAAAAGGCCGGTGGCGAGCTGGCAAGCCGCCGCGCCGCCCTGGACGAGGCGCGCGCACGAATCGTCGACAGCCATGAAGAAACGGCCGCCGCCTTCGCCGAGGCCGAAATGCTGCTGCAGGACGCCCCCGATCTCGGCGACCTGCAATTGCAGCTTGAACAATCCGCCGCCAATGTCGGCAGGGACCGCGCAACCTTGGCCGACGCGCGCGCCGTCCATGAAGGCCTGCGCCGCGAAGCCGAGGCGCGCACGCGCCGGCTCGACGCCATCGGCGCCGAGCGCAGCAACTGGTTGCAGCGGGCCGAAAACGCCTCGCCGCAGATTGCCTCGCTGGGCGAGCGCAGGGCCGAGGCCGAGGCCGAGCGCGAAACGCTGGCCGACGCCCCCGACGAGATCGACGCCAGGCGTCGCGCGCTGCTGTCGCAGCTGACCGAGGCCGAGACCTTGCGCAAGGCGGCCGCCGACCGTTTGCAGGAGGCCGAGAACAAGCAGGCCGAGCTGGACAAGGCCGCCACTGCGGCCATCCAGTCGCTGGCCGATTCCCGCGAAACCCGCGTCCGCGCCGAAGAGCGATTGACCGCCGCCGATGAGCGCCGGCTCGAGGTCGAGGCGCGCATCCAGGAAACGCTGAACACGCCGCCGCATCTGGTCATTCGCCATACTGGCCTGGAAGCCGACAGCCCGATGCCGGAAATGGCCGAGATCGAGCGCCAGCTCGACCGGCTGAAGGTTGAGCGCGAGCGGCTCGGCGCCGTCAATCTGCGCGCCGAGGAAGAGCAGAAGGAATTGTCGGACCGGCTGGAGACCATCGTCTCCGAGCGCGAGGACATCATCGAGGCGATCCGCAAGCTCAGGCAAGCGATCCAGAGCCTGAACCGCGAAGGCCGCGAACGGCTGCTTGCCGCTTTCGAGGTGGTCAACGGCCATTTCCAGCGGCTGTTCTCGCATCTGTTCGGTGGCGGCACGGCCGAACTGCAGCTGATCGAATCCGACGACCCGCTCGAAGCCGGGCTCGAAATCCTGGCACGTCCGCCCGGCAAGAAGCCGCAGACCATGACGCTGCTGTCCGGCGGCGAGCAGGCACTGACGGCGATGTCGCTGATATTTGCCGTGTTCCTGACCAATCCGGCGCCGATCTGCGTGCTCGACGAAGTCGACGCGCCGCTCGACGATCACAATGTCGAGCGCTTCTGCAACCTTATGGACGAAATGGCCGCGACCACCGAGACGCGCTTCGTCATCATCACCCACAACCCGATCACGATGGCGCGCATGAACCGCCTGTTCGGCGTGACCATGGCCGAGCAGGGCGTCAGCCAACTGGTCTCGGTCGATCTGCAGGCCGCCGAGGCGATGCGCGAGGCGAGCTGACGCAGCATGCTTTGTTGATTTCGTCGGCGATGGCCTCGATCCGACTGTTGCAACAGGACCGTCGCCCTTGCGACCTGCTTGCGACGCGCATTCTGTAAGGTTCGAAGAGAAGGAATTTAAGCGCCACCTGAGAGCGAACGCCAAAGCCCACATGCAAAGCGCCGGCCAACGCGAAAGCGATGCCTACAAGGCGCAGATGGCAATAGGCTCCGACAGCAATTCAGCTGCCACGTTTATCGGAAGCCCAGGAAGCTCAGTATCGCAATCACGATAACGACTGCTCCGATGAGCCAGATTATGTTGTTCACCGTATCTCTCCCGAACTAGTTGCTGGGAGTGAACTCGTAAGAGCCTACTAATGTTCCCGCATTTTCTGCGTCGAAACAAAATGGCGGCCATCGCTTCGTCGATTGCCAGACCAAGGTCCGAACAGGGTATGACTGAAGTCCTGACGTCGGAGCCATAGGCCCGAAGGCGGGCAACCTATGCCCTCCCGATACATTGGAACCCGGCTGCCGAGCATGAGTCCCTTCATCGGTGGTCAATCGGGTGCCCGCCATTCCTGAGAGGTTAGCGGGCACCCGATCGTCGTGACACCGCCAAGCGGTGTTCGTTCAATAGAGAGGCTGACAGTGACCTTTGTCCAGAGATCAGTGCGTGACGGCGCAACCCGACCCGCAAACGACAACGACAGTCCTGCGGAAGTTTCTTCCGTTCTTGACCTCATACCATCGGCTGACGACGACAAGGTCGCTGAGCTTGTCAGGCGAACAGAGCGCCTGGCAATCGCAGTGGTTATCGGAATCGCGGTTCTGCTGATCTTGGCGCCGGTGGTTTACCTTGCACTTTCTTACGGGATCTGAGACGGCCCGACCTATGGGATCTGAAATGGCCTGATTGGTCTCGTAAATCTCACAAATTGTGCCGACGGTCTTCCTCGCAAGACGGGTGTTTTCCGTCACAGATCAGGAGATCGAACGCGACGACATAGAAGGGTCCTGTGCAGCGCTCCTTTGTCGAGTGGCGTAACCCTGGTGGTCGGCTTGAAAGAGCGCCTTTACCAGAAGTTGCCAACAGGAGCTGCTGTCGCAACTTCTTCTTTCGATACGCCGTGTTGCACGGGAGCAGCCGTCACTGATCGCGCCCGTGGACCGACGACGCTACTCGGAACCAAAGGGATGGGACGCGGTTATCCCCGCGAAGGGATAATTAGCAGGTGGAGATATTACAATGAAAACAATGATCGTGAGCGCCTTGGCGCTGTTCATTGCCATACCGACGATAGCTCCGGCAGCCGAAGCTGACGTGGTCATCACGACCCACCATCGACATCATCACAGGAGCGTAAAGGTCATCAATGACCAGGGTCAACGCCTTCATCACCGCAGACACGGCACGGTTGCCTTCTACGACCACGGCCGCAGACATCATCGCCGGGATACGGTCATCGTGACCGGCTCGATCGAGCGCAGCCATCATCGCTATTATCGACATCATCGGCATCATCCCGTCGTCATCCAGGACGACAACGATTACTGATCCTCTCCGCACGGCCCCGGGTCTGTCAACGGAGTCGGGGTCGCGTGGGAGTCAGATAGCTCCTGACGGCAGCCATCGATAAGGTCGGTAAATCATTGATTCCAAAGGCATGTGATTTGGCTGGGGCGCCAGGATTCGAACCTGGGAATGTCGGTACCAAAAACCGATGCCTTACCACTTGGCGACGCCCCAGCAAGCGAGCTTTGCCCGTTGCGCGCGGCCTTATAGGACGAGCGGCACGAAAGCTCAATGCCGAGTTGGCCACTGTGCAAAACTGATCCACCGCTTGGCGCGGGGGCGCGCTATTCGCCCCAGACCGCCAACTCGTTGCCAGCGGGATCGGTGAAATGGAACCGCCTGCCGCCCGGGAACGAGAATATCGGCTTGACGATCGTGCCGCCGGCGCTTTCGACAACGTCGAGCGTTGCTTCCAGATCCTGCGAATAGAGCACCGGCAATGGTTTCGCCGGCGCCTCCGCCGCATCGGCCTGGAAGCCGCCATCGAGCCCTTCGCCGAAGGCCGAATAGGTCGGCCCGTAATCGGTGAACGACCACGAGAAGGCGGCGCTGTAGAAAGCCTTGACGCTGTCCAGCGTCGCGCCGGTCGCGGGCAGTTCGAGATAGTCGAGTTTTCCGTTGAGTTTCATCACGCTGCTCCCAACTTGTTCCCTATATGTTCTATATCCTGGGCAGCGATCCGGCAAGTCTTTTCGACGCAGCTTTTGCTTAATCGATTGTAGTCGCCGGGCTTCGCTGCCACACCTTGCCTTTCGCACTGCAGCATAATAACGCTCGGGTCGGAACGCGGGGGAACCGGGTCTTGGCCCCGGTGTTCTATCTTCCGAGGACTTGGAGGGCGAGCATGACCAAATGGGTCTACACCTTCGGCGATGGCGCCGCGGAGGGACGTGCGGGCGACCGCAACCTTCTCGGCGGCAAAGGCGCCAATCTGGCCGAGATGTGCAGTCTTGGCCTGCCCGTGCCGCCGGGCTTCACCCTCACCACCGAAGTCTGCAACGCCTATTACGCCAACGGCAACAGCTATCCGGCCGCGTTGCAGGCCGATGTCGTCAAGGCGCTGGACCATATCGGGCAGCTGACGGGGCGCCGTTTCGGCGATCCGTCGAAGCTGCTTCTGGTCTCGGTCCGCTCCGGGGCCAGGGCCTCGATGCCGGGCATGATGGACACCGTGCTCAATCTCGGCCTCAATGACGAGACGGTCGAGGCGTTGGCAGCCGATTCCGGCGATGCCCGCTTTGCCTATGACAGCTACCGCCGCTTCATTCAGATGTATTCCGATGTCGTCATGGGTCTCGACCACGAAGTGTTCGAGGAAATCCTGGAGGACCAGAAGGCGAGCCTCGGCCACGAGCTCGACACCGAACTGACAGCGCAGGAATGGCAGAGCGTCATCGCCCTTTACAAGGCCAAGGTCGAGGAGGAACTCGACAAGCCGTTTCCGCAGGACCCGCACGAGCAGCTGTGGGGGGCGATCGGCGCGGTGTTTTCCAGCTGGATGAACAACCGCGCCATCACCTACCGGCGCCTACACGACATCCCGGAAAGCTGGGGCACGGCGGTCAATGTCCAGGCCATGGTATTCGGCAACATGGGCGAGACGTCGGCCACCGGCGTCGCCTTCACGCGCAACCCCTCGACCGGCGAAAAGATGCTCTATGGCGAATTCCTGGTGAACGCGCAGGGCGAGGATGTCGTAGCCGGCATCCGCACGCCGCAAAACATCACCGAGGCGGCGCGCATCGCCGCCGGCTCCGACAAGCCGTCGCTGCAGAAACTGATGCCGGACGCGTTCCGGTCCTTCGTCGACATCTCCGACCGCCTGGAACAGCACTACCGCGACATGCAGGATCTCGAATTCACCATCGAGCGCGGCAAATTGTGGATGCTGCAGACGCGTTCCGGCAAGCGCACCGCCAAGGCGGCGCTGAAGATTGCCGTCGAAATGGCGCGCGACAAGCTGATCACGACGGAGGAGGCGGTCGCCCGCATCGATCCCGCCTCGCTCGATCAGCTGTTGCATCCTACCATCGACCCCAAGGCCGCGCGCGATGTCATCGGCGTCGGCCTGCCGGCTTCTCCGGGCGCCGCGACCGGCGAGATCGTCTTCTCGTCCGCCGATGCCGAGGATCTGAAGACGCAAGGTCGCAAGGCAATCCTGGTGCGCATCGAAACCAGCCCCGAAGACATTCACGGCATGCATGCTTCAGAAGGCATCCTGACCACGCGCGGCGGCATGACCAGCCACGCCGCCGTGGTCGCGCGCGGCATGGGCAAGCCTTGCGTTTCGGGCGCCGGCTCGCTGCGTGTCGACTACAAGGCCGGCACGCTGATGTCGATGGGCCAGACCTTCCGCAAGGGCGACATCATCACCATCGATGGTAGCAACGGCCAGGTGCTGAAGGGCGCCGTGTCGATGCTGCAGCCGGAACTGTCGGGCGATTTCGCCGCCATCATGGAATGGGCCGATGCGGTGCGCCGCATGAAGGTGCGCACCAATGCCGAGACGCCGCTCGATGCGCGCATGGCGCGCTCCTTCGGCGCCGAAGGCATCGGCCTCTGCCGCACCGAGCACATGTTCTTCGACGGCGAGCGTATCGTCGCCATGCGCGAGATGATCCTGGCCGATACCGAGAAGGACCGCCGCACCGCGCTTGCCAAGCTGTTGCCGATGCAGCGCTCGGATTTCCTCGAACTGTTCGAGATCATGGCCGGCCTGCCGGTGACGATCCGGCTGCTCGATCCGCCGCTGCACGAATTCCTGCCCAAGACGGAAGCGGAGGTGGCGGAGGTCGCCGCCGCCATGAACGTCTCGCTCGACAAGCTCAGGCAGCGCACCGAAGCCCTGCACGAGTTCAACCCGATGCTCGGCCATCGCGGCTGCCGCCTCGCCGTCTCCTATCCCGAGATTGCCGAGATGCAGGCGCGCGCCATTTTCGAGGCAGCCGTCGAGGCCGGCAAGAAAGCCGGCGCGCTGGTCGTTCCCGAGATCATGGTGCCGCTGGTCGGCCTGGTGAAGGAGCTCGACTACGTCAAGGCGCGCATCGATGCGGTCGCCAAGGCTGTCATGGACGAGACCGGCGTCAAGATCGACTATCTCACCGGCACGATGATCGAGCTTCCGCGCGCGGCGATCCGCGCCCACGTCATCGCTGCTACGGCCGAGTTCTTCTCCTTCGGCACCAACGACCTCACCCAGACCACTTTCGGCATCTCGCGCGACGATGCGGCGTCCTTCCTCGAGACCTATCGGCAGAAAGGCATCATCGAGCAGGACCCGTTCGTCTCGCTCGACATCGAGGGCGTCGGCGAACTGGTGCGCATGGCTGCGCAAAAGGGCAGGGCGACACGGCCCGACATCAAGCTCGGCATATGCGGTGAACATGGCGGCGATCCGGCCTCGATCCGCTTCTGCGAAGAGGTCGGCCTCGACTATGTCTCGTGCTCTCCCTACCGCGTGCCGATCGCGAGATTGGCCGCAGCCCAAGCCGCGGTGCAGATTGCCAAAACAGCAGTGCCGCGCCCCAAAAAGAGCGCCGCGGCATCCTGATTTCGACACAGTCCTTTCGGTATCGATGAAACGGCCACCCGTGGGTGGCCGTTTGGCGCTAAGCTTACGATTTTGTAAGCAAATTCACGCTGATGTGCGCGCCCCAACACGCAATCCCGACATCGTTTCTTCCCAATTTCACGGCCCCCCAACCCGCCCGGTGCCGAGAAAAAGATGTTACAGATTTCGCCCAGACCCTTCCGCTCGATCCTGATTATTCAGACCAAGTTCATCGGCGATATTGTTCTGTCCTCCACGCTCGCCAAGAACCTGCAGCTCGAATATCCCGGTGTCAGGATCGTCTTTCTCTGCGAGGCGCGCCTCGCCAGTTTCGTCACCGCGCACGGCATCGCCGCCGAGGTCGTCAGCTTCCGCCGCGCCGCCATGCGCGGCACCCCGCTGGAGCGTGGGCGCGAGCTCTATTCTATGATCAGCAAGCTGCGCCAATTCCGTTTCGACCTGACCATCGACCTCACCGATTCAAAGACATCGCGGCTCATCGTCAGGTTCCTCAACGCCAGCACCCGCATCGGCTACAATCCTCCGGAAAGGCCGCTGCGCTGGCATGAGCGCCAGCCCGCCAATGTCTTTGCCGAGCCGTTCGGTTTTGGCGAACGTCACTATCTCTACCGCTACCTTTCGCCGCTCGAGCCGCTCGGCGTCGGCCTGCGCGTGCGGGTGCCGTCGATTCGGCCATTGCCGATGGAGACGGCGAGGGCCCAGGCATTGCTGGACAAACACCATTTGCGGCCAAACGGCTTTATCGCGGTGCATGCCGGCGCAAGTTTTCACGGCCGGCGCTGGCAGCATGAACGCTTTGCCGCCGTGATCGACACGATTTCGCGCGAAACCGGACTGGATTTCGTACTCGTCGGCGGCCCTGACGAGCGCAAGCCGGCCGAGCAGATCCTCGCCAGTGCCGCGTCGATCGTCAACCTCGTCGGCGCGCTGTCGCTGGAAACGCTGCTGGCGGTGTTGCAGCAGGCGCGGCTGTTTGTCGGCAATGAGAGCGGCCCCATGCACATGGCAGCAGCGGCCGGAACGCCGGTTGTCGGCCTTTTCGGCCTGACCAGCCCGGCCGTCTGGGGACCGGTCGGCGTGCCCAGCCTCGCCTTGCAGCCATCCATGCCGTGCAATTGCGTGGCGGGCAGCCTGTGCAATCCGCTCGATCCCAGCAAGGCCTGCTGCGTCTGGCGCCTCGAGGTCGAACCGGTCGTCGCGGCCGTGCGCGAAGTCCTGTCACGCACGCATGTGGAACTGGAACACGCCGTCTGACGGTGCGCGGCGGTCACATTGTCGGGATATCAGCTTTCTCACGGCCACTATCCCGATTTCCGCCTTGTTGCGGGTCCTGGGATGCGGCTATGACAGCGCCGATTCTCAGACAAGACAGGCATCCCTTGCAAAAGCTGTTTTGCGCCTTGGCGCTATCTATCGTGGCCGTGTCCTCGGCCCAGGCCGCGCCGCTTGTCGAGCCGGCGCTGCATCTGAAGGCTGAGGACGGTAGCAGTGTCGGCCGCGTCGCGCTTACGCTCGACGCCTGCGGCGGCCAGACCGATACGAGGATCCTGTCGGCGCTGGTGGAGAACCGGATTCCGGCGACGATCTTCGTCACCGGTATCTGGCTGAAGCGCAACGCCGCCGCCGTCGAGATCATGCGCGCGCATCCGGACCTGTTCGAACTGGAAAACCATGGCGGCCATCACATCCCGGCCGTCGACACGCCGCGCAAGATCTATGGCATCCGCAGCGCCGGCAGCCCGGAAGCGGTGCAGGCCGAAGTCGAATCGGGCGCTGCCGCTCTCGCTGGCACCGGCGAGCCGGCGCCGAAATGGTTTCGCGGCGCGACCGCCGAATACAGCCCGTCGGCTATCGCCATGATCCGCAAGCTTGGCTTCAAGGTCGCCGGCTTTTCGATCAACGGCGATGGCGGCTCGTTGCTCGGCGCAAAAGAAACCGCCCGGCGCATCGCCGCCGCCAAGGATGGCGATGTCATCATCGCCCACATCAACCAGCCGACCCACGCCGCCGGCGAGGGCGTCGTGCAAGGTCTGCTCGCGCTGAAGGCCAAGGGGCTGATGTTCGTGCGGCTGGATGACGCCGACGGTGTCGGCAACGACGGGACGACTGATTAGGATCAGGCGGCGGCAGGCAGTTTCACCGCCTTTGGACTGACGTCGCCGACGTTTGAGATTAGCCGAGGCCTCTGAGCTTCGTCATCCCAGGATGAAACAGGAGCGAAGCTCCGTCGCGAAGACCCTGGGATGACGAAGCGAGCAACGGCGGCTTGAGTCGCTTGCTCAGGCCGGTGCTGCTTCGATCGTCACCCTGTCGGGATAGAAGGCGCCGTGGTCGCGAATCTCAGCCATTTCGTCGAACGGCTGCTCATAGCCCCACATTGCGTCCTTGCCGGTCTCGCTGGCCGGCAGCACGCTCCAGTAGCTGGCGTCGCCCTTGTAGGGGCAGTGGGTCGACAGGGTGGTTTTGCCGAGCTGGGTGAAGTCGATGTCTTCGAAGGGGATGTAGAATGCCTGGCGGTAGGGCGGTTCGGACAGAAGCTTCGCCCGCGTCGATGAGGCGATCACCGTATCGCCGGCACGCACGACCACGGTACCGCGATAGGGTTCGACGGTGATGACCTTGCCGGGATTGCTCTGAAAGCCGGGGGCGGGGTTGGCGATCTGGTCCATGCGGGGTTCTCCTTGTTCGATTGGGAGCACAGTCCGATTGAGAGCGTGCGGGATGCTTCCCATGTCTCTAAAATGTGTCTGGAGAACCCGTTGCGCAAGCCTTCGCCAGTAGCCCAGAGCTGGCCTTCCGATCACTAAAAACGATCCCGCGTGGAATGCTCAGGCTGCGGTCTTGAACACGTCCATGAGGCCGGCATAGGCCGCGGCAATACCGGCTACCGGGTTGGTGCTTCTTGACGTCGTCTCGACCTTCAGTGGGCCGCCGCCTGTCGGCAAGGTGAGCAGCAGGAACTGGCGATTGCCGCCATCGCCGATCGATGCGGCGGCGACATGCTGGCCTTCGCCTTCGTTCTGGACGCACATTTTGAACAGCAGCGTGCCGCCGACCGCTTCAAGGGCGCCGCCGACCACCTCGACAAATTCGTCTTCGGAGACCTTTTTGGCCTCCGGCACGAGATCGGCCAGACTTGCGGCAAGCGTGTCTTCAAGCTCTTTGTCGTCGAGTTGAATATCGTCCAACTGCACGTCTTGGGCCTCGCTGTCATCCAGCTGCCTGTCGTCGATCTGCCTGTAATCGATCTGCTTGCCGTCGATCTGCTTGCCGTCGATCTGCTTGCCGTCGATCTGCTTGCCGTCGAGCTGCGTGTCCATGCGAACCTCTTTCAGTCGCCAATCCGCACCCCTACCCCGTTAACGAACCTTAACGTCGACGATGGCCGGATTGTGGCGGTTTTCCCCGCCTTTCGATCACTGCTTGCTTCAGCCGTTAACGGTTGGAGACGTCATGGCTGGACAATCCGTCCGTTCGTCCCACAATGGAACAAAAGACGGGAAAAACGAGGAAGCAATGGGAGGAACCAGATGCTCGGACTGATGCAGGAATGGCCGCTGCTCTGCCACAAGCTGATCGACAATGCCGAGCGGCAGCACGGGACGCGCGAGATCGTCTCACGCTCGATCGAAGGTCCTGTCGTTCGCACCACCTATGCTGAAGTTCATCGCCGCGCGCTCAAGGTCGCTCAACGGTTGGAGCGCGATGGCTTTGTGCTCGGCGACCGCATCGCGACCCTGGCCTGGAACACGGCGCGCCACATAGAGGCCTGGTACGGCATCATGGGCATCGGCGCCATCTACCATACGCTCAACCCGCGTTTGTTCCCCGAGCAGATCGTCTGGATCATGAACAATGCGCAGGATAGAGGGATCTTCGTCGACCTGACCTTCATGCCGCTGCTGGAAAAGATCGCCGGCGCGGTCAAATCGCTGAAAAAGGTGATCGTCCTGACCGACAAGGCGCATCTGCCTGAAACGACGCTGTCGAATGTGGTTGCCTATGAGGACTGGTTGAACGAGGCCGATGGCGACTTCGCCTGGAAGGTTTTCGGCGAAAACACCGCAGCCGGCATGTGCTACACCTCCGGCACGACGGGCGATCCCAAAGGTGTGCTCTACAGCCACCGCTCGAATGTGCTGCATGCCATGATTGCTGCCATGCCCGACGCCATGGGCCTCTCCGCGCGGGACACGATCCTCCCCGTCGTGCCAATGTTTCATGCCAATGCCTGGGGCCTTGGCCAGAGCGCGCCGATGATCGGCGCCAAGCTGGTCATGCCCGGTTGCAAGATGGACGGCGCCTCGATCTACGAGCTGCTCGACACCGAGAAAGTGACCTTCAGCGCCGCCGTGCCGACCGTCTGGATGATGCTGCTGCAGCATCTCGAAGAGACCGGCAAGAAGCTTCCCCATCTCAGCAAAGTCGTCATCGGCGGCTCGTCCTGTCCGCGCGCCATCACCAGGAAATTCCAGGACAATTACGGCGTCGAAGTCATCCATGCCTGGGGCATGACCGAAATGTCGCCGCTCGGCACGCTGTGCACCATGAAGCCGCAATATCAAGCGCTCGAGGGCGAGGCCCGGCTCGATATCCAGGGCAAGCAGGGCTACCCGCCCTTCGGCGTCGAGATGAAGGTGACGGACGATGACGACAAGGAACTGCCCTGGGACGGCAAGACCTTCGGCCGGCTGAAGGTGCGCGGTCCAGCCGTCGCCAGCGCCTATTATGGCGGCGTCGGCGCCGAGCAGTTCGACAAGGACGGCTGGTTCGACACTGGCGATGTCGCCCATATCGATTCCGGCGGCTACATGCAGATCACCGATCGCGCCAAGGACGTGATCAAGTCGGGCGGCGAGTGGATATCGACCATCGACCTGGAAAACCTCGCCGTCGGCCATCCCGATGTCGCCGAGGCCGCGGCGATCGGCGTCCATCATTCGAAATGGGGCGAGCGGCCGTTGCTGGTCGTGGTCGCCAAACCCGGCAAGGAGCCGAGCAAGGCCGATATACTGGCGTTCATGGACGGCAAGGTGGCGAAATGGTGGATGCCCGACGACGTCGCTTTCATTAGTGAAATCCCGCACACCGCCACCGGCAAGATCCAGAAGATCACCTTGCGCAAGCAGTTCAGCGACTACCGCCTGCCGACGGATTGACCGGGACCGTGCGTTTCCTTGACCTTCAAGCTACCGGCGGCAAAAACGTTAGGGCAGGGGATGTTCAATTTGAGCATCCTTTGCTCTAAGCGTCTGTGCGGGTTGGGGCGGTGCTGAAGACAATGGAAATTGACGAGCGGCAGACATCGAAGGCGGCCGGCTGGTCGCGGCGCACGGGCGCTTTTGCCCTGGTCCTGCTGCTGACCGTGCTGGCCGGCCATCATTTCGAACTGGTCGAAACGCCGGCCTTCCTGTGGGTGCTGGCGATCGTCGCCTTGCTTGCCGCGTTCGCTTTGCTGTTTGCCGGCCTCGCTTTGTCCCGGCTGTGGCATTTCGGTGACCGTGGCGGCCGCGACCTCTCGGTCGGCGCCCTGCTGGCGCTGCTGGTGCTGACGCCCTACGGCTTTGCCACCTATTTGGCGGCGACCACGCCGCCCCTGAGGGACATCACGACGGACCTCAACAATCCGCCAGTGCTCGACACTAGCGACCGCACCAAGGACATGAACGTGCTCGCGCTGCCAACGCCGGGCGAAGCGCGCCTGCAGGCCGACGCCTATCCGCTGGTCACCGGGCATAGCTACAATCTGCCTTTCGAAACCGTCGTCGACGCCGTTGAAACCGTGCTCGACCGCCGCGATTGGCAACTTACTGCGCCATATCCGGTGACGGACGGTCAGGACGAGGTGACGATATCGGCCGTTGCCCGGAGCTTCGTGGTCGGCCTGCCCGCCGACGTCGCCATCCGGGTCAGCAATGACGGCGACACGATCGTGGTCGACATGCGCTCAGCCTCCCGCTACGGCCGCTACGACCTCGGCGACAATGCGGCGCGCATCGTCGGGTTCCTCGCCGAACTCGACCAGGAGGTTGCAGGGCAGGTGGGTGCCGCGCCGGCTGAATAGTTCTCTACCCCACCGGCACAAAAACGCCGTCGATGGCCGGGTCACCCTGGGTAGCAACCAGGCCGCGCGCCACCAGGTCTTCGAGATGGGCAAGCACCGACAGGCCGGCGGCGCCATGCAGGCGCGGGTCGGTGTCCCGGTAGATAGCCTTGACCATGTCCGGGATCGTCCGGTCGCTGTCGCGGATCCGCTCGAGGATCGCCCGTTCGCGCATCTTGCGATGGGTCTTGAGGCCGCGCATGAAGCTGCGCGGCGCGGTCACCGGGCCGCCATGGCCGGGCAGCAGCAGGCGATCGCCGCGCGCGATCAGCCTGTCGAGCGAGGCCATGTAGTCGGCCATCGCTCCGTCCGGCGGCGCCACGATCGATGTAGCCCACGCCATCACATGGTCGGCTGAAAACAGGATGCCGGTGCCTTCGAGCGCAAATGCCGCGTGATTGGCGGTGTGGCCCGGCGTCAGCACCGTCCGGATCGTCCAGTCATCGCCCTCGACCAGCGCATTGTCGGGCAACGCGATCTCCGGGACGAAAACCGTGTCGGCGCTGGCGTCGAGCGGGTTGATCTCGCCGATCCGCAGCGGCCTTGCCGGGCGGTGCGGGCCTTCGGCCAGTACAATAGCGCCGGTGTGCGCTTTCAGCCGGGCTGCCAGCGGAGAATGGTCGCGATGCGTGTGGCTGACGAAGATATGGCTGACCGGCCGGTTTGCGATCACCTTGAGCAGCGTCTGGAAATGCGCCTCGTCATCGGGGCCGGGATCGATCACCGCCAGCGTATCGCGCCCGACGATGTAGCTGTTGGTGCCGTGAAAGGTGAACGGGCTGGGGTTTTTGGCGGTGACGCGCAAGACGTCCGGCGCAACGGTGACGCCCTCGCCATAGGCCGGATCGAAGCTGGTGTCGAATTTGAGCGCCATGGCGGTGTCGTTGAATCTCTGTTCAGGAAGACGGCAAAACTGATTGCCGCATAACACGGAAGCCAATATAGAAAAACGCAAGGCCGCGATCTGCGGCAATCCGGATTGGGGAAGACCATGGCACTTGCAACGACGATGCGCCCGCTTGTTTCTCTCGCTTTGCCCCAGGAGGGCGCGCAGCGCCTGGCAACCCAGCTTTTGCTGGCGATCGCCGGAACGCTGCTTTTGACCCTGTCGGCCAAGACGAAAGTCGTGCTCGGGCCGGTCGACATCTCGATGCAGACGCTGGCCGTCCTGCTGATCGCCACCGCATTTGGCCTGCGGCTTGGCGTCGCTACCCTGCTTCTCTACATGGCCGAAGGCGCCATGGGCTTCCCGGTCTTCCAGAGCACGCCTGAAAAGGGCATCGGCATCGCCTACATGATCGGCGGCACCGGCGGTTATCTCGCCGGCTTCATCGTCATGGCAGCCATTGTCGGCTGGGCCGCCGACCGCGGCTGGGACCGCCACCCGATCAAGTTGTTCAACGCCATGCTGGTCGCCGAAGTCGTCATGATGGCCATGGGCTTTGCCTGGCTGGCCACCCTCATCGGCGCGGAAAAGGCGTGGCAGTTCGGCGTTTTGCCGTTCGTCCTCGGCGACCTGATCAAGGTTGCGCTCGCCGCCAGCCTGGTGCCGGCGGTATGGTCGCTGCTGCCCAAGCAGCCCTGAAACCGGACAAATGAATGAGCCGGCGGGTCCAAGGCCCGCCGGCTTTTGTTGTCACGCGTCCGCCAGCCGATGGTGCAAGCCGGTTGCCAAATCGCCACGCCAATTTGCATCGTCAGCTTGTGGCTGGTAGATCAAATTGCCGCGAGACGGCAGATGCAGAGCAATTCTGGCGCCGATCCACGGCCGAGATTGAATTGACAAGCCATTGCGCGAAACCTAAGCACGAGCAACTTGATTTCAGGGCGGGGGCCGGCAATTCAAGGAGAGCTTGTGAAAGGAATAATCCTTGCGGGAGGCAGCGGGACGCGTCTTTATCCCCTAACATTAGCGATCTCTAAGCAAGTCCTGCCGATATACGACAAGCCGATGATTTTTTATCCGCTGAGCGTCTTGATGCTCGCCGGTATCCGCCAGATTTTGATCATTTCGACACCTCGCGACTTGCCGGTGTTTCGGGAGTTGCTGGGCGACGGTTCGGAATTCGGGGTCGAATTCTCCTATGCCGAGCAGGCGCAGCCTAACGGGCTTGCCGAGGCCTTCATCATCGGCCGCGACTTCATCGGCAAGGATAATGTGTCGATGATCCTCGGCGACAACATCTATTTCGGCGAGGGCCTGTCGCAGCTCTGCCGCGCTGCCGCGCAGCGCCAAAGCGGCGCGTCGGTGTTCGCCTACCATGTCGAGGACCCGCAGCGCTACGGCGTGGTGTCGTTCGACAAGCTCAGCGGCACGGCTTTGACGATCGAGGAGAAGCCGCGGGAGCCGAAGTCCAACTGGGCGGTCACCGGCCTCTATTTCTACGATAACGAGGTCGTCGACATCGCTTCGACGATCAAGCCCTCGGCGCGTGGCGAACTCGAGATCACGGCGGTCAACAACATCTACCTCGAGCGTGGGCAGCTGCATGTGCATCAGCTCGGCCGCGGCTATGCCTGGCTCGACACCGGAACGCATGACAGCCTGCATGAAGCCTCTTCCTTCGTGCGCACCATCGAGCACCGCCAGGGCATCAAGGTTGCCTGTCCTGAAGAAATCGCTTTCGAGCAGGGGTGGCTGACCGCCGACAAGGTGCTTGAACGCGCGACCCGCCTGGGCAAGAACGAATACGCCGCCTACCTGCGCCGGCGTGTCATCGAACTGACGGAGAACTAGAATGCTCGAAATCAGGCAGCTCGGTTTGGACGGCGTACTGGAGATCGTCCCGAAGCGGCACGGCGATGCGCGCGGTTATTTCATCGAAACCTGGAATGCCGAGGCCTTTGCCGAGGCCGGCATCGATCTGCGTTTCGTCCAGGACAATCATTCCTATTCGGCTGCCGCAGGTGTCGTGCGGGGGCTTCACTATCAGCTGCCCCCACGCGCGCAGGACAAGTTGCTGCGTGTGATCAGAGGCAAGATCCTCGACGTCGCGGTCGACATCCGCCGCAGCTCGAAAACCTTCGGAAAATGGGTCGCGCTCGAGATATCGGCCGAGAAAGGCAACCAGATCCTGGTGCCGAAGGGTTTCGCGCACGGTTTCGTCACGCTCGTGCCGGACACCGAGGTTCTGTATAAGGTCACCGACACCTATTCGCCGGCGCATGATCGATCGATCCGTTTCGACGATCCTGATATCGGCATCGATTGGCCGTCGCCGGCCGGCGCCTTCGAGCTCTCGGCCAAGGACCTCAAGGCGCCGACGCTTGCCACGGCCGAGGTGTTCGCATGACGCGCGACGATATGAGGAGAGCGTCATGAATTTTCTGGTGACAGGCGGTGCCGGCTTCATCGGCTCGGCGGTGTGCCGGCATTTGTGCGCCAATCCGGCCTACCATGTGACCAATCTCGACAAGCTCACCTATGCCGGCAATCTCGCCTCGTTGCGCATGATCGAGAATGCGCGCAACTACAAATTTGCGCAGGCCGACATCTGTGACGAGCGGGCGGTTCTCGACGTCCTCCACCGCGACGAGATCGACGTCGTCATGAACCTCGCCGCCGAAAGCCATGTCGACCGCTCGATCGACGGACCCGACGCCTTCATCGAGACCAACATCGTCGGCACCTACCGGGTGCTGAATTCTGCGCTCGAATATTGGCGCGGCCTTGGCGAGGACAGGAAAGCCCGCTTCCGCTTCCACCATGTCTCGACCGATGAGGTGTTCGGCGATCTGCCCCTCGACGGCGGCATGTTCGTCGAGGAAACGCCTTACGCGCCGTCCTCGCCCTATTCCGCCTCCAAGGCGGCGTCCGACCATCTGGTGCGGGCCTGGCACGAGACCTACGGCCTGCCGGTCGTGCTCTCCAACTGTTCGAACAATTACGGGCCCTATCACTTTCCCGAAAAGCTGATCCCTCTGGTCATTCTCAATGCGCTCGAAGAAAAATCGCTGCCGGTCTACGGCGCCGGCGCCAATGTGCGCGACTGGCTGTTCGTCGAGGATCATGCGCGCGCCCTGGAACTGGTCGCCACCAAGGGTCAGCCGGGCGAAAGCTACAATGTCGGCGGCAATTCCGAACGCACCAATCTTGGCGTCGTCGAGACGATCTGCGACCTGCTCGACATCAGGCGTCCGCGCGGCGGCGGCAGGAGCTACCGCGATTTGATCAGCTTCGTCACCGATCGCCCTGGCCACGACCGCCGCTATGCCATCGATGCCTCCAAGATCAGCAGGGATCTCGGCTGGGCGCCGGCGGAGAGTTTCGACAGCGGCCTGGCAAGGACGGTCGACTGGTTCCTCGACAACAAATGGTGGTGGGGGCCGATCCGCGAGCAGCGCTATGGCGGCGAGCGGCTGGGCAGGAAAGGGGAACTGTTGGATCGACGAGAGCCAAGTGATCTGCGTCGATCGTCCCCCACATTTGGAAAATTGGGTTGATGAACTGCTGACAGCTTTGGATACAATCTGGTTTGCGGGATGGGTTCATGACCCTTTCGTAAGGCGCAGAATTTCTCTACAAGGCCACGCACCTAGTCTGCTGAACATTGGGCAATGCATTTTATGGAACGATTCTGTCGGCATGACGCCAATTGTTTCGACCGGACGCTAAGGGAAAATTGGCCGGACGCCGATCACTTTGTTGATCGGTTCGCACTAGTACCCTCTTAAGAAGGATATAAAAGTATGGCGAAGGTGCTCGTAACTGGCGGTAGCGGGATGCTCGGTGGTTACGTGTCCAAGGCATTGGAGCACGCTTCTCATGTCGTAGTCTTGGCGGATCGTGCAAAATTTGATCTAGCTGATCCCGATGCAGCTTACGACTACGTCCTGGCAGAAAAGCCGGCCGCGATTTTGCATTTGGCAGCCGAGACAAATGTGGATTTATGCGAATTAAATCCGCAACAAGCCGGCATACGAAACCACCTATCGACCGCCAGCATTGCAAAGGCTGCGGAAAAATCCGGCGCCTGGATGTTGTACGTTTCAACATCCAACGTGTTTGGAGAGCGGGGCAGCTTCGAACACAACGAATTGGATCTGCCGTCGCCTGTAAATTACTATGGTCGTTCAAAGCTGATGGGCGAATACGCGGTCCGACAACACTGCCCATTGAATCACTTGATTGTGCGCGCAGGTTGGATGATCGGGGGTGGCGCAAGCGGCGATCATAAATTTGTCGGAAAGCTTATACAGCAAATCAGGGAAGGAGCCGTTTCGCTTCGGGCGGTAGGTGATAAATTTGGGTCGATTACCCGGGCGTCCCTACTTAGTGATTTCATCGTCTGGGCGCTGGAGTCACGTTGTACCGGCACTTTGCATTATACAAGCAAGGGTACGGTAACTCGATTCAATATCGCTCAAATGATCGGTGAAATCATCGGTAAGGATGTAGTTATAACATCTGTGAAGTCTTCGGATTTTCCTCTCTCGGCCCCCCGGCCATTTTCAGAAGGAATGAGTTCGATATATACGCCACTCTTGACGGCAGCACCCCAGCCAGGCAATTGGCGCGACGATTTGGCCAGCTACGTCGCCACCTTCCTTGATTAATGCGAGACATCATGCTTCTAAAACTGCGCCTGTTTCTTGCTTACGCCCGCCAGTATGGCTGGAGTAATGCAATTATATTCTCACTGTTCAAGATATTTCCGAGGAAATTTGTTCTGCTCTCCCGAAAGCTCGGCGGAGCATCCAGCAGCGTTTCCCCCCTTGTTGCTGCTTTGGATTATCGGGCCTCGTTTGATTCGGTTTATGACTACGTTCCTTGGACGAAGTTTGGAGGCGCGGAGAAGGCTGCGAAGCCGAGAAGCGACAAGCCGGTGTTTGTCTGGTTCGTGCCCGATTGGTCGAACGTTTGGGGCGGAGGCCATTTCACGCTATTTCGCTTCGCGCATCATTTTTCGAGTTTCGGGTGCCACAACATCATCTACATTTATAACAACGAGCGCCATAGTAATCCAAAGGCCCTTCAGGCTGAACTCAATGAAGTCTTCGAAAATTGCACGTTGGAGGTGATAACAGACCCGAAGAATTTGCCGAAGGCCTATGTAGCATTAGCAACGACATGGCAATCGGCGTACCATGTCCGGGCATTTCCTTTCGCTCTGAACAAATTCTACTTCATGCAGGACTATGAAAGCCAATTCTATGCATATGGGACGGCATCAATGCAGGCCAATGCCACATATACCTTCGGGTTTAGAGGCATCACGGGGGGCGGCTGGCTGAAAAGCCGTTACGAAGCCCATGCTGGGAAGGGAACCGCGCAGAACTATAGATTTGCAGCTGATAAGACCATTTTTTTTCCTGCAGATCCCGGTGGGAAAGTCCGATCGAAGGTCAAACGCCTATTCTTCTACGGGCGCCCCTCGACAGAAAGGCGCTGTTTCGAGCTTGGCATGGTTGCCTTGAAAAAAATTGCAGATCACTATCCCGATGTCGAGATTGTAATCGCCGGCTTAGATCTTGCGATGGAGCCGCCTTTCAAGGCTACGCTACTTGGCAATATGACCCTTGCGAAGACGGGGGAACTTTACCGAACGTGTGATTTGGGTATGGCCTTCTCTGCGACCAACCTGTCCTATCTGCCAGTTGAGCTCATGCAATCTGGCGTTCCAGTAATTTCGAACAACGGCAATCACATTGAATGGCACTGCGAGCATGGCAAGAATGCTTACCTTGTGGATCCTGCCCCACAGGCGGTACTTGATGCTTTTGCCGCCCTTTATGATAGCCGACAGCTTCGCCAGAAGTTGGCCGATGGCGGTCTTAAGACGATGGAGCCCATCACATGGGATGACGAAATGACCAAGATCTATGAGTACGTAACGGCGCATTCCGTTGCCAGGTGAGTGGCTTATGAATACTGGCAATTTAACCGCTGAGCTTGTCGCACTCAGACGACGATTGCCCCTTGCGATCAGTCTCGCAGTGAGCGAGACAAAAGCACGCTATCGGCGAAGCGTACTAGGCCCATGGTGGTTGACTCTCGGTGCGGGAATAGGCGTTCTAGGTCTGGGGATCGTTTGGAGCGCCCTTTTGAACCAGGCGCCAAGCGAACTGATGCCCCGCTTGGCTATCGGGCTCGTTTTGTGGCAATTCATTTCTGGTAGCCTGGTAGAGGCCTCGAGTGTTTTCATAAGACAGGCGCAGATAATTAGAAATTACAATTTGCCGCTTATAATGCATCCGCTCCAGCTTGTGATGCGCCAGCTAATAACTTTGGCCCACAATATTGCAATTGTGCTCCTCATGATTGTATGTTTTCCTCATGCGTTTTCGTTCTATGGGTTGGTTGGAATTTTGGGTTTGATCATCGTAACTGCCAACCTATTATTTATTGTTATAATAATAGGCGTTGCCGGTACAAGGTTTCGGGACTTGGATCCACTGGTTCAATCGCTTATGCCTCTTCTCTTCTTTGTAACACCAGTCATCTACGAACCAAAGAATTTGGGGATCAGCCAATTTGTGATCTGGTTGAACCCTTTTACTTATTTTATGGAAATTGTCCGGGCACCTTTCTTTGGAAAAATACCATGCCTTTGGGTCTATGGAGTGTCGTTTGTTAGCATGGTCGTTTGTGGCATCGTAGCCATTTCGTTGTTGAGTGGCCGAGGACGGCGTCTGGCGTTCTGGCTCTGAGAATGGCAAAGTTAGAGTTTGATCGCGTAACCGTTCGCTATCCCATTTACAATGCTCGTTCGATGTCAGTGCGTAATCATTTGGTGCGCTTGGGTACCGGTGGACGCATAGGTGCCGAAGCTGGGAATGTTGTAACAGTCACCGCGCTAGACGACGTATCTTTTAGCCTGAGCGATGGTGACTGCGTTGGCCTTGTTGGACACAACGGCGCGGGCAAGAGCACCCTACTGAGAACAATGGCGGGAATATATGTCCCCCTCCACGGCAAAATTGTCCGGGAGGGATCGATCGGAACGGTATTCGAGCTTGGCGCCGGAATGGATCCTGAACTTTCAGGATACGACAACGTCACCAGAGTCATGATGTTGCTGGGTCGAACCAAGAGGGATGCAAGGGAAATCTATGAAGAGATCGCCCAATTTACAGAACTCGGCGACTATCTTGACTTGCCTGTCCGGACTTATTCGGCGGGGATGATGACTCGTTTGATGTTTGCCGTTTCGACCATGTATGCTCCGTCGATCCTACTGATCGATGAGGTGTTTGGAACGGGAGATGCCGAGTTCCAGGAGAAAGCAAAACGACGTATAGAAACTATGATTGATGCCGCAAAAGTTTTGGTATTTGCCTCTCACAACACCGAGCTTATCAAACGATTTTGCAACAGGATTTTCAAACTCGACCACGGCTCTGTTGCTGAAGTGCCCCTTACGGAGCTCTAAGATTACAGTAGCTATTGGATCGCCGGTCGAACAGCATCCAGCGCTGCGTGGCTGAGGCGACTGGCGCGTCACCACTACTGCCGGCTCCGTACCCTCGGCAATCGCACCATCAACGCGGCTTAAGAATCACCGTAGGACTCCAGTATCCTTCTTGCGTCCGCATGAGGGCGACCGAATTCTCTCATGATCAAACGAAACTGCGCCTCGGAGAATGTGAATGTGCCTTCGTAACGCAGCGTGGGCTCGCGCACATCTCGCCGGTGGGAAAAATGCTCTGTTTCCGGGATGTGATCGTTGACCCAAGAAATGGCGGGCGAGAGCCTTTCCCAAAGCTCTGACTGGCGTTCTACGGACGGTCTCAGATCGTCAGCCCTCACCAGGGGCAATTCGTTGCAAAGGAAGTCAGACAGAAGGTGGCCTGACGGACCCAGTTCAACGTTGAGCATCCGCTGGGCTTCTAGCTCGGGGAACGTCATTGATCGATTAATGACTGATACTGGAGGGAGCGGCAGAGTGCCTGGGACAATGCCTAACCAACGCTCAGTCTTCTGGAGGACTGCGTCCGAGCACGCGGAATAGTTGAATACAGTGAGCACGACCTTCGGGATGGAATTAAGAAACTCAATTACTCGTTTCACTTCTGAAGGCATGCTCTCGTGTTCAAAGAACATTGCGATGTCGCCAGTGTAGCCGTCTCGCTTGACCGCCTGCTGATATTTCGAACATGCGTAATCCACTGGATCTCGTATGAATAGGAGCACTTCGATCTGGCAAAAGTAGTTTGCAAAGCCTCCGAAGTATCGCTGAAACTCATGTCCAAGCAGTTCGGTAAACAGGAGCTCACTGCTGTACAAGTCCGCCGGCGCAGTTGGCGGCCGGTTGTCCAAGACGAGCTGCCGAAGCAGCATGCCATTTCCTGATGATATTTTTCCTTCCGACGCCCGACCTGAAAAATCCGGATGTCGATAGGTGATTCCCGAGGCTTCTAGGGCAGCCACGCCTAAAGCGAGGCTCGACTGGATATAGCTGGAGCCCGTCTTGTAGTGACCAATATGAAGTAACAAACGAGACATTCGAAAGCCGACACTCCTACTTCACATATTCGGTGTCGGGAGATTTGCGGAGCAGGATGCGGGCTAGTACCGCATCCTTGCGCGCGCTGACGAGTTCACTGTTGATCAGGTTTCGCCCGGAATCTATCGGCTGGGCCTCGACGTGAATATTGAAGAATTTGATCGCAGCTACCCTCGCTCTGGCGTACATTTTTAGTGCGACTCGGCTTTTTCTTAAAAGTCTCCTGACTGGCCCCTTGGCAGGGTTGATAAGGAGGTGCTCACCGGTCGATACTGTCGCCCGGCTCATATTCGAGGTCGGGAGCTGGGACATCTGTTTAAGGTACGCCACGGTTTCGTGACACGCACAATCTGCGTAAGGCGACTTGTCGTTATCCAGTTCCTTCAAGAGATTATCGTAGGTGATTTCGCCGTCGGAAAACAGAACCGCAGCCGCAAAGCGGGGATAGAGTTCAATGGCCTTAACTAAGTATCTTGGTAGATTGATTTCGATATCCATTCCTGTTGCATAGTTATAGAACGCATCGTTGCATAGTGGCCCGTTCCAAACGTCGTCGCTTGCAGAAATGTAATCCTTGTAGAGGAATGTTAATATCTTATCCCAAACTATGCCGCCCTTCTTGATCCGCAATGAATACGGCTCGAAGGCAAGATCTACGTTCCCCGCCGCCTTCAGCTTGGACATGTAGAATTCATGTGCGCTGATCATGTCCTTGAAGTGTGCACGAGAGCGCCTGACGCCACTGAAATGGATGAAAGCGACCGGTTGGTCCAGGGTATCTATGTAGAATGCGTCCCCATATTTAATCACCGAGTAATGCTCCGCGTTCCATGGGGCAAGGTTGTACGTGGGGAGCCGAAGGATGTGAAAGCCCTCGAAGTACACCGGCAGGAATTCCAGCCATCGCTGGTCAACGAAAAGTCCGTTCTTCTGGTCCGCAACACATTGCCATTTCAATTTCTCGCGCCACCAAGCGACCATACGGATGGCCTCGGGCGTGTGGTTCAGGGCGAGGAAGCCGAGATTGAAAATTCCTACTTGCAGGAAGATCTTGTCACCGCCCGCAATAGCGGCGTTCATAGGAGATATCGAGCGTAACGCGTGGGGAGTCACGATGCCGTTCGCGCCGCCGGAGAGGAGGTCATCGACCTCGGTCATTCTCCGAAAAATATAGAGGTCTGGGTCAACATAAATAACGCGACCGTACTCTCGATCGAACAATGCCTGGAAGCAGTGAGGGCGAAGGCTTGTTGCCAACTCAACGTTCAAATAGAAACACAACCTTTGCTCCAGGTCGTCGGCCTCGACGATGTCTCCGACATAGATAACTTGAATGCCGTTATCGAGTTCTTGCGGCTCCCCCGTTCCGACCATGAAGAGAAAGAGGTCGGCTTCCGGATAGTGGTGACGAACGCTCGAGAAGAGCACGGACGTCATGTCCACATAGCTTGGATCGGAAATCGAGAAGAAGGCCAGCCTTTCGGTCACTGCTTATCCATCGTCCTTACGTCACTGCACCGTGAGTTTCTAATGCGTTGTCTATTGTGACGACGATGGGGACGGGATTGACGTAGCCTGCCCGCCTGAGAAGGCCAACAATCCAGCTAGAAAGCCGAGTACCTAAAGCGATTGATGGTCGCTCGATGTATTTCTCAGCGCATGCAGAAATCGGCAATGAGATTAAAATAACTATTAAACCAAATATGATGCCTTTTGATAGCATGTGAATGCCTGGTTCGGCGTAAATAGATGAGTACAAAGCCATAGATATTCTAAGAATAATGACGTTCCATAAATATAAGCTGAAGCTTATCCGGCCAAAGAATTGGGATGTGGGGGAGGATAGGAAGCTTTTCAAGCTGCTGGCACCTCCATGATATAAGGCAGAAACAAAGATGAAGCCCAAAAACCCTTGGACGAAAGAGCGACCAACCCATTGTTCTGCAAGGAACGTAGGCAGGAAAAGAAATACTATCATGGCTAAATATATATTTGAAATACGACCTGTTAATTCACCGACCTTAGAATTTACGGCGTAGCCAAAAGCAATATATATTAAAGAGAATAGGGTCATAAATCCATGCGTCGAGGTTGGAATAAAGTGAGCTGCAATGGAAATCGTAATAATGAAAACTATACCCCACTTAGTTCCGTATAGATGAGATATAAAAGCTGATATCGTAAGCGGGATTATGGCAAGTATCTCAACTTGCAATGTCCAAATTGCGCCCTGCAGGTTTGTGTTCGTCAGCAATGAGTTTGATATTACGTCATTCAGATCGAATACGCCAAACAAGGAAGGGCGCACGGAGGAAAGAACAATTAATATTCCGGCAGACCACCACAGGCACGAGATATTACTCGGGTAGATGCGCAGAAGTCTTTTTACCGGAAATGAAATTACCGTCTCCCACGCCGGAGAACTTGCAAATGACCTTCCCAGTGACCTTCCCAAGACGAGCCCGCTCAAGACGAAAAAGAGGATGACGGCGCTCTCGCCGCTTAGGAGCGTCATGACAATTTTAGCATATACCCAGCGGGCAGAGGTGGCTTCGAAGAAAGTGGCGGGATACACATCTCGAAGTAGATTGGGATTCATCCATCCAATGGTGTGATGCAATATCACAACGCAGGCAGCCCAGCCTCGAAGGCCATCTAACGCGGTCGATCGAGAGAGTTGTCCCATCAAGAGCATCATACCAATATAAATTATCACGGTAGAACGAAAAATATCGTTATTTCTATGCGAATACCCAGGCGGGTAGCATCAGAAAAACCGACGAGTCGCTACGTCCATTACCAGATCAATGAACCTCTGTTCAATGAAAAATGCATCATGGCATTTATCACCGTGACGGTGTGCGAATTTCTCTCAACCAGAGATTGTTACTATGTAGACTGCGTCGAATATCTTGCAACGGGCCTCTGTCAGTGGCTGCTACCACGCAGTCAGCCGGCCAGTGCAAACAATCACTAGGAGGCTGTGAGCGAACCAGTGAATCTGACCCCAGGCCTCTTCCAACCTTTTCGTCTCGCCGTAATGTGGCTGGAGCGCCCATCGCTTCGGCAGGACCACCCTCGAAAAGAGTGCCTCTTTGAGCACCCGATTCACCAATCGGCCGCGTCGCCAAAAAAATATCTGGCGATGACCGTGACTCCGCGCTATGCGATACGGGCAGCGGGGGATGGGGATTGGCACTCTAAACAGGTGGTCGGTGACGAATGATATTCGCCCTCGCACTACGTTAGTGTCCAAGTCCTTGCGCCTGGAGTTCAGTACTACCCAATGACATCCTATGTAGAGGTCGTGTCCGGACTTCGGCCGAAGATGCGGCGCGCCATTATAATGATCCAGGATCTGGTCATGGTCCTGGTCGCGGTGGCGCTGAGTCTGGGGCTTTCTCAGTCGAGACTTTCATTCGACGCGCTCTCCACGGCCGGCCTGGCGTGCTGGGCAAGTATTGTTTTTCTCAGCCATATGCTGTTTCGCTATTGCGGCCTCTACAACACCGTGTGGCGTTTCGCCTCCACGCCGGACTTCTTCAACATCCTGAAGAGCTGCGCCATCCTGACCGTCACGCTCTATGTCGTCTCGCTGGCGGTTCGATCGTTTCAGCCGGTGACCGGCCTCAACGAGCGCCAGTTCATCGTCTTTTTCCTCGTCTCCTTCACCATCATATCGGCGCCTCGGCTCTATTACCGCTTCCTGCGCGACGGGGCGAGCTGGCGAATCCTGAGCCGCAACGCAAACAATGCGGCGATCAAACAAGCGCTGTTCGTCGGCAGGCTTGGCGAAGCAGACGTCATCATCCGCTTCACACGCACGGCCGAGCCGGCCGAATATTCCATCGCCGGCATCATGGCCATCGAGAACGGCGCGCCGTTGGGCACGCAGATACAGGGCGTTCCGGTGGTGGCCGTGCGGCCCCGCCTGGTCGAGGTCCTCGAAGAATATGCAAGAGGCACCAAAAGCCTCGACATGCTGATTTTCGGCAATGGCACCGAACGCGAGATCGAGGAATATTCGGAACTGGTCCGTGTCGCCCGTCACAGCGGTATCGCCGTTGTCCAATTCTCCGGCGTTTCGGAGCTCGGCCAAGGCGGAAAGCTGGTACTCGACGCTGTCGAGATGGAAACCATCCTGCGCCGCTCCACAGTTGCTTCCGATATGGAGCGGATCGGCGGCTTTATCGGTGGCAAGCGCGTCCTGGTCACCGGCGGCGCCGGCTCAATCGGTCGCATCCTGGTCAAGCGGTCGCTGGAACTTGGCGCCGAGGCGGTTCTGGTCGCCGATATCTCGGAGTTCGGTATTTTCCAGCTCGACCAGCAGGTTGACGAAAAGGACCATGTCCGGCTCAAGAGCCGCATCGTCGATGTCACAGACCGGCGCCAGATCACCCGCGTCGTCAGCGATTTCAAGCCCGACATCATCTTCCATGCCGCCGCGCTCAAACATGTGCCGCTGCTCGAGGAAAATTGGGAATCGGCGATCCAGACCAACATTTTGGGCACCCTCGTCTGCGCCGAGGTTGCCGCCAAATGCGGGGTGCCGCAGTTCCTGCTGATTTCCAGCGATAAGGCGGTCGATCCGACCTCGGTGCTCGGTATGACGAAACGCGCCGCCGAGCAGATCGTCTCTTCGCTGCACGAAACGCACGCCACCGGGCCCAGCGGCCGTCGCTCCGGCACCAAGTTCATCGCCGTGCGGTTCGGCAATGTCTTCGGCTCCAATGGCTCGGTCGCCACCATCTTCCAGGCGCAGATCGAGGCCGGCGGTCCGGTCACCATCACCGATCGCCGCATGACCCGCTACTTCATGACGGTGGCCGAAGCCGTCGACCTCGTCATCATGTCGGCGGCCGACGCCGAGCGGCGCCAGGGCAAGGACGACTACGCCATCTACATGCTCGACATGGGCAAGCCGGTGCCGATCCTCGAAGTCGCTGAAACCATGATCCGCATGGCCGGCAAAAGCCCCTACACCGACATTCCGATCCGTTTCACCGGGATCAGGCCGGGCGAGAAGCTTCACGAGGTGCTGCATGGCGGCAATGAGGAGATCGTCGCGCTGGATATCCCCAAGATCTTCGGCCTCAGGACCGATGTCGTGGGATGGCCCAAGGTCCAGGCGGCGCTGACATTGCTGCAGGCGGCCATGCGCGATCAGGACAAGGCCTCGGCGCTCGCCGTCATGGCCGGCCTCTATCAGGCGGAAGAGCCTCCAAGTGACGCACGCCGGGAAACCGTTGCGAAAACAGTCGGGCAAGCTGGTTAGAGCAATTCCAGGAAAAGTGTGGAGCGGTTTTCAGTCCGGGATTGCGTCAAAACAAAGAGCCTGTCCTGATCGACCGGGATTGGCTATTGAAACCGATCCGATGGCCGTTCCCAGGCGTTTGCAGATGATTTTGAACCAGTGAGCAGACAAGATCAGCGCGTGGCCGTGCTGCTGGGCACCAAAGATGGCGCGGCTTTCCTTGACGAGCAGCTCGCGTCGCTGGCTGCGCAATCGCATCCTGTTGTCGACCTCTGGGTTTCCGACGACGGTTCGACAGACGGCACTTCGGCCATTATCGGCGCCTGGCAGGGCCGCTGGTCCAAGGGCCGGTTGACCCTGTCGAATGGTCCTCGCCAAGGCTTTGCCGCCAATTTCCGCGCGATGATCATCGATCCGCGCATCGAGGCCGACTACTACGCCTTCTGCGACCAGGACGACATCTGGGAGCCGGACAGGCTGGAGAGCGCCATTGCCTGGATGCAAGGGCACGACGCCGGAACGCCGCTGCTGTTTTGCTCCAGAACCGCAACCATGTCCGAAACCGGAGCAGCGCAAGGGTATTCGCCGCTGTTCCAGCATCCACCCGCATTTCGCAATGCGCTTGTGCAAAGCATTGCCGGCGGCAACACGATGATGATCAACCGCGCCGCGCGAAAGTTGCTGGCAAAGGCATCGGCAAGGACCGAGTTCGTCAGCCATGACTGGTGGACCTATCTGATCGTCACGGCTGCCGGCGGCATTGTCCGCTATGACCCGCGACCGCTGGTGCGCTACCGCCAGCATGAGGCAAACTTGGTCGGCGCCAACGTGTCGTGGAAGGCGAGGCTGTCGCGGCTGGGGCGCCTGTTCAGGGGCGAGTTCGCCGTCTGGACCGATCACAATCTGAGCGGCCTGGCGGTCAATCGCGACATCCTCTCGAGGGATGCCGCCGCCTGTCTCGGCCTGTTCATCAGGGCACGAAAGGGCGGTATCCTGCGACGCCTGCACCTTCTCAGGAAAAGCGGCGTCTACCGGCAGACGCTGGCTGGGACGCTTGGGCTCTATCTGGCGTTCATCTGGCGGCGGATCTAGAGCATGCAGACACGGCCATGAAGGGACCCAAGCGAGCTTTCGACCTGGCGGTGGCGGCGCTGCTGCTGCCACTGGCCTCGCCTTTCGTCCTGCTTGCCATGCTGGCAATCAGGACGACGTCGCCTGGACCGGCACTCTTCTCTCAAACCCGTGTCGGCCAGCACGGGGTGCCGTTTGCCTGCCACAAGCTGCGCACGATGGTTGTGGGAACGCCGTCTCTGCCCTCGCATCAGGCGCCGGCAATTTCCGTCACTGCCGTCGGCAAGGTGCTGCGGAAATTCAAGATCGACGAGCTGCCGCAGCTCTGGAACGTGCTCAAGGGCGAGATGAGCCTGGTTGGGCCGCGTCCATGCCTGCCCACGCAAACCGAATTGATCGAACGCCGCAGGCAATTGGGTGTGCTTGCCGCACTTCCGGGCATTACCGGGCTGGCACAGATGAAAGGCATCGACATGTCGGATCCGAAACTCTGCGCCGAAACGGATGCCGAATATCTCAGGGGAGCCTCGATCGGACTCGACGTCAAAATCCTGCTTGGCACAATCTACCGGACCTGACGGGCCTGTCGTGCAAGTTCCTCAATCCGGCCGAGCGTGTCGGTTTCCGGCATCCAGCCTTCCGAGATCAGCAGTGACGGGTCGCAAATCTGTGTCGCCATGGAAGCGTCGTACGCTGCTTTTCTGCCAAGCAGTGTGGCGAACATCCTGAATGGCCAGGCCGGCACAGGAACGAGCCGGGTCGGAACGTCGTATCCGTGCCTGAATGCAGTCAAGATTTCGAACATCGCAACGGGGGAAGCATCGCCCAGGACATAGGTCGGGCGCGGTGGCGTGGGACGAGTCAAAAGATGCGCCACGGCGCCAGCCACCGCGTCGCGCGATATCAGCGAACGAACTGCGGTGAAAGCGCCTAAGGGCAATGGTAAGGCAATGGCGGCAGCCCGCATCATTTCACGCAGGTTTCCCTTCATGCCTTCGCCATAGACCGGCGGCAGGCGCAGCGCCGTGGCATCGGAGGGCCTGGACGCATAGGCTTCCAGTGTCTTGATCTCGCCTTCGCGTTTCGAGCGCCCGTAGGCGCATTGTGGGGCAGGGAGCGTCGCCTCGCTGATCGTTCCGCTGAAACCGGGACCGGCTACTGCCCGGATCGACGACAGATAGATGAAGCGCCCGCTTGTCCGCGAGGCGGCCGCGCGCGCCAGCTGTGCGGTCAGTGTCGCGTTGACGGCCATGAAGTCGGCTTCGCTCGCCTTGCGGTCATTGTTGAGCGCCGCACAGTGGACGACATGGGTGACATCTCGCATCAGCGCCTGGAATGCCTGGGCCGGCGCCTCGAAGTCCGGCAACAAAACCGCATCGCTCACGGGATCGAGCCGTTCCGGATGGCGCGATGCCATGCGCACCTCGAACCCGGCTTCGCGAAGCTGATTGACCACCTGCCTGCCGATGAAACCCGTCGCGCCTGTGACCAGCACTTTCACGGCCGGCTTGCCTGGGGCGCCGGGGCCGGTTGTTCCGGCAGCATTTGTTGCCGGCCCGATGCAAGATATGTCCCGGACACCAGAAACACCATCAGTGTGGCATCGAGGATGTCGTGGCCGACCAGGATGCCGGTCAGGCCGCTGATGAGATAGGTGATCACGGTGACGACAATCATCGTGGCGCCGAACCGCTCGATCGCGTCCGTGCTGGTGCGCAGCACGATGGCCGCGTTTCTCGCGGCAACGACGAACACAGCCGCGAGCGTTACGGCTCCAAGCAGGCCGGCCTCCACCAATGCGGTCAGGAAGCCGTTGTGAAAATGGCTGAATCCCGTCGACGGCATGTGGAACTGATTGTGGAATCCATCCTTTATCAGCTCGCGGCTTGCACCAATGCCGTGACCGAAAATCGGCATGTCGTGGAAGGCGCTCAGCCCAATCTGCCAAAGTGCTGCGCGCAAGCCGAGCGCGGTCGTGTGGTCGCCCTTCGTGGCGAGCCCATCCCAATCGCTGAACAGGAAGGCCGCGCGCTCGGAAATGATGGGGAGACCGATGACAGCGATGACGATGCCGATCGCGCCCGCGATCAGCAAAAGCCGAATGGCGTTTCTGTTGTTGAGCTTGCGCCGGTTGATCAGCAGGACCGCGATGCCGGCCACCAGCATCGCCAGCCAGATGATCCGCGATCCCGAATAGACAATGGCGACCGCGCCGGCCAGTGTCGCGCAGGCCAGCAAAGCCCTGTTCTTTTCGACACCCGATAAGGCGCCTGTCAGGCACATCATCATGCTGAGGCAGGCGACGGTCGCGAACACGATCGGATTGCCGGCGCCGCCTTCGGCCCTTATGCCCAGCCAGTAATATTGCACGACCGCCAGCAGCACGGCGCCAAAACAGGCGGCGGCGCTCGCCAGCACGACGATGCGCGTCAGCGTGGTTTTCTCGGTAATGCTCCAGGTCGCGTATGAGACAGGGAAAAACAGGAAGGTGATCAGCCCTGCCAGATGCGGCGCATCCCTGGCGATCGAATTGTTGACGATGGAGGCGAGCACGCTTGCTGCGCAATAGGCATAGATGGCCACCGTCATCGCGGTCATCGGCCGGTCAATGTTGAAACGCCGTCTTTTCAACGCAAGCAGAAGCACCGACCACAGGCCGCCACCATTGAATAAAAAGCTGACCGCCGATCCCAGCACCGGCGGGAAAAAGAAGCACAGAATGGAGAAGGTGATGTTGATCCGTGACGGCGAAACGTGCTGCTTGATGGCGGAGATCGGGGTCAATGCTCTGGTTCACAATGCGCTGGGTCGCGTGGCGACGGACAATGTTTGGCGCGGCATTTGCGGCATGCCGCCCGGCGCAGGTTCAGGAGCCGGTATAGCGGCTGGGTGCGGTTTTCGAAAGTGCGACGAGGTCGGGCCGGCGTTTCTTTCGGTCCAGGCAAGATTTTTCCCGGCCTTTGAAGGCTATCGCTCCGTCGGGCAGGAATTTCCGGATTCTGGGCTTTTCATGGAAAATTCGTTGCCGATCGGTGTGGCCGCCGCCCTTTCCAGCGTTGTTATATCAGGTGGCGATCTGCTAGAACGCCGGCACGAACCGATAGTGTCCAGCAGTGAAGCTTGAACCGGGCGGCTGAAAAGGACGCCCGATCCATCTGATGCAAGGTCTGGATTGCACGAGAGAACGCTCACAGTCCATGAACATCGCGCTTACGCATCTGCAGCGGCTCGAGGCCGAGTCCATCCACATCTTCCGTGAGGTTGCGGCCTCCTTCTCCAAGCCGGTGATGCTCTATTCCGTCGGCAAGGATTCCTCCGTGCTGATGCATCTGGCGATGAAGGCCTTCTATCCGGCCAAGCCGCCTTTCCCCTTCCTGCATGTCGACACCACCTGGAAGTTCCGCGAGATGATCGCCTTTCGCGACCAGATGGCGCAGAAGCTCGGCTTCGACCTGCTGGTCCACGTCAATGAAGACGGCGTGCGCGACGGTATCAACCCCTTTGACCATGGCTCGAACACCCACACCCATGTGATGAAGACGGTGGCGTTGCGCCAGGCGCTCGACAAATACGGCTTTGACGCTGCCTTCGGCGGGGCGCGGCGCGACGAGGAGAAGTCGCGCGCCAAGGAGCGCATCTTTTCCTTCCGCAACGCCCAGCATGTCTGGGACCCGAAGAACCAGCGGCCGGAGATGTGGAAGATCTTCAACACCCGCATCGCGCCGGGCGAATCGATCCGCGTGTTTCCGCTGTCGAATTGGACCGAGCTCGATATCTGGCAGTACATTCTGCAGGAAAACATCCCGATCGTGCCGCTCTATTTCGCCAAGGAGCGGCCGGTGGTCGAACGCGACGGCATGCTGATCATGAAGGATGACGATCGCATGCAATTGCGCCCCGGTGAGACGGTGGAGAGCCGCATGGTGCGTTTCCGCACGCTTGGCTGTTATCCGCTGACCGGCGCCATCGAATCCGACGCCGACACGCTCGAAGCCATCGTCGGCGAGATGCTGACGGCGCGCACCTCCGAGCGCCAGGGCCGCCTCATCGACCGCGATGAAGCCGGCTCGATGGAAAAGAAGAAGCGCGAGGGGTATTTCTGAGCATGCGCCATATCCTGGCCAAGAGCCTCGCCCCGACCGACGGCGTGCGCGAATACATGGCGGCGCAGGAGAAGAAGTCGCTGCTGCGCTTCCTCACCTGCGGCTCGGTCGACGACGGCAAGTCGACGCTGATCGGCCGTCTTCTGTCCGACACAAAGCAGATCTTCGAGGACCAGCTCGCCGCACTCGAGCGCGATTCCCGCAAGCACGGCACCACTGGCGACGACATCGACTTCGCGCTTCTGGTCGACGGCCTCGAGGCCGAGCGCG
Source organism: Mesorhizobium sp. M1252 (assembly GCF_040318265.1). Taxonomy (NCBI): domain Bacteria; kingdom Pseudomonadati; phylum Pseudomonadota; class Alphaproteobacteria; order Hyphomicrobiales; family Phyllobacteriaceae; genus Mesorhizobium; species Mesorhizobium sp. M1252. Next base: position 174,842 of record NZ_JAMYLX010000006.1, on the reverse strand, counting down.
AGCAAGGCATCACCATCGACGTCGCCTACCGCTTCTTCGCCACGCCCAAGCGCAAGTTCATCGTCGCCGACACCCCCGGCCATGAACAGTACACCCGCAACATGGCGACCGGCGCATCGACTGCCGATCTCGCCATCGTGCTGATCGATGCGCGCCAGGGTGTGCTGCGCCAGACCCGGCGCCACTCGATCATCGCTTCGCTGCTCGGCATCCGCCATATCGTGCTTGCCGTCAACAAGATCGACCTCGTCGATTTCGACCAGGCGGTGTTCGACCGTATCGTCGAGGATTACCGGCAGTTCTCGCACGAGCTCGGCTTCCAGACGATCGTGCCGATCCCGATGTCGGCCCGCTATGGCGACAATGTCACCAGCCGCTCCGGCAAGACGGCGTGGTATTCCGGCCCGTCGCTGATCGAGCATCTCGAAACCATATCGGTCGACGAGGCCGCGGTCGAACTGCCGTTCCGGTTTCCGGTGCAGTATGTCAACCGGCCCAATCTCGACTTCCGCGGCTTTGCCGGCACCATCGCGTCCGGCTCCGTCGCGCAGGGCGACGAGGTGGTGGTCGCCAAATCCGGCAAGGCCTCGCGGGTCAAGCGCATCGTCGCGCAAGGCGGCGATCTTGCCCAGGCGGTGGCCGGCCAGGCCATCACCCTTGTGCTCGATGACGAGGTCGAGGTCTCCAGAGGCAACATGCTGGTGTCGCCGGCGGCACGGCCGCAGGTCGCCGACCAGTTCGCCGCCAACATCGTCTGGTTCGACGAGGCAGCGCTGCTGCCGGGACGCTCCTATATACTGCGCACCGAGACCGACCAGACCAGCGCCACCGTCACCGACCTGAAATACCGCGTCAACGTCAACGACTTCGCTCGCGAGGCGGCGAAGTCGCTCGAGATGAACGAAGTCGGCATCTGCAATATCTCGACCCGGGCGCCGATCGCCTTCGACACCTTCGCCGACAACCGCGATACCGGCGCCTTCATCCTGATCGACCGCATCACCAATGCCACGGTCGGCGCCGGCATGATCCTGCATTCCTTGCGCCGCGCCGAAAACATCCATTGGCAGTCGCTCGATGTCGGCAAGCGCGGCCGCTCCGACCTCAAGAGCCAGCGCCCCGCCGTATTCTGGTTCACCGGTCTTTCCGGCTCGGGCAAGTCGACCATCGCCAATCTGCTTGAGAAGAAGCTGTTCGCTTCGGGGCGTCACACCTACATTCTCGACGGCGACAATGTCCGCCACGGCCTCAACCGCGATCTCGGCTTCACCGACGCCGATCGGGTCGAAAACATCCGCCGTGTCGCCGAAGTGGCAAAGCTGATGGCCGATGCCGGGCTGATCGTCATCGTCTCCTTCATTTCCCCCTTCAGCGCCGAGCGGCGCATGGCCAGGGAGTTGATGGCCGACGGCGAGTTCGTCGAAGTGTTCGTCGATACGCCGTTCGAGGAATGCGCCCGACGCGACCCGAAAGGCCTTTACGCACGGGCGCTGAATGGCGAGATCAAGAACTTCACCGGCGTCGATTCCCCGTATGAAGCTCCCGAAAATCCCGAAATCCATCTCAAGACACTCGGCAAGACGGCCGAGGAGATGGTAGAGGCTCTGGAACACTGGCTGAATGAGCGCGACATTGCCGAAGACCAATATGACAGCGGCGGCGGCATCTGACGACGAAGTGATGCTCGACGTGTTCGAGCGCCTGGCGCTCGAAGCCGGACGCGAGGTGATGCGGGTCTTCAAGGCCGGCTGCGCGGTCGACAGCAAGTCGGACTCCTCGCCGGTCACGGAAGCCGACCGCGAGAGCGAGACGATCATCCTCGCCGGCCTGCGTGCGGCCTATCCCGATATTCCCTGCGTGGCCGAGGAAGAGGTCGCCGAAGGCATTGTGCCGCCCGATCTGGATGGCGCCTTCTTCCTGATCGATCCGCTCGATGGAACGAAGGAATTCGTCAACCGCCGGACCGATTTCACCGTCAACATCGCGCTTGTCCGGCACGGCGTGCCGGAGATCGGCGTCGTCTTCGCACCGTGCAGCGGGCGGTTCTTCTCTGGACGGCCGGGCTGGGCCGAAGCAATCGAGGTCGATGGCGACTTCCGTATTGTCGGCCGCCGGCGGATTTCGGTCAGGAGGGCGGTCACGCCGCTGGCGGTCGTTGCCAGCCGCTCGCACAACACCCCGGAGACCGAAGCCTTCATCAAGGATCTCGGCGCCGCCGAGATCGTCTCGGTCGGCTCATCGCTGAAATTCTGCCTGCTCGCCGCAGCCGAAGCCGACATCTATCCGCGCTTCGGCCGCACCATGGAATGGGACACGGCGGCCGGCGACGCCGTACTGCGCGCCGCCGGCGGCATGACGCGCACGCTGGACGGCGAGCCGCTCACCTATGGCAAGCGCAAACAGAGCGACGACGAGGATTTCGCCAACCCGCATTTTATTGCGAGCGGGAAGGCGGCGGACGCGGCGTAACTTACGCCGCCGCTACATGCGCCGAGTTCGAGCCAATGTAGTTGCGGATCGTCTCGATGATGCGGTCCTGGTCGGCTTCGCTGAGATAGGGATGCATCGGCAGGCACAGGATGCGCTTCGGCAGTTCCTCCGAAACCGCAAGCCCGGTCGGCGTGCGCGGATAGTCGCGATAGGCGACCTGCTCGTGCAGCGGCTTCACATAATAGATCACCGAAGGGATGCCCTTTTCGCCGAGATGCGCCCTCAACCCGTCGCGCTTCGGCGTCTCGATGGCGTATTGCGCCCAGGCCGAGCGGCCACCGCCCAGATTGCGTGACGCCTTGACGATGTCGCCGAGACCTTCGGCGTAGCGCTTGGCCACCACCTGGCGGGCGACCATCTCGTCTTCGAGGATGGCGAGTTTCTCGATCAGGATCGCCGCCTGGATCGTGTCGAGGCGTGAATTGATGCCGACGCGGACATTGTCATACTGCGTCTCGCCCTTACCGTGGAACGCAAACGAGCGCAGCTGGTCGGCCAGCGCGTCGTCATTGGTGAACATCGCGCCGCCATCGCCGTAGCAGCCCAGCGGCTTGGCCGGATAAAAGCTGGTCGAGCCGACATGGCCGAAGGCGCCGCACATTGTGCCGTCGGCCGAACCGCCGATCGACTGCGCCGCATCCTCGATCACCAGCAGCCCTTCGCGCTTGGCAATCGCCATGATCGCCTCGTAGTCGGCGGCAAGCCCGAACAAGTCGACGGGAATGATCGCCTTCGGCTTCAGCCGGCCTTCCTTCTTGATCATGGCGATCGCCGCCTCGAGGCTGGCGATGTCGATGTTGTAGGTCTCGGCGTCGACATCGACGAACACCGGTTCGGCCTTGGCAAGCGCCACCACTTCCGCCGTCGCGGCAAAGGTGAAGCTCGGCACGAACACCGCGTCGCCGGGGCCGATACCGGCGGCAAACAGCGGCAACAGCAGCGCGTCGGTGCCGTTGGCGCAGGCCACGACATGCTTGGTGCCGATATAGGCTGCGAGCTTGTTTTCGAATTCGGTGACTTGCGGTCCGAGGATATAGCGGCCTTCCTCGACGACATTGTCGATCGCGGCCTTCAGCCGGTCGCGGATACGTTCGCGCTGCGCGCCAAGATCGATGAACTGCATGTCGGCCTCAAAACGGTGTGGTGCGGGCTGCCCCGGGGACAATGACACGCACAGAAACAACAACTTAACCGGGCCGCTGGTACCAGAGTTGGGCCGGTCTAGAAAGCCGGACCGGCCGCGGGACGGATTGTCTAGGTGTCGCAGCCTGTTACTTCAGGCTTTCCCTGCATTGCCGCAAGATGCCGGAAATCCGGGCTTCGCCGCCTATTAATCCGGCTGATTCAGTGCGTCTTTCCGGCTCGCGGAAACATAAAGTGATCGGCTGCTTGCAGCGGCTGGCGGCGGACTAAGCGTGGATCAGGCGATTTCGTGCCGCCAGGGCGGGTTGGCGCCGGCCCGCGACACGGTCACCGCCGCCGCTTTGGCGCCGAGGGCCAGCGCCTGACGGATGGCGTCCTCCGAAAGGCCGCCGATCCCGGCCTTGGTGAGCAGGCCTTGCTCGTGCAGCGAGGCCAGAATGCCGGCATTGAAAGTGTCGCCGGCGCCGACCGTGTCGACCACCTCCACCTTATGCGGCATCACCGTGACCTTGTGATCCCTGCTGTAGCCGACTGCGCCTTCGCTGCCATGGGTGACGACGATCAGCTTGGGGCCCCGATCGAGCCAATTGCGGATGACGTCCTCATGCGAGCCGGCCTCGCCGAACCAGTGCAGATCCTCATCCGATAGCTTCACGATGTCGGCCATCGCCATCATCGAGCGGATGCGCCGGAGGTGCTTGGCTTTGTCGGGGATGAAGTTCGGCCGGATGTTGGGGTCGAGCATCATGACGCGGCGTTGGTGCTCGCGTTTCATGAATTCTTCGTAGGCAGCACCCGCCGGATCCGAAATCAGGCTGATGGCGCCAAACAGCATGGCTTCGATCTCGGCGCCCAGTTTCGGCAGATCCTCTGTCGTCAGCATGCGCCCGGCGGTGTTTTCGTCGTAGAAAGTGTAGGTCGCCTGGCCGTTGGTGAGCCGCACGAAGGCGAGCGTGGTCGGGCGAGGGGAGGTGTGCGCATAGGTGGAGCTGACCTTGCTTGCGCCGAGCGCCTCGCGGAACTGGCCGCCGAACAGATCCGACGACAGGCCGGAAAAGAAGCCGGCGGGCGCGCCGAGGCGGCCAAGCGCGATCGCCGTGTTGAACACCGCGCCGCCGACATAGGGCGCAAAGGCCGGCTCGCCCTGTGTCGTGGTGCGCGGCAGCATGTCGATCAGGGCTTCGCCGCAGCAGAGGATCATGATTTCTTGTTCTCCGGCGGATAGATCACGCCCTTGCGGATGATGATGTTGGCGTAGAGCCGGGGTTCGCTGGTCCCGACGATCGCATATGCCGACCGGACGCGTGCATAGAAGTCGGCGCCCGCCAGCGCAACCACCTTGCGGCCCGGCGCGCGCCTGGTGCAGATCGTTTCGATTTCATGGTGGACCGGATCGGCAACCGAGGGATCGCCTTTGACCGAGGCACGAAACAGCGCTTCCGGCACGAAGTCGTCCACCGGCAGCACGCTCAAAATGGCGTCAAGCACCGGTATGAGGTGAAGACCGTCGGCGCGGATCAGCCTGTTTGCCTGTTCTTCCGCCGGATAGTTGCCGTCGACAAGCGCGATCTCGTCGCCATGGCCCATGGCGCGCAATGTCGCCAGAAGCTCCGGACCGAGCAGCGACGGAATACCGATCAGCATTCAGGTGCTCCGGGAAATGGTGTTCGAACCGATGAGGAAGCGTTCGGACAGCGGCAGGCTGGCGCCGCCCAGCGCCCGGGCATGGATGCCGACGGTGCCTTCGCGCACCACCGGAAGCTTCAGGCCTTCGCCGTCAATGGTGCCGATCGCCTGCCTGACGGCATCGACGAGCCGGCGGCGTACGGCGAGCGGCATCCAGCCATCGATCACCGCGGCCTCGAAATCGATCACCGAGGACGCCGCGACAATGGCGTAGGCAAGCGCCTGCGAGGCGGTGGTAATCCAGTCGTCCAGATCGGCGCCGATCTCGCCCCATTCCTGCGGCGAGGTCCAGAGATAGGAGCCGTCAATGCCGCGTGCGTTAAGCGCCTTTTCCAGCATGGCGATCGAGGCGACGTCGATGAGCTGCGTCGGCTTGCCGTCTGGTCCCGGCACCGGCATCGAACCCAGCGCCCCGGCATTGCCTGTCGGTCCGCCAAAAAGCCGGCCATTGAGCACGATGCCGCCGCCGGCAAAGGCGCCGATGTAGAAATAGACGAAGTCGCGCGCGCCGCCGGTCTGGCCGAACACCAGTTCGGCGCCGCAGGCCGACGTCGCGTCATTCTGCAGATAGACCGGGAATTCGCATTGCGCCTGGATATCGGAGCGAATGTCGCGATGGCGCCATTCGTCCATGATGTCGCGTGGCGCGCCGGCGGTGTCGGCCCAGTTCCACAGTTCGAACGGCATGGCGATGCCGAGCCCGGCAATGCGCTTGTCCTGCGCAGGTGTCAGTTCGGCGCGCATCGTCGTCATGCCTGATGTCACGAACTCCACCGTCTCGCGCGGCGCCGGATAGCGGTAGGAGTGCTGCAGCATGGAACGCACAGTTCCGAGGAAATCGATCAGCACCAGTTCGGCGCTGCGGCGGCCGATCTTGAGGCCGATGAAGAAGGCGCCTTCGGGGTTCAGCGCCATCGGGATGGAGGGCTGGCCGATCTTGCCGCGCAACGGCGCCTGGCGCAGCAGCAGGCTGTCTTCCTCCAGTTCGCGCATGATGACCGAGACGGTCTGCGCTGAAAGCCCGGTCATGCGCGCAATGTCTGATTTGGCCAAGCTGCCGTGCTGGCGAACCAACGACAGCACCAGCCGCTCATTGTGGTCGCGCATGCCGCTCTGGTTGGTGCCACGGTGGAGACGGCTGGCGGCCGCCTCGGGCGAACCGTGCCTCGCAATGCCGGTCTCCACCCTTGTTCCTTCCCTTGGTTTATTCTTACTGCTTTTGCGGCAGAATGAGTGAACCGCGCAAAGCTGTCAATAATAAATAAGAGTGATTTAATTATTGACAGGCGGCTCCCGCTGGTGTCATTTGAGGGCGCGTCCACACTGGGAGAACTTCAGTGGATGCGCTCGAGATGCCGGTTGGCGGCATCCGCATAGTTCCATGGGAGGAAGATCGTGACCAAAGCATTATTGAAGTCCACCGTGTTCGCCGCGGCGGGCCTCGGCCTGATGGCGTTTGCTTCGACAGCATCGGCCGCCGGCGTCGGCGCCTGCCTGATCACCAAGACCGACACCAACCCCTTCTTCGTCAAGATGAAGGAGGGCGCGACCGCCAAGGCCAAGGAACTTGGCGTCGACCTCAAGACCTATGCCGGCAAGATCGACGGCGATAGCGAGAGCCAGGTGGCGGCGATCGAAAGCTGCATCGCCGACGGCGCCAAGGGCATCCTGATCACCGCGTCCGACACCAAGGGCATTGTGCCGACGGTGAAGAAGGCGCGTGACGCCGGCCTGCTGGTGATCGCGCTCGATACCCCGCTGGACCCGATCGATGCCGCCGACGCGACCTTCGCGACGGACAATCTGGAAGCCGGCAAGCTGATCGGCGCCTGGGCAGCCGCGACCCTCGGCGACAAGGCCAAGGACGCCAAGATCGGCTTCCTCGACCTGACCCCCTCACAGCCGACCGTGGATGTGCTGCGCGACCAGGGCTTCATGATGGGCTTCGGCATCGACGTGAAGGATCCCAACAAGATCGGCGATGAGGACGATGCCCGCATCGTCGGCCACGACGTCACCAACGGCAATGAAGAAGGCGGCCGCAAGGCGATGGAAAACCTTCTGCAGAAGGACAACTCCATCACCGTCATCCACACCATCAACGAGCCCGCCGCTGTCGGCGCCTACCAGGCGCTCAAGGCGGTCGGTCTCGAAAGCCAGGTGCTGATCGTCTCGGTCGATGGCGGCTGCCCCGGCGTGAAGTCGGTGACCGAAGGCGTCATTGGCGCCACCTCGCAGCAATACCCGCTGCAGATGGCGGCACTCGGCATCGAGGCGATCGCCGCCTTCGCCAAGGACGGCGCCAAGCCGAAGCCGACCGAAGGCAAGAACTTCTTCGACACCGGCGTCAACCTCGTCACCGACAAGCCGGCCAATGGCGTGAAGTCGATCGACACCAAGGAAGGCCTCGCCAAGTGCTGGGGCTGATGGCTGTCTGACAGCCAGCGACAAGCTGACGGCCGGGGGCTTGATCCCCGGCCGCTTCGGGTGGACGATGCGTCACGCGAATAATCCCGGCAGCAGACCGGACAGGCGCGAGCGGGTATCGGCATGGAGCTGAAGCCCAGGGGAGGAAACATGGCTCAAGCACAGGAATTCGAGAAGGTTCTCTCGAGCAGCGACACAAGCGTTGCCGCCTTTGACGAGCACAAATCGGCCGTCAAGCGCATCCAGCATTTCCTGCACTCCACGCCGGCGGCGGTGCCGCTGATTGTGCTGGTCCTGTCGATCGTAATTTTCGGCATCGCCATTGGCGGGCGTTTCTTCTCATCCTATACGCTGACGCTGATCCTGCAGCAGATCGCCATCGTCGGCATCCTCGGTGCCGCGCAGACACTGGTCATCCTGACCGCCGGCATCGACCTGTCGATCGGCGTGATCATGGTGATTTCGGCCGTGATCATGGGCAATTGCGCGGTCAGCTACGGCATGCCGGCCGTGCTCGCAGTGCCCATCGGGCTTGCCGCCGGCGCAGCCTGCGGCCTGCTTAACGGTTTGCTGGTCGCCTACATGAAGCTGCCGCCGTTCATCGTCACGCTCGGCACCTGGAACATCGTCATGGCGACCAACTTCATCTATTCGGCCAACGAGACGATCCGCGATACCGACGTCGACGCCCAGGCGCCGCTGCTGCATCTCTTTGCCCTGAGTTTCAAGATCGGCACGGCGGTGCTGACACTGGGCGTCATCGCCACGGTCGTGCTCGTTTTGATCCTCTGGTACGTGCTCAATCACACCGCCTGGGGCCGCCATGTCTACGCCGTTGGCGATGATCAGGAGGCGGCGAAGCTGTCTGGTATCCAGACCAAGAAAGTGTTGATGACGGTCTACACCCTTGCCGGGTTGATCGCCGCTTTCGCTGCCTGGGTTTCCATCGGCCGCAACGGCTCGATCTCGCCGTCAGCCGCCGTCACCGACTACAACCTGCAGGCGATCACCGCGACGGTGATCGGCGGCATTTCACTGTTCGGCGGGCGCGGCTCAATTCTGGGCACGCTTTTCGGCGCGATGATCGTCGGCGTCGTCTCGATGGGCCTCAACATGCTGGGCGCCGATCCGCAATGGAAGGTGCTGCTCACCGGTGTGCTGATCATCGGCGCCGTGGCGATCGACCAATGGATCAGAAAGGTTTCGGCATGACCGTGGAACCCATCCTCACCGCGCGTGGCCTGATCAAGCGCTATGGCCGCGTCACCGCCCTCGATAATGCCGACTTCGACCTCTACCCAGGCGAAATCCTGGCCGTCATCGGAGACAATGGCGCCGGCAAATCATCGCTGATCAAGGCGATTTCCGGCGCCGCCGTGCCCGACGAAGGCGAGATCCGTCTTGAAGGCAAAGCTGTCGCTTTCAAATCGCCCATGGAGGCGCGCGAGGCGGGCATCGAGACGGTCTACCAAAACCTGGCTTTGTCGCCGGCTCTGTCGATCGCCGACAACATGTTCCTCGGCCGCGAGATCCGCAAACCCGGCTTCCTCGGCGACTGGCTTCGTATGCTCGACCGGCCCGCAATGGAAAAGCGCGCCCGCGACAAGCTGACCGAGCTTGGGCTGATGACCATCCAGAACATCAGCCAGGCGGTGGAAACGCTGTCGGGTGGCCAGCGTCAGGGCGTGGCGGTGGCGCGCGCCGCCGCTTTCGGCAGCCGTGTGGTGATCATGGATGAGCCGACCGCGGCACTCGGCGTCAAGGAGAGCCGCCGCGTGCTGGAACTGATCCTCGACGTCAAGAAGCGAGGCCTGCCGATCGTGCTGATCTCGCACAACATGCCGCATGTCTTCGAGGTTGCCGACCGCATCCATATCCATCGGCTGGGTCGCCGCCTCTGCGTCATCGATCCCAAGCAATATACCATGTCCGACGCCGTCGCCTTCATGACGGGAGCGAAGGTTCCGCCGGAGGCTGCACTCGCTGCCTGATCCGCTCGACGGATAAATTGCCGCAGGGGAACTGGCGGCATGCTGGTCTAAATCGATTGAACGTATGTTGCGATGCACTAGGATAGGCTGGGACTGAGAGCGAAAGCCGGTATGATCGCAGCACGATCACGAGAGGCAGTATGACGCGAACAATGACAGCCAAAGCCCCCGATCTCGAAATACCCGATCCCAAGACGCTGGCCGACGAAGTCTTGCTGGCTCTCAAATACCGGGTCGGCAAAGGCACCTCCGTTGCCACGCAATATGATTGGCTGACAGCCTCGATCAAGGTCGTGCGCGACCGCATCGTCGATCACTGGATGCAGGCGACGCAGGAGGCCTACGCCCAGCAGGAAAAGCGCGTCTATTACCTGTCGCTCGAATTCCTCATCGGCCGGCTGATGCGCGATGCCTTCTCCAATCTCGGCCTGATGGACAATATGCGAGAAGCGCTCAAGTCGCTGGGCGTCGACCTCGACCTCATCGCCGGGCTCGAACCGGATGCAGCGCTCGGCAATGGCGGTCTTGGCCGGCTCGCCGCCTGCTTCATGGAAAGCATGGCGACCGTCGACATTCCCGCGCATGGCTACGGCATTCGCTACGCCAACGGCATGTTCCGCCAGGAGATCCATGATGGCTGGCAGGTCGAACTGCCCGAAACCTGGCTCGACCACGGCAACCCATGGGAGTTCGAGCGCCGCGAACGCGCCTTCGAGGTCGGCTTCGGCGGCTCGGTGGAATCGATCACCTCCAAGGATGGCCGGCTCGAACGTCACGTCTGGAAGCCGACCGAGCATGTCCAGGCCGTCGCCTACGACACCCCGGTGGTCGGCTGGCGCGCTAACCGCGTCAACACGCTGCGGCTTTGGTCCGGCATGCCGATCGATCCGATCCTGCTCGACAAGTTCAACGCCGGCGACCACATCGGCGCGCTGGCCGAAAGCAACAAGGCCGATGCCTTGTCGCGTGTGCTTTACCCCGCAGATTCCCACAAGGCCGGCCAGGAACTGCGGCTGCGGCAGGAATATTTCTTCTCCACCGCGTCGCTGCAGGACATCGTCCAGCGCCATCTCAGCCAGTATGGCGATCTCGCCTCGCTGCCCGACAAGGCGGCGATCCATCTCAACGACACCCATCCGGCGATCGCCGTGCCGGAGCTGATGCGCCTGCTGATGGACGTCCATGGCATGGATTTCGACCAGGCCTGGGATATTACCAAGCGCACCTTCGGCTACACCAACCACACGCTGCTACCGGAGGCGCTGGAAAGCTGGCCGGTGCCGCTGTTCGAACGGCTTTTGCCGCGCCATATGCAGATCGTCTACGCCATCAATGCGCAGGTTTTGCTTGAGGCCCGCGCCACCAACCAGTTTTCCAATGAGCAGATCAGCCGCATCTCGCTGATCCAGGAAAATGGCGACCGCCGCGTGCGCATGGGTAACCTGGCCTTTGTCGGCTCGCACTCGATCAATGGCGTGTCGGCGTTGCACACCGAGCTGATGAAGGAGACGGTGTTTGCCGATCTCCACAAGCTCTATCCCGATCGCATCAACAACAAGACCAACGGAATCACGCCACGCCGCTGGCTGATCCAGTGCAATCCAGGCCTCACCGCGCTCGCCCGCGCGGCGATCGGGGACCGTTTCCTCGACGACATCGACGCCATCAAGGGGCTCGAAGCCTTTGCCGGTGACGCCGCCTTCCGCGACAAGTTCGCCGCCGTCAAGCGCTCCAACAAGATCAAGCTCGCCAATCTGGTCGCCGACCGGCTCGGCATCAAGCTCGACCCGTCGGCGCTGTTCGACATCCAGGTCAAGCGCATCCACGAATACAAGCGCCAGCTGCTCAACATCCTGGAAGCGATCGCGCTCTACGACCAGATCCGCTCGCATCCCGAACAGGACTGGATGCCGCGCGTCAAATTCTTCGGCGGCAAAGCGGCGCCCAGCTACCACAATGCCAAGCTGATCATCAAACTGGCCAACGACGTTGCCAAGGTCATCAACAGCGACCCGTCGGTGCGCGGCCTGCTGAAAGTGGTGTTCGTGCCGAACTACAATGTCAGCCTGGCCGAGGTGATGATGCCGGCCGCCGACCTGTCCGAGCAGATTTCGACTGCCGGCATGGAGGCGTCGGGCACCGGCAACATGAAGTTCGCGCTGAACGGCGCCTTGACCATAGGCACGCTCGACGGCGCCAATGTCGAGATCAAGGAATGCGTCGGCGACGACAACATCTTCATCTTCGGCCTGAGCACGGCGGAAGTCGCCGAGCGGCGCAGCAATGGCTACAACCCGCGCGCCGTGATCGAGGGCTCCCCTGAATTGGCGCAGGCTGTTGCCGCAGTATCGTCGGGCGTGTTCTCGCCCGACCAGCCGGATCGCTACCGCGAGCTGGTCGACGGTCTCTACAACAGCGATTGGTTCATGGTGGCGGCGGATTTCGACGCCTATGCCGCCGCCCAGCGCGATGTCGACGCCGTCTGGCGCAACAGCCCCGATTGGTACGCGCGCGCTATCCGCAACGTTGCCCGCGTCGGCTGGTTCTCTTCCGATCGCACGATCCGCCAATATGCGAAAGAAATCTGGAACGTGCCCGCCTGATATGATTGCATGAGGCCCACGACAATGGGTCTTGTGCACAAGAACTGGTTCCCAGGGAGGGACACCGCCTGATGAAGAAACCGCGCGCGACCGCGACGACGAGCGGGTCGGACGGGCTGGCGTCAGCCGGCGATGTCGCCGCAATTGTTGCAGGCACGCATGGCGATCCTTTTGCAATCCTGGGCGTGCATGATGCCGGCAAGAGCCTGGTTGCCCGCTGCTTCGTCCCCAATGCCGAGTTCGTCACCGCATACACGCTGGCCGGCAAGAACGCCGGCGAACTCACGCGGCGCGACGACGCCGGTTTCTTCGAAGGCAGACTGTCGATCAAGAAGCGCCAGCCGCTGCGGTATCACGCCAAAAATGCCGGCGGCGACTGGTGGCTGACCGATCCCTATTCCTTCGGCCCGGTACTCGGCCCGATGGATGATTATTACATCGCCCAAGGGTCGCATCTCAGGCTGTTCGACAAGCTCGGCGCCCATCTCCTCGACCATGAAGGCGCGTCGGGCGTCCATTTCGCGGTCTGGGCGCCCAATGCAAGGCGCGTCTCCGTGGTCGGCGACTTCAACGAATGGGACGGCCGCCGCCATACGATGCGCGACCGCCGCGACACCGGCATCTGGGAACTGTTCATTCCCGATATCGGCGCCGGCCACCCCTATAAATACGAGATCATTGCCCCGGACGGCGTGCGCCTGCCGCTCAAGGCCGATCCGTTCGCCTTCAAGTCGGAATTGCGCCCGGCCACAGCCTCAGTGACGGCGGTGCCGCCGGCGCATGAATGGGGCGACGAGGCGCATCGCGCTTACTGGCGAAAGGCCGATCCCCGGCGCGAAGCCATATCGATCTACGAGGTCCATGCCGGTTCGTGGCAGCAGCACGATGATGGCAGCTTCCTGTCATGGGACGAACTCGCCAACCAGCTGATCCCCTATGCTGTCGAGACCGGCTTCACCCACATCGAGTTCCTGCCGATCTCCGAACATCCCTATGACCCGTCATGGGGTTATCAGACAACCGGACTTTATGCCCCCTCAGCGCGCTTCGGCGACCCCGACGGCTTCGCCCGTTTCGTCGACGGTGCGCACCGCGCCGGCGTCGGTGTCATCCTCGACTGGGTGCCGGCGCATTTCCCGGTCGACGCGCATGGCCTGGCCAATTTCGACGGCACAGCACTTTATGAGCATGCCGATCCGCGCAAGGGTTTTCATCCCGACTGGAACACCGCGATCTACAATTTCGGCCGCCGCGAGGTGGTGTCGTTCCTGGTCAACAATGCGCTGTTCTGGGCCGAGAAATACCATGTCGACGGTTTGCGCGTCGATGCGGTGGCCTCGATGCTCTACCTCGATTATTCGCGCAAGGCCGGCGAATGGATCCCCAACGAGAAGGGCGGCCGCGAAAACCTCGAAGCAGTCTCCTTCCTGCAGAAGATGAACAAGGAGGTCTACGGCCACCATCCCGGCGTGATGACCATCGCCGAGGAATCGACCTCATGGCCGAAGGTCTCGGCGCCGGTGCATGAAGGCGGACTGGGCTTCGGCTTCAAATGGAACATGGGCTTCATGCACGACACGCTGGAGTATTTCGCCAAGGAGCCGATCTTCCGCAAACATCACCACAACGACCTGACCTTCGGCCTGACCTACGCCTTTTCCGAGAATTTCGTGCTGCCGCTGTCCCATGACGAGGTCGTGCACGGCAAGGGCACGCTGCTCGGCAAGATGGCCGGCGACGACTGGCAGAAGTTCGCGACTTTGCGCGCCTTTTACGCCTTCATGTGGGGCTATCCCGGCAAGAAGCTGTTGTTCATGGGCCAGGAATTCGCCCAGCACCGCGAGTGGAGCGAGGCGCGCGCGCTCGACTGGAACCTGCTCGACTTCCACCCGCATCGCGGCGTCTGGCAGACGGTGCGCGACCTAAACTATCTCTATCGCTCGCGCCCAGCGCTGCATGCACGCGACTGCGAGCCGGACGGCTTCTCCTGGCTGATCGTCGACGACAAGGAAAATTCGGTCTTCGCCTGGCTGCGCAGCGCGCCCGGCGGCAACCCGATCGCCGTCATTTCCAACTTCACGCCAGTGCCGCGCGACAATTATCGCGTGCCATTGCCCAAGGTCGGCAAATGGCGCGAAATCATCAACACCGACGCTTCGGACTACGGTGGTTCGGGCAAGGGCAATGGCGGTGTGGTCGAAGCCAGGGCGGAAGGAGGAGGCATTTCGGCAACGATGCTTTTGCCGCCGCTGTCGACGATCATGCTTGAACTCGTTGCGGACTAGGTCCGTCAACTCGTTTCGGATTAGGTCCGTCGACTCGTTGCGGACCGGGCGATGCTCCAGACTGGTAATTTGGGAGGGTAAAAATGGCAGACTTGAAGAGAACCCAGCCGCTGGCGCGCGATGCCATGGCCTATGTGCTGGCCGGCGGCCGCGGCAGCCGGCTCAAGGAATTGACCGACCGCAGGGCCAAGCCGGCTGTCTATTTCGGCGGCAAGACGCGCATCATCGATTTCGCGCTGTCCAATGCGCTGAATTCCGGCATCCGCCGCCTCGGTGTCGCCACCCAGTACAAGGCGCATTCGCTGATCCGCCACCTGCAGCGCGGCTGGAACTTCCTGCGGCCGGAGCGAAACGAAAGCTTCGACATCCTGCCGGCCAGCCAGCGTGTCTCGGAAACGCAGTGGTATGAAGGCACCGCCGACGCCGTCTACCAGAACATCGATATTATCGAAGCCTATGGCCCCGAATACATGGTCATCCTCGCCGGCGACCACATCTACAAGATGGACTACGAGCTGATGCTGCGTCAGCACGTCGACGCCAATGCCGACGTCACCGTCGGTTGCCTCGAAGTGCCGCGCATGGAAGCGACCGGCTTCGGTGTCATGCATGTCGACGGCAAGGACAACATCATCGCGTTCGTCGAAAAGCCCGCCGACCCGCCCGGCATTCCCGACAAGCCGGAATTCGCGCTGGCTTCGATGGGCATCTATGTCTTCAAGACCAAGTTCCTGATGGAGCAGCTGCGCCGCGATGCCGCCGAGCCGGGTTCAAGCCGCGACTTCGGCAAGGACATCATCCCCTACATCGTCCAGCACGGTAAGGCGATCGCGCATCGCTTCGCCAAATCCTGCGTGCGCTCGACGGCCGAGAACGAGGCCTATTGGCGCGATGTCGGCACGGTCGACGCCTACTGGGAAGCCAATATCGACCTGACCGACATTACCCCCGAACTCGACCTCTACGACCGTGACTGGCCGATCTGGACCTATGCCGAATTGAAGCCGCCGGCAAAGTTCGTGCATGACGAGGATGGCCGGCGCGGTTCGGCCGTCTCCTCGCTGGTCTCAGGCGATTGCATCGTCTCGGGTGCTTCGCTGAAGCGCAGCCTGATCTTCACCGGCGCGCGCATCAACTCCTATTCGACGCTGGAAGAGGTCGTCATGCTGCCCGACGTTCATGTCGGCCGGAACGCAAAGTTGAAGCGCGTCGTCATCGACCACGGTGTAAGGATACCGGAAGGGCTGGTGGTTGGCGAAGACCCTGTTCTCGACGCCAAGCGTTTCCGGGTTTCGGAAAAGGGCATCTGCCTGGTCACGCAGGACATGATCGACAAGCTGAAGCTGTAAGACGGGGTACCATAAACGCATGCAGGTTCTGTCGGTCACGCCCGAGATATTCCCGCTGATCAAGACCGGCGGACTTGCCGACGTGACCGGCGCATTGCCGATCGCGCTGGCCGCCAAGGGCGTGACCATGCGCACGCTCATCCCCGGCTTTCCCCAGGTGATGGACGCCTTCAAGAAAAAGAAGGCTGTCTACCAATACCCGCTGCTGCAGGGCGGCAAGGCTTCGGTCCATGCCGTCAAGATCGCCGGGCTCGACCTGTTCGTGCTCGACGCGCCGCATCTCTACGACCGTCCCGGCGGCCCTTACGGCAATGCGGCCGGCGCCGATTGGCCCGACAATTGGCGGCGTTTTGCTGCGCTGAGCCAGGTCGGTGGCGATATCGCCGGCGGCGCCATTTCCGGCTACCAGCCGGATCTCGTCCACGCCCATGACTGGCAGTCGGCGATGACGCTGGCCTATATGCGCTACGGCAAGGCGGTCGGCGTGCCGTCGCTGATCACGGTTCACAACCTTGCCTTCCAGGGTCAGTTCGGCGCCGGCATTTTTGGCGAGCTCGGCTTGCCGGCCGCGGCGATGGCGCTCGACGGCGTAGAATACTATGGCGGCGTCGGCTTCCTCAAGGCCGGCCTGCAGGCGGCCTGGGCGATCACCACGGTGAGCCCCACCTATGCCCAGGAAATCCGCTCGCCGGAATTCGGCATGGGCCTCGACGGCCTGATCAACATGCGCTCTTCCGACCTCTACGGCATCGTCAACGGCATCGACACCGACATCTGGAACCCGGAGACCGACAAGCATCTGGTGTCGGCCTACTCCGCCGCGACGCTCAAGGCTCGGCTTCCCAACCGGGCGGTTGTCGAGGACCGCTTCAGCCTCGAGCGCGACGACAGTCCGATCGTCTGCGTCGTCAGCCGGCTGACCTGGCAGAAGGGCATGGACATACTGGCGGCTGTGGTCGACGGCGTCGTCGCCACCGGCGCGCGGCTGGCGATCCTCGGCTCAGGCGACGCCGGCCTGGAAGGCGCGCTGCTGGCTGCCACCGCCCGCCATCGCGGCCGTGTCGGCGTCGTCGTCGGCTATGACGAGGGGCTTTCCCACACCATGCAGGGCGGCTGCGACGCCATCGTCATCCCGTCGCGCTTCGAGCCTTGCGGGCTGACCCAGCTTTACGGCCTGCGCTATGGCTGCGTGCCGGTCGTCGCCCGCACCGGCGGCCTTGCCGACACCATCATCGACGCCAATGAAGCAGCGATCTCGGCCGGTGTCGCCACCGGCTTCCAGTTCGCGCCCAATAGTGGCGGCGCCATGCTGCACGCCATCCGCCGGCTGGTCGATGCGCATTCGAGCCCGGCCGTCTGGGAACAGATCCAGCGCCAGGGCATGAAGGCCGATGTCTCCTGGGACAAGAGCGCCGACAAATACGTTGAACTCTACCGCCTGCTGCTTTCGAAAAGGGTTGCCTGAAGCATGATCCGGACCGTCGCCACCAAACCCTATCTCGACCAGAAACCCGGCACGTCCGGCCTGCGCAAGAAGGTGCCTGTCTTTCAGCAGGAGCACTATGCCGAGAACTTCATCCAGTCGATCTTCGACGCGCTGGAGGGCTTTGAGGGCAAGACGCTGGTGATCGGCGGCGACGGCCGCTTCTACAACCGCGAGGTCATCCAGAAGGCCATCGCCATGGCGGCGGCCAACGGCTTCGGCAAGGTGATGGTCGGGCAGGGCGGCATATTGTCGACGCCGGCGGCGTCGCATGTCATCCGCAAATACAAGACCTTCGGCGGCATCATCCTGTCGGCCAGTCACAATCCGGGCGGCCCGCACGAGGATTTCGGCATCAAGTACAATGCCGGCAATGGCGGCCCGGCGCCGGAAAAGCTGACCGACGCGATCTTCGAAAAGACCAAGACGATTTCGAGCTTCAAGACCGCCGACATCGACCAGATCGACATCGACAAGATCGGCACGGTGACCGCCGGCGGCATGGCGGTCGAGATTATCGACCCGGTCACCGACTATGCCGAATTGATGGAGAGCCTGTTCGACTTCGACGCCATCCGCGCCAATTTCAAATACGGCTTCCGCATGCGCTTCGACGCCATGCATGCGGTCACCGGCCCGTATGCCAAGGAAATCCTCGAGCGCCGGCTCGGCGCGGAGAATGGCACCTGCCGCAACTACAAGCCGCTGCCGGATTTTGGCGGCCATCACCCGGATCCGAACCTGGTCCACGCCAAGCATCTCTATGACGAGATGATGGGACCGGATGCGCCCGATTTCGGCGCCGCTTCCGACGGCGACGGTGACCGCAATCTCATCATCGGCAAGGGCATTTTCGTCACCCCGTCGGATTCGGTGGCCATGCTTGCCGCCAATGCGCAATTGGCGCCGGGCTACAAGGACGGCCTCAAAGGCATCGCCCGCTCGATGCCGACCAGCGGCGCTGCCGACCGCGTCGCCGAACAGCTCGGCATCGGCATCTACGAAACGCCGACCGGTTGGAAGTTCTTCGGCAATCTGCTCGATGCCGGCATGGCAACGATCTGCGGCGAGGAAAGCGCCGGCACCGGCTCGAACCATGTCCGTGAAAAGGACGGGCTGTGGGCGGTGCTGTTGTGGCTGAACATCCTGGCCGTGCGCGGCGAAAGCTGCAAAGACGTCGTCACCGAACATTGGGCGACCTACGGCCGCAATTACTATTCACGTCATGACTATGAGGAGGTCGAAACCGGGCGCGCCAACGCCCTGGTCGACGAGTTGCGCGCCAAGCTCGCTTCGCTGCCCGGCACCAGCGTGCGCGGACTGAAGATCGCCAATGCCGACGACTTCGCCTATCACGATCCCGTCGACGGTTCGGTGAGCAAGAACCAGGGCATCCGCATCCTGTTCGAAGGCGGCTCGCGTGTCGTGTTTCGTTTGTCCGGCACCGGCACGTCGGGTGCTACGCTGCGCGTCTACATCGAGCGCTACGAGCCGGACAAAGCGCGGCATGATCTCGACACGCAAGAGGCGCTCGCCGACCTGATCGCGGCTGCCGATGATATCGCCGGGATCAAGAGCCACACCGGGCGCAACAAGCCGAGCGTGATTACTTGAGGGTGGTGACGTCTTTACCCTCCCCCTTGTGGGGAGGGTCGATCCGCGCAGCGGATCGGGTTGGGGGTGCTCGTAAAGCGCTTTCCCCGCGCCGACCCCCACCCCGCTCACTTCGTTCGCGACCCTCCCCACAAGGGGGAGGGTGGAGGATGCGCCGATGACCCAGCTCGGCGCAACCGTCACTCCCGAAGGCATCCGCTTCGCCGCCTGGTCGTCGTCCGCGCGGCGGCTCTGGGTGTCGATCTTCGACGACACTGGCGCTCGCGAAACCGACCGGCTCGAACTCCAGCCGGAAGGCGAGGGCGTCCATGCGCTGTTCGTCGCCGGCCTTGCCGCAGGTACGTGCTACGGCTTTCGCGCCGACGGCGAATATGCGCCGGAGCGCGGGCTGTGGTTCGATCCCGACAAGCTGCTCACCGATCCCTACGCCGTCGAGATCGACCGGCCCTACCAGCATCATTGGCGGCTTGCCGCCCGGCGCAACGAAGGCGCCGACACCGCGCCACTGATGCCGAAGACCATCGCGCGGGCTCAACCGAAGCCGCTGCCGGCCAAGCCGCCTTTGTTCCAGCCAGGCGGCCTGATCTACGAACTCAACGTCCGCTCCTTCACCAGGCTGCATCCGGACGTGCCCGAAGCGCAGCGCGGCACCATTGCAGCCCTTGCCCATCCGGCTATCGTCGAACATCTCAAGAAGATCGGCGTCTCCGCCGTTGAGCTGATGCCCGTGACGGCATGGGTCGATGAGCGCCATTTGCCGCCGCTGGGCCTCAGCAATGCCTGGGGCTACAACCCAGTTACCTTCATGGCGCTCGACCCGCGCCTGGCGCCCGGCGGCATCGCCGAGTTGCGCGATACTGTGGGGGTGCTGCGCAGGGTTGGCATTGGCACCATCCTCGATCTCGTCTTCAATCATACCGGCGAAAGTGACCGGCTCGGGCCGACGCTGTCGCTGCGCGGCCTCGACAATCAAGCCTACTACCGCAGCGAGCAGGACGGCAGGTTGGCCAACGATACCGGCACCGGCAATACCATTGCCTGCGACCATCCGGTCGTTCGCGACATGGTACTCGACACGCTGCGCCATTTCGTCCGCCATGCCGGCGTCGACGGTTTCCGCTTCGACTTGGCGCCGGTCCTCGGCCGCGTCGATGGCGTATTCGATCCGGCGGCCCCGTTGCTCGAGACCATCGCTGGCGATCCTCTGCTTGCCGATAGGGTGCTGATCGCCGAGCCGTGGGACATCGGCCCGAATGGCTATCAGCTCGGCAATTTCCGGCCGCCTTACCTCGAATGGAACGACCGCTACCGCGACGACGTCAGGCGCTTCTGGCGCGGCGATGCCGGCGCGGTCGGTGCGCTGGCGACAAGGCTCGCCGGCTCCTCCGATGTGTTCGGCAGGGAGGGCCAATCCGCCAGCCGCACGGTCAACTTCATCGCCGCGCACGATGGCATGACGCTGGCCGATATCGTCGCTTATGAAGCCAAGCACAACCAAGCCAATGGCGAGAAGAACCGCGACGGCCACAATGAGAACCTGTCCTGGAACAACGGCGTCGAGGGCGAAACCTCGGACAAGGCGATTGCCGAGGCCCGTTCCCATGATCGCTTCGCGCTGCTCGCCACTCTGTTTGCCTCGCGCGGCACCATCATGCTGACGGCGGGCGATGAATTCGGCCGCACGCAAGGGGGCAACAACAACGCCTATGCGCAGGACAACGCCATCACCTGGCTCGACTGGGCCGGGCGCGACGTCGGGCTGGTAGCCCATGTGTCGGCGCTCGCAGCTCTGCGCGGCGCGGTGCCGGCGCTTTCCGATACGCGCTTCCTGACCGGAGAGCCGCCGGACGGTTCTGATGTGCCCGACGTCGCCTGGCTGACCGAGACCGGCGCGCCGCTCGGCGAAGCCGACTGGAACGATGGCTCGCGCCATCGCCTCGTCATGCTGCTCGGCGATGGCGAGGAAGGCCGCCTGGCTGTGATCGTCAATGGCGATCGCCGCCAATGCGTCTTCACGCTGCCCGCGCGGCAAGGGTTTGAATGGCAGCCGGCTGTTGAAGCGCAAGCGGTCGACCTCGCGTGGCCGCTGCCCGGCCGCAGTGTCAGTTTCATGATCGAGCGCCGGACCGCAAAGGCCCGCGCCAGGAAGGGTCCGTGATGGCCGACGACAATGCCCAGCCGGGACCCGAACAGAGCGCCGACTGGTGGCGCGGCTGCGTCATCTACCAGATCTATCCTCGCTCCTTCCAGGACACCACCGGCGACGGCAGCGGCGACCTCTCAGGCATCACCTCACGGCTGGCGTACGTCGCCTCGCTCGGCGTCGACGCCGTCTGGCTGTCGCCCTTCTTCAAATCGCCAATGGCCGATATGGGCTACGACGTCTCCGACTATCAGGCGGTCGATCCGATGTTCGGCACGCTCGACGACTTTGACGCGCTGGTTGCCGAGGCGCACAGGCTCGGCCTGAAGGTGATCATCGATCAGGTGTTGTCGCACTCCTCCGACAAGCACGAATGGTTTGTAGAGAGCCGTGCCAGCAAGGATAATCCCAAGGCTGACTGGTATGTCTGGGCCGACACCAGGCCGGACGGCAACGCGCCCAACAACTGGCTGTCGGTCTTCGGCGGCCCGGCCTGGGAGTGGGACGCGACCCGCCGGCAATACTACATGCACAATTTCCTCGCCTCGCAGCCGGACCTCAACTTCCACAATCCTGAGGTTCAAGACGCGTTGTTGCAGACGGTGCGGTTCTGGCTCGAGCGCGGCGTCGACGGCTTCCGCCTGGATACGGTCAACTACTATGTCCACGACCGCTGGCTGCGCAGCAATCCGCCGCTGGCGTCGAGCGTCGCCGGCACCAATGGCGAAACCAACACCTATCTCTTCCAGGAGCATCTGTTCGACAAGACGCAACCGGAAAACCTCGGTTTCCTCAGGCGCTTCCGCGCTTTGCTCGACGAATATGACGGCCGCGCCAGTGTCGGCGAGGTCGGCGACGAAGGCCGTTCGCTGCAGACGCTGGCCGCCTACACATCCGGCGGCGACAAGCTCAACATGTGCTACACCTTCGACCTGCTCGGTCAGCAATTCTCAGCCGCCCATGTGCGCGGCTGCGTCGAGGCCTTCGAGGCAGCTGTCGCCGACGGCTGGGTCTGCTGGGCGTTCTCCAACCACGATGTCGTGCGCCATGTCAGCCGCTGGACGCGGCCGGGCGGCGATCCAGATGCGGTGGCGACATTCGCTATCGCTTTGCTCTCCTGCCTGCGGGGCTCGATCTGTCTCTACCAAGGCGAAGAGCTTGGGCTGGAGGAGGCGGAACTGACCTTCGAGGATCTGCGCGATCCCGTCGGCATCCGTTTCTGGCCGGGGGTAAAGGGCAGGGACGGCTGCCGCACACCGATGGTCTGGGAAGCGGGCGCCGACAATGCCGGTTTTTCCTCGGGAAAACCCTGGCTGCCGGTGCCGGAAAGCCACCGCGCTCGGGCGGTCGATATCCAGAACGCCGACGACAAGTCCGTGCTCGCCGGCTACCGGACGATGCTCGCCTTGCGCAAGGCGCATCTGGCGCTGGTCAAGGGCCCGATCCGCTTTCTCGATACCGACGGCGATGTCCTTGCCTTCATCCGGCAGGGCGAGGACGCGATATTGCTCTGCGTCTTCAATTTCGCCGACAAGCCGGCCGACTGGCGGCTGCCGCCGGATCTCCAGCCTGTCGAGACGATCGCTCTGGGTGGCGGTGCCCTCCTGCAGGAGGAGGGGCTGTTGCTGCCGGCCCTGGGCTGGTTTGTCGGCAAGGTAGGCTGATCTTCAGGGACGCCGTCCGGCGTCAACAAAGATCGTGTCCGCATGCAACCGTGCCGAGTGATCCGTGCAACGCCACCGGCGCCATGTTTTTCATTTTCGGGCTTCTTCGGTACTTTCGTCGAGCTTGGCCACGAACGGCATTCCTGGAATGTTTCCAGATGGTTGCGCCAATTACAACTGCTGAGGGCAAAACGCAAAATTACAGGACAACCGCGAGCTGCACCCAATTGAACCTGGTAATATAGATTAGCTATGGCTGGTTTAGGGTGAGGATGCTCACTTAGCGTCAAGCAAGACTCGGTTGAAATAATATTTCCGTCTGTCTAGTCTCCTGCCACCAGCTGCCGGGACGGGAACCGGCGGCGCGCTCGAAGGGGCCAGAAATCGGTTCCGGGGCGTCAACACTCGTAAGGCGCAGCCGATGGGCAGCGCCACAGGGAGAGACTTCATGCTGAAAAATATGCTGAAGGCGACGCTTGTCGCCGCGACCATGACCTTTGCCGCAGGCACGTTCCTGACGCCGGCCCTTGCCGAGACCGTCTATAACAGAGGCAGCGCCGCCGAAGCGGAGACGGTCGATCCGCACAAGACCTCGACCGTCTACGAAGCCGATATCATACGCGACCTGTTCCAGGGACTGGTCATGCACGATCAGAAGACGAACCTCATCCCGGGCGCCGCCGAAAGCTGGACGGTATCGGATGACGGCACCGTCTACACCTTCAAGCTGCGCAAGGACGGCTTGTGGTCGGATGGCAGCCCGGTGACGGCCGAGGACTTCGTCTATTCCTTCCGTCGGCTTGAGGATCCGGCGACCGCCGCCGAATACGCTTCCATGCTCTATCCCGTAAAGAACGCCGAGGAAGTCAACACCAAGAAAGGCAAGCCCGAGGACATGGGCGTCAAGGCGATCGACACCAACACCCTGGAGGTGACGCTGAAGGCGCCGACGCCATACTTCCTCGAGATGCTGACCCACCAGGCTACCTATCCGGTCAACAAGGCCTCGATCGACAAGCTCGGCGCCGACTGGATCAAGGCGGGCAATCTCGTTTCGAACGGCGCCTATACGCTGGCCGAGTGGATTCCCAACGACCACATGAAGCTGGTCAAAAATCCGAAATTCTGGGATGCCGCGACCGTCAAGATGGACGTCGTCAACTACATCCCGACCGAAGACCGCTCATCGGCGATGAAGCGCTTCGAGGCCGGCGAACTCGACAGCTACGGCGACTTGCCGACCGAACAGCTCGCTGACCTCAAGACCAAGTTCGGCGATCAGGTCCGTGTCGGACCGTATCTCGGCACCTACTATTACGCGATCAAGACCGACAAGGCACCGTGGGACAATGTCGAGCTGCGCAACGCCATCTCGATGGCGATCGACCGCGACTTCCTGGCCGAAAAGGTCTGGCAGAATTCCATGCTGCCTGGCTATTCGATGGTGCCTCCGGGCATCGCCGGCTACACGCCGGCAATGGCCAAATACGCCGACATGCCGCAGATCGACCGCGAGGACGCCGCCAAGAAGATCCTTGAGAAACTCGGCTATACGCCCGAGCATCCGCTGAAGATGGAGATCCGCTACAACACCTCGGAAAACCACAAGAACACCGCGGTTGCCATCCAGGAACAGTTGAAGCCGCTTGGCGTCGAGATCACGCTGCTCAACACCGATACCAAGACCCACTATTCCTTCCTCGAGCAGAAGGGCAACTACGACGTGGCGCGTGCCGCCTGGATCGCCGACTACAAGGATCCCGAGACCTTCCTCGGCATCACCCGCAAGGCCAGCGGCAACAACTATTCGAGCTACGTCAGCCCGGCATATGAGGCGGCCATGGACAAGGCCGCGGCTGCCGGCGGCAAGCCGGAAGAGCGCATGAAGGACCTCACCGAGGCCGAGCGCATCCTTGTCGATGACGTCGGCAACATTCCGCTTCTCTACTACAGCTTCCACGATATCGTTTCCTCGAAGCTGCATGGCTTCGATGACAATGTGATGGACATCCATCCGTCCCGCTTCGTCTCCAAGGACTGATAATCATCCTTGACTGGACCGCCCCGCCCCCTCCGGGCGGGGCGGACTGGTCGGTCATCGCACCGGTCCGAAAGTCGTGGTCGATTTTCGGCAAGCCCGGTGCGAAGATTTGGCGCCGGAGCGTGGCAATGCGTCTGCATGGACGTATGTCGCTCTGGCCGAAGCGGGGCGCCGATGCTGCGATACATCTTACGGCGGCTTCTGACCGCCATTCCGACGCTGTTCGTCATCGTGACCATGGCGTTCTTCCTGATACGCGTCGCACCGGGCGGCCCTTTCAATCAGGAGCGGGGCCTCAGTCCCGAGATCAGGGCCAATCTGGAAGCACAGTTCGGCCTCGACGATCCGCTCTGGCTGCAATATGCCCACTATCTCGGCAATCTTCTGCGCGGCAATTTCGGGCCGAGCTACAATTTGCCTGACTTCACCGTCACCGAACTGTTTGCCAAGGGGCTGCCGATATCGGTCCAGCTCGGCACCTCGGCGCTGATCCTAGCGCTGCTGCTTGGTTCGGTGCTCGGCACCATCGCCGCGCTCAACCAGAACAAGCTTGGCGACTATACGGTGATTGCGCTGGCGACCGCCGGCAGCACTATCCCCACCTTCGTCATCGCTCCTGTGATTCAGCTGGTGTTCGGATTGACCTGGAAGCTGTTGCCGATCGGCGGCTGGGGTGATGGCGCATTGATCAACAAGATCGGCCCGGTGCTGACGCTGGCCTTGCCGCAGATCGCCATCGTTGCCCGCCTGATGCGCGGGTCGATGATCGAGAGCTTGCGTTCGCATCATATCCGAACGGCGCGTGCGCTCGGCCTCTCCGACTGGTCGGTGGTGGTCAAGCACGCGCTGCGCGGCGCCATCCTGCCGATCGTTTCCTTCACCGGCCCGGCAGCCGCGGCGCTGCTCACCGGTTCGGTCATCGTCGAGACCATCTTCTCCATTCCCGGTGTCGGCCGCTATTTCGTCGATGCCGCGCTCAACCGCGACTACACGCTGGTGATGGGGACCGTGGTGGTGATCGCGCTCTTCACCATCGTCTTCAACCTGATCGTCGACGTCATGTACGCGGTCGTCGACCCGAGGGTACGCTATGACTGAGGGTGCGCTATGACTGACATCACAGCCGCCGCCGCTCCGCCGGCCGTCGTCGGCCGCTCGCTCTGGGGCGACGCATGGGCGCGCCTCAAAGCCAACCGCGCCGCCATGTTCAGCCTCTATTACCTGGCCTTCATTGGCGTCATCAGCATCTTCGGCCCCTGGTTCGTGCCGCATCAGTACACCACCATCTATGCCGACTATGTGCGCACGCCGCCAAGCTTTTCAGCCTATCCGAAGCCCGACATGATCGAGACGGCGCTCAAGGATGCCATCAAGCGCATGCGCGTCGACATCAAGGAGTGGAAACTGGACGGCAGTCGCGTCACCGTCACCGTCACCTCGACCAAACCGATCGACGACCGCAACATCCGCTATCTTGACCGCTCCGATGCCTTCGACGATACCAAGATAGAGAGCAAATCGGCCGACGGGCTCGAATTGACTATGACTGCGTCGGTCAAACAGCAGTACTTCCTGTTCGGCACCGACAACACCGGTCGCGATCTTCTCTCGCGAACGCTGATGGCAGGGCGCATCTCGCTGGCCATCGGCCTGCTTGCCGGCATTGTCGCCGTGGTCATCGGCGTCCTCTACGGGGCGGCGGCCGGCTTTTCCGGCGGGAAGATCGACGAGGTGATGATGCGCATCGTCGACGTGCTCTATTCCTTGCCCTTCATTTTCTTTGTCATCATGCTGGTGGTGTTCTTCGGCCGCAATTTCGTGCTGATGTTCCTGGCGGTCGGGGCGGTGCTGTGGCTCGACATGGCGCGCATCGTGCGCGGCCAGGCGCTGTCGATCCGGCGGCAGGAGTATGTCCAGGCGGCCGAAGCCATGGGCGTCGGCCAGCGCGGCATCCTGCTGCGCCATGTCATCCCCAATCTGCTCGGACCAGTGGTGATCTACATGACGCTGCTGGTGCCGCAGGTCATCATCCTGGAAAGTTTCCTGTCCTTCCTCGGCCTTGGCGTGCAGGAGCCGATGACCAGCTGGGGCGTGCTCATCTCGGTCGGCGCCAAGAACATTGGCACCGCCAACTGGCTGCTTTTGTTCCCCGCCT
This sequence comes from Mesorhizobium sp. M1252, assembly GCF_040318265.1. NCBI lineage: Bacteria > Pseudomonadati > Pseudomonadota > Alphaproteobacteria > Hyphomicrobiales > Phyllobacteriaceae > Mesorhizobium > Mesorhizobium sp. M1252. The sequence continues at coordinate 147,768 of NZ_JAMYLX010000006.1, read as the reverse complement.
TCTTCCTCGTGTCGACGCTGTTTGCGCTGTACTTCGTCGGCGACGGCCTGCGCGATGCGCTCGATCCGAGAGACCGATAATATGGGGACCAAATAAAATGGGGACCGTTGCGATGGAAACGCCCGAAACGATCCTCAGCGTCAAGGACCTTCGCGTCCGTTTCCGCACGCTCGACGGCGCGGTCGAAGCGGTCAAGGGCATCAACATCCACGTCAAGGCAGGGGAAACCGTTGCCGTGGTCGGCGAATCCGGATCCGGCAAGAGCCAGACCATGATGGCGGCGATGAGCCTGCTGGCGTCCAATGGCGAGGCGACGGGTCACGTCGATTATCGCGGCCGCAACCTTTTGACCATGAGCAAGCCCGACCTCAACAAGGTGCGCGGCGCCAAGATCAGCATGATCTTCCAGGAGCCGATGACCTCGCTCGATCCACTCTATTCGATCGGCAACCAGCTTATCGAACCGATCCGCAAGCACCGCGGGCTGAACGCAGCCGAGGCACGGAACGAGGCGCTCAAGTTGCTCAGGCTGGTGCATATCCCCGATCCCGAGCGGCGGATGAAATCCTATCCGCACGAAATGTCGGGTGGCCAGCGCCAGCGCGTCATGATCGCCATGGCATTGGCCAACGACCCCGACATCCTGATCGCCGACGAGCCGACGACGGCGCTCGACGTCACCATCCAGGCGCAGATCCTGGTGCTGCTCGCCGAATTGCAGCGCAAGCTCGGCATGGCCATCGTCTTCATCACCCACGATCTCGGCATCGTCCGGCGCTTTGCCGACCGCGTCTATGTCATGCGCTATGGCGAGGTGGTCGAGGAAGGCGAGGCGGAAGCACTTTTCGCCAACCCGCAGCATGCCTATACCAAAATGCTGCTGGCCGCCGAACCGACCGGCACCAAGGCGGCGCCGCCGCCCAGCGCTCCGGTGCTGCTGGAGGGCCGCAATGTCGAAGTAACCTTCAAGATCGGCGGCGGCTTCCTTGCCGGCGAACCGCTGCTGCTACGCGCCGTCGATCACATTTCGATCCGGCTGAAGCGCAACCAGACCATCGGTATCGTCGGCGAGTCCGGTTCGGGAAAATCGACGCTCGGCCGCGCACTTCTGCGCCTGTTGCCCAGCGACGGTGTCATCCGCTTCGGCGACCGCGACATCTCCACCGCCGACCGCCAGGCGATGCGGCCGCTGCGACGTGAGATGCAACTCGTCTTCCAGGATCCGTTCGGCTCGCTGTCGCCGCGCATGACCGTCGGCCAGATCATCACCGAAGGGCTTCTGGTGCATGAGCCGAACCTGTCAGGCAAGCAACGCGATCAGCGCGCCGTCGAGGCCTTGCTCGAGGTCGGCCTCGACCCCAACGCACGCAACCGCTACCCGCACGAATTCTCCGGCGGCCAGCGCCAGCGCATCGCCATCGCGCGTGCCGTGATCCTGAAGCCCAAACTGGTGGTGCTGGACGAGCCGACTTCGGCGCTCGACCGCTCGGTGCAGAAGCAGATCGTCGAATTGCTGCGCAAGCTGCAGGCCGACCACGAACTGTCCTACCTCTTCATCAGCCACGATCTCTCCGTGGTGCGCGCCATGGCCGACTACATCATCGTCATGAGGCAGGGCAAGATCGTCGAGGAAGGCCCGACGGAAGAGATCTTCAGCAACCCGCAGGCCGCCTACACCCAGACGCTGATGGCTGCGGCGATAGATGTCACGCGCTTCAGGCTGAGTGCTTAAGGCGTGACGTTCAGCAGATAGTCAGGGTAGGGCCAGTTCGCTTAGCCCGCTGACCTGGGGCATCTGTTGGCCCTTGTCGCGACAATGGCCTCTTGCCGCTGCTTCAGCAGTTCGATTCTGGCCGTCTCACGCTTGGCCACTGCGCTCTTCACGCGCGTGCCGCCGAGCAGCCAGTTCGGCACGCTGGTGTTGGCGACCTTGCCGCGGGTGATGGCGGTTTGCGAGATGTCGCGCGCGGTATCGCCTACGGCGGTGTTGAGCTCGGCGCATGTCATGCTGTCGTATTTCGCCGGGTTCACCGCGCTGCCCAGCGATGAGCAGCCTGCCGCCAGGGACAAAGCGAGCAGCGCTGACAGCCGGCTTGAAATCAACAAATTCATCTTCCGCAAACCTCGTTCCGGCCGCTGTCTCGGCGGCATTCCTATTATCGAGGTAGCGCGGAAGGTTGTCGCGTCAAAACACCATGCTGACAGCGACGCCGACGGTTTGCATCAAGCTATCTTGTGGGTCGGGAGAACAAACACCTAAGTGTCTGTTTTTTCTGGTCGGAGTGGCAGGATTTGAACCTGCGACCCCCTCGTCCCGAACGAGGTGCGCTACCAGGCTGCGCTACACTCCGTGACCAGACCGCGGGCTTATAGCTGCCGCATACCGTTCCTGCAAGCGGCAATGGCAGCGCTTCTGTCGCATTTCGTTGGCTTTCGTCGGCATTCCCGCAAAGCCAGGATGTTCTGTTGGGATAAACCCGGCTTAAAGCCTTGTGTGCTAAGTCGCAGCCTCGATAAATCGTGCTTTCGCCATCTGGAGCTCTGCTGCCTTGCCCCTGAAAATCGTAGGCGACGCCCGGTCCAACAGTTTCGAATTCGAAACCGAAGCGCTGATCAAGGCGTCTGGATTCCGTGAATACGATGCGCGCTGGTGGTTCGGCCACGCCGGCTCCGCGCAGCCGCCGGAGCTGAACCTGATCGGCGTCCAGGCGCTGGGCATGGGCCTGGGCACCTTGATCCGCCGTCTTGGCGCCGGGCCCGACATCGTCACCGGGCATGATTTCCGTTCCTATTCGCTTGCCATCAAGCTGGCGCTGGTTTCCGGCTTGATGGCCGCGGGCGCAAAGGTGAAAGACATTGGCCTGGCGCTGTCGCCCATGGCCTATTTCGCCCAGTTCGCGCTCGACGCGCCTTCCGTCGCCATGGTCACGGCATCGCACAACGAGAATGGCTGGACCGGAGTCAAGATGGGTGCGGCGAGGCCGCTCACCTTCGGACCGGAGGAGATGAGCGCCCTGAAACAGATCGTGCTGTCGGGCGATTTCGATCTTGCCGGCGGTGGCTCCTACGAATTCGTCTCCGGTTTTCGCGAGACCTATCTCGACGATCTGGTGAGCGACAAGCGCATCGCGCGAAAGCTGAAAGTCGTGGCCGCTTGCGGCAACGGCACTGCCGGCGCCTTCGCGCCACAGGCGCTGGAGCGCATCGGCTGCGAGGTGATCCCGCTCGATGTCCAGCTCGACCACAGTTTTCCGCGCTATAACCCCAACCCGGAAGACATGCAGATGCTGCACGCCATCCGCGACAAGGTGCTGGAGACCGGCGCCGATGTCGGGCTGGGCTTCGATGGCGACGGCGACCGTTGCGGCGTGGTCGACAATGAGGGCAACGAGATCTTCGCCGACAAGGTCGGCGTCATGCTGGCGCGTGATATCTCCAGCCAGCATTCCAGCTCGACTTTCGTCGTCGACGTCAAGTCGACCGGCCTGTTCCACACCGACAGCGTCCTGCGCGCCAATGGCGCGGTCACCGATTACTGGAAGACCGGCCATTCCTACATCAAGCGCCGCGTCGCCGAGCTTGGCGCCGTCGCCGGCTTCGAGAAGTCGGGCCATTTCTTCTTCAATCCGCCGATCGGCCGCGGCTATGATGACGGTCTCGTCACGGCAATTGCCATTTGTGAGATGCTCGACCGCAACCCCACAAGTTCGATGGCCGATCTCTATCGCGCGCTGCCGCTGACCTTCGGCACGCCGACCATGTCGCCGCATTGCGGCGACGAGGTGAAGTACGGCGTGGTCGATCGGGTGGTGGCGGACTTCCAGGCGATGCAGCGCGCCGGCAAGACTTTTGCCGGCCAGAAGATCGCCGAGCTGATCACCGTCAACGGCGTGCGCGTCGTGGCCGAGGATGGCACCTGGGGCCTGGTACGGGCGTCGTCGAACAAGCCGGAGCTTGTCGTGGTTGTCGAAAGCCCGATATCGTCCGACCGCCGCCGGCAGATGTTCGAGGCCGTCGACGCCGTGCTGCGCCGCAGCCCCGAAGTCGGCGCTTACAACCAGACGTTCTGATTGGACCTTTCATGACCGAGCGCATCGTCAGTTTTGTCATGAGCGGCGGTGTCGGTTCGCGGCTGTGGCCGCTGTCGCGCGAGGACAACCCGAAACAGTTCCACGATCTCTCCGGCGACGGCTCGATGCTGGCCAAGACCTTGCGCCGGCTGACGGCGCGGCCGGAAGGTGAGACGCCGATCTTCCTGATCGCCGCCGAGCGCCATGCCGAGCGTGTCCATGCCGACCTTGCCGGACTAGACCTCGCCGGCGGTGGCCCGCTGTTCGAGCCGACCGGGCGCAACACGGCTGCCGCCGTGGCGCTGGCCGCGCTGCGCACATTGTCGGAGTTCGGCGACAGCCTGGTGCTGGTGGTGCCGTCAGACCATGAAATCGCCACGCCCAAGCAGTTCTGGCAGAGCGTCGAGGCGGGCAGCCAGGCAGCGCTTGCCGGCCGTCTGGTGGTGTTCGGCATCAAGCCGACGCAGCCCGAGACCGGCTATGGCTATATCGAAGTCGCAGCCGAAAGCGGCGGCGTCTTCGACGTGTCGCGCTTCGTCGAAAAGCCCGACCTCGCCACTGCGCAGAGCTATCTCAGTGCGGGCACCTTCTACTGGAACACCGGCATTTTCCTGTTTCGCGCCGGCGCCATGCGCGACGCATTTGCGGCCTTCCAGCCCGACATCTGGCAGGCCACCGAAGCGGCCTACAAGTCAGCGACTTCGGATCTGTCCGGCCTTTACATGCCGCTCGACCTCTATGCCGCCATCCCGTCGAACTCGATCGACTACGCCATCATGGAACGGGCCAAGGACATCGCCATGGTGCCGGCCGGCTTCCGCTGGAACGACCTCGGCTCCTGGCAGTCGCTGCTGGATGTCGGCCCTGCCGACGCCAAGGGCAATGTCGTCGTCGGCGATGTCGTCGCCATCGATTGCGAAAACTCCTACATCAGAAGCGACGGCCGGCTTTTGTCGGCTATCGGCATGAAGGATGTCGCGATCGTCTCGACGGCGGACGCCACCTTCGTCGCCCCGGTCAGCCACAGCCAGCACGTCAAGAAAATCGTCGAGCAGCTGGAAAAGTCGGGCCGGCTGGAAACCAGGTTCACGCCGGCACACGACCGCGTCATCGAGAGCGGCGCCTGGCGTCGGCGCGTGCATCACTGGCTGTTCGAGGAGACCTTGCCGCTGTGGTCGACTTCAGGCGTCGATGAGCGTCATGGCGGCTTCCACGAGGCGCTGGGTTTCGATGGCAATCCGCTGTTGAAGCCCAAGCGTATGCGCACGACGGCCAGACAGGTCTATGCCTTTGCGGTCGCCAGGGCGCGCGGCTGGGACGGTCCGGCGGACCGGTTGATTAGCCACGGCATCGCCTTCATGGCCGGCAAGGGCCGCACCGACAGAGGCGGCTGGGTGCGCACGCTCAATGTCGACGGCTCCGTCAACGACCCAACCGAGGATGCCTACGACCATTCCTGCGTGCTGCTGGCGCTGGCGCATGCGCATATGTGCGGCAATCCGGATGCGCTGCGGCTGGGCCAGGAGACCTTCGTGTTCCTCGACGCGCATCTCGAGGACAGCCGCATGACCGGCTTCCTCGAGACGTCGGACGGCGAGGGCGAGCGGCGCTCCAACCCGCATATGCATCTGCTCGAGGCCTTCCTCGCCTGGTATGAGGCGACCGGCGACCGCACCTATCTGCGCCGCGCCGCGCGCATCATCGACCTTTTCCGCAGTCATTTCTTCGATGCCGAGAGCTGGACGCTGGGCGAATATTTCGACGCCGGGTGGAAGCCGGCCGCCGGCGAGAAGGGCACATGGACCGAGCCCGGCCATCATTTCGAATGGGCCTCGCTGCTCACCGATTTCGTCGCCCGCAGCGGTCAGGGCGAGTTGAGCAATTTTGCCCGCAAGCTCTACGCCTCGGCCATCGCCAACGGCCTCAACCGCGCCACCGGCCTTGCCTACGGTGCGGTCTCCCGGCAGGGCCTGCCGCTCGACCTCGTATCGCGCAGCTGGCCGCAGGCGGAAGCGATCAAGGCGGCGATTGCGCTTGACGGTTCAGGTGGCCCCGACCTCAAACCGGAGATCGAAGCGCGCGTCGGCCGCCTGTTCCGCTGGCACATCGACCCGGCGCCGCTCGGCCTGTGGATCGACCGCATCGACGAACGCGGCCGCTCCTTGGCATCGGACGTGCCGGCCAGCATCTTCTATCATCTGGTCTGCGCGCTGACGCAGTATCTGGACGGCACGGCGCAGAAGGGGTGAGGCGTTGGAGCTGCCAATCTCCCCCCTGCGGGGGAGATGCCTGGCAAGGCAGAGGGGGGTGCTGTCCCGCCGACGTCTCGGCTACTCGAAGATCAGACCAAAGGTTGGCGATCCGTCACACCCCCCTCTGGCCTGCCGGCCATCTCCCCCGCAAGGGGGGAGATCAGCTGTCACTTCGCTTTCAACCCTCAATATGGGCTCGCCACGTCCCCGGTCTCGACATACACCGCCTTCAGCTGCGAATAGAGCGCCAGCGCCGCCAGCGAGTTCTCGCGCCCGATGCCGGATTGCTTCACCCCGCCAAACGGAATTTCCACTGGCGTCAGATTGTAGGCGTTGATCCAGCAGGTGCCGGCCTGCAGTTCGGCGATCACCCTATGAGCGCGCTGCAGGTCGCGGGTGAAGACGCCGGCGGCGAGGCCGAATTCGGTGTCGTTGGCGCGGTCGATCACCTCGTCCTCGCCGTCGAACTTCAGCACGCTCATCACCGGCCCGAAAATCTCCTCGCGCGCAATGCGCATCTTATCGGTGACACCGGTGAACACGGTTGGCTCTACAAAGAAGCCGCCATCGAACCCTTGCAGCGACGGCACGTTGCCACCGCAGGCGAGCGTTGCTCCATCCTGCCTGCCGGCCGCGATGTAGGAAACGACCTTCTCCTGCTGCGCCTTGTTGACCAGCGGCCCCATCTGCGTCTCAGGATCGAGCGGATCGCCGATGCGGATCTTTTTCGTCCGCTCGACCAGCCGGTCGACGAAGCGGTCATGGATGCCGCTTTGTACGAAAACACGCGTGCCGTTGGAGCAGATCTGCCCGCTCGAATAGAAATTGCCGAGCATGGCGCCGCCGATGGCGTTTTCGAGATCGGCATCGTCGAACACGATCAGCGGCGACTTGCCGCCGAGTTCCATCGTCGCATGCTTCATCTTCGAACCGGCGAGCGACAGCACCTTGCGGCCGGTCGGCACCGAGCCGGTCACCGAAACCTTGGCAACGACATCATGGCCGACGAGGCCGGCGCCGACTTCGCCATAGCCTTGCACGACGTTGAACAGCCCGTCGGGCAGGCCCGCCTCTGAGTAGATCTCGGCCAGCGCCAGCGCCGACAGCGGCGTGTTCTCCGAAGGCTTGAATACCATGGCGTTGCCCATGGCGAGCGCCGGGGCGGATTTCCAGCCGGCGATCTGGATCGGATAGTTCCAGGCGCCGATGCCGACGCACACACCGAGCGCCTCGCGGCGCGTATAGGCAAAAGGTCCACCAAGATCGATCGCCTCGCCGTTGAAGGCGGCAACCGCGCCGCCGAAATATTCGAGGCAGTCGGCGGCCGATAGTGCATCCGCCACCAGCGTCTCCTGGATCGCTTTGCCGGTGTCGAGCGTCTCGATCCGCGCCAGATCGGCGTTGCGCGCGCGCAAAATGTCGGCGGCGCGGCGCAGGATGCGGCCACGCTCGACCGGCTTCATCCGCGCCCAGGCCGGTTGTGCGGCCCGCGCGGCTTCGATGGCGAGCTCCAGCACGTTCGGAGTCGCCGAATGCAAAGTGGCGATGACCTCACCGGTCGCCGGATAGATCACCGGCAGCGGCGCGCCGCCTTCGTCCTCGATGTAGCGGCCGTTGACATAGTGCGATGCCGTTGGCTGGGCGCGCATGCTGTTCTCCAGATGTATTCGCTATTGCGGAGCAGTCCGCCGGACAATGCCCTATCGATCCGCCACCTGCCAGCGCGGATTGATCCAGGGTTCCTGGTTGGATGGCGCCAGCGGCGTGCGGCCGAGAATGTGGTCGGAGGCCTTTTCGCCGGTCATGATCGAGGGCGCGTTGAGATTGCCATTGGTGACGCGCGGAAAGATCGAGGAGTCGGCGACCCGCAACCCGTCGATGCCGATGACGCGGCACTCCGGATCGACGACGCTCGTGATGTCATCGGCCCGACCCATCTTGCAGGTGCCGCACGGGTGATAGGCGCTCTCGGCATGATCCCGGATGAAGGCGTCGAGATCCTCGTCCGACTGGACATGCGAACCCGGCGAGATTTCCTTGCCGCGGAAGCCGTCAAAAGCCTTCTGGCCGAAGATCTCGCGGGTCAGCCGGATGCAGTGGCGGAACTCGGTCCAGTCGTCTGGATGCGACATGTAGTTGAAGCGGATGACCGGCGTCGCTTTCGGGTCGGGCGAGCGCAGCGTCACCGAACCGCGCGACTTCGACCGCATCGGCCCGACATGCGCCTGGAAGCCATGCGCCTTCGCCGCCGCCTTGCCGTCATAGCGCACCGCCGCCGGGATGAAGTGATACTGGATATCGGGGTAGTCGACACCGGCCTGCGAGCGCACGAAGGCCGCGGCCTCGAAATGGTTGGTGGCGCCGAGGCCGGTCTTGAAGAACAGCCACTGCGCCCCGATCAGCGTCTTGGAGAATGGGTTGAGAACCGAATTCAGCGTGATCGGCTGGGTCGATTCCTGCTGGATGTAGAGCTCCATATGATCCTGCAGATTGCGGCCGACACCGGGCCGGTCGGCCACGACCTGGATGCCGTTCCCCGTGAGATGCGCGGCCGGGCCGATACCGGATAGCATCAGGATCTTGGGCGAATTGATCGACGATGCGGCGACGATCACCTCACGTCGTGCCTTAACGACCTGAATCTGTTTGTGAGCTTCGATCTCGACTCCGACGGCACGCTGATTCTCGATGATCACCCGGCGGGCGAAGCCTCTGATCACGCTGACATTTTGCCGCTTGAGCGCCGGCTTCAGATAGGCCGACGCAGCCGACCAGCGGCGGCCGCCGCGAATGGTTTGCTCCATCGGTCCGAAGCCTTCCTGCTTCCAGCCATTGTAGTCGTCGGTCAGTTCGAACCCGGCTTGGCGGCCGGCCTCGACAAAGGCGCCGTAGAGCGGATTCTTGCGCGGGCCACGCTGGACGTGCAGCGGGCCGCCGTGGCCGCGCCAGCCGTCCTCGCCGCCGTCACTGTCCTCCATGCGCTTGAAATAGGGCAGCACGTCGGCGAAGCCCCAGCCGGCCGCCCCCTGTTCGGCCCAGTGGTCGAAGTCGCGTGCGTGGCCCCTGACATAGACCATGCCGTTGATCGAGGACGAGCCGCCGATCACCTTGCCGCGTGGCGTCGCCAGCACGCGGCCGCCGAGATGCGGCTCCGGTTCGCTGGCAAAGCCCCAGTCGTAAAGGCTCATGTTGAGCGGGATCGACAGCGCCGACGGCATCTGGATCAGCGGCCCGATATCGGTGCCGCCGAACTCGATGACGATGACCGAATGCTTGCCGTCTTCCGACAGCCGGTAGGCCATGGCCGAGCCGGCCGAGCCGGAGCCGATGATGACGAAATCTGCTTCAAGCATGGTTCACATGCGCCCATCGTTCATATGCGAAATAAAATCGGCGAGAGAGACATTGCCGCCGGTTGCCACAACCAGGACGGTTTTACCCGCCACATCCACCTTGCCGCCGAGCAGCGCCGCCAGAGAGGCGGCGCCCGATGGCTCAAGCACCAGCTTCATCCGCTCGAAGGCGATCTTCATCGCTCGCCTAACCGATTGGTCGTCGACGGTGATGCCGCGCACGCCGGCGGTCTTGACCGCCGCGAACGGCGCGTCGCCCGGCCGCCGCGACATCAGCCCGTCGCAAATCGATTTCGGCGCGATCGGCATGGTCTCGATGGCGCCATGCGCTAGCGATGAACCCATGCCGTTGAAGCCTTCCGGCTCGACGCCGATGATCTCGGTTGCCGGCGACAGATAGTGGAAGGCGAGCGACATGCCGCCGATCAGTCCGCCGCCGCCGACCGAGCAGAACAGAAGGTCGGCACTGGCGTCCTTTGCCTCGAGTTGTTCGAGCGCTTCGAGCCCGGCGCCGGCCTGGCCGGCAACGATCTCCGGATCGTCGAATGGATGCAGCAACGCCAGCCCTTCGGTCTCGGCAATCTCGCGGGCCTTGGCGGCTGCGACCTCTTCACGGGCGCGCTCGCCATGATCGGTCAGCACGACGCGCGCGCCATAGCCTGCGGTCGCATCGCGCTTGGCGGCCGGCGCGTCGATCGGCATGACGATGGTGACGGGAATGCCCAGTGCCTGGCCGGCAGCCGCCAACCCTTGCGCGAAATTGCCGGAGGAGTAGGCGACGACGCCTTTTATGGCCTCATCCGGCGACAGCCGCTTCAACCGCCAATAGGCCCCGCGCACCTTGAACGATCCCGCCCATTGCAGCGATTCCGGCTTGATAAAGACGCGGGCCGCACCCGTCTCGTTGGCCAAGGCTGTCGATTCCAGCAAAGGCGTGATCTGCGTCGCCTTCGACGTCACGGCATAGGCCTGTCTGAGGTGCTCGAGGGAGGGGACAATTGTCATCATTCGCCTCGCGGAAAGCGTTTCTGTTCCTCGAGATTGTCGAGGTTCATGTGGTTGCGCATGTAGCGTTCCGACGCCTTCTGCAGTGGCTGGAATTCCCAGGGGTAATGCGTGCCGTTGCGCAGCGCGGGATAAACCACCCAGCGCCGCGCCTGGCTGACGCGCACCGCGGCATCGAATGCCGTCATGTCCCAGCGCGCTCGCACGGCTCCCGTGAAGGCCGCCACCAGATCGGCATGCGCCGGATCGGTGGCAAGATTGGTGCGTTCTTGCGGATCGGCTTCGAGATCGAACAGAAGCGGCGGGTCGATCTCGCAATGGATGAATTTGTAGCGGCCGTCGCGGATCGCCACCAACGGCGCGTTGGAGCCCTCGGCGGCATATTCCATCAGCACCGGCGCGGTGCGCGGCTCGCCATCAAGCAGCGGCAGCAGCGACTGCCCGTCGGTCCACGGTGCGATGGCGGAGATGTCGATGCCGGCGAAGTCGCACAGTGTCGGCGTCACGTCGAGGTTGGAGACCGGCGCCTCGACCAGCCCTGCAGGAATGCCTTTGCCGGCGATCATCAAAGGTACTCGCGCCGAGCCCTCGAAAAAATTCATCTTGAACCACAGGCCGCGCTCGCCAAGCATGTCGCCATGGTCGGAGCAGAACAGGATGATGGTGTCGTCCAGCATGCGCGTTCGCTCCAGCACTGACATCAACTCGCCGACCTTGTCGTCGAGATAGGAGATGTTGGCGTAGTAGCCGCGCCGCGAGCGGCGGATCTGCTCCGGCGTGATGTTGAAACTGTCGTAGTCGCTGGCCCGGTAAAGCCGTTGCGAATGCGGGTCCTGATGGGCATAGGGGATGAATCCCACCTCCGGCTCAAGCGCCGGACAGTCTTCATAGAATCCCCAATATTGCCGCCGTGCGACATAGGGGTCGTGCGGGTGGGTGAAGGAAACCGTCAGGCACCAGGGCCGGCTGGCCTCGTCCTCGGAGGTGCGGGCAAGATCGTAGAGTTTTTGCACCGCGTGGAAGGCGACCTCGTCGTCATACTCCATCTGGTTGGTGATCTCGGCAACGCCGGCGCCGGTGACCGAGCCCAGATTGTGATACCACCAGTCGATGCGCTCGCCGGGCTTGCGGTAATCCGGCGTCCAGCCGAAATCGGCGGGATAGATGTCGGTGGTCAGCCGCTCCTCGAAACCGTGCAACTGGTCCGGCCCGACGAAATGCATCTTGCCCGACAGGCAGGTGTAGTAGCCGGCGTTGCGCAGATGATGTGCATAGGTCGGGATCGAGGAAGCGAATTCGGCGGCGTTGTCATAGACCTGGGTGCGCGACGGCAATTGCCCGCTCATGAAGGCGGCGCGGCCCGGCGCGCAAAGCGGCGAGGCCGTGTAGTTGTTGCCGAAGCGCGCCGAGCGTGCGGCCAGCGCCTTGAGATACGGCACATGCAGGAAGTCCGCCGGCCCGTCCGCAAACAGCGTGCCGTTGAGCTGATCGACCATGACGATCAGGATGTTGGGTCGCCTTGATATCACTGAGGCTGTCACTGTGTCTGTCGCCCGCCGAGCTTGATTTCGAGATAATCTTCGACCAGCGCGATCGCGGTTTGAGCATCCGGCACGCCGTCCTTCAGCGCGCGTCTGATGTACAGCCCGTCGATCATCGCCGCGGTTGCTTCCGCCGCGCGGTCGGCTTCGTTGCGCGGCAGTATGCCGATCAGTCCGCTCATCAGGTTGGAATGTAGCCGCCGCGCATAGACCCTGAGCAGCCGGCGCAGGGCCGATGATTTCTGTGCCTCGACATAAAAGGCGAGCCAGGCGGCAATGGTTTCCGGTCGGAACTGGATGTCGGAGAAGTTGACGGCCACAACCGCCGAGACGCGTTCGCGCGGCGAGCCGGCCGATTGCAGGGCGCGCCGCATGTCGATGGTCAGCTCGGCCAGTATGTGCCGCATCGTCGCCAGAAGGAGCTCGTCCTTGGCGCCGAAATAATGATGGGCGAGGGCCGAGGACACACCGGCACGGCCGGCGATCTCCGACATGGTCACATCAAGCGAGCCGCGCTCGCCGATCGCCGAGATCGTCGCGTCGATGAGCGCCTTGCGGCGCAACGGTTCCATTCCGACTTTCGGCATTGGGAGATCCAGATCAAAACAGAGATTATTTTTTATTGACGGATCAATCAATAAAAAACTCGCGCTCGGATCAACCGATCGTGTCGCTCTGGCCCATCCCTTGGACTGGAAAACGGTTCACTGTTGAACAATATTAGAGGCTGATGCCGCGCTATGACATGTTAGGCTTGCGGCGAACGGAGGTTGCCATGACCGGATGCATCGTCGGCTGGGCGCATTCGCGCTTCGGCAAGCTTGAAGGCGAGACGCTCGAGGGCCTGATCACAAAGGTCGCGGTCGACGCGCTCGACCATGCCGGCATTGGCCCGGACGAGGTCGACGAGATCGTGCTCGGCCATTTCAACGCCGGCTTCTCCCCTCAGGATTTTACCGCCAGCCTGGTGCTGCAGGCCGATGACCGGCTGCGCTTCAAGCCGGCGACGCGGGTCGAGAACGCCTGCGCCACGGGTTCGGCAGCGGTCCGCCAAGGCATCCGCGCCATCGACGCCAATGCCGCCCGCATCGTGCTGGTGGTCGGTGCCGAGCAGATGACGACGACGCCCGGCCCCGAGATCGGCAAGAACCTGCTCAAGGCTTCCTATCTGCCGGAAGAGGGCGACACGCCGGCCGGTTTTGCCGGCGTCTTCGGCAAGATCGCACAGGCCTATTTCCAGCGTTATGGCGACCAGTCGGATGCGCTGGCGATGATCGCAGCCAAGAACCACAAGAACGGCGTCGACAATCCGTACGCGCAGATGCGCAAGGATTTCGGCTACGAATTCTGCCGCCAGGAAAGCGAGAAGAACCCCTTCGTCGCCGGTCCGCTGAAGCGCACCGACTGCTCCCTGGTTTCCGATGGCGCCGCCGCTCTTGTGCTCACCGACACCTCGACGGCGCTGAAGATGCGCCGCGCCGTCGCGTTCCGCGCCAACGAGCATGTTCAGGATTTCCTGCCGATGTCGAAGCGCGACATCCTGTCCTTCGAAGGCTGCGAGCAGGCCTGGAACCAGGCTTTGAAGAAGGCCGGCGTGACGCTCGACGACCTCTCCTTCATCGAGACGCATGACTGCTTCACTATTGCCGAGCTGATCGAATATGAGGCGATGGGCCTAGCCAAGCCGGGCGAGGGCGCCAGGCTGGCGCTGGACGGCACGACGGCAAAAGACGGCAGGCTGCCGGTCAATCCTTCGGGCGGGCTGAAGGCCAAGGGCCATCCGATCGGCGCCACCGGTGTGTCGATGCATGTGCTGACTGCCATGCAGTTGACCGGCGAAGCAGGCGGCATCCAGGTGCTGGGGGCAACGCTCGGCGGCATCTTCAACATGGGTGGCGCTGCCGTCGCCAACTACGTTTCCATCCTCGACCGGATCAGGTAGAAGCGGCCCGTATATTTCGGGGTGGTGATGACAAATCCGGTTCTGGTCGAAGTCTTGCGCGGCGCGATCGTCGAGAGCGCCCATCGCGGCGCTGTCGCAATCTTCGACGGTGACGGCAAGCCTGTCCTGGAGATCGGCCATACGGCGCGGCCGGTGTTTCCGCGCTCGGCGGTCAAGGCGATCCAGGCGCTGCCGCTGGTTGAAACGGGTGCTGCCGATGCGTACGGCTTCGGCGACCGCGAACTGGCGCTGGCCTGCGCTTCGCATTCGGGCGAACCCGCGCATGTCGAACTGGCGCAGGCGATGCTGGCCAAGGCCGGGCTCGACAAGTCGGCGCTGGAATGCGGCGCGCATTGGCCGTCGAGCCACGACGCGACGATCGCACTGGCCCGCACAGGCGTCTCGCCGAACGCACTGCACAACAATTGCTCGGGCAAGCATTCCGGATTTCTCTGCACCTGCGTGCACTCGGGGATTGCCCACCAAGGCTACGTCAAGGCAGGCCATGGTTTGCAGGAGATGGTGCGCGACGCCATGCAGGCGGTGACCGGCGCTGCCCACGATGCGGATCACCGGGCAACCGATGGCTGCTCGATTCCCACCTATGCCGTGCCGCTGAAAAGTTTTGCCCTTGGCTTTGCCCGCATGGCGACGGGCACGAGCTTTGGCCCTGAGCGTGCCAAGGCGGCCAAACGCCTGCTGTCTGCCTGCATGGCCGAGCCTTTCCTGGTCGCCGGCACCGGCAAGGCCGATGTGGCGCTGATGCAGGCCGCGCCCGGCCGCATATTCGTCAAGACGGGCGCCGAGGGTGTCTATTGCGCCGCCGTTCCGGAGCTTGGCCTCGGCATCGCGCTAAAATGTGATGACGGCGCCGGCCGCGCCGCCGAGGTGATGATTGCCGCTGTGCTGGCAAAACTTCTCAGCGCCGACGGCGCACTGGAGGCGAACCTTCTGGAGCGGGCCAATCCGCCGATCGAAAGCCGCATCGGCGCCAAGGTCGGCTCGCTGCGGCCGACGACGGCGCTCAGCTGACCCTGTTTCGCTCAACCGTCAGATGCGCATAGCCGCTTACGCTTGACCGCGCGAGGTCGCCGGTCGCCGGTTCGGCCCAGCGCTGGCCGATGATGGCGCCGTTCTTGGCGCCGTCGATGACGTTGTCGGAAATGATGGCGTTTCCAGCGCCTTCTACCACAGTGACGGCGATGCCGGTTCCGGCCTGACGGATGATGTTTCCCGTCGCCACAACATTGCGCATATAAGCGCCCCAGCCGATCTGCATGCCGTAGAGCGGCGCGTTCTCGATGACATTGCCCGAGACGGTGGTGTCGGCCTCGACGCTGATACCGACGCCGAAGCCCGGCGCGTCGGCGGGGTAGGGGCCGGTGGCCGAGAGGTTGCGCACGATGTTGTTCGAGCAGACACCCATACGGCCGCCGTCGTTGAAATTGACGATCGAGATGCCGTTAGCGGCACCATCGACGATGTTGTTGCCGATGATGGCGCCTTCGAAGGAGAATTCGGAATAGAGCGCCGTTTCGCCCGACCGCGAGCACGTGTTGCCGGTCATCTGCAGATTGCTGGAACTGTTGGCGCGGATCGCCGAGAAGGCGCAGTCCGAGACGAAGTTGCCGGTGAGCGAGACATTGCCGGCACGGAAGGCGTTGATGCCATTGCCGTTCTGCCCGGTGCCGCCGCCGCGCGCGCCGATCCGCTGCACGCGGTTGCCGCTGACCATCGTGCCGTCCTCGGCCTGCTGCCAGCGATGGACAAGAATGCCGCCATTGCCGCAGTCGGATACGGTGTTGTCGGATATCGCCAGGCCAGCGGCCTCGACGGAGTAGATGCCGGCGTCCGCAGCCCCCGAAATCTCGGAGCGCTCGATGCGGCCCGACGCATGCTCCAGCGCCAGCCCATGCTTGCCGCTGCCGGTGATCGTGCAATTGTCGATGACGAGATGGGCGACGCGGCGCAGGTCGAGCAGGCCTTGGGCATCGTCGGCCAACTCGCCGTTGGCGCCGTCGAAGACCAATGCGGTGAACTCTATATGCTCGGCCTGTTCGGCCGTCAGCAAATGGCCATTGCCGCCATAGAGGATGCGCGAGGCGCCCGGCACGCCCGAAAGCCTGACGCGGGCGGGCAGGGTCAGGTTGGACACGACATAGGTGCCCGGCGGCAGGAACACCGGCGCGTTGCGGTCGCTGGCCTCGGCTAGCATCCTGGCGAAGGCCTTGCTCTGGTCGTCCGGTGCGTCCGGCTCCACGCCAAGCTCGGCGGCGTTGATCGAGCCGCGCACCGCCGTTTTCGCCAAGGCGTTGCCCACCGAAAGGCCGAGCACGGCAAAGCCGGCCGTCCCCTTCAGAAGCGTTCGTCTGTTCAACATCGGCACATCCCTTGCGATCATCCGGCTGATCGCAGGAATTGGGCCAGCCGCATCGGTCTCCGCTCGGCCATAGTCCGGCCAATGACCGGGTCCGGCAAGTGGCTTGTGCAGTCACGGAAGCGGGCCTAAGTTTATCCGATGAGCAGAGCTTTTACCCGCGAGGAAGACAGCGAAAACGCCATTGCCGGCATCGGCGAGCGGCCGATCAGCCAACACCGCAATCTGGTGACGGAGCGCGGCCTGGCGATGATCGAGGACAATCTGGCCGATCTGCGCGACATTTTGGCGAAAGCCGAGCGAAAAGCCGATCGCGAGCGCATTGCCGTTGTCTCGCGCGACCTGCGCTACTGGACAGCGCGCCGCGAAAGCGCCGAGCTTTCCGTGCCGGAACCGGGCAGCGACCAGGTGCGCTTCGGCATGGGTGTCACGCTGGAAGGCGATGACGGCAAGAGAGTGCACTGGAAGATAGTCGGCGAGGACGAGGCCGACCCCTCAAAGGGCAGCATCTCACACGTCTCGCCAATGGCCGTGGCGCTGTTCGGCAAGAAGGTCGGCGACGTCGCAAGCGTCAACGGCAAAGAATGGGAAATCCTCAAGCTGTCGGACGCCTGACGCCAGCTCACCCTATTTGCACAGCCAGCTTTCGCAACGCGGGCTCATACTTGGCCATGACATCGCGAGCAGCACGTATTTGCCGTTCGACGTCGTCACACGGCACCGGCCTTAGGATGATGCCGTCGTCGGTTTCGATGATCTGGAGTTCATCGCCCACTTGCAGGCTCAAGCTGTCGAGCGTTTCCCGCGGCAGGATTACAACGCCCGATCCGTCCTCAAGTCCGTGAATGATGGTGTTCATAGCTATACCATAGGTTGCGCCCGATATTGCAACGCAACTTTGATAAGCAGTGCAACTGTTTCAATCAGCCCGCCAGCAGCCGGTCCAGCAACCGATCCGCAGCCTCCGGGATAACCGTCCCTGGCGGGAAGATTTCCGCGGCACCCGCTTCCAGCACTGCGCCGTAATCCTGCGGCGGGATGACGCCGCCGGCGACGATCAGCATGTCGCTGCGGCCGAGCTTCTTCAGCGCGTCGCGTAGTTCGGGGATCAGCGTCAGGTGCCCCGCCGCCAGCGATGAGGCGCCGATGACATGGACGTCCTGCGCCACCGCCAGCCTGGCGATCTCGTCGGGTGTCTGGAACATCGCGCCGACCGTCACGTCGAAGCCGAGATCGGCGAAGGCCGTGGCGATCACCTTCTGGCCACGGTCGTGGCCGTCCTGTCCCATCTTTGCGACCAGGATGCGCGGCTTGCCGCCGGACTTCTTCTCGAAAGCTTCGAGCTTCTCCAGCAATCGGTCGACCGTCAGATTGTCGCCAAGCGCATTGCGATAAACGCCGGAGATCGTTTGCACCGAGGCGACGTGACGGCCAAAGACCTTTTCGAGCGCCAGCGAGATCTCGCCGACCGTGGCATTGGCGCGCGCGGCGCGGATGGCAAATTCCAGCAGGTTTTCGTTACCCTGCGCAGCGCGGGTCAGCGCATCGAGCGCGCTCTCGACCGCGCCGACATTGCGCGTGCCTTTCAGGTTCTGCAGCTTCGACAATTGCCGGGCCTTGACCTCGGCATTGTCGATCTTCAGCACGTCGACGTCGATTTCGTTCTCGGGGCGATGCGCGTTTACGCCAACCAGTATCTGCTCGCCGGAATCGATACGCGCCTGCGTGCGCGCCGCCGCTTCCTCGATGCGAAGTTTTGGAATGCCCTGTTCGGTTGCTGCCGCCATGCCGCCAAGCGCCTCGACCTCTTCGATATGGGCGAGCGCACGCGCCGCCAGATCGTGCGTCAGCCGTTCGATATAGGCCGAGCCGCCCCACGGATCGATGATGCAGGTGGTGCCGGATTCCTTCTGCAGGATCAACTGCGTGTTGCGGGCGATGCGCGCCGAGTGGTCGGTCGGCAGCGCCATCGCCTCGTCGAAGGAGTTGGTGTGCAGCGACTGGGTATGTCCCTGCGTCGCCGCCATCGCCTCGATCATGGTGCGGGTGATGTTGTTGTAGGGGTCCTGCGCCGTCAGCGACCAGCCGGAGGTCTGGCAATGGGTGCGCAGCGACAGCGAGCGTTCGTCGTTCGGTGCAAAATTCTTCTGCATCAGGGTCGCCCACAACAGGCGCGCCGCGCGGAGCTTGGCGATCTCCATGAAGAAGTTCATGCCGATCGCCCAGAAGAAGGAAAGCCGCGGGGCGAAACGGTCGATGTCGAGCCCGGCGGCGACGCCGGCGCGGGCATATTCGATGCCGTCGGCGATGGTGTAGGCGAGCTCCAGGTCCGCGGTCGCGCCGGCCTCCTGCATGTGATAGCCGGAGATCGAGATCGAATTGAACTTCGGCATGTGCTGGGAGGTATAGGAGAAGATGTCAGACACGATCCGCATCGAGGGCTTCGGCGGATAGATGTAGGTGTTGCGGACCATGAACTCCTTCAGAATGTCGTTCTGAATGGTGCCGGCGAGATCCTTCTGAGCAACGCCCTGTTCTTCGGCCGCGACGATATAGAGCGCCATGATCGGCAGCACCGCGCCGTTCATGGTCATCGACACCGTCATCTCGCCCAGCGGAATGCCGTCGAACAATTGCCGCATGTCGAGGATGGAATCGATGGCCACGCCCGCCATGCCGACATCGCCGGCAACGCGCGGATGGTCGCTGTCATAGCCGCGATGGGTGGGCAGATCGAAAGCGACCGAAAGGCCCTTTTGGCCGGCGGCGAGATTGCGCCGGTAGAAGGCGTTGGATTCCTCGGCCGTCGAGAAGCCGGCATATTGCCGGATCGTCCACGGCTGCTGGACATACATGGTCGGGTAGGGACCGCGCACGAAGGGCGGCATTCCCGGATAGGTGTCGAGATGCGGCAGCCCCTTGAGATCGCCCTGGCTGTAGAGATGCTTGACGGCAATACCTTCCGGCGTCAGCCGCTGGCCCTTGACCTCGACCGGCGCGCGCCGTGGCGCCGACCAGCCAATGTGGCTGAAATCCGGGATCACTGTGCGGCTCCGATTGCCTGGTCGATGCGGACCGGAAACAGCGCCTCGCACACCGCCACGCCCTCTGTGAAAGGCGGCCGCCGCTCAGCCGCCAGCGTCTCGACCGGGGCATCGTTTTTCAGCGGGTAAAGCGTGGTGCCGATGATTGCCCGTTCACCCGACCGGTAGGCCTCGGCGCGGCGCTCGGATGCTGCCTTGACGCGCTTCTGGATATGCCCTTGCTGCAGGCTTGCCAGAACGCCGCCTTCCGCTTCGATCCGCTGGAACTCTTCCCACGCCGCTTCGCACAGGCCCAGGGTCAGCGCCTCGACTGCGCCCGACCCAAATGCTGGGTCGGCGACATGGTCGATATGGCTTTCATTGGCCATGATCAACTGCGCATTGCGGGCGATGCGGCGGGCAAAGCCGGCCGGCAGCCCGAGGGCGACGGTGTGTGGCAGGATGGAGATCGAGTCCGCGCCGCCTGCTGCCGCTGCAAAGCTGGCGATGGTGGTGCGCAGGATGTTGGTTTCGGGATCCGCCGCCGTCATCATGCGGAACGACGTCTCGGCATGGATGTTGGCTGTCGATGCCGGGATGGAACAGGTTTCCTGGATGCGCGCCCACAGCCTGCGCAAGGCCCGGACCTTGGCCATCGACAGGAACTGGTCCTGGTCGACGCTCAGCGCAAAGCCGATATGGGGAGCGGCATAGACAAGCGGCTGGCGCGCATCCTCGAACATCCTGAGGTATGACACGGCGGAAGCGAGCATGGTGCCGAGTTCCTGCGCTTCCGTGGCGCCGGCATTGTGGAACACCCGCCCGTCGGCCTCCAGCAGCACACCCGGCACGCCCAGCGAGAAGAAATGCGCCAGCGATTGCGGCATCGATGCCTGCAACGCCTCGATCGACATGCGCAGCCGGCCGGTTCCGGCAAAGATTGCCGCCGGGTCGATGCCGAAGGAGAGGTTCAGCTTTGCCGGGTCGGAGCGGCGCTTGCTCAGGAACGCCACCAGCCAGTCGGCGACGGCACGGCTCCAGGGATGGGCGTCGATGCGGATCTGCGTGCGGTTGAGCGGTACGCCATCCAGCACCGTTTCCAGCGCCTGCGCCGTCCTTGGCAGGCCATAGCCGAACGCATTCGGAGCACCCTCGAAGACAAGCGACAATCCCGTCGCGCCTTGTGCCACATCGTCCAGGGCCTGCGCCTTGGCGCGGCCGATATCGGGATCGTCAATGCGCTGGCTGACGATCCAGGGCAATTTGGGGTTGGCGCGCACAAGCGGCTCGGCGCCGGCGGCGCGATCGTAGAGCGGTTCGATGCGAATCTGATCGTCGGTATGCGAGACCAGTTTTTCCTCGAAGGAGGCGCCGGCGAGCGCCTTTTCGGCCAAGGCCAGCCAACGCTGGCGCTCGACGTCAGCGGGTTCGATGCTCCTGGTCAAGGATCCGGCGCCCATCCATGTTCCTCGTTTTTATGCGGCCGCACCAGCGTCAGCCGTCCAGTCTACGGTTCCCTGCCAGATATCGCAATGCAATGCGCTTGCGCGGTTGGGATTCGCTTCCCTGACATAGGGCAGCCTGCGTGGACGAACCATGGAACGATTGCCAAACAGCGGCAAAATCCGCAAGTTCCAAAAACCGATTTGGAGGATTGGTTCAATTTAGACGATTGGCCCAATCTGGATGAATAGCCAACTGGATGGATAGCCCAATTGGAGAATAGCATTGTCGCTGCGCAATGGCCTGACTATACCCTGCGGCACGGCCACAGGCTTTTAACACATCAGTTTGCGGAGACATGGTCATATGGCTGACGACACCAGCATTTTCCTCGGCGCCAGCCGCAAGCCCGACGACAGCTATCAGCGCGCCGAACAGCTCTTGCTGCAATATGGGAACCGCCATGGCCTGATCACCGGCGCCACCGGCACCGGCAAGACAGTCAGCCTGCAGATCCTGGCCGAGGGGTTTTCCAATGCCGGCGTGCCTGTGTTCTGCGCCGATATCAAGGGCGACCTGTCCGGCATTGCCATGATGGGCAAGGCGCAGGATTTCCTGGTCAAGCGGGCCGAGCAGGTCAAGCTCGACCCTTACGACTTCCAGGAATTCCCGGTCATCTTCTGGGACCTGTTCGGCGAGCAGGGCCATCCGATCCGCGCCACCGTCTCGGAAATGGGGCCGCTGCTTCTGTCGCGGCTGATGAACCTCTCCGAAGCGCAGGAAGGCATCATGAACATCGCCTTCCGCATCGCCGATGAGGATGGCCTGCTGCTGCTCGACATGAAGGATCTGCAAGCACTGCTGGCCAACATCGCAGCGCGCGCCGACGAGATCAGCTCGCGCTACGGCAATGTCACCAAGCCGTCGGTCGGCGCAATCCAGCGCACGCTTCTGGTGCTGGAACAGCAGGGCGCGGCGCATTTCTTCGGCGAACCGGCTTTGCGCATCGCCGACATCATGCGCACCACCCGCGACGGCCGCGGCGCCATCAGCGTGCTCGCTGCCGACAGATTGATGATGAACCCCAGGCTCTACGCCACCTTCCTGCTCTGGCTGATGTCGGAGCTGTTCGAGGAATTGCCCGAGGTCGGCGATCCCGAAAGGCCGAAGCTGGTGTTCTTCTTCGACGAGGCGCATCTGCTTTTCGACGATGCGCCGAAGGTGCTGATCGACCGCGTCGAGCAGGTGGTTCGCTTGATCCGTTCGAAAGGCGTCGGTGTCTATTTCGTCACGCAGAACCCTTTGGACATCCCTGAAAAGGTTCTCGCCCAGCTCGGCAACCGTGTGCAGCACGCGCTGCGCGCCTATACGCCGCGTGAGCAGCAGGCGGTCAAGACCGCCGCCGACACCTTCCGGCCCAATCCCGATTTCGACTGCGCCACCGCCATCACCCAGCTCGGCACCGGCGAGGCGCTGGTCTCGACGCTGGAGGTCAAGGGCGTGCCGTCCATGGTGCAGCGGACATTGATCCGGCCGCCATCGTCTAGGCTTGGCCCGATCACAGCGGACGAGCGCCGCAAGTTGATCGACCAGAGCCCGGTCGTCGGCCAGTACGACCAGACCATCGACCGCGAATCGGCCTTCGAGATGCTGCAGAAGAAAGCCATGGGCGCGCAGGACGAGCAGGCGCAGCAGGCCGACACTGGCCGCTCGCGCTGGACCATTCCGGGCTTCGGCAATGACGATCCGCCGCCGCCGCAATCAGGCGGTCGCCGCGCCCCGGCGCCGCGCCCGTCCAACCGCCAGACGGTGGCCGAAGCCGCGATCAAAGCGGTGGTGCGCTCGGTCGGCTCGTCGGTCGGCCGCGCGATCGTGCGCGGGATTCTGGGCAGCCTGTCCAGGGGGCGGTGAAAAGTGTCAGCCAGCCCGCCTCGGACATGATCAGCGGCCAAAATATCGCTATTGACGGCGGTTGGTAGGGATGGCCGGCCTCCTGGAACTGCGCGACGACCGCGCCCGTCTGGTCCTGGCGCCGCAAAAGGGCGCAGCGATCGCCCGCTTCGACGCACTGGTCTGCGGCGCAACGGTGCCGCTGCTCCGCCCCGACGATGGCACCGGCGCCTCCGGCTGCCAGCTTCTGGTTCCCTGGTCGAACCGCATCTCAGGCGGCGGTTTCGCCTTCGACGGCCGCTTCCATGCGATCGAGCCGAACGTGCCGGGGGAGGCCTTTCCAATCCATGGCGACGGCTTCCAGAGGGAGTGGCGGATTGCCAGCCACAGCGCCACCGAGGCAGAACTGGTCCTCGACGCCGGTGAAATCGGCCCCTACCGATATACGGCGCGGGTCGCCTATGCGCTGCATGACGGGGCCTTGGATGCCACGCTCACGGTGGAGAATCGCACCGGCATTCGCCTGCCTTACGGGCTCGGCTTTCATCCGTGGTTCCCGCGCAGCGCCGGAACGACGCTCGAGGCGAAGGCGGCGCGGGTCTGGCTGGAGGACAAGCATCATCTGCCGGTCGGCGTGGCGCCGGTGGCCGATTACCCCGCGTGGAATTTCTCGAACGCCTCCCTGTTGCCGCGAAGCTGGGTCAACAACGCCTTCGACGGCTGGGACCGCCGCGCCAGGATCACCCGGCCCGAGGACAGGATCGCCATCTCGCTCACCGCCTCGCCATTGCTCGACGTCTTCATCCTCTATTCGCCGTCGCAGGATGCCGATTTCTTCTGCTTCGAGCCGGTGTCGCATACCGTCGATGCGCATCACGGCAAAGGGCTGACCCCGCTTGAGCACGGCGCTACGCTGAGTGCAAACATGCGCCTCGATTGGCGTTCCGCTGCTTCGCTCTGATGCGTCATGTGCACACCCACTCGCGGATCTTGCATTTTTGTCCGTTCCGCTCGCACGCCTGCAGTGTCAGGTCTTCGGCATCCCGGCGTGTTTGCGCCGTCTCGGCGCCCCAACTGGTCAGCCGCCCTTCCGGCTTCTCGCCTACGGCGAGGGCGCCGCAATGCTTGTAGGGAAAGCCGGTATTGTCGTCGTCGTCCCAATGGCGATGATTGCGGAATACGCTGACCACGGCGCAGCTGCCGCCGCCGGCGTTCTGGCAATGCTTCAGCGCGATGTCCATCGCCTCCTGCCGCTTGTCGGCGCCCCAAAAGAAGCCGTGCTTCTCGTCGGGGCTCGAATAGGCGATCGCCGCCCAGATGCCTCTCTCCTCCTGGGCCGGCGGCTCGGGCACGTCCGCCGCCGGGGCGAGGTCCGCCGCGCCCAGCCGCCCGGCGCAAAGCAACAGCATGCCGACCGCCGCAATGGCGGAATTAACCCTCATTGTACGCCTCCTTGTTTTCCTGCTGCCGAGGCCACGGAAATGACGACGCAGCTGTTGCCGGTTGGCAGCAGCATCGCGTTGCCCCCTCCATTGGCCAGTTCATAGACGCTGATTTGTCCAAGATTGTTGGCGAGCTTGCTGTCTTTCGGAAGCAGGGCCGGAACATCGGCGCAATTGGCCGCGAATGGCGCCACCCTGACCATCGTACCTTCGCAAACGGATGCGGTGGGTGCCGCGAACACCAGGCCTGCCGCCGGGCCGCTGTAGCCCTGTGTGGCGTAGTTCATGCCGACCAGGGCTTCCACGAGGTGTTTGTCGGGGGCCTCGTTGTTCCAGATCGACTGGACGCTGTACGTCGTGCCGGTTGTCAGCATCTGCCCAAGGGCCGGGAAAATGTTGGAACAAGACTGCAAGCCTGCCTCTTTGGCGTGTTGCAGAAATGGCGTCTCGGCCAGGGCCGGATTGGGCTGGTTGGTCTCCGCGACCGCCGGCTGCGGCAATAGATTGTGGAGCAGGTCGTAGCGCATGGCCGCGAAGCCGGCCGTGGCGACGACGGCAATGGCGAGCAACGAGAAGACAGCGGTCCTCGCGCGGTTTCGTTGCGGTCTGCTCCGGTCTTCGATGCCGACCCGGACAGCATCCTTTCCCTGGTTGCGGGCCATTATCCGGTCATGGATCGATTGCTGGTTCATCGCGATTGCCTCGTCAATTGATCGCCGCAACGGCCGCGGCCAAGCCCTTGAGGGTCGCGGTTACGCTGATCGTCCTGCCATCCGTGGTCGGGAAGGAGATGACGGATGCCGCGGCCTTCGAAATCTGTTCGCGCATGATCGGACCAACCGGCAGCATGCCGACGCAGACGGCCTGATTGCATCCGTCGAGTTGAATTTTTATCGGCTCCTTGCGCCCCTCGAATGTCAGCGAGACAGGAGCGTCGCTCTTGGCGATCGGCGGGGCGCGCAAGATCATGTAGGGGTTGCCTTCCTTGGTGGCGGCAAGCGACCAGCTGAACGCAACCTGTCCTGCCTGGTCCTCGATGATCTGGGTGACATTGCAGACCTTTTGGCGCGCCTTCAGGTTCTCGTCGCAGATCAGCGTCCAGTTCTCGAACGGACGGGTGGTCCGTTGATATTCGCCAAGCTTCGCATCCGCAGGGATCGCTACGTCGGAAGGTTTTACCCTGTAGCCGGAAGGGATTGCTTCCTGCCCGGCCGCTAACGGGCCGGACAGGAGCATTGACGTCATGGATATCGCGACAGCAAGGACTGCCTGCCTGATCATGGCCGGGCTCTAGTTCAGCGTAAGGCTGACGCCCGCGCCGACGCCCCAGTGTCCGCCTGCCGTCGTGCCGGACAGGTTCGCTCGAACACGTCCTTCCTCGCTGGTGTAGCCGGCGCCGAAGGCCAGGGCGCCTTCACCGCGCCAATAGCCTCCGCCGGCGGCCACGCTCAGCTTGCCGGGACGATCGTCGTAGCGCAGCGAGCCGGCCGCCAAGCCGATTGCCGCAGCCTGGCGCGCCTCGCCCCTGACCTCTCCCATGTCCATGTTGAGCTGGCTGAGTTTGGAGTCCGCATACGCATTGGCTTGCTGCAGCGTGGTGGCCGCCACCTGGTTGGTGTAGTTCTTCGAATTGTCCAGGTTCAATGCTAACCCGCTGTTGAACTGCTGAACATTGACCGCATCGGTGTTGGCAACGCCCGGCCCGACATTGTGGATGACCACCGGCGTGTTGGGATCGCCACCGGCAAGCGTTATCGAGTTGGACTTGTTGCCGTTCCCGTCCTTGTCGTACTGGACGGCGAACTGGTTGAGGTCGCCGACGCTACCCTGCATGGCTTCGACCGCCTGGTTGGTGGCGAAGAGCTGGCTGCCGTTGATGGCGTCGGTGGAGGTGCCGCTGATCCGGCCCGCCGCGACATTGGTGACGGTGCGCTCGTTGCCGACGGTGCCGACGCTGACCGTGCTCGTCGGAGCTGTTCCGGCGAAGGTATAGGCAACGCCGTTGATCGTGGTGCCGGTGGTGGCGACCGCCGCCGCCGTCGTCGAGCCCGCGCCGAGCGCGACGCTGCCCGGCTCGTTGGCCTTTGCGCCGGCGCCGAGCGCCACCGCCTGCGCTCCGTTGGTGGTCGCGTTGGTGCCGAGGGCGATGCTGTCGGCCTGGTTGACCGTCGAATTCTGGCCGATCGCGATGCCTCCCGGCGCCGTCTGCTGCACGATGGCGCCATTGCCGATGCCGATGCCATTGTCGCCATTGACGGTGGTGCGCGGACCGACCGCAACCGAATCGACGCCGACCGCAAGCGAATCCGCGGCCGTCGAATTGGCGTGGAAGTACAGGCTCCCCGTCACCGCGAACGAGCTCAGCGCGCCCTTCAACTGGCGAAGCGTGACCGCGTCCTGGTCCTGCGTGCCGTCGGCCACGTTGATGATCTGGCGATAGGAGGTGGAGGTGCCGACCGAGACGGCGCCGAGCAGGCTCATGTCCGCGGTGTTGTAGGGAATGAGGCCGGTGCCCGAGAGGATCGATCCCGATACGGGTGCGACCGCCCGATCCGAAACCGAGCCGGCGCCGAGCGCCACGCCGCCGATGACGCTGGCCTGGGTGTCGCGGCCGAGCGCCAGCGCATTGTCGGCGCTCGCGGTCGCCTGGTAGCCCAGGGCGGAAGAGCCGATCCCTTGCGCGAAGGAGTCCGCGACGGCAAGCGTCCTGTCGTTGGTGCGCACATAGCGGATGCCGTCGCCATTGGCGTCGGTGTAGGCCAGCGAGGTGTCGCCGGTAATATTGCTGATCGAATTGCCGAGATTGGTGATGTCAGCAGTATTGGCAGCGATATCGGTGGTGTTCTGCGTCACCTGCTGGTTGGTCGCAAACAGCTGCGAGCCGTTGACCGCATCGGTCGAGGAGTTGCTCAACTGCCCGGCCGCGACGTTCTGGATCTGGCGTTCGGCGCCCACCGAGCCGACCGAGAATGCACCCGCGGGCGTCGCGCCGGCGAAGGTGTAGGAAACGCCGCCGATCGTGGTGCCGCCGACCGCCGTGGTCGCGGTCGACACCGCATTCGCGCCGATCGCCACGTCGCCGGCATTGTTGGCCACAGCATTCGGGCCGATGGCAACGGAATCCGTCCCCAGCGCCTGCGAATCCGCCAGCGTCGAATTGGCGTGGAAATACTTGATGCCGCCGCCCGTGCTGATGCTGTTGATCGTGTTGCCGAGATTGGTGATGTCGGCGGTGTTGGCGGCGATGTCGGTCGTATTCTGCGTCACCTGCTGGTTGGTGGCGAAGAGCTGCGAGCCGTTGATCGCGTCGGTCGACGAATTGCTGAGCCGGCCCGCCGCGACATTGGTGATGGTGCGTTCCGCGCCGACCGCGCCGACGCTGACGGTGCTTGCCGGCGTCGTGCCGGCGAAGTTGTAGGCGACGCCGCCGATCGTCGTGCCGGCGGTGCCGACCGCCGCGGCGGTTACCGAGCCCGAGCCGAGCGCCACGTCGCCGGCGTTGCTGGCGTTGGCGAGGGCGCCCAGCGCGATTGCATTCTGGGCGCCGGCATTCGCTCCTACGCCGAGAGCGGTCGCTTGAAAGGCGGTTGCAAACGCGTTCTGGCCGATCGCGGTGCTGGACGTGGCTGTGGCATTGGCGTTGGCGCCGACGGCGGTGCTGTATTGGCCCGAGGCCTTGGAGATGTATCCCATCGCCGTTGCGTCAAGCGCCGATGCGACGGCGCCGCTGCCGAAGGCCGAGGCGTTGGCGTCGGAGGCGCTCGAATTGGTGCCGGCCGCGATGGCGTTTGTCCCCGTCGCGGTCGCGACTGGTCCGATAGCAACGGAGTCCGTGCCCGTTGCGGACGAGTCCGCCGCCGTCGAATTGGCGTGGAAATACTTGATGCCGCCACCGGTGCTGATGCTGTTGATCGTGTTGCCGAGATTGGTGATGTCGGCGGTGTTGGCGGCGATGGCCGTCGTGTTCTGCGTCACCTGCTGGTTGGTGGCGAAGAGCTGCGAGCCATTGATGGCGTCGGTCGACGAATTGCTGAGCCGGCCCGCCGCGACATTGGTGATGGTCCGCTCCGCGCCGAGCGCGCCGACGCTGACAGTGCTCGTCGGCGTCGTGCCGGCGAAGCTGTAGGCCGTGCCGCCGATCGTCGCGCCGCTGGTGCCGACCGCCGTCGCGGTCACCGAGCCCGAACCGAGCGCTACGTCGCCGGAGCTTGCCGTCGCCGTCGCGCCGTTGCCCAGCGCGACATTGCCGGCAAGGCCGGCTGCACCCGCCGTCGAGCCATTGCCCAGCGCCACGGAGCCTTGCCCGACGGCCTTGTTGTTGTTGCCGATGGCAACCGCGCCTGCGGCCTGGTTTGCGGCTGTGGCGGTTGCCGTGCCGTCGCTGTTGGCGATGTTGTTGGCGCCGCCGGTGAAGGCGCCGGTGCCGCTGGCATAGCTCGGATCGCCGATGGAGACCGCGCCGTTGCCGTAAGCCGTGTTGCCCGAACCGATGGAGACGGCCTTGCCGCCGGTTGCCACCGCATTGGTGCCCATGGCGACCGCTTCGGCCGAATCCGCCTTGGCGTTGTTGCCCACGGCGATGGCGCTCGTGGCGCTGGCGGTGGAGAGGGCGCCCAGCGCAACCGCATTCTGGGCGCCGGCATTCGCTCCTACGCCGAAAGCGGATGCTTGAACGCCGGTTGCAAACGCGTTCTGGCCGATCGCCGTGCTGGACGTGGCGGTGGCGTTTGCGTTGGCGCCGACTGCGGTGCTGTATTGGCCCGAGGCCTTGGATATGTACCCCATCGCCGTTGCGTCAAGCGCCGACGCGACGGCCTCACGTCCTACGGCAGCGGAATCGGCGCCGCTGGCGACAGATCCCCAGCCTGCGGCTGTCGCATAGTTGTTGCTGGCCGTGGAACTGGTGCCGAGGGCTGTGGAATTGCCTCCCGAAGCAACGGACAAGGTGCCCAAGGCATTGGCGCCTGCCCCGGTGGCACTGGCCTGGACGCCGAGGGCAACGGAATTGACACCGCTCGAGATCGTAC
Organism: Mesorhizobium sp. M1252; assembly: GCF_040318265.1. Lineage (NCBI taxonomy): Bacteria > Pseudomonadati > Pseudomonadota > Alphaproteobacteria > Hyphomicrobiales > Phyllobacteriaceae > Mesorhizobium > Mesorhizobium sp. M1252. The sequence continues at coordinate 118,403 of NZ_JAMYLX010000006.1, read as the reverse complement.
CTTGGCCAAGTGCCATCGCTCCGCCTGTACCGGAGGCTGCCGCATTCAGGCCGATTGCGACGCCGTATTGGGTCGACGCACTGGCGTTGCTTCCCATCGCAACGGCATCGGCGGAAGATGCTTTCGCGGCGGTGCCGAGCGCGACGGCAGAAGCGCCGGAAGAGACCGAATTCGTGCCGATCGCGATGCTGTTGGGCAGTGCGGTGTTGGCCTGAACACCCGCCAGTGCGCCGACGCCGAATGCGATGGACTGGTTGCCCCAGGCACTGGCGGTGTTGCCCATCGCCGTTGCGCTCGTTCCGGTCGCTTTGGTCAGGACGCCTATGGCAACGGTGTTTTGCTGATTTGCCGTGACATCCGTACCAAGGGCGATGGCGCCCTGCGAGAGCGCGCCTGATCCCGCGAGGGTGCGCCCGCCAATGTTGATGGAGTTGATGCTGGTCGCGGTCGCCTGGAATCCAATGGCGACGGCATTCTGGTTGCTTGCGACGGCGCTGTTACCTTGGGCAATCGAATCCACGCCGGATGCCGTTGCCCCGAACCCGAGCGCGGTGGCGCGCAATCCGGTCGCCCGGGTAACAGGGCCGATCGCGGTCGAGTTGACTCCGTCGGCACGCGCATTATTGCCAAAAGCGGCCGCGCTTGTGGTTGCAACCGAATTGACGCCAATAGCGCTTGCTGCGTCCCCGTTGGCCTTGGCGTTCCCGCCCACGGCGAGGGCATTGACGCCGGTTGCGCCTGCGAAGACACCTATGCCTATGGAATTGAGGCCATTGACACCCATCGCATAGCCGATGGCGATCGTGCCGTCGCCCGTTGCACTGTTGGAACTGCCCAACGCCACGCTGTTATTGCCATTCGTCGCGGCGCCGTTACCGATGGCGACGGCGTTGCCGCCGGTCGCCGAACCGCCGCCAGCCTGATATTGTGCCTGGGCCGGTGTGGCGAGGCCGAGCGCGGCGATCGCGGCCAGGCCGCCGAGCACGCTGGCCGGGCTCACGCCACAGGCCAGAGCCGAACGCACGCTGGTGCCGCTTCCCAATGTTCCCAGACCCATATTCTTGCGACCGAATCCAAGAACCCGGTGAGCCATGCGCAGCACCGCCATCAGGCGGCGCCGCACCGAGCGGCTGTCGGCCGCGCCCGCGATCCAGTTTCCGACAAAGCTTGAAGAAAGTTCGATCCTTCTCCGCCCCTCGACGCGTTTGGTCATGCTAGTTTTTCCTCGCAATTGCCGAGGCGCTCTGATGTGCCGCACCATTCGCCTCGGTGGCCAAAAAATCTTCGAAATTGCGCGTCTTCTCCCGCAACGAGAGACCGACCTTCGCGCCTTGTTTTTCAATCAGCTGATAGGCGCTCGCGACCCATGGCTGCGTCGGTTCTGGAACCGTATGCAGTGCAGCCTCCGTCCGTTCCGGCGGCAGGTTTACCGCCACCAGCGCGCGGCAGAGATCGAAATGAAATCCCGGATCGCCTTCACCACAAGCCGGAGAGGTCAGTCCAAGCACGAAACAGGCCAGGAGATGGTCGAGTTCCGCAGCGCTGATCCGGCTGGCGTATTGGCGTTGCAGTGCAGCCCAGGCCGCTTCGGCGTTAGGCGCGAAGACCTCGATTTCCGCGAATTGAATGTCCATGGGACAATCCGACATGCTGTATCATCTGGTTGCTCCCCCGCCCCAAATGACTTCAATCGCGACCATGAGCACATTCGCGGTGCAGGTATTTTGGAATAATCCGGAATCTTTGTAGGAAAATCCGGTATTTGGTCCCTGCGCGACAACTGTGACTGCTCTGCCACACAACCTTCGACTATACTGAAGATCAATCGAGGTATCGCCGCGGACAATCATGCGCGCCGCAACAGTCGTTAACGTTGCAGCTTCACCTGCCTGGGGGTTCTGTTCCGGTATCTGGACATGGTGACCGTCAGGTGGCTCTGGTCCGAGAATCCACTGAGATGAGCGACTTCCGCAATGGACAGGTCGCTCTCGATGAGAAGTTTTTCGGCGAAATCGAGACGCAGCCGCAGCAGGTATTTGTGCGGCGGCTCGCCAAAGGTCTTGGTGAATGCCAGGATGAAATGGCTCGGCGAAAGGCCACAGAGTGCGGCCAGCTCGGCCACCGCGATTTTGCTGGAAAAATTTACCTCCAGGAATTCGCGCACCCGCCGGGCGCTGCGGTTCGACAGACCGCCCTTTGGGGCTTGTGGCAACTTTCGCGCTCCTGCGTAGTTCCGAAGCAAATGGACGCCGAACATGGTGACCAACGAATCGATATAGAACTCGTTTGGAGTTTCCCGATCCGTCAGTTCCGCCTTCAGCAACTGCGCGAGTTGCAGCGCTTGGAAGTCGACGGTCCCGTACGGCGGCGGCTGAAGCTCGGCATGGCCGGTGTCGAATTCACGCGTTGCCAGCTCGAAGAGACTCTCGGGGGTGAGCGCCACGATTACGCTTTCCGTGGTGGATGACCGGGTCACCTTGCCGCCGAGGTCGGCTGGGACGATCATGATCATGCCGACGTCGCCGTCGTATTCGTGGACTTTGTCGCTGCCCAGCGATGCCGCAATCCCTGGTGAGGGTGTAAGCAGAACCGAAGCGAAATGTTCCGCCGCTTTGAATGTGTGTGATCCCGGCCCATGAACGACATGAGCCGCGCCGCCTCGAAACGTGACCAGGTAGCGCCCCGCGCTTTCCGGTATTCCGTCGAAGATGCGACGATCCGCGCGCCGCCGCTCTGTCCCGGCGCTTTCCTGGACGTTGCCTCTATGTTGCATCTTCGTCTCTGCCACTGCTGCGCCGATCAATCCAATCCTGTGCTGTATCGAGGCGCCCAGAATTCACGTTTGCTCCTGGGCGTTCCTTCGAATCCTACAGATGCTGCTATATATTGCAAAGAAGAATTTGAGCTCATATGAAAATATTACCAGGATTTTGACTATAAATTTACAGGTTTGAATTTTAGCCAAGGCTACCTGACTATTTTCCGACCTTATCTTACCATTTTTGCCTAGTTATTGTGCATAGTGTGCCGTCACAATCCAGAGTTGTATTCCGAATATAGATCGCGCGGCCATTGACAGAGCTGGTCGACTATCTGTCATTGCCACGGACGATCCAGCAGCAGTTATCGCCCGAATCATGGCTTCTTTCCCTTGTGCTTCTTCATGGCGGTGGCCAAATGGCCTTGATCCGAAAATCCCGCGAGGTAAGCGACTTCGGCGATGGCGACCCTCCGGGAGCGATCCAGGGCTGCGGACAGAGCATATCCCGCTCCCCCGCATGGTTGCTCTTCTGGGATTGGCATTTTCGGGGATTGTGCCGAGGGCGTGCCGATCGACCCGATCGGCGCCTGCGCTGCGTTCCTGAACCTCGCCCGCATTTTTCATTCAGCCTTGCCTCAGCCGCTTTGCCAGCCCATCGAAATTCCGTGCCGTGCAAACAGCCAACCCGGAAATCCGGACGGTAATTTGTATCCCCCATAGTCCTGCCCAAAGGCAGCGTAGCGCATCCCGCGGATAGAAAAACATTGTAAGTGAAGAAAAAAGTTCGCGCGAGAAAAACATGGCCTGGCTTGGCCGGCGCTACCGAATTATCCAGCTCACGCAGGCCTGCTAAAGATCGCCTCGGCGTTTCTCGTACAGATCCCAGGACAGCTCGACCATGGCCAGAAGAACGTCTTCCTGGCTCCACCCGGCGGCAACCGCCGCCTCGACAATTCCGCGGACGAGCGGCAGCAATTGGCGCTCGCATTCGGCCGACAGGTTGGCCTCGGCGCCGTCGGCAGGCGGACTATCGAAATCAAATCCCACCATCGGCGTTCCCCCGCCATCAATGATCTAATGAAATGTATGTCTCTGCAATCATACTCCCGTCTAATATACATCAATCGGTAACGAAACACAGCAGCGTCGAGATTGACAGGGCATGGCCGCCCCGATTGCAGCGGCTCCGTGGTTTGTCTGGACGTCTTTTTTGGCCTCCTGTTGCCGGCATTGCATATCTTGGATGCGAACCCCAGGCATTCGCGTGAAGCTATCGGGATCCTGACGAGCTTTGCCGCATGGAGCGGAACCTGCCGCTTCATGGCATAGATGAAGTCGATCAGGTCACCGGGCCGAGCAGGACCGAGCCATCCGGCACCCCGCCATCGATCGGGATGGCTCTGCGGTTTGCGCTCGCCGCCATCGGCTGGCCGATGTCGGACGTCACGATGACCGGGCTCTTCGACGGCACGCGGTCGTAGAGGTCGATGATGTCCTGATTTATCAGGCGCACGCAGCCTGACGAGACGGATTTGCCGATCGAGTTCCATTCCGGCGAGCCATGCAGGCGGTAGAGCGTGTCGACGTTGTCGTGGAACAGGTAGAGCGCGCGGGCGCCGAGCGGGTTCTTGAGGCCGCCGGGCATGCCGCCGTTCTTGGCGCTGTATTCTTCCAGTTCAGGCTGGCGGGCGACCATCTCATCGGGCGGCGTCCATTTCGGCCATTTCTGCTTCCACTGGACGACGGCGTCTCCCGACCATTCGAAGCCGGCGCGACCGAGGCCGACGCCGTAACGGATCGCTTGGCCGCCTTCGCGCACCAGATAGAGGAAATGGTTGGTCGTATCGACGATGATGGTGCCTGGCCGCTGGCCGGTCGGATCGGGAACAATCTGGCGTAGGAACTGCGGGTCCATCTTCTTGATCGGGATCGCTGGGAGCTCGAACCCGCTGTCGGAAATCGGGCCGTACATCGTCGCATAGTCGCCGAGCGGCGGCTCGTCATAGGTCGGCGGTGGCGGTTCGACCGGCGCCGGTGCCGGTCCGGTGGTGGTGCAGGCGGAGACCGCAATCGAGGCGGCACCAAGGGCTGCGGCATTCAGAAAGCCGCGACGGCTCAGGCGATAGGGGTCGATTTCGGTCTTCAACATGGTTGCCTTTTTTAAGTCTCGAATCGCAAGAAAGCGTGAATGCCTTCAAGCGCGCAGTGGTCGGCCTCTCCCAATGCCTGACGCGATAGGCGGTTCCGATTCTGGCCTGAGGGTGGACAAACAAAGGCGAAGCTGTGACCGCTCTGCCACTGTTGCTCGAAGGCAACAGAGTGATCAGCCGCCGGTCAGCAGGCCGTCAAGCGACGGCAGGATCAGCGCCGGCGGGAAATCCCGGTATTCCTCGGGCTGGTTGGCGCGGTTGATCCACACGGTGCGAAAGCCGAATTTGGTGGCGCCGGCGATGTCCCAGCGGTTGGACGACTGGAACGAGACGGCGCCCGGATAGAGCCGCCAGCCCGTCGCCACCATGTCGTAGGTCGACGGGTCGGTCTTGAAGCGCCTGACGGCGTCGACCGAAAAGATATCGTCCAGCACCTGGTCGAGGGCGGCCGACTTGACCGCCGCTTCCAGCATCTCGGGCGAGCCGTTGGACAGGATTGCGAGCTTGGCGCCGGATGCTTTCAGCGCCTTGAGCACGGCCGGCACTTCCGGATAGCAGTCGAGCCGCCAATAGGCTTCGAGCAGCTTGGCCTTCAGTCCCTTGTCGGCGGAGGGAACCTTGAGCAGGGCGAAATCGAGCGCCTGTTCGGTGAGCTGCCAGAAATCGGCATAGCCGCCCATCAGCGTGCGCACCCAGGAATATTCCAGCTGCTTGGCGCGCCAGATTTCCGAAAGCAGCGGGCCGTCGGGGCCGATCTCGCCGTCATGACGGCGCACGGCTGCGTGCACGTCGAACAACGTGCCATAGGCGTCGAAAACGTAAGCCGCGTAATGCATGGCGACAGTTTTGAGGGCAGGCGGCGCAAGGTGCAAGCATCGATTGTAGTCTTGATCGCTTTGTTGGGCGCTCTGGCCTCAACAAAAACCGCTCCATGCCGGTTGACGGCGCCGGTCAAAGCATCTTCCAATGCTTGGCACAGGCAGCTTTGAAGCGGAACCGAACAATGACACTGGCGACTGCGGCGCTATCGGCGACATGGACCTTCGTCGACGGCGACTGGTACGAAGGCAACGTCGCCATTCTGGGTCCGCGCAGCCACGCCATGTGGCTCGGCACCAGCGTCTTCGACGGCGCCCGCTGGTTCGAAGGCGTCGCCCCCGATCTCGAACTGCATGCCGCCAGAGTGAACGCCTCGGCGATCGCGCTCGGCCTCGCGCCATCGATGAACGTCGACCAGATCGTCGGCCTGACCTGGGACGGGCTGAAGAAGTTCGACGGCAAGACAGCGGTCTACATCAGGCCGATGTACTGGGCCGAGCATGGCGGCTATATGGGCGTGCCGGCCGATCCGGCCTCGACCCGTTTCTGCCTCTGCCTTTACGAATCGCCGATGATCTCGCCGACCGGCTTTTCGATCACCGTGTCGCCGTTCCGGCGGCCGACCATCGAGACCATGCCGACCAATGCCAAGGCCGGCTGCCTCTATCCCAACAATGGCCGCGCCATTCTCGAAGCCAAGGGACGCGGCTTCGACAATGCGCTGGTGCTGGACATGCTGGGCAATGTCGCCGAGACCGGAACCTCGAACATCTTCCTGGTCAAGGACAGCCACGTGTTGACGCCGGCGCCCAACGGCACCTTCCTGTCCGGCATCACCCGCTCGCGCACCATGACGCTGCTTGGCGATTACGGCTTCAACACCACGGAGAAGATGCTGTCGGTGCGCGACTTTCTTGAAGCCGACGAGATATTTTCGACCGGAAATCATTCCAAGGTCGTGCCGATCACCCGCATCGAGGACCGCGATCTGCAGCCCGGGCCGGTGGCCAAGAAAGCGCGCGACCTTTATTGGGAATGGGCGCATTCGACTTCCGCCGGTTGAGCCGCTAAAAGGCAATTGGCGCTTCATTCCGGAGTTGTTCCAGATCAATGCAGCCCTATCTTAATCCGGTATCCGCACCGGATTTTTCCATGAGGAGTATGACCGATGGCTTTTGAATTGCCCGCCTTGCCCTACGACTACGAGGCCTTGCAGCCTTACATGTCGAAGGAGACGCTGGAGTATCACCACGACAAGCACCACAAGGCTTATGTCGACAACGGCAACAAGCTGGCCGCCGAAGCGGGCCTTGGCGATCTGTCGGTCGAAGAGGTGGTCAAACAGTCGTTCGGCAAGAATGCCGGCCTCTTCAACAACGCAGCCCAGCACTACAACCACATCCATTTCTGGAAGTGGATGAAGAAGGGCGGCGGCGGCAACAAGCTTCCGGGCGCCCTGCAGAAGGCTTTCGACGCCGACCTCGGCGGCTACGACAAGTTCAAGGCCGACTTCATCGCCGCCGGCACCACGCAGTTCGGTTCGGGCTGGGCCTGGGTCTCGGTCAAGGACGGCAAGCTGGCGATCTCCAAGACGCCGAACGGCGAGAACCCGCTCGTCCATGGCGCATCGCCGATCCTCGGCGTCGATGTCTGGGAACATTCCTATTACATCGACTACCGCAACGCGCGGCCGAAATATCTCGAGGCCTTCGTCGACAGCCTCATCAACTGGGACCATGTCCTTGAAATGTACGAAGAGGCGAAAGCCTGATCGACCCAGAGAAGCCCCGGTACTCCGGGGCTTTTCTTTCTCAGCTGAAGCAGCAGGCACACAAAATTCGGCAGAATCTGGCCGGCGGACAGGGAATAATCCCGGCCCGCCCTCCGTTAACGTTAGGTCGCGACCCCTCATCATCCTGGAGCCAATTGAATGAGAAAGCTTGTTATCGCCATCTCTATGCTCAGCCTCGCCGCCTCGGCGGCTTTTGCCGACCCGATCCTCGACCGACAGGGACTGATGAAGGAACGAGGCAAGATCGTCGGCGGCCTGTCAAAAATCGCCAAGGGCGAGGCAGACTTCGATGCCGCCGCCGTGCTGACGGCGCTGCAGGCGCTGCAAGTCAATGCCGAGAAGTTCGATGTCGACACGCTGTTCCCGGCCGGCAGCGACAGCGGTGATACCACCGCCTCGCCCAAAATCTGGAAAGACATGGCGGGCTTCAAATCGACCGAAGACAAGTACCTCGCCGACGTCAAGGCCGCAGTCGCCGCCGCACCCGCCGATGTCGATGCGCTGAAGGCGCAGATCGATACGCTCGGCAGTGATTGCGGCACCTGCCACAAGACCTATCGGGTGAAGAAGAGCTGATCCCGGGCAATGCCCTTGTGGAAAAAATTTGTCGGCGCCGCCCTTGTCCTGGGCGTCGTCGGTGCCGGCGCCGGCTGGCTGTTGTCGGCGCCGGTCAAGCTCGACACTGACACCCTGGCGCAGCTCGGCCCCGGCGACGCCGCCAGGGGCAAGCGCATTTTCAATGCCGGCGGCTGCACCTCCTGTCACGCCAAGCCGGGCTCGCAAGGCGACGGCCGTTTGCAACTGGTCGGCGGCCTCGAGCTCAAGACGCCGTTCGGCACCTTCGTGCCGCCCAACATCTCACAGGATCCCAAGGACGGCATCGGCGCCTGGACGGTCGAGGACCTTGCCAACGCCATGCTGAAGGGCGTGTCGCCGTCGGGCGAGCATTTCTATCCGGCCTTTCCCTACGCGTCCTACGCCCGGATGAAGCCGGCTGATATTGCCGATCTCTATGCGTTCCTGAAGACGCTGCCGGCGGTCGCCGGCAAGGCGCCCGACAATTCCCTGACTTTCCCCTTCAACATCCGCCGCGGCCTCGGCCTGTGGAAGCGGCTCCATCTCAGCAAAGAGCCGGTGATTGCCTTTGCCGATGGCACGCCTGATCTGGTACTCGCCGGCCGCTATCTGGTCGAGGGGCCCGGCCATTGCGGCGAATGCCACACGCCGCGCGACATCACCGGCGGCACCAGGAGGAGCCAGTGGCTGGCTGGCGCGGCGGCCGCCGAAGGCAGCGGCATCGTGCCGAACATCACATCGGGCGAAGGCGGGCTCGGTGACTGGTCGGAAGCCGACATCGCCAACTATCTCGAAACCGGTTTTACCCCTGATTTCGATTCGGTCGGCGGCGCCATGGTCGACGTGCAGCGCAACATGGCCGAACTGCCGCCGGAAGATCGCGCGGCAATAGCCGCCTATCTCAAGGCGGTGCCGCCGCATCCCAACGGCTACCCGGTGCGCAGCAAGCCGGCCAAGTGATCCCGGCCACAGGTGGCGATCTACAGGTGGCGATCGCCGAGGAAGTCGAAGCCCGTCTCGAAGAAATGGCTGTAATTGCAGGTCAGTTCCTCGCCGGGTGCGATGTCGCGCAAGGCATAGGTTTCCTCGGGCGAGGAGACGTCGCAATTCGGTTCGTCGTCATGGTTCATGTAGCGGGCGTCGTCGGCTTCGAAGACGATGTAGTTCGGATCCCGGCGGTCTGGATAGGAATAACGGTCGAGATAGTTCTTCACCGGGCCGCTCTCGCCTTCATAGGTCTCGACGTCGATGATCCGGTCGAATCTGGGGTCGAGCTTCCAGACCAGCGTGCCCTTGGCAATGTGGTTCCTGGCGAAAACCCCGATGCCCTGGATCGGTGATTTCTCGAGATAGGTGTCGACGAGCAACATAGTGGCCCCTTTGCGTATGTCATGGTCTGGAAGGTGGCGCGCATTGGGTAGCGCGCAGCCATTGCAAATGCGAGTGAAAATGAGCAGCCTGGAATTCAAAAAGTGACGATCGGCGCGCCTCGACGGGCGCGCCTTTCGCATCGACATCAGCGCTGCTGCAAGGCCAGACGGACGCCTAACGCGCAGTAGATGCCGCCAACCACCTTGCCTTGCCATTTCACCACCGACGGATTGCGGCGCAGGAACGTGCCGAGCCGGCCCGCACTCACGGCAAAGACGACTGTGCTGAAAAGGCCGAGCAGAACAAAGATTATGCCCAGCGTCATCAGCTGGAGCATCACCGATCCGTTTTCAGGCCGCACGAACTGGGGCAGGAAGGCAAGGAAGAAAAGCGCCGTCTTTGGATTAAGCACTTCGGTCAGGACAGCTTGACGAAACGCCTTGCTGGCGGAGATCGCGAGTGCACCGGCAGTAGGATCGGCCGGTATTTTCTCGATGATTGCGCGAATGCCGAGGTAAACGAGATACGCCGCGCCGATGTATTTTACGACGCTGAACAGCGTTGCCGAAGTGGCGATGATCGCCGAAATGCCGACCATCGCCATGATGGTATGGAACACATCGCCAGCCGCGACGCCCGCGCCCGTCGCGACGCCAACCCTGGTTCCGGAACTCGTCGCTCGCGCGACCGTCAAAAGCGTGGCTGGGCCTGGAATAAACACAAAGCCAAGCACAACCGCTATGTAAGCCGTCAAGGTGGATAGATCGATCATTGCGACGCCTCCGTTGCATTCTCAGCCTTGCCCGTAACCTCGGGTTCGGGCTTGGCCGTAACCTTGAGCGCGAAGGAGTAGGTATAGGCGATCTCCTCCAGCCTTGAAAAGCGGCCGGAGGCGCCGGCATGGCCGGAATCCATGTTGATCTTGAACAGCACCGGATTGTCGCCGCTCTTGCGCTCGCGCAGCCGCGCCACCCATTTGGCCGGCTCCCAATAGGTGACGCGCGGATCGGTGAGGCCGGCCAGCGCCAGGATCGGCGGATAGTCGTGATCGGCGACATTGTCATAGGGTGAGTAGGCGGCGATCGTTTGGTAATCTTCCGCCGACGCGATCGGGTTGCCCCATTCCGGCCACTCCGGCGGCGTCAGCGGCAAACTTGCGTCGAGCATGGTGGTCAGCACGTCGACGAAGGGAACCTCGGCAACGATGGCGCCGAAATTTTGCGGCGCCATGTTGGCGATCGCACCCATCAACATGCCGCCGGCCGAGCCGCCTTGCGCGACGATGCGGTCGTGTTGGGTGTAACGCTCGGCGACGAGATGCTGCGCGACGGCGATGAAATCGGTGAACGTGTTCATCTTGTGCGCCCGCTTGCCGTCGTCATACCAGCCATAGCCCTTGTCCTTGCCGCCGCGGACATGGGCGATGGCAAAGACAAAGCCACGGTCGACCAGCGAGAACCAGTTGGTGTTGAACGCCGCCGGAATGGCAATGCCGTAAGAGCCGTAGCCGTAAAGCAGGCACGGTGCGGAGCCATCGAGCGGCGTGTCGCGGTGGTGCAGCAGCGAGACCGGCACCAGTTCGCCATCGGCGGCCGGCGCCATCAGCCGGCGCGTGACATAATGATCCGGATTGTGACCGGACGGCACTTCCTGGGTCTTCAGCAGCACACGCTCGCGGCTGCGCATATTGTAGTCGAAGACCTGCGCCGGGGTCGTCATCGACGAATAGGTGAAGCGCATGATCTCGGTGTCGTATTCATAGGACCCCGACAGGCCGAGCGAGAACGCCTCTTCGTCGAACGAGATCAGATGCTCCTCGCCGCTGCGGCGATCGCGAACGACGATGCGCGGCAGCCCTTCCTTGCGCTCGAGCCTGACCATATGATCCCTGAAGCCGACCACCGACAGGATCAGCCGGCCTGGCTCGTGCGCCACCAGCTCTTCCCAATTGGCGCGAACCGGGTCATTAGCCGGCGCCGTCATGATCTTGAAGTCCTTGGCGCCGTCGGCATTGGTGAGGATAAAGAAGATGTCGCCGCCTTCTTCCAGATCATATTGCAGGCCAGTCTCGCGCTTTGCCACCAGCTTTGGCTCGGCGAAAGGCTCATCGGCGCGCATCAGGTGATATTCCGAGGTTTCGTGATCGTTGATCCCGATCATGATCCATTCGTTGGAGCGCGTGCCGCCGACATCCATGAAGAAGCCGGGATCGGTTTCCTCATAAATCAGCCGGTCATTAAGGGGGCTGCCGCCGAGCGCGTGGAACAGCACCTTGGACGGGCGATGATTGTCGTCGAGCCTTGTGTAGAAGAAGCCGTCATCGGCGGCATTCCAGACGCCGCCACCACTGGTGGCCTCGATCTGGTCGCTCAGTTCCTTGCCGCTGGTGAGATCGCGCACGCGAAGTGTGAAGAATTCAGAGCCCTTGTCGTCGAACGCCCACAACAGCTTGCGGTGATCGGCCGAATGGTCGACGCCGCCGAGGCGGAAATAGGGCTTGCCCTCGGCTTCCGCGTCGCCATCGAGCAGGATCTGCTCATCGCCGCCATCGCGCGGCATGCGGAAATAGCGGGGCTGTTCGCCGCCAAGCTTGAAGGATGAGCCGTAAGCATAGGGGCCATCCTTCATCGGCACCGTCGAATCATCTTCCTTGATGCGCCCCTTCATCTCGCCGAACAGCTGCTTCCGAAGCTCTAGCGTATCGGCCATAAGCACTGCTTGATAGGCGTTTTCGGCTTCGAGATGGGCGCGGATGCGGCCCTCAAGCAGGGAAGGGTCCCTGAACATCGCCTGCCAGTTCTCGGCCCTCAGCCAGGCATAGTCATCTGTGCGGGTAATGCCGTGATGCGTGTCGAAGACGGGGTGTTTCTCGGGGCTCGGCGGGCTGGCGGTCGGAAAAGCTGAGGTCTTGGTCATTGCGTCTCACTGAAGAAATTACTTGAATGGCAAATGAACACGCCGATCAGCGCGGGTTCAAGGGCCGGGATGTATTGGTTGCGGCGGGCTCGGGAGATGAGCCAAAAGGAGAGGATGATGAATTTCCATATCAACACCGCTGCGGCTCTCGCCGTCGTCGCTTCGACCGTTCTGGCTTTCACCGGCCAGTCTCATGCAACCGCGTTCGCCGCTTGGCAAGTGGCTGGCGTGCCGTTCGGCGACACGCTCAACGTTCGCAAATATCCGTCCGGCACCTCGCGGAAGCAGGCCGCCTATCCTAACGGGACGATCCTGCAGATGACCGGCAAGTGCACCGGCGGCTTGAATCTTCTGGAGATCGCCGGCCAGCCGCACTGGAAACAGAAACAGGCAATTCGCTATCAATGGTGTCAAGTTTGGCACGACCCGGCGCAAAATGGTGGTTTTGTTAGTGGCTGGGTCTATGGAAAATACCTCACGCCGTATTGAATCCGGTCAGACCGAAGATCTTCTTCGGCGTGTTTCGCCAACGCTTTGCAACTTACAGTTTGGTACGAATCCGACAATCAGCCGCCCAAACCTCGAAGCATAGACCAAGCATCGCTGCCCACTTTATGAGTCCTTGCTGATTTAGCGGTGGTGTGACCTTACGTCATGCTAGTCCTGGTCCGACCAGAAAATATCGCGAAGTTACAGAGTGCACGAAAGATTGAAGCTGAAGAGCGACTATTCGATGAATATCGTTGAATATAGCGCAAGATGCGAATTGACTTACTTTGTCTGTGGGCTCATTAAGATGCCCGGACGCGAATCCATGAAGCTCTTCCCGCGTGAAATTCGCGCCATGCCCGATCTTCCAAAAAGGGCGCAAACAGAAACATCCTTCGTTGGGGCCTAAACCATGGATATCGTCGAAACACCTTCCAGAAATAGCGATGCGCTGATCGAGCTGACCGCCGATGTGGTGGCAGCCTATGTCAGCAACAATCCCGTGCCGGTCGGCGAATTGCCGAACCTTATCGCTGATGTCCATGCCGCTCTCGGGCGCGTGGGCGGAGCAAGCGAACAGCCTCCGGCCGACAAGCAGAAGCCTGCGGTAAACCCGAAGCGCTCTGTTCATGACGATTACATCGTCTGCCTTGAAGATGGCAAGAAGTTCAAGTCGCTGAAGCGCCACCTGATGACCCATTACGGTCTGACGCCCGATGAATACCGCGAGAAGTGGAATCTCGACGCCAGCTATCCGATGGTTGCCCCCAACTATGCCGCTGCCCGTTCGCAGCTGGCCAAGAAGATGGGCCTCGGCCGCAAACGCAAGGGGCGGTAACACCGGCTCCAATGGACAAGATCAACGGCGCCCCTTACGGCGCCGTTTTGTTTCTAGAACAATTCCAGGAAAACTGCCGAGCGCTTTCTCTTGGGAATTGCGTCGAAAGAAGAGAAGATAGAGCAATCAAGCAGTCTGCTTGAGAGCCATCTCGGCGTCGCGCTTGATGCGCTTGACCATTGAGCGCAGGCCATTGGCCCGCTGCGGCGACAGATGTTCGTCGAGGCCAAGCGACCTCAGCGTCGCCTCGGCGTCCGTTTCAAGGATCTGGCTGGCAGTCCGTCCCGAAAACAGCGCCAGCATGATGGCGACCAGACCGCGTACGATATGAGCGTCTGAATCGCCTGTGAAGGTGATGACCGGATCGGCGCCCGGCGCTCGGCTCGTGGTCAGCCAGACCTGGCTGACGCAGCCCGGCACCTTGTTGGCGGCGTTGCGTTCGGCGTCGGGAAATGGCGGCAGCGCTTCGCCGAGCTCGATCACATAGCGATAGCGGTCTTCCCACTCGTCGAGCAGGGAGAAGTCGTCGCGGATCGTCTGGATCGTCGTGGCCATTGCTCGGGATATAGTCATCCGCGGCTGCGGCGTCACGGAAAAAGAAGAAAAGCACCGCAGGCATCGAGAGGTCCGACCGGCCTGCGGTGTCGCTGTAGATACCAGCTGAAACGGTGTTTAGTTCTTCGCCACCAGCTTGGCAGGTATGTTGACTGTCGCCGGCAGCACGATGTCCTCGGCGACGCTGCCGGTGGCCAGCGATGTATCGGGCGAGGTCTCGGCGCTCTTGTCGTCCAGCATGGCGGCGGCGATCTTGGCGGTTTCCTTGGCCCGGGCGCTGATCGTATGCATCGCCGACTTGCCGGTTTCGCAGACGTCCGGCTTACGCTCGCAAATGCCGGCGATGTCGCCGACCGCTTCGCGCGCCGCAAAAAGCGCCTGGAACGGCCCGACGCTCTCGCGGCCATCCTCGTCGGGGCCGACGGTCAGCGGCAGCGCCAGCAACACCAGCGAAAACCAGAACGCCATTCTTATCAAAAAGCCCATCGATCTGCCCTCTCGTCCAATGACCGGATCATGCGTCCATGCGCAATGACCTCTTTATATCAGCGACAATGGCACATGAGGCGCAAAGGACGGCTTTCTTGCTCAGTGAAAATTTTCCTCAAATTTTAGGCAAATTCGAAGCGAGGCGTTTTGCAGTGCATTAGCCTCAAATGCCGCCAATTTTCTTAACCTTGCAGTAACCATCTAAGCGATTGTTGCGCATGGATATCTTCAGAAGAGCAGGCATGCCGGCTCAGGGTTTCGCAGCCACGGGCACGCCCTTTGCACATAACGCTCCGTTTACTATGGCTACAAATGGCGGTGCATTCCGGTGCCGGCGCTCCAATTTTTGCCGCAGCGCGCTCGTTGTTCCGGTCAGCCTTATTCATTCCTTAAACGCTGGATGCGAGTTTCAAACAAGCAAAAGCGACCTGCAACGCAGGGGCAGTCACGACCGGGTGCGAGTGCGTTGAGTTTGACAACTGCCAGATATATTGAACTGCCTGGCGCGCTGGCGGCCGGTTGCGAACGCATGGTCCATCCGGCCATCATCGGCCAGGGCGATCGCCTGCGCCAGCGCCGGTTCATCGGCATCATGCTTGCCGCTCCGTTCTTCGCCGCCGGTGCGGCGGTGACACTGGTCACCTCGGGCATGGGCGCCGCCGTCACCGTCGCAACCATTTTCGCCGCCTTCGGTCTTTGCTGGTTCGCCGCCTTGCTGGTGGCGGCGTCGGGCAAGATGACGCTGGCAGCCCAGGTTGCCCTTGCCGCCGGCGGTCTTGCGCTTGCCGGCGCCGTCGCGGCAGCAGGCGGCCTGGCGTCGCCGGTTGCGCTGCTGGCCCTGGCACTGCCATTCGAGGCCTGGTGGATCGGCGGTTCAAAGCGCGCGGCACTTTGGGGCGGCCTCTCGGCCTTGGCCGCAATGCTGCTGCAGCCCTTTGTCGCCTCTGTCGTCCCGCTCGGCGGGGCGCAAGTCGCGGCGTGGCACTGGCTGCTGCCGCTCGCCTGGGGCCTGACGCTGGTTCCCCGGCTCGCAGCCCTAGGCGATGCCGCACGCGCGCAGCCCGCGCTGCTTCCAAACGACCGCCTTGAAGACATGATCGACGCCGTTGTCCTGCATGTCGCCCGGCATGGCGAGGTCCTGGATGCCTCAGCCAAGGCGCGCACCATCCTGAAGCTGCCGCCGGAACTGCTTTTCGGCGCCGGGCTGTTCGACCGCATCCACCTGTCCGATCGCGTCGCTTATCTCAGCGCGCTTGCCGACATGCGCGATGGCGCCCTGGCGCGCCGGCTCGATCTTCGGGTAAGGCTGCCGCAGGACGGCAGCGCCTCGACGGCCGACAATTACCGGCCATTTCAGCTCGAACTGATGCGTGCCGAAGAGCAGCAGGAGACCTTCACTCTGCTGCTGCGCGAGAACGACGAGACTGCCGAATTGCGCGACGAGCTTGCTGCCGCCAATGAGGCCGCAGCGTCGGCCGAGGTGGCAAAGGGCCGCTTCCTGGCGGTCGTCAGCCATGAGCTTCGGACGCCGCTCAACGCCATCATCGGTTTTTCCGACATGCTGCTGCATGAGATGTTCGGCGGCTTCAAGGACCCGCGCCAGAAGGAGTATGTCGGCCTGGTGAAGGAGTCGGGCCAGCATCTGCTTGCCGTCGTCACCTCCATCCTTGATGTCTCGAGGATCGAGGCCGGCGCCTACGCGACCGAGCCCGAACCGTTCCGATTCATCGAAGCGGTCGAGATGTGCCAGTCGATGATGCAGCTGCAGGCGAATGCCAAGAACATCGGTCTCCAGGCGCAGATTGCGCCGGACGCCGGGGAGATCAATGCCGACCGTCGTGCCGTGCAGCAGATCCTGATCAACCTCGTCTCCAATGCGGTCAAGTTCACGCCCGATGGCGGCAATGTCGTCGTCGGCGCCAAGCGGATCGGCTCGCGGCTGCATTTCTGGGTCAGGGACACCGGCATCGGCATCGCCGAGGAAGATTTTGTCAATCTCGGCAAGCCGTTCATGCAGATCCAGAACGACTATACGCGCCGCTTCGAGGGCACCGGGCTCGGCCTGTCGCTGGTCAAGGGCCTGGTGGCGCTGCACGACGGCACGATGTCGATCGAAAGCATGCCGGGCGAGGGGACGACGGTCACGATCAGCCTGCCGGTGAACGGGCCGAAGAGGAGCGCGACCGAGAGGAACGGCGTGCTGCCGATGCCCGCGACCAGGACGAAAGGCGACGCGAAAGGGGACAGGAATGGCTCGCTCCGCAAAACAGCCTAAGGCGGTCAAGCGCCGCAGCGGCGCGTTCGAGGCCGGCGCGATTGCGCTGGGCGGCGCGATCTCGCGCAATCCGGTCCTGGTCGGCGGCTCGACCGCCTTCCTGGTGACGCTGTTCTACGTTTCCGCCAACGCGCTGTGGTACCAGCCGTTTCCGCATGCCGGCGCCTTCTTCGCCACCCGCAGCATCGAGGGTTTTCCGCACCCCGGCGCGGACGAACCCGAAACCACCATCAACATCCTGCGGCCCGGCCCGGCTCCGGTCAAAAGCGATCCGACCGTCGAGCAGGTCCAGGGCATCCTGAAGGATCTCGATTTCTACACGGGAACGGTCGACGGCATTTCCGGGCCGAATACCCAAAAGGCGATCCAGGCATACCAGCAGAAAGTTGGCCTGCCGGCCTCCGGTGAGATCGACGCCGTCCTGCTCGACCAGCTCGGCGCCAAGCAGACAACGGCTGGCATCCCGCATCCTGTGCCGAGGCCCGTGGATATGGCCGCCGCTCGAGTTGCCGCGCCCGAGGCCGCGCCTGCGCCCATCCCGGTTTCCGCGCCGGTATCCGCCCAGGCGCCCGATGCCCGCATCGTCAAGATCCAGGCCGGCCTGAAGGCATTCGGCAATGACGACATGCAGCTCGACGGCGTCGTCGGCGCCCGCACCAAGGCGGCGATCAAGGAATTCCAGTCGCTGTTCGGCCTGCCGGAAACGGGCGAGCCCGACGAGGTCGTCTACGTCAAGATGCGCGACATCGGCCTGACCAATTGAGTGGTCAAGACGACCGCTCGCGGATAGACGAAAATCCGGCTAAGACGCCGCGCATGTCCTCCGGAGCCTCGTCATGCGCGTAACCACCGAGTTTTGGGTGTCGGCCCTGCTGCGCCGTGTTTTCGGCGCCGGCGGCTTTGCGGCCGTCGTCAAGCGCGGCGCGACCGAGGCCGGCGCTGTCTTCGTGCTCTCCCGCGGCAGGCTGGGCGACGTCTCCCTGTTCGGCCCGGCGCCGCAGACGAGCTACGATTCGGACAAACCGGATGATCGCTTTTTCACGCTGCTCGGCGCCGGCGACGATGCCGCCGCGCTTGACGCCAGGCTTGAGCGGGAGAAAAAATTCGATCCCGACATCTGGGTGGTCGAGATCGAGGCCGGAACGGTTTCCGTCGAGGAGCTTCTCTCCGTCAAGACGCCTTGAGGCTGGCCCCTAAGCTGGCTTTGTCGACGTCCGGCGCTTGGTCGCCATTCGCGGCGACAGGGGTGTTGCCGCGCACCGCTCGCGACAATGTTTCGGCCTTCCAGCCGCGCACCTTGTCGAGCGCCGCCTCGTGGTGCAGCAGCCGGTAGCGGTCGAGGAAGATGCGGATCGCCTGCGGGTGCGGAAACTCCCGGGGGTAAACCGCGACCACGATCAGGAATGCCCTGTCCTCACTGAGGTCGAGCGCCCGCAGCGCGGCGAGCAGCGAGACATAGCTCGAATGCTCGGTCAGCGACCGCGCCGTCGAGAAGTCGATATCGAGCGCGTCGGCAAGCGCGGTCTGGAAGAAGGCGGCGTTGCCGGTCAGCGCCGTCTCGCGCAGTTTGCTGTAAGTTGCTGAGCCGACGAAGGGAGTGACCGATGTCGCCTCGCCCTCGGCGAGCATCATCGAGCGCAGGCGGCGCCTGGCGGTTTCGGCGGCGCTGCCGGGCAGTTTTGGTGCGCTGGGAGCGGCGGCAGCGGCTTCGGCGCCGTCGCCCGCCACGTCGGCGATCGGCTCGGGCTGCCGCACGCGCACCAGAGTCGGCTTTTCCAGCGCCTTGATCAACTGCGCGATGGTCGGGTTCAAATCCTTGCGGCGGGCAATGGCGCGCGCATGCGGCAGGCCGTGGCGGCCGATCAACGCGATCAGGTCGATGTCGCCCAGCGCCCGCGAACGGACCAGCAAGGGCGCGCAGACATCGACCGGCTCCTCGCAAAGCCGCCGCACCAGGGCGGCCGGCGCATATTCGCATTCGGACAGGGCGGCGGCGACATAGCGGCGCGATTCGACCGGCACGCTGTCGAACAGCGGCAGCGTCAGATCCTCGAGCTGGGCGATCTCGCGGCGCGACGGGCGGGTCAGCGAGCAGAACGCCGACACGGCGGCGCGAAACAGCCTTTCGGCTTTTCCCGATTCCGTCCGTATGGCGATTTGCCTGAAATCCGAAGCTGACACGGAAGATACGCCCGACACTCGACACAACCCGGACCTGCTCAACCGCAACTGTGTCGGTTTCGCGTGAGGCCTGGAACAAACATCAAATTAGCCGCGATCCGTTAGCGCTCCGTTAACCCTCTGCCGGCCTTAATCACATTTGGAGGCGTTGCGTTGTGCTCCGGGGCAACCGAGAGGAATACGCGAACCATGGGCATGGTACTGTCTTTCGTGCCGCGATCGGCACCAGTCAATCGAGCAGTTCAGGACACCGGTACGCCGGCGGCGGTGATCATTTTTCCCGGCGTCCGCTACGAGCATCCGCCATTGGCGGGCCAGGCGCGACCGGCGGACAAGCCGGGCACACCACGGACGCCTGTTCCGCACCACTGAGTTTGCTGGTCGTCGGGCTGAGGTCAGTAGTCCTGCAGTTCGCAGGAGCTCTGGTCCAGGAACTGCGACACAACCGGCTTCCAGCTGTCGTCAGGCACGAAGGCGCGGATGACGAAGATGCCTTCCTCGATCGGCGCCTCGACGAAGATCGCCCCTTGCAGGTCTTCGGGAAGCTCCCTGCGCACGTCGATCATCTGTGCCGGCGTCAGCACCACGGTGTCCAGCTTGTTGCCGGTCGCCGTGCGGTCGTTGAATGAATAGAAATTGTGGCCGTTGCGGTCATAGACCGACACCGACCAGAACGGCACGCTGCCCGGCGCCTTGATCCGCACCACGCCTTCGGCAAGGTCGAAGCGGCAGGCGGCGGCGTAAAACAGCGGATCTACCGACTTCACCACCGGCGCGCCGCCCGCCTCGGCATCCAGCCTGGTCATCTTGTAGAGGTCGGACGCCATCGCCAGCCGTGACCAGGCATCGCGCTCGGTAAATTCCGGCACCAGCAAAAGCACCACGATGTGGACGATGCCGGCGCCGAGCAGGCCGAGCAGGATGGCGTGCAGCAACCTACGCATTGCAGCCAGCCTTGACGATCCGGGGCAGCGACACGTCGGAAAGGCCGGTGCTTGAGGCAATCGGCGTGTCGTAGAAGGTGAGCACGAAGTACATCCGGCCAAAACCTTCGGTCAGAAGCCAGTTGCCGGGGGCCGGACGGTTGCCGACGGCGATGATCACCGAATTGTCGGGCTGACGCAGCACCTGGTAGGATTGCAGCGCCGCCAGCCTCGGCTTGCCGGTGTCGACCACGCCGAGCGATTGATCCGCGGCATAGAGCGTCCAGAACCGGGCGGTCGGGAAACTGCCTTCGATCCTGTAGTCGCATTGCCGCTGAAGCTCATCGCCGGCCGCATCGCGTTCGGCGATGAAGGACAAGCCTTCCGCCTTGCCGAGCGCCAGCACGCCCTCGCGCGCCACGCGCGCCTTCGAATAGGGGTCGGCATCTTGCGTGCCGATCTCGGGGAAGGCGGTCCATTGGCCGATGCTGATCGCGCCGACGCCGCTCTGCGCCTGCAGCGCATACCAGACGCTGCCGCCGCCGAGGCCGATGGCTATGGCAAGCGAAAGCAGCGTGAAAAAGGCGGTCTTGAGCATGAAGAACCGGGACGAGAGAATTATCGTTCGGGGATATAGCGGGGCAGGCCACAGAGCAAGCAGCGCTGTGGAATCAAAGCGCCGACAGGGTCTCCGGTGTCTGCGGCGAGCCGAGCACGGGCGCGGCCTGGAACACCTTGGTCATCTCGCGCAGCGTCTGTGTCGTGCGGCTGGACAGCACCGCCGGGCGCTCGGCCGCGGCATCGGCGGCTGCCTGATCGGCGTTTTTCTTCTCCGCTTCCTCGGCTTTGGCCGCGATCTCTTCGTCGACGAAGGGCTTGTCGAGGCCGGGGATCGGCTTCAGGTCGATATTCTGGTGCGCGTAGACCATCAGCCGCTGCCACACCATCGCCGGCAGCGTGCCTCCGGTCATGTTGCGGGTCGGGGTGAAGTCGTCATTGCCGAGCCAGACGGCAGCGGTGTAATTGCCGGTGAAGCCGACGAACCAGGCGTCGCGGTAGGATTGCGTCGTCCCCGTCTTGCCGGCGACGACGATGTTGGGCAGCTGCGCGCGCCGCGCGGTGCCGATCGCCGGCACCGCAGCCAGCATGGTGTTCATGTATTTCAGAGCCTGTTCCGACAGAACCCGATGCGGCGCCGGCGCATCCTTGGCAAAGTCGTAGACGACATCGCCGGTGCGGGTGACGAGCTGGGTGATGCCGTGCCGCGAGCCGGCGAAGCCGTTCTGCGCGAACACACTGTAGCCCGTCGCCTGGTCCATGACCGTCATGCCCGATGTGCCGAGCACCATGGTCTTGTGCGACTCCAGCGGCGATTCCACGCCGAATGATTCGGCCATCGCCTTGATCGGGCCGATGCCGAGATAGTCCTTGGCCAGCCGTACCGGCACGGTGTTGATCGATTTGGCGATCGCCGTGATCAGCGTCACATTGCCGGCCGAGCCGCCATTGTAATTGTGCGGTGACCAGCCGCCCCAGCTGATCGGCCCGCCTGAGACGACGGAGTCCGGGGTGAACCCGTGCTCCATGGCGGTGGCGTAGACGTAAGGTTTGAACGAGGAGCCGGTCTGGCGCAGCGCCTTGGTGGCGCGGTTGAACTGGCTTGCGCCATAGTCGCGGCCGCCGACAATGGCCCGCACCGCGCCATTGGTCTCGATCACCACAACGGCGCCCTCGGTGACGTTGTATTCCTTGCCGAACTGGCGGAGATGGAATTCGACGGATTCCTCCGCCGCTTTCTGGATGTTGGCGTCGAAAGTGGTGTGGGCGACCAGCGAATGCTGGCCGGGCTTGGCGATCTTCTTGACCTCATCGAAGGCCCAGTCGAGGTAATAGTCCGGGCTCTTCTGCTCGCCGCGGTCGACGATCTCGGCCGGATGCAGCCTTGCCTGCAGCACCTGGCCTTCGGTCATGAAACCGGAATCGACGAGGTTCGACAGCACCACATTGGCGCGAGCACGGGCGGCGGGCAGGTTGATGTGCGGGGCGTATTTGGTCGGCGCCTTGAACAGGCCGGCCAGCATCGCCGCCTCGGCGAGGTTCAGATCCTTGACGCTCTTGCCGAAATAGAAATCCGCCGCCGCCTCGATGCCGAACGTGCCGCCGCCCATATAGGCGCGGTCGAGATAGAGCTGCAGGATCTCCTTCTTCGACAGATTGGCCTCCAGCCACAGCGACAGGAAGGCTTCCTTGATCTTGCGCTGGAAGGTACGCTCATTCGACAGGAACAGGTTCTTGGCCAGCTGCTGGGTGATGCTGGAGCCGCCCTGGACGACGGAATTGGCCCGCACATTCTCGAAGATGGCGCGCGACAGGCCGAGCACGTCGATGCCGTAGTGCTCGAAGAAGCGCCGGTCCTCGGTCGCCAGCACCGCTTTGATGACATGGTCCGGCATCTCGTCGACAGGCACGGAATCGCGCTGGATGATGCCGCGCTGGCCAATCTCGTTGCCGTAGCGGTCGAGGAAGGTGACGGCGAAATCGCCCTGACTGCGCCAGTCGCCGGTGGTGATCTGGAAGGCCGGCATCGCGAGTGCGAGCAGCACGACGACGCCGCCGGCGCCCATCGTAAAACCTTCGCTCAGCACCTCGATGATGCCGCGTCGCCAGCCGGTGACTCGGAAGCGCCGCGAAAAAATGGTTGCCGATTCCCAGAACTGGCCGGCCTTGAAGCCGATTTCGTAGAGCGAGGAATCGATCCACGCGTCCACCGCCAGCAATGCGGCGGCGATCGGACCTCTTCGTCTTGGACGTCGTTCTAAAGGACTGGCCATTCCCGAAACTCACCCAACCCACCTGAGAACCGCAAGCGGGCAATTTCAGGGCGGGCATACCCGGCCAAGACTATTCATCCATTTCAGCCCGGCTCACAAGGGCAGCCAGGCCACACCGCACGGTTTGTTGAGCGCCGCCCGGATCGTGACGCTGGAGGTCGACGCCGTCGATGCCGACGCCAGTGGCTTCGAGCCAGTCTAGCACAAGGGCCGGCGCGTCGGCTTCGTCGCCTCAGCCGGCTATGGCTACACAATAGGCAAAAGCGTCGCGCTGACGTTGCTGGGCGACGAATTCGCCGGGGAGGGGACCGCGCTTTCGGTGCACATTGTCGGCGTCGAGCGGCCGGCGCGAATTATTCCGGCCTCGCCATACGACCCCGAGGGCAGGCGATGCGGCAATGAGGAGTTTTGGCCATGGTCGATGACATTATAAGGGAGACCAGGCGCGAGCGCCGGCGCGGGCACACCGGTGAGGCCGGCAGCGGGTCAAGCCGCCACCCGAACTATCGCTCGCTCAAGAACCCGTTCCTGCCGCAGCCGGTGTTTTCGGACGACCAGGTCGCGGCCATCCACGACACGGCGTTGCGCGTGCTGGAAGAGCTCGGCATCAAGGTGCTGCTGCCGGAGGCACGGGCGATCTACGCCAAAGCCGGTGCGCTGGTCGACGAGGACAGCCAGATGGTGCGCATCGGCCGCGATATTGTCACTGCGGCACTGGCCTCGGCGCCGAAATCCATCCGGGCGCTGGCGGGCAACCGTAGCCGCGATCTCATGCTGGAGCTCGGCTCGATGACGTTCCTGGCCGGAGCCGGGGCGCCCAACGTCACCGATCTCGAACGCGGACGGCGTCCGGGCACGCTCGCCGCTTTCGAAGAACTGACCAAGCTTGTTCAGAATTTCGACGTGCTGCATATGCTCGGCCCCTGGATCGAGCCGCAGGATGTCGACAACCATTTGCGCCACTATGCCGTCAACCGTGCGCAGCTGACCCTGTCGGACAAGTTCCCCTTCGTCTTCGCCCGCGGCACGCCGCAGGTAGAGGATGGGTTCGAGATGATCAGGCTGGCGCGCGGGCTCTCGCAGGACGAGTTCCTGGCCGGCGTCCATTGCTACACCGTGATCAACACCAATTCGCCGCGCCAGCTCGATATCCCGATGGCGCAAGGCATCATCGACTTCGCCAAGGCCGGCCAGGTGTCCATCATCACGCCCTTCTGCCTGGCCGGCGCCATGGCGCCGATCACCGTCGCCGGCGCATTGACGCTGCAGCATGCCGAGGCGCTGGCTGGTCTCGCGCTGGCGCAGATGGTGCGGCCGGGCGCACCGGTGGTTTACGGATCCTTCTCCTCCAATGTGGACATGAAGTCCGGCGCACCGGCCTTCGGCACGCCCGAGCACGTCAAGGCGACGCTGGGCGCCGGCCAGCTGGCGCGCTTCACCGGCCTGCCTTGGCGGTCCGGCGGCGGCAGTGCGGCCAACATTTCCGATGTGCAGGCGGCGCACGAGACGCAGTTCGCGCTGTGGGGCTCGGTGCTTGCCGGCGCCACCGTCTGCATCCATGCCGCGGGCTGGCTGGAGGGTGGCCTCAGCGTCTCCTACGAGAAGCTGATCACCGATATCGAGGCATTGCAGACGGTTGCCGAACTCTGCGCTAGGACCCCCGGCGACGAGGATTCTATCGGCTTCGAGGCGATCGCCGAAGTCCAGCCGGGCGGGCATTTCTTCTCCGCCGGCCACACCATGACGCGCTACCGCACCGCCTTCTACGAGCCGCTGGTCGCCGACTGGTCGAATTTCGGCAGCTGGACGCAGTCCGGTTCGAAGTCGGCCACCGAGCGCGCCACCGGCATCTGGAAGCGGACGCTGGCCGAGTTCCAGCCGCCGGCGTCGGCCGTTGCCACATCCGATGTGCTCGACGAGTTCATTGCCCGCCGCACCGAAGAGGGCGGAGCGTTGCCGATGTCGTGAGGTTGGCAGCCGTCACATCGGCCGCTTGTCGCCGGTCTTCGACGGCTCGCGGCCAATCGGCCCGGCATCGGCCTGCGTGTGCTTGTCGGCGGCAATCCGGCGGATGCGATCGAAGCGGCTCTCCTCCGCCGGCTTGGTCGCGGATACAGCGTTTGGCTTCGGGGCGAATGTGATCATCTGTCGATCTCCCTGTCGTTGATGACTGGTCTTGACTGACTGACGGAAATTCCTGGCTCGCCGGGGAAATGTCCCCGGCAGCCTGTTCTGATTTATGCCCGCCCAGATTCCCAGCGGGCAATTTTCGGGCGATGGTCAGTAGCCGCCCATGCCGCCACCGCCGCCCGCAGGCGCCGCATCCTTGGCCGGAACGTCGGTGATCATCGCTTCGGCGGTGATCAGAAGGGCGGCGATCGAGCCGGCGTCCTGCAACGCGGTGCGCACCACTTTCGCCGGGTCGACGATGCCGGCCTTGATCATGTCGACATAGACCTCGTTCTGGGCGTCAAAGCCCTGATTCTGGTCCTTGCTGTCGGACAGCTTGCCGACGACGATCGAGCCTTCGACGCCGGAATTCTCGGCGATCTGGCGGATCGGCGCTTCCAGCGCCCTGAGCACGATCGAAATGCCGGCGGTCACATCGTCATTGGCGCCGGTCAGGCCGGCCAGAGCCGATCTTGCGCGCAGAAGCGCCACGCCACCGCCGGGCACGATGCCTTCTTCCACCGCCGCGCGCGTCGCATTCAGCGCGTCGTCGATGCGGTCCTTCTTTTCCTTCACTTCAGACTCGGTGACGCCGCCGACGCGGATCACGGCGACGCCGCCGGCGAGCTTGGCCAGCCGCTCCTGCAGCTTCTCCTTGTCGTAGTCGGACGTGGTCTCCTCGATCTGGCCCTTGATCTGCGCGATGCGCGCCTGGATGGTCGCCTTGGTGCCGGCGCCGTCGATGATCGTGGTGGTGTCCTTCTCGATCAGTACGCGCTTGGCGCGGCCAAGCATCTCGATGGTGACGTTTTCGAGCTTGATGCCGAGATCGTCGGAAATCATCTGGCCCGATGTCAGCACGGCGATGTCTTCCAGCATCGCCTTGCGGCGATCGCCGAAGCCCGGCGCCTTGACGGCCGCGACCTTGAGGCCGCCGCGCAGCTTGTTGACGACCAGCGTCGCCAGTGCTTCGCCTTCGACGTCTTCCGAGATGATCAGCAACGGCCTGCCGCTCTGCACCACTGCTTCGAGGATCGGCAGCATCGCCTGCAGATTGCCGAGCTTCTTCTCGTGGATGAGCACGTAAGGCTCTTCCAGTTCGACGCGCATCTTGTCGGCATTGGTGACGAAATAGGGTGAGAGATAGCCGCGGTCGAACTGCATGCCTTCGACGACGTCGAGTTCGGTGTCGGCGGTCTTGGCCTCCTCGACGGTGATGACGCCGTCATTGCCGACCTTGTCCATCGCCTTGGCGATCATGGCGCCGACGCTGGCATCGCCATTGGCGGCGATGGTGCCGACCTGCGCGATCTCGGCCGACGACTTGACCTTCTTGGCCTTCGCCTTGATGTCCTTGACCACGGCGGCGACAGCCTGGTCGATGCCACGCTTGAGGTCCATCGGGTTCATGCCCGCGGCAACCAGCTTGGCGCCTTCGCGCAGGATCGATGCGGCCAGCACCGTGGCGGTGGTGGTGCCGTCACCGGCGAGGTCGTTGGTCTTCGAAGCCACTTCGCGCACCATCTGCGCGCCCATGTTCTCGAACTTGTCAGCAAGCTCGATTTCCTTGGCCACCGTCACACCGTCCTTGGTGATGCGCGGCGCGCCATAGGCCTTGTCGATGATGACGTTGCGGCCCTTGGGGCCGAGCGTGACCTTCACCGCATTGGTGAGGATCTCGACGCCGCGCAGCATGCGGTCGCGCGCGTCGGTGGCGAATTTGATTTCCTTGGCAGACATTTTTTTCAATCCCGTTGGTGTGGTGAAGCAAGCGGCTCGCCGGAGCCTGGCAAAGCCAGGCCGGTCAGGCAGCCTTCTTGGCTTTGACGCTCTTCTCGGTGACGACCGTCCCGCTCTTGCCGATAGCGGCCGTCTCGCTCTTGCCGATGACGCCCATAATGTCGGCTTCCTTCATGATCAGCAGGTCCTCGCCGTCGATCTTGACCTCGGTGCCCGACCATTTGCCGAACAGGATGAAGTCGCCGGCCTTGACGTCGAGCGGAACAAGCGCGCCGTTTTCGTCGCGTGCGCCCGGCCCAACGGCGATGACTTCGCCTTCCTGCGGCTTTTCCTTGGCATTGTCGGGAATGATGATGCCGCCCTTGGATTTGACATCGCCTTCGGCGCGCCGGATGACGACGCGGTCGTGGAGTGGCCGAAACTTCATGAGAACTTCTTTCTGGGGCCGGCATAGGCGACCGCGCCGTTCTTATAGGCGTGTTGGCACTCGATAGATAGGAGTGCCAAAAATTATTCGTGGCCAAAATTAAATATTAAAAAGTATTATGATGTCTGCAGGGTTCGAAACGTCGCGAGGCGCCTAGATATTTCAAAAAATTGAATTTCGAGGCAAAAGTGGCTATTTATATCGTAAGTTCGATTTCACAATTTCAGGCACGAAGGAGATTTAGGCGATGGCCGAAGGCAATCAGAGCATCATGGAAAAAGCTGAAGCCCGCTTCATGGACAAGCAGAAGAAGACGGCCGAGCGCAACAAGGCAACCTCCGACTACATGTCCGAAGCGAGGGCCAGGGAGATCAAGACAGCAAGGCTCAGGGAATTGCGCCTGGCCAAGGAAGAGGCCGACCGCGTCGCGGAAGCCTTGAACCCGACACCGAAGAAGAAGCGGGCGACAGTCAAGAAAGCCGCCGCCGCGCCGAAGGGGGGCACGTCATGAGCCTGACATTCCCCAATCCAAGTCGCTTCTATGACGAGGCCGGCAAGCGCATCCGCTTTGTCGGCCACGACGGCATGTTCCAGATTTCCTTCTCTGTCGCAGCCGATGCCCTCTCGAAGGCGCCATCAGGGACGGCGACCGCGGAAGCCACCTATCTGGCGGCTTTCGACACCGCGTCCAGCTCCATCCATGACGTTGCCAGCAAGGCCTACGCCCGCACCCGCAAGAGCATATATGTGCTCACAGCCGCGGATTTCGGTTAGCGCGCGTTCGTCTTGCAATCAGAGCGGCTGAGATCAGCGTGCGTCAGGACTTGCGGTCGGCTTTTGCCCGCCGCTTGACGTCCCGGCTGTTCAGGCGGTCGGCCATCGCTTCCGCATCGCGCAAATTCATGGCCACCATCACCTGTTGCTTAAGCTCGACAGGCTGGCCGGTGAAGATGTCGAAGATAGTCCAGCTCTCGGGCTCGTCCATGCGCAACGCGTAGCGGTTTGTCATATCGGCATCAGGCCTTTGACATGAAAAATGCCGCCGCCAGGATCAGGATTGTCCAGGCCACCACCGACAGCTTCAAGGCCAGGCCGCCATGCATTGAAAGTATCTCGCGCATGCGCAGGGCCACGGTCCTCTTCGACAGGGCGGGTGCTGCCGCAATCGCGACCGGGGGCTTGACGCCGAGCTTTCCAAAAGCCGGCAGCAGCGGTGGCGTTCGCATGAAATGACCTCGAATTGCCGGAGAAAACAGGGCTCCTCATAACACCCTTCTTGAAACTCCCCGCATGCCAAATAGAACCCGGTCCGTGAAAGGGCCATGCCGCCCGATTCGCCGCCTTCCATCAGGCGGATCGTCATCTGGCGAAATCCGTGCAACGCGGTTAGGTTGCGCGCGAAACTGAGGTTGTTCAAAGCGTGACAGGCGAACGGAGACGACGATGACGGCGCCCGGCGATTTGCTGCAAGCCTTGTTCATGAGATTGAAGAGCGATGCCTCGCTGACGGCGCTGCTCGGCGGCGCCGGGTTGCGCGAGCAGGCGGCCGACAGTGCCGCCTTCCCTTATGTGACCTATGGCAGGACCAGCGCATTCGATCTGGACACCGGCGCCGACAATGATGACGACCAGCTCATCACGCTGCATGTCTGGTCGAAGGCGCAAGGCGAGGCCGAGACGCGTCTGATCATGGACAGCATCCGGGCGCGCCTTGACGGCGCCGCTTTCGCCACCGGCTCGCGCGACCAGACCCGCCTGTCCTTGGAGTTCGCCGAGGCCCGCTACGACGAGGACCTGGCGCTCTACCACGGGGTGCTGCGGATACGCGCCCTCACCGAGCAAAGTGATTGAAGCAACCTAGATTTGCGCCTGGATCTCGGCCTTGTCGATGACTGACCACACCTCGCGGATGCGACCCTCTCCGAATTCGTAGAAAACATTCTCAGCGAACGACACGCGCTTGCCGTTCACCGGCAGGCCGAACAGCACGCCCTTGGGATGACAGTCGAAATGCAGGCGCGCCGCCACGCGCGGCGGCTGGCAGACCAGCAGTTCGATGTTGAAGCGGAGGTCGGGAATCGCCTCGAAATCGCCTTCGAGCATACGGCGATAACCCGACAGGCCGAGCATTTCGCCATTGTGCTGCACCTCGTCGCCGACAAAGTCTCCAAGTTTCGCCCAGTCCTGGGCATTCAGGCAAGCGATATAGCCCCGGTAAAGGTCGGCAAGGTCTTTATCCGTCATGGCGCACTCCGATGATTTGGCGTTTCCCGCGCTATTTAGGGCGGCCCTTCAGAATGGTCTCGCCTTGACCTGTTCCCAATCTGGCTGCGAATTGAGAACCTGCGCGCAAACACCATAGCCGCGCAGCCGGTTTTCCGGTTATGAATCCATTGCCCGGTCTGAGGGACTGGGCGGTAGGATCGCATTCATTCGTTGCGCGCGCAGGGGGTATTGCGGGGATGGATTTTCACCCGTTCACCGTTCATTTCACGTTCAGCACAGTTGCGTTACAACGCCGACCATGAAAACGCTTCGCTCTCATGTCAGAACCGCGATACTGGCGCTCACAGCGGCCGGCCTGTTGGCGTCGCAAGCGACGCCGGCAGCCGCGGCGGATTGCTACGCGATCGGCCAGCAGGTTGCCGAGCAGAATGGCGGCACGCTGGCCAAGGCTTCGCAGACGACGCGTGGCGGCCAGGAGGTCTGCGTCATCGTCGTGCTTGTGCCGGGCAAGGACGGCCAGCGTCCGCGCCGTTCCGAGATCGTCGTCCCGGCGAACTGATCCAATCTTCCCTCTTGCAGGGCTCGTTTCCCAGACCACCGGAATCGGCCTATATCTGACCCATCAACAGGCCTGACCGATCATGCGCGTACTCGTCGTAGAAGATGACAAGGATCTCAACCGGCAGCTGGCCGACGCGCTGGTCGATGCCGGCTATGTCGTCGACCGCTCCTATGACGGCGAGGAGGGGCATTTCCTCGGCGACACCGAGCCCTACGATGCCGTCGTGCTCGACATAGGCCTGCCGCAGATGGACGGCATCAGCGTCGTCGAGCGCTGGCGCCGCAACGGCCGCAAGTTGCCGGTGCTGATCCTGACAGCGCGCGACCGCTGGAGCGACAAGGTGTCGGGCATCGATGCCGGCGCCGACGACTATGTCACCAAGCCGTTCCACATCGAGGAGGTGCTGGCCAGGGTGAGGGCGCTGATCCGCCGCGCCGCCGGCCATGCCTCGTCCGAGCTCACTTGCGGGCCGCTGCGCCTCGACACCAAGGCCTCCAAGGCCGATGTCAACGGCGTGCCGCTGAAGCTGACCTCGCATGAGTTCCGCCTGCTGGCGTATCTGATGCACCATATGGGCGAGGTGGTGTCGCGCACCGAGCTGGTCGAGCATCTCTACGACCAGGATTTCGACCGCGATTCCAACACCATCGAGGTCTTTGTCGGCCGGCTGCGCAAGAAGATGGGCATCGACATGATCGAAACCGTGCGCGGCATGGGCTATCGCATGCGTGAGCCGGAGGCGTAAGGCGGAACCGCTCCCCATACCAGCAAGGAAGCCTTTTTCGGCGCGGCTCTGGCCGCGCTCGCTGGCCTTCCGCGTCATCGGCTTTTCCACGATCTGGGCGATCCTCACCCTGATCGTCATCTTCACTCTGATCACCACGCTCTACCGCCAGGCCAGCGAGCGCGGCTTCGACAGCCTGCTGTCGGCGCATCTGTTCAATCTGATCGGCTCGGTCGGCGTTTCCGAATCCGGCCAGCTCACCGGTGCTCCCGACCTTGGCGACCTGCGCTTCTCGGAGCCGAATTCGGGCTGGTACTGGTCGGTGGAGCCGGCTTCCGAAGGTGTGCACGGCAACCTTCATTCGTCCTCGATGACCACGACGATCCCGTCGCCGACCGTCGCCGAGGTGCCGTTCAATTCGAGCTTCCAGCGCAGCTACTCCACCGACGGTATCGGCGACGAGCAGCTCGAAGTGTTCGAGAGCGAATTCGTGCTCGACGCCAAGAACCGCGCCGCGCGCTTCCGCGTGATGGGCAACAAGACCGAGCTCGAACAGGAGATCGCCACCTTCCAAGGCCGATTGCTGACCTATCTCAGCCTGTTCGGCGTCGGCATGATCGCCATCAATGCGATCGCTATCCTGCTCGGCCTCCAGCCCTTGCGCCGGGTTCGCAACGCGCTTGCCCAGGTGCGCGAAGGCACGGCGCAGCGGCTCGATGGCCGGTTTCCCGCCGAGATCGAGCCGCTCGCCAACGAAACCAATGCGCTGATCGAAAACAACAAGCGCATCGTCGAGCGCTCGCGTACGCAGGTCGGCAACCTCGCCCATTCGCTGAAGACGCCGCTCGCAGTTTTGATCAACGAGGGCCGGGCGCTCGGCGGCGCCAAGGGCCAGCTCATCGCCGACCAGGCCGCCTCGATGCAGAAGCAGGTCGACCATTATCTGCAGCGGGCTCGGGTCGCCGCGCAGCGCGACAGCGTCGTCTACCGCACGCCGGTGACCCCGCTGGTGCAGCGCATGGTGCGCGTGCTGCAAAAACTCAAGCCTGATGTCAGCCTGTCGCTTACGCTGCCGGCGGCCGACATCGTCTTTGCTGGCGAGCGCGAGGATTTGGAGGAACTGGTCGGCAACCTCCTCGACAATGCGATGAAATGGGCAAGGAGCACTGTTGCCGTATCCGTCACGCCGGCCGCAGCCGGCCTGTTCGAGCTATCGATCGAGGATGACGGTCCCGGCATCCCCGAGGACAAGGCCCGCGATGTCTTGAAACGCGGCCGGCGCCTCGACGAGACAAAGCCGGGAACCGGGCTCGGACTTGCCATCGTTGCCGACCTCGTCAACGAGTATGGCGGGGCGCTGGCGCTGGAACGCTCCACGATGGGCGGGCTGAAGGCGGTTGTGCGCTTGCGGAGCTTGCAATGATGTACTGCCCAGGGCCAATCGACACGGCCGAATGCCTGTGTTATGGCGGCCCCTCGATTGCGCAAAAGCCGTTAAGAACGGCCAAATTTCCGACAAATATCAATAGTATGACGTCCTGACGCCTCCGATGACGCGGCCCCCAGCGCATCCCGTTCAAGAAAACCGGTTGTTGGCATGAAGATTCGCGTTGCGCTCGTTTCCGCACTGCTCGCTCTTTCCGGCTGCGGAACGCTGGGCAAGGGCAGTGGCCCGGATATCTCCATCACCAACCCGCCCGCGTCGCCTCCTTCAGGGGCCAAAGTCGCGACGACGATCATCTCGGCCATGGCCGGCGGGCTCGTCGGCGGATCGATCGGCAGCGGCCTGAACAGCACCGAGAAGCGCAAGGCGCTCGAGGCGGAATACAAGGCGCTCGAATATACGGCGAGCGGCCAGAAGGTGACGTGGAAGAGCGACAGTTCGGCTCATTCCGGCGAAGTCGTCGCGGCCCAGCCCTACCGCGTCGGCTCGCAGGATTGCCGCCAGTACACCCATACGGTGTTTACCGGCACGGCCGGCCAGACCGCGCGGGGCACCGCATGCCGCAACGCCGACGGCAGCTGGACGCCGCTGACCTGAACATTGGGCCGGGGCCGGAATCCCGTCAAAGCGTCGCAGCACCCTCATGTTGTGAGAGCAGGGCTCTCGCTCTATTGGAAGAACCATGCTGTTCTGGGTCATAGCCGCACTCCTCACGCTGGGCGCAAGCCTGGCGGTGCTGCTGCCGCTGACCAGCGGCGGCAAGGGCGCTCCGACCAGCAGCGACCATGATCTCGAAGTCTATCGCGACCAATTGGCCGAGCTTGAGCGTGACGCCGCGCGCGGCCTGATTCAGCCGGCCGAAGCCGAGGAGGCGCGCACTGAGATCGCCCGCCGCATCCTTCGCCTGGGAGATGTTGGTCAAGCCAATGTCGGTCAAGCCGATGCACTTGGCGCGCGGCAGCCGTCGAGGGCGGCCAGGTTGATGGCAACATCAGCGGTGCTGGTGGTCCCGCTGCTCAGCTGGGGCCTGTACAGCCAGCTCGGCTCGCCGGATCTGCCGTCGCAGCCGCTCGCCGAACGGCTGGCCAAGAATCCGGCCGATAGTTCGGTCGACGAGTTGGTGGCGCGCGCCGAGGCCCATCTTGCCGCCAACCCTGGCGATGGACGCGGCTGGGACGTGCTCGCCCCGATCTATCTGCGCCTGCAGCGCTTTCCCGATGCCGTGACCGCCTATCGCAATGCCATCCGCCTCGATGGCGACACGGCTGCCCGCGAGGCCGGTCTCGGCGAAGCGATCGCCAATGCGGCCGGCGGCATCGTTTCGGCCGATGCGCAATCCGCTTTCGAACAGGCGCTAAAACTCGACCCGGGAAACGCGAAAGCCTCGTTCTATTTGGCGATGGCGCTGGCCCAGGAAAGCCGCATACCCGAGGCAACCACGGCTTGGCAGAAAATGCTCGATACCCTGCCGCAGGATTCGCCATGGCGCGGAGCTGTCCAACGGGCACTGGCCGAGGCCGCCAACCGCAGCGTCGCGTCAGGAGAGCCCGCCAAAGGCCCCGACGCCGCAGCCGTCGATGCCGCCTCGTCGATGGCGCCGCAGGACAGGCAGGCCATGATCGAAACCATGGTCGCCGGCCTCGACGAAAAATTGCGGCAAAATCCGCGCGACGAGGAAGGATGGATGCGGCTCATTCGTTCCTATGTTGTGCTGGGCAAGGCCGACCAGGCGCGCGACGCGCTGCATCGCGGTATTGCCGTGTTTGGCGCCGACAGTGAGGAAGCGAAGAAATTCGCCGCCTTCGCCGCCTCGCTCGGCCTGACGGCGACGGAGTAGGACATGACGCGCAAGCAGAAGCGATTGTCGGTGATTGTCGGAGGTCTTGCCTTCCTCGGCGCCGCCACCGGGCTGACCTTCTATGCGTTGGGCCAGAAAGCGTCCTATTTCTATATGCCCGCCGATCTGACCACCGCCAGCTTGCAGCCGGGACAGCGCATCAGGCTCGGCGGCCTCGTCGAAAAGGGCACGGTCGTGCGCGGGCAGGGCGCGACGGTTGCGTTCTCGGTCACCGACACGCACAAATCGGTCAAGGTCAGCTATACCGGCATCCTGCCCGATCTGTTCCGCGAGGAGCAGGGCGTCATCACCGAAGGCAGCTTTGGCGCCGACGGCGTTTTCGTCGCCGACAGCGTGCTGGCCAAGCATGACGAGCGCTACATGCCCAAGGAAGTCGCTGACGGGCTGAAGGCCAAGGGCGTGTGGCAAGAGAGCAAGAGCCAGTAATGGTTGAGACCGGACACTTCGCGCTCGTCCTCGCCTTCGTGCTGTCGCTGGTGCAGACGCTGGTGCCGCTCATCGGCGCCCGTACCGGCAACCAGAGGCTGATGGCTGTCGGCGGTCCCGTCACGGTCACCGGCTTCGCGCTCACGGCGCTATCGTTCGCAGCACTCGCCGGCGCCTATGCAAGTTCCGATTTCTCGGTGGCGAGCGTGTGGGAAAACTCGCATTCGCTGCAGCCGCTGATCTACAAGATCACCGGAACCTGGGGCAATCACGAAGGCTCGATGCTGCTCTGGGTGCTGATCCTGACCTTCTTCGGTGCGCTGGTCGCCGTCTTCGGCTCCAATTTGCCGGCGACGCTGCGCGCCAATGTGCTGGCCGTGCAAGGGGCGATCGGCGCCACCTTCTTCCTGTTCATCCTGGCGACATCCAATCCGTTCACCCGGCTCAATCCGGCGCCGATCGAGGGCCGCGATCTCAACCCGGTCCTGCAGGATCTTGGCCTCGCCATCCATCCGCCGCTGCTCTATCTCGGCTATGTCGGGTTCTCCATCTGCTTTTCCTTCTCGGTCGCCGCCCTCATCGAAGGCCGCATCGATGCCTCCTGGGCGCGCTGGGTGCGGCCGTGGACGCTGGTCGCCTGGATGTTCCTCACCGGCGGCATCGCGATGGGCTCCTACTGGGCCTACTACGAGCTCGGCTGGGGCGGCTTCTGGTTCTGGGATCCGGTCGAAAACGCCTCCTTTATGCCGTGGCTGGCCGGCACGGCTCTTCTGCATTCGGCGATCGTCATGGAGAAGCGTTCGGCGCTCAAGATCTGGACGCTGCTGCTTGCCATCCTCACCTTCTCGCTGTCGCTGCTCGGCACCTTCCTGGTGCGCTCCGGCGTGCTGACCTCGGTGCATGCTTTCGCCACCGATCCGACCCGCGGCATCTTCATCCTGTGCATTTTGACGCTGTTCATCGGCGGCTCGCTGGCCCTGTTTGCGCTGCGCGCCTCGCGGCTGACGGCCGGCGGCCTGTTCCACCCGATCTCGCGCGAAGGCGCGCTTGTCCTCAACAATCTGTTCCTGACCACGGCCACGGCCACCGTGCTGGTCGGCACGCTCTATCCGCTGGCGGTCGAAGCGCTTTCGGCCGGCAAGATCTCAGTCGGCGCCCCCTTCTTCAACCTGACATTCGGCCCGCTGATGGTGCCGCTGCTGGTCGTGGTTCCGTTCGGGCCGCTGCTAGCCTGGAAGCGCGGTGACCTCTATGCCGTCGCCCAGCGCCTGATGGCGGCTTTCGGCGCCGCTCTCCTGGCGATGCTGGTCACCGGGCTGTTCATCGACGGCGCGTCGGTGTTCGCCGCCCTTGGTGTCGGCCTCGCCTGCTGGCTGGTCTGCGGCGCGCTCACCGACCTCGCCGTCAAGTCCGGCTTTGGCAATGTGTCGCACGCCATCATGCTGCGCCGTTTCGCCGGCCTGCCGCGTTCGGTGTTCGGCACTGCACTTGCCCATCTCGGCCTCGGGCTGACGACGCTCGGCATTGTCGGCACGCTGTGCTTCGGCACCGAAAGGATACTGTCGATGCATGCCGGCGAGAGCGTCGAACTCTCCGGCCACACGCTGCGTTTCGACGGCCTCTTCCCGGCGCAGGGTCCGAACTACAGCGAGCAGCGCGGCCGCTTTTCCCTGATCGGCGCCGATGGCGGCGTTTCAGCCGAAATCACCTCGGCCAAGCGCTTCTTTCCGGTGCGGCAGACGACGACGACCGAATCCGGCATCGAGACGATCGGCTTCAGCCAGCTCTATCTGTCGCTGGGCGATGAAGGCACCGATGGATCCGTCGTGGTGCGCCTGTGGTGGAAGCCGCTGGTGACGCTGATCTGGGGCGGAGCTCTGGTGATGATGGCGGGAGCCGCAATGTCGCTGCTCGACCGTCGCCTGCGGGTTGGCGCACCCTCGCGCCGCCGCAAGCAGGCAGCCTCCATGCCGTCGGCAGGCGCGCCGTGAGCACCAGGTTCTCGTTGGCCTCGCTCACCCTGCTTCTGGCGCTGCTGTTTGCCGGCGCGGCGCAAGCGGTGAAACCGGACGAGGTTCTCACCGATCCGGCGCTCGAGGCGAGGGCGCGGCTACTGTCGGAAGGCCTGCGCTGCATGGTCTGCCAGAACCAGTCCATCGACGAATCCGATGCAGACCTCGCCCGCGACCTGCGCATCCTGGTGCGCCAGCGCCTGGTTGCCGGCGATACCGACCAGCAGGTGATGGACTATATCGTGTCGCGCTACGGCGAGTTCGTGCTGTTGAAGCCGCGCTTCAGCCCGCGCAACGCCTTGCTTTGGGGCACGCCGGTGCTTCTGCTTCTGGTCGGCGGCATTTTCATTGTGCTGACCACACGCTCCCGCCGCTCGTTGGCAACCAAGGCGCTGAGCGCCGAGGAACAGGCGGCGCTGGACAAGATGCTGAGCGACTAGCTCGGCCATTCCTCCAAAGGCCAGTCCCGCGACGTGTGGATGGCGCGCAGGATAACAATGCTCTGACGGCCGGCGATCAGGCGCAATTCATAGGCAATGATGTAGGGCAGGCGGCCGATGGGCTTCTCATAAGTGCCTGTTACCCGGCCAGGTCGGCCCGTCGCCATATCACCAAGGCCCCGGCCCATTTCACGGATACGGTCCGCGAGGCGTCGGGCGGCGGCAGGATTGTCCTGAGCGATAAAGGCAACTTGCTGCGTGAGATCGTCCAGCGCTTCTCGCGACCAGGTGACGAACCGCTTCACGCCTTGCCTGCGCGCCTAGCTTTCGCTGCTTCGATCACCGCGTCGACCTCCGCCATGGCGTCGTCGTGGGGCACGACGCGGCCAGCCTCTGCGTCGGCCATGCCACGTTTTATGCCTTCGATGATATCCAGCTCGCGATCGACATAGGCTGAGACCGCCTCGGCGGCGAGGAACGATTTACTACGCCTGGTATCGGTAGCGATCTGCTCCAGCTTCAGCTTGGTCTCGGACGAGACTCGAATGGTCATGGTGGTGCTTGCTGTCATTGTGAAAGCCTTGTGCTGAGTTGTGTACACCATAGGGCAGCAGGCGAGCGCAACCAAGCGATTTGTGCGACCGCCCAACATTACAAAACTTTCATGCACCGGAAATGGCGCCGTAATGTGCGCCTCTCTATTTCTCTTGTCCGAGGATGCTCTGCCTGAGCCGCATCCAGTGAAAAGAGGATACGAGACCCATGACTATCGCCCCCAACCCATATTCCCGCACCCGCCAGCGCCTGTTGGCCGCCGCCGCTTCGCTGGCCATTGCCGGCGGCATCGGTTTCGGCGCCGTTGCCACTGGTACAGCTCCCGTTCTGGCCGATGCCGTGCGGGTCGAAGCGCCGCAGGTACCGGGCTTTGCCGATGTCGTTGAGCGCGTTTCGCCGGCCGTGGTCAGCGTCAAGGTCAAGGCCAAGATCGAGCCTGCCGCCGATGACGGCTCCGACCAGTCCGACGATCCGGACGGCATGAACAACCTGCCCGACAATCCGCAGCTGCGCCAGTTCTTCAAGCAATTCCGCGGCTTTGGTGATCAGAACGGCCATGACGGCGGCAATCGTCGCTTCAGCCACCGCGACCATAACAACGACCAGCCGCGTCCGGTGGCGCAGGGTTCTGGCTTCTTCATCTCCGATGACGGCTATCTCGTCACCAACAACCATGTCGTCGAGGAAGGCTCCGCCTTCACAGTGGTAATGAATGACGGCAAGGAGCTTGACGCCAAGCTGATCGGCACCGATCCGCGCACCGATCTGGCAGTGCTCAAGGTCGATGGCGTCGGCAAGTTCACCTATGTCGATTTCGCCGACGATTCCAAGGTTCGCGTCGGCGACTGGGTGGTGGCCGTCGGCAATCCGTTCGGCCTCGGCGGCACCGTCACCGCCGGCATCGTCTCGGCTCGTGGCCGTGATATCGGCGCCGGTCCCTACGACGACTTCATCCAGATCGACGCCTCGGTCAACCGCGGCAATTCGGGCGGCCCGACCTTCAACCTCAACGGCCAGGTCGTCGGCATCAACACCGCGATCTTCTCGCCGTCGGGCGGAAGCGTCGGCATCGCCTTCGACATTCCGGCCTCGACCGCCAAGCAGGTGGTGCAGGATCTGATGAAGAGCGGCTCGGTGCAGCGTGGCTGGCTCGGCGTCGAAATCCAGCCGGTTACATCGGACATAGCCGAATCGCTGGGCCTGAAGTCGCAGAACGGGGCTCTGGTTTCGGGCGCCCAGGACGGTGGCCCCGGCAAGAAGGCCGGCATCACCGCCGGTGACGTGATCACCCAGGTCGAAGGCAAGGACGTCGCATCGCCGAAGGAACTGGCTCGTCTGATCGGCGCCTACCCACCCGGCAAGTCGGTCGACGTCACGGTGTGGCGCGACGGCAAGAGCCAGACCATCAAGGTCGATCTCGGCACGCTGCCATCCACTGACAAGCAGGCCTCGGCCGACCCGCAGCAGCCCGCGGCACCGGCAAAGCCCGCCGCGCTGGCCGATCTCGGCCTCACCGTCACCAAGTCGGAAAACGGCAAGGGCCTGGTGGTGACCGATGTCGATCCCGACAGCGATGCCGCCGACCGCGGCATCCAGCCCGGCGATGTCATCACCTCGGTCAACTCGACGGAGGTGAACGGCACCGAAGACGTCGCCAAGGCGATGGCCGATGCGGTCAAGTCCGGCCGCAAGGCGGTGCTGATGCAGATCACCCGCGACGATTCAAACCGCTTCGTCGCGCTGCCAGTCGCCAAAG
The DNA here is from genome assembly GCF_040318265.1 of Mesorhizobium sp. M1252. Taxonomy (NCBI): domain Bacteria; kingdom Pseudomonadati; phylum Pseudomonadota; class Alphaproteobacteria; order Hyphomicrobiales; family Phyllobacteriaceae; genus Mesorhizobium; species Mesorhizobium sp. M1252. The sequence goes on along the minus strand of NZ_JAMYLX010000006.1, from coordinate 79,098 downwards.
GCTGACATCACACAGTTTCCAGTGCGGCGGTTTCAACACCCCCGAGCCGCCGCACGGGAAGCAAGGGGCCGAACGCGTTAGTCAGTCATCGTGTTCTGCCCCCGGCGGCAGCGGGCCCCCATCGCCCGCTGCCGCTCTAACAGCGAAGCATGTCGCCCAAAAGTGCACGGCGGTTTTGGCAAAACGACATGCTTGAACGAAAGCTTTTGCGCTCATGGCGGCCCCTCAATCTTCCGGAGAAATCGCGTATAACGGCTCTATGAAGATTCTCGTCATAGAAGACGATCGCGAGGCGGCCGACTATATGCAGAAGGCCTTTGCCGAGGCTGGGCACACCGCCCATGTCGCCGGCGACGGCGAAACCGGCTTTGCGCTGGCCGATGCCGGCGACTATGACGTGATGGTCGTCGACCGCATGATGCCACGCCGCGACGGGCTCTCCGTCATTGCCGGCCTGCGCTCGCGCGGCAACACCACGCCGGTGCTGATCCTGTCGGCGCTGGGCGAAGTCGATGACCGCGTCACCGGTCTGCGCGCCGGCGGGGACGACTATCTGACCAAGCCCTATGCCTTTTCCGAATTGCTCGCCCGCGTCGAGGTGCTGAACCGCCGCGCCAGCGCCAGGGAGGCCGAAACCGTCTACCGGGTCGGCGATCTCGAGCTTGACCGGCTGTCCCATTCGGTCAAGCGCGCGGCGCGCGAGATCACGCTGCAGCCGCGCGAATTCCGCCTGCTCGAATATCTGATGCGCCATGCCGGCCAGGTGGTGACGCGCACCATGCTGCTCGAAAATGTCTGGGACTATCATTTCGATCCGCAGACCAACGTCATCGACGTTCACGTCTCGCGCCTGCGTGGCAAGATCGAGAAGGGTTTCGACAAGCCGATCCTGCATACGGTTCGCGGCGCCGGCTATATGCTGAAGAGCGGCTAGAGCATGATCCCAAAAAGTGGGTACCGGTTTTTGGAGAAGATCATGCTCCAACAAAGGGGTAGGTCATGGTGAGATTTCAGCCAAATCTCATCATGAGCTAGAACTCGATGGCCCTTTCCCTGCCGGCCATCATGAGGACGACGGCGGCGCGGCTTTCAGCGCTTTATTTCCTGCTTTTCGCGCTATGTGCCGTGTTGCTGGTCTTCTACATGACGTCGTTGTCGGCCCGCATGCTGACCGGCCAGACCCAGCAGACCATCAATGACGAGGTGCTCGGCCTCGCCCGTGCCTATCAGAGCGGCGGCCTGCCGCGGCTGGTGCGCGTCGTCGAGCAGCGCTCGCGCCAGCCCGGCGCCAACCTCTATCTCATTGCCGACGTCAACGGCCAGATCCTCACCGGCAACGTGCAGAGCCTGGCACCGGGGGTGCTCGAGACCGATGGCTGGACGACCGAACCCTTCTCCTATCGCCGTTTCGGCGAAGGTGAGCTCGAACGGCAGCGCAACCAGGCTGCCGACCCGAACGGCGCGCAGCCCGGCGAGACCGAAATTCCGTCCGAGGGCGAGAAGGGCCACAACGCCATCGCGCTGGTGCTGCGGCTGCCCAACCAGATGATCATGCTTGTCGGCCGCGATCTCGGCGAACCCGAGCGCTTCCGCGCCGTCGTTCGCCGCGCCCTGATGCTGGCGCTGGGCATGATGGGACTGGGCGGGCTGCTGATCTGGTTCCTTGTCGGCCGCGCCGCGCTGAAGCGCATCGACAGCGTCTCGGAGGCAAGCCGCCGCATCATGGGCGGCGATCTCACGGGACGGCTGCCGGTGACCGGCGCCGGCGATGAGTTCGACCGCCTGTCGGAAAACCTCAACACCATGCTGGCCAGGATAGCGACGCTCAACGAAGGGCTGAAGCAGGTCTCCGACAACATCGCCCATGATTTGAAGACGCCGCTGACCAGACTGCGCAACCGCGCTGAGGCGACACTTTCGGGCAAGCACAAGACCACCGACTACCGGCAGGCGCTGGAAGGCACCATCGCCGAATCCGACCAGCTGATAAAAACCTTCAACGCCATCCTGATGATCTCCAGGCTGGAGGCCGGCTATTCCTCGGAGAGCACCAGCAAGGTCGATCTCGCCGCCGCGGTGCATGACGTTGTCGAGCTTTATGAGCCGGTGGCGGAGGAGGCTGGCGTGGTGCTTGAAACTGCCGCGAACGGGAATATTTCCGTCGATGGCAACCGCGAGCTGATCGGCCAGGCACTGTCGAACATCGTCGACAACGCCATCAAATACTCGACCGATGCGACGGAAAAGCCTGCCGTGCGCGTAGCCCTGCAGCGCGTCGGTCACGAAATCCGCCTTTCCGTTTCCGACAATGGCCATGGCATCCCCGACGATGCCGACCGCGCCAGGGCGACCGAGCGCTTCGTGCGGCTGGAAAAGAGCCGCTCGCAGCCGGGATCCGGTCTTGGCCTCAGCCTCGCCAAGGCGATCATGACTTTTCACAATGGCCGGCTTGAACTTCTGCCTGCCAATCCCGGATTGTCCGTTATCATGAGCTTCCCGGCGCGGGAGGACCATTGATGGCGGTGAGGATGGCTGCGAAACGGATCGAGACCGAATGGCGCCTGCAACTGGCGGCGCAGCTCGCGCCGCTGGATGAGGCCCGCGCCCGGCGTGAACTGTCGGAGATCGCTGGCGATGCCAAGGACGAGAACCTGCCGCGGCTGGCGAAATTCCTAGGAGGCAAGGGCACCGCACAGGAGTTTCTCGCTGCCGTCTTCGATCTCTCGCCCTTCCTCCGCGATGTTGCGCGCCGCCGGCCGCGATTCCTCGACGCGCTGTTCGATGGCAGTGTCGAGGCTCGGCTGCTCGCCATCGCCGAAGCGATCGGCAAGGCCGCCTTTTCCGAGACCGTTTCCGAATCCAGCCTGATGATGGAACTCAGGCAGTGGAAGGGTGAAGCTCACTTCCTGATCGCACTTGCAGACCTCTCCGGCGAGGCCGATGCCGCGCTGACGGTAAGGCGCCTCAGCAATCTCGCCGATGCCTGCACCTGCGCGGCGGTCGACTTCCTGCTGCGCGAGGCGCACAGCCAAGGCAAGCTCAAATTGCCCGATCCCGAAAATCCGTCACGGCAATCCGGCTGGATCGTGCTCGGCATGGGCAAGCTTGGCGCGCATGAACTGAATTTCTCCTCCGACATCGACCTCGTCGTCTTCTTCGATCCGGATGCGCCGGCGATCGTCGATCCGCTCGACGCCACAGAGCTGTTTGCGCGCCTGACCCGCAGGCTGGTCCGCATCCTGCAGGACCGCACCGGGCACGGCTATGTCTTCCGCACCGATTTGAGGCTTCGTCCCGATCCAGGCTCGACGCCGCTGGCGATCCCGGTCGAGGGAGCACTTCGCTACTATGAGGCGCGCGGCCAGAACTGGGAGCGCGCCGCCATGATCAAGGCGCGTCCCGTGGCCGGCGATCTCGATGCCGGGGACGCGTTCCTGCGGGAATTGCAGCCCTATGTCTGGCGCAAATACATGGACTATGCGGCGATCGCCGACGTTCATTCGATCAAGCGCCAGATCCATGCCCACAAGGGTCATGGCGAGATCGCGGTCAAAGGACACAACGTCAAGCTCGGCCGCGGCGGCATTCGCGAAATCGAATTCTTCGTCCAGACCCAGCAACTGATCGCCGGCGGCCGTTTTCCGGAGCTGCGCGGCCGCGAGACTGTGCCGATGCTGGGTGCGCTGGCGGCGCGCAACTGGATCACCGCCGATGCACGCGACGCGCTCACGCAGCAATATTGGTTTCTGCGCGGCGTGGAACACGCCATCCAGATGGTCGCCGACGAGCAGACGCATATTCTGCCCGACGATGATGAAGGGCTGGAACGCATCGCCCATATGCTGGGCTTTGCCGATGCCGCCAGATTTGCCGAAACCTTTCGCGCGGCTTTGCATGAGGTCGAGCGCCATTACGCCGCGCTGTTCGAGACCGCGCCTGAATTGTCGGCCGGCGTCGGCAATCTGGTCTTCACCGGCGATGTCGACGATCCCGACACGCTGCAGACCTTGCATGGCCTTGGCTTCCAGCGGCCAAGCGACATCTGCCGCGTCATTCGGGGCTGGCATTTCGGCCGCTATCGCGCCACCCAGTCGGCGGAAGCGCGCGAGCGGCTGACCGAACTGACGCCGGCGCTGCTCAAAGCCTTCGGCCAGACGCGCCGGGCCGACGAGGCGCTGGTTCGCTTCGATGAATTCCTCGCCGGCCTGCCCGCCGGCATCCAGCTGTTTTCGCTGCTGCAGTCGAATCCCGCTCTGCTGAAGCTTATGGCGACGATCATGGGCGCCGCGCCTCGGCTGGCGGCAATCATCACAAGGCGCCCGCATGTCTTCGACGGTCTGCTCGACCCGGCGCTGCTCACCGAACTGCCCAACCGCGCCTATCTCTCAGCGCGGTTGGCCGCTTTCATCGAAGGCGACCGGGCTTATGAGGACGTGCTCGACCGTTTGCGCATCTTTGCCTCCGAGCAGAAATTCCTGATCGGTGTCAGGCTGCTCGCCGGCTCGATCGACCCGGCGCGCGCCGGCCGCGCCTTTTCCGATCTCGCCGACCTCACCATCGACGCCGCATTGCAGGCGGTGACCACCGAATTCGCGCTGCGTCATGGCCGCATCGCCGGCGGCACCGTGTCGCTGCTCGGCATGGGCAAACTCGGCAGCCGCGAGCTCACCGCCGGCTCCGATGTCGACCTCATTCTGCTCTACGACCACGACGCGAATGCCGACGAGTCCGACGGCGACAAGCCGCTCGCACCATCGCACTACTATACCAGGATGACGCAGCGGCTGATCGCGGCTGTCTCGGCGCCGACCGCCGAAGGCGTTCTCTACGAGCTCGATTTGCGCTTGCGGCCATCCGGCAACAAGGGGCCGGTGGCCACCCACATCGATGCCTTCAAGAAATACCAGCGCCAGGAGGCCTGGACCTGGGAGCACATGGCGCTGGCCCGGGGGCGCGCCATCGGCGGCGACGCGGCCCTTTGCGCCGAGGTCGAGGCCGAGGTGGCGGCACTTCTGGCCTTGCCGCGCGACGCCGCCAAGGTGAGGGCGGAGGCATCCGAGATGCGCGCGCTGATCGAGAAGGAAAAATCGCCGCGCGATCTCTGGGACATCAAGCTCATCTCCGGCGGCCTCATCGACCTCGAATTCATTGCGCAGGTGGCGGTTATAACCGGGCAGGTCGAAGCCGGCCGCAGGGTGACCGCGACCGGCGAAATCCTGGCGCATCTGTCGCCGGATTTCGCCGAGGCCGACGTCAGGCAGCAGCTTTGCGAAGCCTACCAGCTCTATCTGGCGCTGACCCAGATGACGCGGCTTTGCCTCACCGGCGCCTTCGAACGCGATGACGTTCCGCCGGGACTGTCGGATCTGCTTCTGGCGGTGACTGACCTGCCGGATTTCGGTGTGCTGGAAGCACACCTCAAGGAGACGTCGCAAAAGGTCAGAAAGGATTTCGACCTTTTGCTTCGTACGAAACGGTTGTGAGGGCGTGAAGCGCTGGCGGCTGTTTCGGATCGCATCGGGGGTGACGATGCAACAGGAGAATACCCATGAGAAAGACAACCGGACTTGCCCTTGCCTTCGTCGCGCTTGCCGGCGCCGTCGGCACCACCGCCTATGCCGAGAACAATGCCAGCGCCAGAATGCGCGAGGGCACCATGATGCGCCTCGACAAGGCGATGAAGGATTCCAACGGCACCATCAGCTTCGACCAGTTTTCCGACGCCATGAACGCGCGGCTGAAGAAGCTGGTCGCCGATAATGGCGGCAAGCTGACAGTCGCCCAGCTCGCTGACGCGCTGGAGAAGGCGCGGTTCGAGGAAATGGCCAAGCGCATAGTTGCCCGCTACGACAGCAAGGGCGACGGCACGCTGACCACGGACGACATCACCGGGCGCGAGAAAAAGGTGTTCGCCATGCTCGACCGCAACAATGACGGCAAGATCGAGCGCAACGAACTCCCAAAGAAAGGCCGCATGGGCCGCCACCACCAATGGGACGGCGGCGACGACAGCATGGAGTGAAATGGCGATATGTCTCCGGCGGCGAAAGCCGCCGGAGCCCTTACATGACCGGGGCTACTCAGTCCTTGAACGCGGCGGAGAGCACCGCTCGCATTGGCGGGCCGTCAGGCCGCCGCCTTTACCGCCGGCTGCGCCTTCTTCACCGGAATGCGCACCGACACGATCGTGCCGACGCCTTCGGTCGAGCGGATTTTCAGCGCGCCGCCCTGCAGCTCGGCCAGCGAGCGCGAGATGGCAAGGCCGAGGCCGGAGCCGGCGTGGTTCTTCGAAAACTGGTTCTGCACCTGTTCGAAGGGGCGGCCGAGCTTGCTCAGTGCCTCCTTCGGAATGCCGCAGCCATTGTCCTCGATGGTCAGCACCAGAGCGCCTGACGTGTTGCGGGCGCGCACCGAGATATGGCCGCCCTGGCCGGTGAACTTCACCGCATTCGACAGCAGATTGATGGCGATCTGCTTGATCGCCCGGCGGTCGGCGAACAGCGTCATCGTATCGGCGATGCGGGTTTCGACGGTGATCGACTTCTCCGCCGCCTGCAGCGAGATCACCCGCACCGTCTCGCGGATCAGCGGGCAGAGATCGATTTCCTCGCGGTCCACCGAGAACTGGCCGGCCTCGATCTTCGACATGTCGAGTATGTCGTTGATGACGCCCAGCAGATATTTGCCGCTGCCGTTGATGTCGTTGGCATATTCCTCGTAACGCGGCGAACCGAGCGGCCCGAACAGGCCCTGTTCCATCAGTTCGGAGAACCCGATGATGGCGTTGAGCGGCGTGCGCAGTTCATGCGACATGTTGGCCAGGAACTCGGACTTGGCCCGGTTGGCGGCCTCGGCGCGCTCGGTTTCCTTCATGTATTCGCGGTTGAGCTCCACCAGCTCCTTGGCGCGTTCTTCTTCCGCGCGGCGGGCGAGGCTGAGGTCGTGGATGGTCGCCATCAGCCGGCGCTCGCTGTCGACCAGCTTTTCCTGGTGCAGCTTGATCTGGGTGATGTCGGAGCCGACGGAGACGGTGCCGCCGTCCCGGGTCCTCAGTTCATTGACCTGCAGCCAGCGGCCATCGGAAAGCTGCCGCTCGAACGTCGCGCCGCCTTGTGGCCCGTTGGTGTTGGCCAGCCGCCGTTCCGAGGCGAAGGCCAGCATGCGCTCTTCCAGCACGGCGCGCGCTGCACCTGGCATGACGTCGCGGTCCGACAAGCCGTTGTCCTTCTGGTATTTGGAATTGCACATGATCAGCCGCTGAGCGGCATCCCACAACACGAAGGATTCGTTGATGTTTTCGATCGCGGTCCGCAGGCGCAGGTCGGCCGCCTCCGAGCGCAGCGCCAGATGCCGCTGTTCGGTGACGTCGACGGCGATGCCGATCAGCTGGATCTCCGGCGCTTCCGGGTCGATCACCTGGGCCCTGGCGCGCATCCACACCCACTGGCCGTCGGCGTGACGCATCCGGAACACCTGGTCGATATGGTCGATCTCGCGCTCGACGATTTTGTTGGCGAGCTCGAACAGGTCGCCGTCTTCGGGGTGGATGATGTCGTCGACTTCGCCGAACGACAGCATCGAGTTGCAGGGCTCGTAGCCCAGCATGTCGTACATCGAGCGCGACCAGTACATCTTGCCGCGCACCATGTCCCAGTCCCACAGGCCGCAGCGACCGCGCACCAGCGCCATGTCGATGCGCTGATGGGCTTCGAGATAGATGCGGTCGGCTGTCTGGGCGCGCGATGCCTGGCCGAAATAGGCGTAGAGGATGATGATCAGCACGCCGGCTGTCAGCACAAACAGCGTGACGTTGAGCGAGACGGTCTTGCGCCAGTTGTCGAACACCGCTTCCTGCGGCACCAGCACGGCGGCGGCGTTCTTGCGGTCCCGGGTCAGGCTCACCGCCGCGTACCAGTCCTGGCCGCCGATGCTGACATCCATGACCCCGGCGCGGTCGCCGAACATGAACAGCGGCTGGCCGTCCAGCACCAGGCTGTCCAGCGATCGCCCTTGCCAGCCGGTCGACAGCGGCGACACGGCAATGATCTTGAAGGCACTGTCGGTGATCACAAGCACATGGCTTCTGCCCATGGCGCCCTGGCGGCTCGTGCTTTCCAGAAGATCAATTGCACCGCTGGATGCCGCGGTCGGGTCGGCCGAGATTGCGTTCGCCATCTGGCCGGCGGCGAGACCCAGCACCGCCTTGCCGTCGCGCTCGGCCTCGTCGCGCTCGTTCATCAGCGACAGCACGCGCAGTGCGGCGATGACGATCAGGAAGATGATGATGAGAGCCGGTATCGAACGGCGCAGAAGGGGTTCGGCAGCCAGGAGCCGCCGGTAGGCTGGTTCAGCGATGAGCCGCGTATTGCCGGCGAGGCCGTCGCCTCGCGCCTTGCGCCGCTCAAAAGCCGTCCCTTCGGGCGCGCCCCACGCGTCCGCCTTGGCCATAAATGGCACTCCCCGAATTTCCGTACGCTTGACGATCCGGCAACACCGCAAATCCGAATCGTCTGTAAAGAATCAAAGGTGATTCGCCTTGTCCAGAGGCGCGGCCGAAAAACATTAAAAATTGATTGAAATAACGCTGAAATCCCTCCCCTTGAGGGGAGGGTGGCCCGAAGGGCCGGGTGGGGTCCTCGGCGAAGCGCTCGACTCTCTCAATCACGGTCGAAGTTGGTCGAGGTCGCGCACTGCCGCAACGACCCCACCCGTCCATCCGCCTTCGGCGGCTGTCCACCGTCCCCTCAAGGGGGAGGGATCAGGCCAGCGTTCGCTCCACAATGTCCCGCAAATCCGCCGACAGGTTCTCGGCACCGGCGATGGCCAGCAGCGCTTCCCTGGCCTTGGCTTGCCTGCCCGGCTCCAGCGAGCGCCACGAGCGCAGCGCTGTCGCCAGCCTGGCCGCCACTTGCGGATTGCGTTTTTCAACCTCGAGTACGGTCTGGGTAAAAAACCGGTAGCCTTCGCCATCGGCGCGGTGGAAGCCGGTCTGGTTGGCGCTGGCGAATGTGCCGACCAGCGAGCGCACCCGGTTCGGATTGGCCATCGAGAAAGCTGCGTGACCAGTCAGCTCGCGTACCGTGTCGACTGTCCGGCGTCCCGGCACGCTGGCCTGGATCTGGAACCATTTGTCCATGACCAGCGGATCGGCGCCATAACGCGCCTCGAAATCGGCCAGCGCCTTGATCGCCTCCGGCGAACCGTCATGGCGGTGCGCAAGGACGGTCAGCGCTGCGGCGCGGTCGGTCATGTTGGTCGCGGTTTCGAAATGCCGGGCGGCGAGCGCAGCACCTTTCGGCAGCAGCGAGAGGTAGTCGAGCAGGATGTTGCGCAGCGCGCGGCGTCCCGCACTTGCCGCGTCGGGGCTGAACGGCCCGTCGCCGGCGAGGCGGCCGTATAGGTCGGTGAACGTTTGCTGATTGGCGCGCGCGATTGCCAGCGCCAACGCCTCGCGAGCGGCAAAGATGGCGTCGGGATCGATGTTCGTGCCGATGTCGCGGGCAATGTCGGCCTCGCCCGGAAGTGACAGCGCCAGCGCCCGGTAGGCAGGTTCCAGGGTCTCGTCGCCGGCGATCTTGCCGGCAAGTCCGGTCAGCCTGGCGGTGAAAGCCGGCTTCGCGCCGCCGAGGATCTGGCGGAAGGCCGCTATCAGCGCATCGGTGAGCAGCGTGTTGAACGCCTGCCAGCGCGCGAAGGCATCGCTGTCATGGCCGGCGAGGAAGAACTGGTCGTCGGCCTTCTGCTCGACCGAAAGTGTGATCGGCGCCGAAAAGCCGCGATTGAGCGACACCGCCGGCCGCTCGGCGACGCCTGAGAAGCGCACCATATGTCGGCGCTTGCGGATATGGATGACACCGTCTTCGACGGTGGCGCCTTCGACGCCGCCATAGGCGACCGGTTCGCCGCCGGCGCCGACCAAGCCGAAGGCGAGCGGAATGTGCATCAGGCGCTTGCGGCTCTCCGACGGTGTCGGCGGCACCGACTGCTCGATCTCGAGGGTAAACTCGCGCGTCGCCGGATTGTGCGTCGAACTGACGGTCAGGTTCGGGGTGCCCGCCTGGTGATACCAGAGCGCGAACTGAGACAGGTCGCGCCCGGAGGCGTCCTCGAACACCTTCAGGAAGTCCTCGATCGTCGCGGCCTCGCCATCATGGCGCTCGAAATAGAGGTCCATGCCGGCGCGGAAAGCCTCGGCCCCGAGAATCGTGCGGATCATGCGCACGACTTCCGAGCCTTTTTCGTAGACCGTCGCCGTGTAGAAATTGTTGATCTCGCGGTAGCGGCGCGGCCGTACCGGATGCGCCAGCGGTCCCTGGTCCTCGGGGAATTGGTGCGCCCTGAGCGTGCGCACTTCGGCGATGCGCTTGACCGCACGCGAGCGCTGGTCGGCGGAGAATTCATGGTCGCGAAAGACCGTCAGCCCTTCCTTAAGGCAGAGCTGGAACCAGTCGCGGCAGGTGATCCTGTTGCCGGTCCAGTTGTGGAAATACTCATGCGCGATGATCGCCTCGATATTGGCGAAATCGGCATCGGTGGCGGTTTCCCGGTCGGCCAGCACATACTTGTCGTTGAAGATATTGAGGCCCTTGTTCTCCATGGCCCCCATGTTGAAGTCGGAAACGGCGACGATGTTGAAGACGTCGAGGTCGTATTCGCGGCCGAAGGCCTGCTCGTCCCATTGCATCGAGCGCTTCAGCGCGTCCATGGCGTAGCCGGCAAGCCCCTCCTTGCCTGGCTCGACATAGATGCCGAGTTCGACCTCGCGCCCGGACATGGTGACGAAACTGTCCGCAACCTTGCCGAGATTGCCGGCCACGAGCGCAAACAGATAGGACGGCTTGGGGAAGGGGTCGTCCCAGACTGCAAAGTGCCAGCCGTCGGCAAGCGCGCCGCTTTCGACCGGATTGCCGTTGGAAAGCAACAGCGGCGCTTCGTCCAACCTTGCCTCGATACGCACGGTATAGACCGACAGGATGTCGGGGCGGTCGAGGAAATAGGTGATGCGGCGAAAGCCCTCGGCCTCGCATTGCGTGCAATAGACATTGCTGGAGCGGTAGAGGCCCATCAGCGCCTCATTGCTGGCCGGCGCGATCTCGGTCTCGAGCAGCAGCTGGAAACGGGCCGGCGGCCTCAAAATGGTCAGCTGGTCCGGCGTGGCGAGATACTCGGCCGGGGCAAGCTCGCGACCGTCGATGGCAATGCGCTTGAGCACCAGCCCGTCGCCGTCCAGCACCAGCGACGTCGAGACGGCGGCGCCATCGCGGCGTTCGATCGTCAGCACTGCGGTGACACGCGTTGCGTCTGGCGAAAGGCGGAAGGTGAGGCCGGTTTGCGGGATGGAAAAGTCGTTGGGGCGGTAGTCTTCGAGCTTGAAGACCTGGCCGGTATCGGTTCGCATTCCCTTGGGTTTCCCTGTCGCTATCGGAGCCGCTGACGTGTCCTGGCCCATTAAATCTAAAGTTGCGCGCTCTTTACACGAAACGGTCACTCGACAAAACTGCGCCAATGCCTATTTCGGAGCGTTCCCCTTCCGCCATTATCGTGAGGCCTTGATGACCGTCGTCACATCGAAGTTCGGCATGGGCGCCTGTTTACCGCGTCGTTCGACGCGCATCTCAGCGGAGATCCGGGAAGCAACAAAACAGTGAAAGCCGGCCCTGGAGACGAAGCGGGCGGGAAACTGTCCGATCATCCCGGCGCGCATCGGCCCAAAAATCAATGTCGATTTTTGGAAAGCACGATGCGCAGATTTAAAGTGTCAGAGCGTCCTTTACGCGTCGAAGACGACGCGCGGCGCTCTAATGTTCTCACCGGGATCATGCTCAAGGTCATGTCGGTGGCGGTCTTTGTCGGCATGCAAACCTGCATCAAGGCCGCCGGCACTTTGCCGGCCGGCCAGATCGTCTTCTTCCGCTCCTTCTTCGCCATCTTCCCGATCATCGCCTTCCTGGCCTTCAAGAGAAAACTGGGCACGGCGTTCGCCACCAAACGCCCGCTGAACCACATTGCGCGCGGTGTCGTCGGCGTTTGCGCCATGGGGCTCGGCTTCTTTGCGCTGACCCGGCTGCCGCTGCCTGAGGCGATCACGCTGAACTATGCCCAGCCTTTGCTGGTGGTGGTGTTCTCCTCGCTATTCCTCGGCGAAGCCATTCGCGTCTATCGCTGGAGCGCGGTTGCGGTCGGTCTGGTCGGCGTGCTGATCATCTCCTGGCCGGAGCTGACGCTGCTCACGTCGGGCGTCGCGCTCGGCGACCAGGAGGTGCTGGGCGTCATCGCTGCTCTTGTTTCTGCAGCAATCTCCGCCAATGCCATCCTGCTCGTGCGCAATCTTGTCCAGACTGAACGAACAGCGACCATCGTGTTGTGGTTCTCGGCGACGGCGAGTGTCATGGCGCTGCTTACGCTGCCCTTCGGCTGGCAGGCGCTGACGCCGCTGCAGGCCGGTCTGCTGGTCGCAGCAGGGTTCTGTGGCGGGCTGGCGCAGATTTTGATGACGGCGGCGTACCGCCATGCCGAAGCTTCGGTGGTGGCGCCGTTCGAATACACCTCGATGATCCTCGGCGTGGTCGTCGGCTATTTCGCCTTTGGCGATATCGCCACCATCAACACGCTCGTCGGCGGTGTGATCGTCGTTGCCGCCGGCATGTTCATCATCTGGCGCGAGCGCCAACTCGGCCTGGAACGCACCCGAACGCGCAAGGCAGCGCCACCACAGGGGTGAGGAGGTCCGCGGGGTTGGCTCAGTTAGCTTCCGCACGTTCCTTCGCCAGCCGCACCAGCACCGCTCGCGTCTGCTCGTCGGCCGGGAAGAAAGACTCGATCGCCAGTTCCGACAGCGTCACGTCAAGCGGCGTGCCGAAGACGGTGATGGTGCTGATGAAGGACAGCACCTGGTCGCCATGCGCCAGCCGCAGCGGATGGACGATGCCGTTGGGCTCGACCGGCACCGGCCGCGCACCCTTGAGCCCGGACGGATAGGTTCGCAATTCGCGCTCCAGCTCGACCAGGACGGGATCGCCGGCGGCATCGTTCTGGTGTTTCAGCCGCTCCAGCAGATGCGCCCGCCATTCCGCGAGATTGACGATGCGCGGTGCGATGCCGTTCGGGTGCAGGCTGAGGCGCAGCACATTGACCGGCGGCTGGAGCAGCGACGGCTCGGCAACATCGGCCAGAAACGGGCCGATGGCGGCATTGGCGGAAATCAGGTTCCAGTGCCGGTCGACGGCGAGGGCGGGGAACGGCTCATGCCCTTTGAGCACGCTCTCGACCGCGGCAAGCGCCGGCGCCAGCGTCGTATCTGTGAGTGGCCGCTCGCTGAAGCTCGGGGCAAAGCCGGCAGCCAGCAACAGCTGATTACGCTGCCGCAGCGGAATCTCAAGCTGCTCGGCCAGATGCAGCACCATCTCGCGCGAGGGCGCGGCGCGGCCGCTTTCGACGAAGGAGAGATGACGCTGGGAAATCTCAGCCTCCATTGCGAGATCAAGCTGGCTCATGCGCCGGCGCGTGCGCCATTCGCGGATCAGGCTGCCGGCGGAGGTTTGGGCTGTTGTCATCGGGCAGGATTAAGGCGGCGGGAGAGGGATTTCAATTACGTCGGAGGTTATAGCGGAGGCCGAGGCGAAATCTTCTCCCCCTTTGAGGGGGAGATGGCCGGCAGGCCAGAAGGGGTTCGACGGGATGCGACCTTCTTACGGAAATGGACGTTGGCGCTCCACGCGCAACGACCCCACAGTCGCCTTCGGCGACATCTCCCCCTCCAAGGGCCCTCAAGGGGGAGATCAGCTAGCTAGCCCACCTCTCGCAACTTCGCTTTCACCTCGAGAAAATCCCGCCACGCCAGTTTCTTGTGCGCCGGCGTCCGCAAGAGATAGGCCGGGTGCAACGTCGGCATGGCCGGAATGGCAGTGCCCGACACCGTCGTGTGCACCTGCCAATTGCCGCGCAGGCGCAGGATGCCCTCGGTAGTGTTGAGCAGGGTTTTGGCCGAAGGGCCGCCGAGATTGACCAGGACCTTCGGATTGACCAGCTCTATCTGCCGCTCGATGAAGGGACGGCAGATTTCGGTCTCGTGCGGCGTCGGCGTGCGGTTGCCGGGTGGCCGCCAGGGAATGACGTTGGCGATATAGACCGAAGTCCGGTCAAGCCCGATCGCCGCCAGCATGCGGTCGAGCAGCCGGCCCGAGCGGCCGACGAAGGGCAGGCCCTCAATATCCTCGTCGCGGCCGGGCGCCTCGCCGACCAACATCACCGAACCTTCCGGATTGCCGTCGGCAAAGACCAGGTTCTTGGCGGTGAATTTGAGGTTGCAGCCATCGAACGACGCCATGTGCTGGCGCAGTTCGTCGAGCGTCGAGGCACTTGCCGCCATTTGCCGGGCCAGGGCCGCCTGTGCCTCGTCGGGCACCGTCGCCATGGCCGGAACGGAACGCGCCGGCGCGTCCGGCACCCGGCTTGCGTCCAGCCCGGGGCTGGCGGCGGCTTGTTCCGGAAACTTGTTTTCGCGAGGCGGCGCGGCAGGGGCCGTTGTGCGCTCGGGGCGCTTCGGTGCTGCCCCGGCAAACCGGTTCACCGGCGCGTCCTCCAACGCTTCGTCGACACCGGCAGAGGCGTAGAAGGCGAGCAACTCGGCCAGGTCGGATCGGTTGTTGGGGGAGGCGGCAGTCATACCGGGCACATTCGTCCGCCGAGAGACGATTTGCAAGGTTGGGCGGTTAGTAATCTCCCCCTCAAGGAGGGAGATTACGCGCTCGTCGGCTTTCGCCAATCACGAAGGGCATTTCGTGGCGATTTTCACGGCGTCTGCCGCTTACCCCGTCGGTATCCGCGGATCCTGCACCAGATAGAACGTCCAGCGCGGCGTGTAGTCGGTGATCAGAAACTCGAAGCGTCCCCTCTTCAGCGGGTCGATCTGTCCACTCTTGAACAAGAGCCGGTCATAGGGTTCGAAATCGCGGTCGAAATCGGCGTACGCGCTCGACAGGATGTTGTCGGGCGTCTTGTTGCGCTGGTCGAAGGACAGGCCGTCGCCGAACACGCTCGGCTGGTTGAGTATCTCCTGCAGCTCGAACTGGAATTCGACCCAGGCCTGGCCGCTGTTGTTGAGCACCTCGATACGCATGTACAGGATGCCGTTGGCGAATTCGCCGTTGGTGCTGAACGGCTGGATCGGTTTGGTGGTGCGGATGGTGAGCGTCACCGGCGTTGACGAATTCAGCTCCTCGGAGATGACCAACGGATCTTCCTTGGTGCCGGTGCCCGAGGCGCCGGTGATGTGGAAACCGCCAAGCTCGTCGGAAAAGGAATAGGCGCCGGTCGCCCACACCTTCACCGGCTCGGCCTGAGCGCGAACCGGCGTAAGCATTGAAAGGGCGAGAAGGATCGCTCGGCAGGTCCGGCCGGGCGGAAGGGGGAAGCGCGTCAATGAATAGCCGGACGGCGTGCGCATGGAAATAAGTATGGCCGATAAGAGAGCCGTCGAACAATTAAAATATGGGACGCTGAGCGCGGCCGCGCGCAAAACGCTTGCGGCAGAGTTGTCATCCGCGACTTTTTGTCGAAATCGGCATTGTCACGTCAGCGCCGGTTTCCTGTCGCGGATTGATGCGCTATGCAGCGCAGGAGCCAGCAAAATGCCGGAAACGGTTGGCCAGAGCGGAGGGGTTGATGAGCGAGATCGAACGCGAGAGCATGGAATTCGACGTGGTCATCGTCGGGGCCGGCCCGGCGGGCCTTGCCGCAGCGATCCGTCTCAAGCAGGTCAATCCCGAGCTTTCCGTCGTGGTGTTGGAAAAGGGCGGCGAGGTTGGTGCCCACATTCTGTCAGGCGCCGTCGTCGATCCCATAGGCATCGACCGCCTGTTGCCGGGCTGGCGCGAGGAAGATGGCCACCCCTTCAAGACGCCGGTTACGGCCGACGATTTCCTGGTGCTCGGCCCCGCCGGCTCGTTCCGTCTGCCCAATATCCTGATGCCGCCGCTGATGAACAATCACGGCAACTACATCGTCTCGCTCGGCAATGTCTGCCGCTGGCTGGCAACCAAGGCTGAAGCGCTAGGCGTCGAAATCTATCCGGGCTTTGCTGCCGCCAGCCTCGTCTACAACGATGCCGGCGCGGTCACGGGCGTCGTCACCGGCGACATGGGCGTCGAAAAAGACGGCACACATGGCCCGGGCTTTGCGCCGGGCATGGCGCTGATGGGCAAATACGTGCTGATCGGCGAGGGCGCGCGCGGTTCGCTGTCCAAGCAGCTGATCGCAAAATACAAACTGTCCGACGGCCGTGAGCCCGGCAAGTACGGCATCGGCCTCAAGGAGCTGTGGCAGGTCAAGCCCGAGAACCACCGGCCGGGCCTGGTGCAGCACTCCTTCGGCTGGCCGCTCGACCTGAAGACAGGCGGCGGCTCCTTCCTCTACCACCTCGAGGATAACCAGGTCGCGGTCGGCTTCGTCCTGCATCTCAACTACAAGAACCCCTGGCTGTCGCCCTTCGAGGAATTCCAGCGCTTCAAGACGCATCCGGCGATATCGCGCACCTTCGAGGGCGCCAAGCGCATCGGCTATGGCGCGCGCGCCATTACCGAAGGCGGCTGGCAGTCGGTGCCGAAACTCTCCTTCCCCGGCGGCGTGCTGATGGGGTGTGCGGCGGGCTTCGTCAACGTGCCGCGCATCAAGGGTTCGCACAATGCGGTGCTGTCCGGCATGCTGGCGGCCGAGCATGTCGCGCAAGCGATCGGCTCCGGCCGCGCCAATGACGAGCTGTCGTCTTATGAGGACGCCTGGCGCGCGACCGATATCGGCAAGGATTTGAAGAAGGTCCGCAACGTCAAGCCGCTCTGGTCGCGCTTCGGCACCATTATCGGCGTCGGCCTCGGTGGTCTCGACATGTGGCTGAACACGCTGTTCGGCTTCTCGCCCTTCGGCACGCTGAAACATGGCAAGGCCGATTATGCCACGCTTGAGCCCGCGGCCAAGCACAAGAAGATCGCCTATCCCAAAGCGGACGGCGTGCTGACCTTCGACCGCCTGTCGTCGGTGTTCCTGTCCAACACCAATCACGAGGAAAACGAGCCGGTGCATCTCATCGTCGGCGACATGGAGTTGCAGAAGCGTTCCGAGCATGATGTCTTTGCCGGGCCTTCGACCCGCTATTGCCCGGCCGGTGTTTACGAATGGGTCGACAAGGACGGCAACGCCGCCGCCGATCCGTCTGCCAAGGATGTGCGCTTCGTCATCAACGCGCAGAACTGCGTGCACTGCAAGACCTGCGACATCAAGGATCCCAACCAGAACATCAACTGGGTGCCGCCACAAGGCGGCGAAGGCCCGGTCTATCAGGGCATGTGAGCCTCACCGACCGGGGCCGTCTCAACCAGCAAAAAATCGCCGCGATGGCCGGGTTTACCAAGGCATGTAAGGCGCTCGGCGCCAAAGATTGTTGAAACCGTCGTCTGCTTGTGGTCTCATTGCCGCGTCCATGGGGAAAATGGCATGCGCGTGTTGGTCTTGTTTTGCGTCGCCGTCATAAGCGCGGCCTGCGGCGTCGTCGGGACGGCGTCGGCGGGGGTGAAAACCGTCGTCAAGACGCGAACCTATGACATCACCGGCACGACAGGTGCCGGTCTGGTTATCGCCATGAACCGCAGGGGCCCCAAGCACGGTTTCATGACCCACGCCATCGCGCAGACAAGCTACACCGCCGACTGGAGCCTGGACGTGGGTCAGGTCAACGGCGTCTGCCGCCTGCGCCAGGCCAATGGAACGCTCAACATCGCCTACACCTACCCGCGCGTCGCCTCGGCCGTCACGCCGGCGCTGCGCAAACGCTGGAACCGGTTTTTCACAGGCGTTCTCGCTCATGAAGGAACCCATGGCCGTATCGCCGGGCAGATGATGCAGGCTGCCGAGCGGTCGGTTCGCGGCCTGAAATTTGCCAACGATCCGCAATGCAACAAAACGCGCGTCGAAGCCACGCGGCGCTTGCAAGCCACTTCCAAGCTCTATGAGGCAAAACAGATCGCGTTCGACGCGCGCGAGCACAGTGAAGGCGGCCATGTCGAGCGCATCATCGAGGCCTTGGTAGGCTTGTGAAACCGTAAGCCCCGTGGCGTACGATCTAGCCGCCCATGCTGGGCTGGATCAGCGACACAGTCGCGGTAGAATCCTCGTCGGCCGGCTTGGTCTCGTCGCGCATCAATGAAAATTCCACCATCACCGGCAGATGGTCGGAGCCGGTCTCTTCCATCTGCGTCGACGACAGGATGGTCACCCCGCCCTTCGAAAACACCTGGTCGATCGGCAGGCCCACATAGCGCCGCAGGAAATCGGGCAGGGTCCGGTGGATCCAGGTCGGTCCGGCCGACGGCATCACGGTCAGTCCGCCGAGCGAGGCAACGCGCCGTACCGCGGCGCTCCACGGCACGGCATTGCAGTCGCCGGCCATGATCGCCGTCTCGCCGAGCGAGGTGAGCGTCTCGGTCAACTCGCCGATCTGCCAGTATTGTTCCTTCGGCCACGGCCAGCTCAAATGGATCGCCGCGACATCGACCGGAGTGCCGCCGAAATCGACGGTGGCGGCCGCCATCGCGCCGCGCGGTTCGCAATGCGGCTCGGTGCCGGCCGCAAAAGGTCGCCGGGACAAAAGCGCCACGCCCCACACGCCGTCGGGATGGGCGCACAGGATGCGATAGGGATAGGCGTTCTGGATATAGCCGAGTTCGGTCGCCCACATGGCCGATACTTCATCGAGCGTGATCACGTCTGGGTTGGTCCTGGCGATCAGCGAAAGAACCTTCTTGGGCGTCGGATTGTTGAAACGCAGGTTCATCTGCAGCAGCCGGTAGACCGGTTCGTTGCCGGGCGCGGCGTCATTGGCGGCCTGCACCGGCCACAGGCGCGGAAAGGTGCTCAACGTGCTGGCGAAGGCGGCCACGGCCAGCAGCAGGCCCACGCCCGCCTGCAGGCGAAACGAGGTGGCGAGCAGCGGCAGCGCAATCAGCCCCATCAGCACGGCAAAATGGATGCGGAAATGGGCAAAGGAATCGAAGGCCGGATGCAGTGCGCCAAAGAACCCGGCTACAAGCGCGGCCGAGAGGCCGAGCATTGCCAGGAACGCCATTGAAGCCATCATCTTTCGCACGCGTGCCATCAGACCGGGTTTTGCCCATAGACCGGGTAATACATTGCCGAGGTATCAGGCCTTTATCGGCTGAAATGCGGCCCAATCAAGATGACGAAACGCCTCGCGGCAAACATTTACGGCAAGCCGGTCTACTGAAAGGCCGTCTCCGAAAAGCTTCTCAGCTTGCGCGAATGCAACCGTTCCATCGGCATTTCCGCCAGCTTCTCCATCGCCTTGATGCCGATGGTCAGATGCTGCGCCACTTGCCGCTTGTAGAATTCGGTCGCCATGCCGGGCAGCTTCAACTCGCCATGCAGCGGCTTGTCGGAGACGCAAAGCAGCGTGCCGTAGGGCACGCGGAAGCGGAAGCCATTGGCGGCGATCGTGGCCGATTCCATATCGAGCGCGATGGCGCGCGACTGCGACAGCCGCTGCACCGGTCCGCGCTGGTCGCGCAGTTCCCAGTTGCGGTTGTCGATGGTGGCGACGGTGCCGGTGCGCATGATGCGCTTGAGATCGTAGCCGGAAAGTCCGGTGACTTCGGCGACCGCCTCCTGCAGCGCCACCTGGATCTCGGCCAGCGGCGGTATCGGCACCCACACCGGCAGGTCATCGTCCAGCACATGGTCTTCCCGGACATAGGCATGCGCCAGCACATAGTCGCCCAGCGCCTGAGTGTTGCGCAGGCCGGCGCAATGGCCGAGCATCAGCCATGCATGTGGCCGCAGCACCGCGACATGGTCGGTGATCGTCTTGGCGTTGGACGGGCCGACGCCGATGTTGACCATGGTGATGCCGCCATGGTTCGGCTTCTTCAGATGATAGGCTGGCATCTGAGGCAGGCGCGGCGCCGCCACGCCTTCGCTGGGTGCGTTTTGCCCTGCCTTGGTGATGACATTGCCCGGTTCGACGAATTCGGTATAGCCGTGGCCGCCTTCAGCCATCTGGGCCCGCGCGCGGGCGACGAACTCGTCGATGTAGAACTGGTAGTTGGTGAACAGCACGAAGTTCTGGAAATGCTGCGGGCTGGTCGCCGTGTAGTGCGTCATGCGGTGCAGCGAATAGTCGATGCGCTGCGCCGTGAACGGCGCCAGCGGCCTTGGTTCGCCGAACGCGACCTCGAAGGTGCCGTTGGCGATCTGGTCGTCGGTGCCGTCAAGATCCGGCACGTCGAACAGGTCGCGGATCGGCCGTTTGATGCGGTCGGCGGCGGCGCCATCGACATGGGTTCCTTCAAGGAACGCGAAATGCAGCGGGATCGGCGTGGTCGATTCCGAAACCGTTACCGGCACGCCGTGATTGCGCATGATCAGGCGAAGCTGCTCTACGAGATAGCGTTCGAACAGCACCGGCTGGGTGATGGTGGTCGAGAAATGCCCGGGGGTCGGCATGTGGCCGTAAGCCTGGCGCGAGTCGATCTGGGTGAACGAATTGGTGGTGACGCCGATCTCCGGGTAGAAGGCGCGGTAGCGCTTGCTTTCGTCGCCGCCGGCGGCAAGCGTGGCAAAGGAGTCGCGCAGAAACTTGGTGTTGCGGTCGTAGAGCACCTGCAAGGCGGCCACGGCCTTTTTGGCGTCGTCGAAGCTCTGCTTGCCGAAAGGCTCCGGCATGACGACCGATTCGATAGCTTGTGGGTAGATTCGCTTTTCCATGGCTCAATATAGAGACTTGAGGCCGCACTTGGGAGGGGAGGATGGCCGCCAAGTGGTCGATTTATTCGTCCACGCCCAAGGTGTGCTGAGATTCAGGTAAGGCTGAGCCGGAGTCGAGGACGGGCGCGAAGCGACCAAACTGGTTGGCTTCGAGAACCGGAGCGGAGCGTACTCGAAGTATGTGAGCACCAAAGGCCGCCACTTGCAGGCCGGCATCACCTTAATACCGGCACACCTTACCCGCGCTGCAGACTGACCAGCAAGACAAAGCCGACGCCATGCTTCTTCGTCGCCGGCGCGTCGATCGTCGCGTCGGCATTGGCCCGCATCATCGGCATGGCCAGGACCGGCGCCGACAGCACGACCAGAACGAGCGCCGCCCGCGGCAGGAGCCGAAGGGTCTGGAGGGCGTTGATGGCGATGCGGTTCATGGCTTTTGCTTTTCTGTTTGGATCTATGTCTTTGTCGTCTCAGGGGCGAAAATGGTTCATGCAATCGAATTGGCAGGAACTGGCTGCATCCCAGGAACGGGCCGGGCGGCCGGCTTCGGCCACGAGGATGGCGAAGAGCATCCCGAACAGGCTCATCAACAGGCAGACGATGGTGAAGCGGCGAGCGAGCATTTGCGTAGTGTCTCCTTGAACACGCCATCAAAATGCCCTGATGCGACTGAACCGGCTCTGATGCCGGCGTTCATCTGCGGTTCAAAGTGATTGACGATGTTTTAGGGAGAGCATCGGCTCGATTGCGAGGCCGCGAGGTGTCGCGGGTTTGCCGTGGGCGCCTGGAAAAGAAAACGGGGCCTGCAGGCCCCGTTATCGTCGTGTCAAAACAGCAAGCTCAGAGCTTGTGCCAGGTCTGGCTCTTGCAGATCAGCCCGCCGAGCACGCAGCCGCTCATCTTGAGCGAGGTGCCCGACAGTGTGGCCTTGCCGGAATAGGTCTTGTCGTTTGCCGGATCTGTGATGTTGCCGGCATATTTGTTGTTCCCGGCCACCTTGAGCGAGCCGATGGTCTTGCCGGCATATTTGCCGGTCTTCAATGTGATGGAGAATGAGCCGCTGCCGCCAATGAGTGCGGTGTCGCCGGCCTGCGTCTTCCAATTGCCTTCGATCGGGTCGGCCCATGCAGCGCCCGCCATCATCACCGTGGCCGCCAGGGCCAAGCTTACTTTGCGAAACATATCTGTCCTCCCTGTGGTTTCATCTGGGGCTCCCGCCTCTCTGCCCCTTACGCAAACGTAAGCTAATCCAGCTCCCGGCAAAACAAAAGCGGGTGCCGCCACGGAAGGGTTTGCAATTTTCATGGGAGCGGGAGAGCTGTGCACGCGAGAAATGAAACGATCGGCGCGTTGGCTTTGGTTTCTGTGGTTAGCAGAGTGTTGATTGGTGCCCCATAAATTTTCGTCAAATCCGGCGCGAAACGGCGCGATTGCTGATTTTGTATCCTTAACGAATTTCCGCGTTTACCTCTTGTTTTAGCTTTGTTTTCTCCAAATTAAGCACGCCGTTTAACGACGGATTCAAGGCTCGGCTTCATTCTCGAAAGCATCGAAAGAGCGGCTCCCCAGGGGACACCGGGGGACAGAAAAGGCCCGCTCTCGGGAGCCAGACAGGGGACTAAAATGGCACGTTTTGAAATGCTTGAAGCCGGCTTCGGCGCCATGGGGGCAACTGCCCAGGCCGACATTCTTTTCGAACTGGGCATGATGTATGCGACCGGCCGCGATTGCGAGACCGATGTCGTTGCCGCCCACAAATGGTTCAACATCGCCGCCATCAAGGGCTCGGTCCGCGCCGCCGAACTGCGCTCGGAACTGTCGGCCGCGATGTCCAAGGCCGAGATCGCCAAGGCGCTGCGCGAAGCCCGCGAATGGATGACCATGCACTGAGATCGGCGATCTCGAGCAGATATACGAAAGACAGGGAAGCTCCGGGATCAAGACCGCATAGACGGCCGGAACCGGTAGACAACAAGACCGCGACAAGACGGTCGACAATGAAAAACAAGAACGCGGCAGGCCAACACGGTCCAGCCGTGCACAATGGGGACGGCGAGCAGGTTTTCGTGGCGCGGGGGCGCATGGGGACTGCTCCACGAGCAAAAAGCCACGACCGGCCGGGAACAGGCTGGCGTGGCTTTTTGCGTTGATGAGGCCCAATCGAGTGGCGCCGATGCGCCTAGACAGGCCCAATGAAGGATGAAATTGTCCCGCCTTCTGAAAGAAGCGCGGCCAGAGCGGCTGCGCGAGTGTGGGAGGAGTTCTATCGCCATGAAAAAAATGGGTATTTTGAGCGCGGCCGTATTTGGCCTGATGATGAGCGCGCCGGTTGCCTTTGCCGATGACATCACCATTTCGGTGGTCGGCCCGATGACCGGACAGCTCGCCACGATCGGCGATCAGTTCAAACAGGGCGCAACGGCAGCCGCCGACGCGATCAACGCCGCCGGCGGCGTCAACGGCTCGATGATCAAGCTCGACATCGAGGACGACCAGTGCGATCCCAAGCAGGCGGTTTCGGTGGCCAACCGGATCGTTGCCAACAGCGTCAAGTTTATTGACGGCCATGCCTGTTCGGGTTCGAGCATCCCGGCGTCCGCCGTCTACGCCGAGGCCGGCGCGCTGATGATGAGCCCAGCCTCTTCAAATCCCGAGCTGACTGACGCCGCCGCCAAGGCCGGCTGGCCGACGATCATGCGTCTCTACACGCGTGACGACGCGCAAGGCGCCTTCATCGGCCCGTGGATCGCCAAGAAATATGCCGGCAAAAATGTTGTTATCCTGCATGACAAGAGCGCCTACGGTCAGGGCGTTGCCGATGCCGTGAAGGCGACGATGAATGCCGGTGGCCTCAAGGAAATCGACTATGAAGGCATCAATGCCGGCGAGAAGGACTATTCGGCTCTTGTCACCAAGCTGAAGGACCTCAAGGCCGATGTCGTCTATTTCGGCGGCTATCACCCGGAAGCCGGGCTGATCCTGCGTCAGTCGGCTGAGCAGAGCGTCAAGTTCCAGCTGATCATGCCGGACTCGATCGCCTCGCCGGAATTCTGGCAGGTCGCCGGCCCGGCCGGCGAAGGCACCATGTTCGTCTTCCCGTCCGACCCGCAGGCCAAGCCGGAAGCCAAGGAAGCCATCGCCAAGATCAAGGCGGGCGGCTTCGTGCCGGAAGGCTTCACGCTGTTCTCCTATGCCGTCGTTCAGGCCTTTGCAGAAGGCGTCAAGCGCGCCGGAACCGACGATCCGGTCAAGGTCGCCGAAGCGCTGAAGAACGGCACGCCGTTCAGCACCGTGGTCGGCGAGGTCACCTTCGACGAGAAGGGCGATCTGAAGAACGCCAGCTACGACATCAACCAGTGGCATGACGGCAAATACGCGCCGATCGCGCAGTAATCGTCCGCATACTCACGGAAATAATGGCCGGGCTCGTCCCGGCCATTTTTGTTCAAGGGTCCAGGCGGCTATGCAGCCTCTTCGGCAAAGCGCACCAGCACCGTTCCGTCGGTGACCTGCGCGCCCTCCGTGGCGATTTCGGCGATGACGCCGTCATGGCTGGCCGAGATCGTGTGCTCCATCTTCATCGCTTCCAGGATCAGCAGCGGCTGGCCCTTGCTCACGGTCTCGCCTTTTGCCGCGCGCACCAGCTTGACCAGGCCCGGCATCGGCGCGCGCAGGCTGCCGGAAGCAGCGGCGGCCTCGTCGGTTCGCGCCAGCGGATCCGGGACGAGGAAACTGTAGCCGACCGCGCCTTCGAACACGGTGACGTGGCCTGGCCAGCGGGCAAGGCGAGGGGCGGCGCGAAGATCGTGCGAGTTGACGCTGTCATAGGGCGCGTCCAACGCCACCACGAAGCGCCCGTCCGGCCGCACTGAAACACGCGCCAGAATATCGTCCTCGCCATGGCGTAGCCGCGTGCGCCGCGCAACAGTGTGGAAATGCGCATAGCCGGCCAGCGACGACCACGGATCGTCCGATGGCGGCAACGCACCGGCGCCGGCCGCTGCAAGCGCTGCCGCGGCAACGATCTCGCTGCTCGGCGGGGCGACCGCAGTCAGCGCTTCCTGATGCCTGCCGATCAGGCCGGTATCGACGTCGCCGACGGAAAAATCGGCGTCCGCGGCAAGTGCCGCGAGAAAGGCGGTGTTGACGGTCGAGCCGGCAATCTCGGTCTGCGACAACGCTGTGCCGAGCGCATCGAGCGCCGCCTGCCTGTCCCTGGCGTGGACCACCAGCTTGGCGATCATTGGATCGTAGAAGGGCGAGATCGCATCGCCGGCCCGCACGCCGGTCTCGATGCGCATCGTGGCGCCTTCGGGAGCTTTGTCGGGAAATCTCAGGTGATGCAGCGTGCCGGTCGCCGGCAAAAACCCTTTTGCCGCGTCCTCGGCGTAGATGCGCGCCTCGAAGGCGTGACCCGAAAGTGCGATCTCGCCCTGCGTCTTGGGCAGCTTTTCGCCGGATGCCACCCGCAACTGCCACTCGACAAGATCGGTGCCGGTGACCATTTCGGTGACGGGATGTTCGACCTGCAGGCGGGTGTTCATTTCCATGAACCAGAAGCGGTCGGCCTTCAGCCCTTGCGAGGCATCGACGATGAATTCGATGGTACCGGCGCCGGAATAGCTGATTGCCTTGGCGGCCTTGACCGCCGCTTCCGTCATCGCCTTGCGCAGCGCCGGCGTCATGCCGGGCGCCGGCGCTTCCTCGATCACCTTCTGATGCCGGCGCTGCGCCGAGCAGTCGCGCTCAAAGAGATGCACGGCGTTGCCAAAATTGTCGCCGAACACCTGGACCTCGATGTGGCGCGGCTTGTCGACATATTTTTCGACCAGCACGCGGTCGTCGCCAAACGCGGCCTTGGCTTCGCGCCGTGCGCCCGAAAGCGCCTCGGAGAAATCGTCGGCATGTTCGACCCGCCGCATACCTTTGCCTCCGCCGCCGGCACGCGCCTTGATCAGCACGGGATAGCCGATCTCGCGCGCCTTGGACGCCAGCAGCACGATCTCCTGCGCCTCACCATGGTAGCCCGGCACCACCGGCACGCCGGCCTTTTCCATCAGCCGCTTGGCCGCGTCCTTCAAGCCCATGGCGCGGATCGAGGCGGCCGACGGGCCGATGAAGGTGAGCCCTGCCGCCACCACCTGGTCGACGAAATCAGGGTTTTCCGAGAGGAAACCGTAACCGGGATGGATCGCTTCGGCACCTGTCGCCAGCGCGGCCGCGACAATCTTGTCGCCGCGCAGATAGCTTTCGCCGACGGGCGAAGCGCCGATATGCACCGCCTCGTCGGCCATTTCGACATGCATGGCCTTGGCATCGGCGTCGGAATAGACGGCGACGGTGCGCACACCGAGCCTGCGCGCGGTGCGGATCACACGGCAGGCGATCTCGCCGCGATTGGCGATCAGGATCTTGGCGAACATGGAGCCTCCCGGTTTTGCGTTGGTCGACGTCGGCATCCCTTCGCGCCCCCCTCTGTCCTGCCGGACATCTCCCCCACGAGGGGGGAGATTGGCAGCTTTGAGGCTGCTGCCCTTCTTTCAACGGTGGCGATTGGCGAAAGCCGGCGTGACGTCCGATCTCCCTCCAAGTGGGGGAGATGTCCGGCAGGACAGAGGGGCGCGCTGTCCCGCCAGCGTGTCAGGGCAACCATTCGTGCATTACCGACCTCTCCCTTACCAAGGGAGCGCCCTATCGAAGTCGTCTCTATAGCAGTCGTTTGATCCATGAGTTCAGCCCTCCCCAAGAGCGGCAACGGCACGCTGATATAGTTCGGCCGTCTGATCATCGAAGCAGCAGAAGGTAACTGTATCAGGCACTGCATTCAGTTGCAGGAAGGCGCTTACGGCGCCAACGGCGATCCCGGTCGCCTGGTCTTTCGGATAGCCGTAGATGCCGGTCGAGATCGCCGGAAATGCCACCGTCCGGCAATTATGGTCGAATGCGATTTCAAGCGACCGGCGGTAGCAGGAAGCGAGCAGTCCGGCTTCGCCCCTGCTGCCACCTTGCCAGACTGGCCCGACCGTGTGGATGATGTAGCGCGCCGGCAGCCTGTAGCCCTTGGTGAGCTTTGCATCGCCGACCTTGCAGCCATTGAGCATCCGGCATTTGAATTCGAGCTCCGGGCCGGCCGCGCGGTGAATCGCGCCGTCGACACCGCCGCCGCCAAGCAGCGAGGAATTGGCGGCATTGACGATGGCATCGACCGCAAGCCTTGTGATGTCGCCGGTGTGGATGCTGATGCGTTGGTCGAGCGTGCTCATCTCACATCCTGAACACGCCGAACTTCGTTTCTTCGATGTCGGCGTTGAGCGCGGCCGACAGGCTGAGCGCCAGCACCTCGCGTGTTTTCGCCGGATCGATGATGCCGTCGTCCCACAGCCTTGCCGAGGAATAAAGCGGATGGCCCTCATGCTCGTATTTCATCAGGATCGGCTTCTTGAATTTTGCTTCCTCGTCTGCGCTCCACTCGCCGCCCTTGCGCTCGATGCCCTCGCGCTTGACCACCGCCAGCACGGTTGCGGCCTGTTCGCCGCCCATCACCGAAATGCGGGCGTTCGGCCACATCCACAGGAAGCGTGGCGAATAGGCGCGCCCGCACATGCCGTAATTACCGGCGCCGAACGAGCCGCCGATGATCATCGTCATCTTCGGCACGCGCGCGGTGGCGACCGCCATCACCAGCTTGGCGCCGTCCTTGGCGATGCCGCCGGCCTCGTATTTTCGCCCGACCATGAAGCCGGTGATGTTTTGCAGGAATATCAGCGGGATCTTGCGCTGGCAGCATAGCTCGATGAAATGCGCGCCCTTCAGCGCGCTTTCCGAAAACAGCACGCCATTGTTGGCGATGATGCCGACCGGCATGCCCTGGAGATGGGCAAAGCCGGTGACCAGCGTGGTGCCGTAATTCTGCTTGAACTCGTCGAACTCGGAGCCGTCGACGACCCGCGCAATCACCTCGCGCACATCATAGGGCTGGCGCAGATCGGTCGGCACGATGCCGTAGAGTTCCCGCGCGTCGTGAAGCGGCGGCGTGGGGCTCTGTAAGGTCAGGCTTACGGTCTTGCGCCGGTTGAGATTTTTCACGATGCGCCGGCAGATGGCCAGCGCATGTTCGTCATCCAGCGCATAGTGGTCGGCGACGCCGGACAACCTGGTGTGCACGTCGGCGCCGCCAAGCTCCTCGGCGCTGACGTCTTCGCCGGTGGCGGCCTTCACCAACGGCGGGCCGCCGAGAAAAATGGTCGCCTGGTTGCGCACCATGATCGTCTCGTCCGACATTGCCGGCACATAGGCGCCACCTGCCGTGCATGAGCCCATGACGCAGGCGATCTGCGGAATGCCGGCTGCCGACATGTTGGCTTGGTTGTAGAAGATCCGGCCGAAATGCTCGCGGTCGGGAAACACCTCGTCCTGGTTGGGCAGATTGGCGCCGCCGCTGTCGACGAGGTAGACGCAAGGCAGATTGTTCTGCAGCGCGATCTCCTGCGCGCGCAAATGCTTCTTCACGGTCAGCGGATAATAGGTGCCGCCCTTCACCGTGGCGTCGTTGACCACGACCATCACTTCGGTGCCTTCGACACGGCCGACGCCGGCAATCATGCCGGCCGAGGAAATCTCCTCGCCATACATCGACCATGCCGCGAACTGGCCGATCTCGAGGAAGGGCGAGCCGGTGTCGAGCAATTGTGCGAGCCGCTCGCGCGGCAACAGCTTGCCGCGCGAAACATGACGCTCGCGCGCCTCATCCGAACCGCCGCGCTCGACGCTGGCCGCCTTTTCCGCAATGTCGGAAACCAGCGCCCGCATGCGCTCGGCATTGGCGCGGAAGGTTTCGGAGGAGGGCGAGATTTGGGTTTGAAGTACGGCCATATCGATCTCTACACCTGCGCTAGGAGTTTGCCGTTGCGGCGTTCGAAAATTTTATCGGATAGCAGATTGAAGCCATCCTCGAACGTGACGTCGATCATCTGTCTGGCCACGCTTTGGGCCTTCGGATTGCTCGCATCGAAGATGAACAATTGATCCCGGCGCGGCAGCGCAAATAAAACATCGCCGGGAAACTGTGCTTTGATCGACAGCCAGAACTCGTCGAGCAGCACAAGGCTCGTGGAGAGCATCGTATTGCCGTCGACGTAATAGAGATAAAATGTGCCAATCTGGCCGTCGGAGACAATTTTCGGCAGCCATTTCTTCACATTGCCTAGTGCGACATCGCGCAAATCCGAAAGCGCCCGGCCGGGGAAGTCCTTCGGAGCAACAGGTGAGACTGAATCGGGAAGGTCGGCCATGTATACGACCGCAATTTCACCAACCAGCGGTTCGCACAATAAATCCAGACCCATCGATCTGAGGTGCTCGACATACTGCTGGGTCCGTATCACCGCGATCAGACTTTCTTCACTCGCCCTAGGTCGTATTTCGGCCAGGCCTCGGACTAGCCTGCGTATGGCCGCATCGGCGTCTTCGTCGGGGTATGAGTTCAAGTGCCCGAACACGTTTGTGACGTCTGCCGTCACTTCTGCGCCATCGAGTTTTGCACCGATTTTTGCAGGATCCGATGGGTCAGCGACAGCGCTATCGACACCTGGCTGCCGTTTGAGTTCGGCAATTACGAGCTCTCTGAATTCCGCCATATTAGAAAAGCGACGCTTCTGAGCCTTCGCGCGCCCGAGAAAGCCAGCGATTGTGGAAAACAAAGCCATCGCAAATATCCCCCGCCTTGTGACTGGATGTCCCGATGACGTAACCATCTATCGCCCTACTTGTCTCTCGATACCCGCAAAACAACAGCCTGCCATCTTGGCAGGCACTAAACCCCCTCCGCCATGATCTCGCGTCCGATCAGCCAGCGGCGTATCTCACTGGTCCCGGCGCCGATCTCGTAGAGCTTGGCGTCGCGCAACAGCCGGCCGGTCGGGTACTCGTTGGTATAGCCGTTGCCGCCAAGCAGCTGGATGGCGTCGAGCGCCATCAGCGTCGCCTTTTCGGCGGCAAACAGCACGCAGCCGGCAGCATCCTTGCGTGTCGTCTGGCCGCGATCGCAGGCAGCCGCGACAGCATAAACGTAAGCGCGCGCGGCGTTCATCGTCGAATACATGTCTGCAAGTTTGCCCTGCACGAGCTGGAACTCGCCGATCGGCTGGCCGAACTGCTTGCGCTCATGCACATAGGGGATCGCCACGTCGAGACAGGCCGCCATGAGCCCGAGCGGTCCGCCGGCGAGCACGGTGCGCTCGTAGTCGAGGCCCGACATCAGGACCTCGACGCCGCGGCCCTCCTCATGCAGCACATTGTCATAGGGCACCTCGACATTGTCGAACACCAGTTCGCCGGTGTTGGAGCCGCGCATGCCGAGCTTGTCGAGCTTTGGCGATGCCGAGAAGCCGGCCATCGTCTTTTCGACGATGAAGGCGGTGATGCCGCGCGATTTCCGCTCGGGATCGGTCTTGGCGTAGACCACCAGCGTTTCGGCATCGGGGCCGTTGGTGATCCACATTTTCGAGCCGTTGAGCACATAGCGGTCGTTGCGCTTTTCGGCGCGCAGCTTGAGCGAGACGACGTCGGAGCCGGCGCCCGATTCCGACATGGCCAGCGCACCTGCCCTTTCGCCCGAGCACAATGCCGGCAGGAATTTCTCCTTCTGAGCCGGCGTCGCCCAGCGGTTGATCTGGTTGACGCAGAGGTTCGAATGGGCGCCGTAGGAGAGACCAACCGAGCCCGAGGCGCGCGAAATCTCTTCCACCGCAATGACGTGGGCAAGATAGCCCATGCCGCTGCCGCCGAAATCGGGATCGGCGGTGATGCCGAGAAGGCCGAGCGCGCCGAGCTCTTTCCACAGATGCGTGGGGAATTGATTGCTGCGGTCGATCTCGGCAGCGATCGGCGCTATTTTCTCCTGGGCAAAGCGGCGCACCAGATCGCGCAGCGCCTCGATGTCCTCGTCATGCCCGAAGCTGAGTGTGTTCGTGTACATGCCGTTCCTCCCCGATTTCGATCTTCGCGCCAACCAGGCGCATTGTCATTGAAAAATATGTCGCCGTGACTTCAGCCATCGACAGCCGCTCGCCCGGCCGGAACCAGACGATGACGCCGGTCATCATCTGGATCAGGGCCATGGCAGTGAGCCCGGTGTCATCGACACTGAAGGCGCCTGCCTCCGCGCCGTCGCGCAGGATGGCGCGCAACTCCTTCTCATAGGCGGTGCGCATGCGCAGTATCTGCGTCAGCCGGTCATGCGACAGGCTGCGCAATTCCATGTTCGAGACATGGGTGGAGTGGCGGCGCTCGATGTGGAAAGCGATGTGGTTTTCGACATAGGCGGCAAGCCGCGTTGCCGGATCGGCAGCGTCGGGGCGTGCGGCGTCCCACGCTTCGATCAGCCCTTCCATATGTTCGCGCATCAGCGTGAACAGCAGGTCTTCCTTGGTCGGAAAATAGCGGTAGAGCGCGGCGGCCTGGACGCCGACCTCGGCGGCAAGCTGCCGCATCGACATTGCCTCGTAGCCGAAGCGGGCGATCAGGCTGACCGCAGCCTCCCGGACGGCCGCTTCAGTTTTTTCGCCGTCGGATCCCGTTGTGCGTGCCATGAACGTCTCCCGATACCTAGTAATAAAACGAACGTTCAATTAATTCAAGCGGCAACAAAGTGGTTCCGTCTAGACGATGATCCGAAAGTCGATGGGCGCGTCGAGGAGTTCGAATTCCTCGGTCTCGACCTTCGAAACCGAAGCTCCCCTTGGCCCTTGCCGGAGCTGTTCGATCATTGTGGAAACCGCAGCATCGGCACCGGCAATCCAGGCCGTCACGGTGCCGTCTCGTTCATTGCGTACCCAACCTACGAGGCCAAGCCCTGTCGCTTCGCCTCGCGCCCACATCCGGTAGCCGACGCCTTGCACCTTGCCATGCACACGCGCCTGCACTGCCCTTTGCCGGTCATCCATCGTTGCCTCCCATGCACAGAAACTGGCGCGGAATCGGACGAAAGCAACAGGCTTGACTTCGGATTGCTGCTGGATCGACGGAGTCGGGGTCGCGGCTGATTCTGTTTTGGCCTTGGCGGCCTCGGCAGGCTCTGTTGCGATGGCAATCGGCGGCGCTAGTTTCCCCGCGCCGCGGCGAGTGCGCCGGGCAGTTCCTCGGCAAAGATGTCGAGTTCATGATCGAGGCCGACGCTGACCCGGATGCAACGGTCGAGCCTTGGCGCCATCGGCTTGCGGATGAAAACGTCGCGCGACAAAAGGTTTTGCAGCACTTTCAGCGCGAAGGCGCCGTCCTGGCCGCAGTCGATGGTGACGAAATTGGTCGCCGATGGCAGCGGCTTCAGCCCGTTCGTCTCCGCAATCCCGGCTATACGTGTGCGGCCGGCAGCGACTCGCGCCACCACGGTGTGCAGCCAGTCCTGGTCGGCCAGCGCCTCGACGCCGGCGATCTGCGCCATGCGGCTGACGCCGTAATGGTTGCGGATCTTCTCGAAGTCACGGATCACCTCGGCTTCCGCCACCGCATAGCCGCAGCGTATGCCGGCCAGCCCGTATGCCTTGGAGAAGGTGCGCATGCGGATGACATTGGATCGCGCGACATCGATCGGCGGCAGCGCCGAGGCCGGCCCCAATTCGCCATAGGCCTCGTCGAGCACCAGCATGGTGGTTTCCGGCAACGCTTCGACGAAGCGGGTGATATCTCCTGCTTCCCACCAGCTGCCCATCGGATTGTCCGGATTGGAGAGATAGACCAGCGGCGCCTTCTCCTTGATGACTGCCTTGAGCAGGCCGTCCAGGCTTTCCTTGTCGTTCTCGTAAGGCACCGTGACCAGCCGGCCGCCGACGCCGGCAATGTGGAAGTTGAAGGTCGGATAGGCGCCGAGCGAGGTGACCACTGCGTCGCCGGGCGCGACATACATGCGCGCCACCAGGCTGAGCAGCCCGTCTATGCCTTCGCCGACCATGACGTTTTCGGCGCCGACGCCGAGATGGCGGGCCGCAGCCTGCTTCAGATCGTAATTGTCGGGATCGCAATACATCCACTGGTCACGCGCGACGCGCTCCATACGGGCGATAACGCGCGGCGAAGGCCCGAAGCTGCTTTCATTGGCGCCGATGCGGGCGCGAAAAGCACGTCCGCGCTCGCGCTCCTGCGCTTCCGGTCCGACAAACGGCACCGTCGAGGGAAGCGCGCCGACAAGCGGCGTGAGGGCAGGGCGCTGGCGCATGGCAAAGGCTCACGAGAAGATGGGCCTTCTTGCTAGCGTGCCCAATGGGACGGCGCAAGTTCTGGCGCGGCTGGAAATAGTGGCCATCACGCCCGTGATGAAATCGGCGCGGGTGGCCACGCTCTACGACCTGACCGCCGGTAGGCGGCAACCCTTTTGAAGGCCAGCACTGCAGCCAATGGCGACGGGCGCTTCAAAAAGAAAACCCGGCGGTTGCCCGCCGGGTTCGATTTTCAGCCAGGCTGAGCGTCTTAGAACGAGCGCTGGAAGCGGAGGAGACCGCCGATGCTGCTCTTCTTGTCGGCGTTGGTGAAGTTGGAGAAATTGGCGTCGTCGAACTTGCCTGCATTGAGGTAGTCGACTTCGGCCGTGACCGTGAAGCCGGGAACAACGTCGTAGGCGATGTTGGCGGCAACACCGAGATTCTTCCATTCGTCATACGAGACCTGGGCATTGAACGAGGTCTTCTCGTTGATGGTGTAGGTGCCACCACCCCAGAAAGCCCAGTTGCCGCCCCACTGCTTGTAGAAGCCGCGGCCGCCGGCGTCGATCGCATAGCTCGAGTCCGTCAAATTGTCGTCGGTGCCGTAGCCGCCCATGATGAAGAGCGACAGGTTCTGCATCGGGGTGATATCCAAACGAACTTTGCCGGCGACTTCTTCGTAGTTGCTGTCATAAGCGACGACGCCGGTGATGGCGCCCCAGCCCTGCGTGTACTTCACGCCGCCGACGACATGCGGAACGTAGCTGTCGATGGTGCCAACGGTTCCGGAGCCTTCTTCGAGAGAGACCACGGCCGAGAAGCCGTTGCCCGCATCGAAGTAGTACTGGACGACGTTGGTATCGAAATCGCCGTAGGGAACGAGCGTATCCTGGAGGACGTTGCCGGCGTAGCCGATGAACGTGTCGAAGGCCGATTCGTCCTTACCGACGCGCAGGCCACCGAGCTGGATCCAGGCGAAGTTCAGCGAAACGTTCTTGTTGCCGGCAGGGTTGGAGTTGAACTCGTCTGCTTCGGTCGTCGGATCGTCTGCCGAGGGGTAGCCGTTGCGGTTGCCGAAGTTGAAGCGGGTCTCGGTGTAGGTGTTCAAGGTGCCGAGTTCGGTTTCCTGGCCGGTCCAGGTCTTCAGCGTGAAACGGGCGTTCTTGTAGAAGGTATCCTGCTCGTCGCCATCCTTATGGTCGAAGGACCTCGCACCATCGAACGAACCCACGTCGCCGGCACCGATGTCGTAACGGACATAGCCGCCGATGCGCAGGCAGGTTTCGGTGCCGGGAATGTAGAAGTAGCCGGCGCCGTAGACGTCGCAAATCTTGACGTATTCAGCCGGTTCCGGCTCGGCGACGACGACGGCGTCGGCGGCGCGCGCACCGGAAACTGCGATCAGGGCCGCAGCGGAGCCGAGGAGAAGGCTCTTAATGTTCATTTTCTGACCTCCAGTCAGAATCGAACAAGACAGTGAAGCCGGCGACAGGCGTTTTCGCTGTAATCAGTTGTTATTGTTGAGGTCTATTGAAAAATGGAACTTTGCTGCGGGTGATGCGGCCATCACCACAGGCGCTTGTTTGCGGAAGCATGCCCTGAACCGGATTTGAGATAGCGCTCGAATGAAGCTGCCTTGCCCTGGTTCGAAAAGGCCATATAGGTGACGATCCGCCACGGCAGAAACTTGGATGTATGGCTGGATTTCCCCGCATTGTGCTCGACAAGCCGTCGTTTCAGGTCCGTCGTTATGCCGATATAGCGTTCGCGTTCGGCAGCCGCACTCCCCAGAAGATACACATACCACATGAGCTGCTCTCCCTTGCCGGGCGTCGGAGGGCATCCTCTCCGCCATCCTGCTTCGCGCTGAGGTGGGCTTGTCCTGCGAAGCTCGAAGAGCGAAGCAGGACTGCCAATCGAATTTTGCAAGGGATTGTCTGGGCTTACGCTGTGCGGCACGTAGCACACCACACGGTCCGGCCCTTCTACGCCAAGGCTTCGGAGGGCATCCTCTCCGCCATCCTGCTTCGCGGTGAGGGTTGGGCTTGTCCTGCGAAGCTCGAAGAGCGAAGCAGGATGGCGGAGAGGATGGGATTCGAACCCACGAGAAGCTTTTGACCTCTACTCCCTTAGCAGGGGAGCGCCTTCGACCACTCGGCCACCTCTCCGTTGCGCCGCTGGATAGAGAAAAGCGCCGGCACAATCAACAAGCCGGCGCGATAATCGTTGAAAAATCCGCATTCGGCCGCAGCGGCGCCTTTTGCATGCGGCGATTCTACGGCAGTTCCCTGGCTGGCGAGTCGGCGACATGGCCGCAATTCTGGCCGGCCATCGCCGGATTCGGCCGCATTGCGCGGCGCTGGATAAGGCTTGCGGGCCCTTCGATAGTTAATGAGAGCTTTCTGACTGAGGCCAAATCGTGTCATTTGTGCAACAACGCATGGGGATAGCGCCCGCATAGCCCTTTCGCCGGTACGATCGTGGTTGAACGCCGCCGCCTCATGGGTAATGTCGATTTCGAAGGAGCGGCGCGGTGCGCATCTTTTTCGGTAGTGGGGATGGGGCAGGGAACGCTGTCCTTCAGCAAAGAATACCCAGACCCGTTTTTTAACTTTTGACTGGAGGTCAGAAAATGAACATTAAGAGCCTTCTCCTCGGCTCCGCTGCGGCCCTGATCGCAGTTTCCGGTGCGCGCGCCGCCGACGCCGTCGTCGTCGCCGAGCCGGAACCGGCTGAATACGTCAAGATTTGCGACGTTTACGGCTCGGGCTACTTCTACATTCCCGGCACCGAAACCTGCCTGCGCATCGGCGGCTATGTCCGCTACGATATCGGCGCCGGCGACGTCGGCGCATTCACGGGTGCGGAGTCGCTCGACCACGAAGATGGTGACGCGCAGGACACCTGGTACAAGAATGCCCGCGCCACCTTCAAGACCTGGACCGGCCAGGAAACCGAACTCGGCACCTTGAAGACCTACACCGAGACCCGCTTCAACTTCGGCAACAACAATCGGTACGCCACCAACATCGCTGATGATCCGGCCACACCCCTCGTCGATGAAACCGCTTTCGATAGCAATCCGGCCGGCATGAAGAGCGTTTCGCTGAACTTCGCCTGGATCCAGCTCGGTGGCCTGCGCGTCGGTAAAGACGAATCGGCCTTCAATACGTTCATCGGCTATGCCGGCAACGTCATCCAGGATACGCTGGTCCCCTACGGCGGCTTCGACACCAACGTCATCCAGTACTACTTCGATGCGGGCAACGGCTTCTCCGCCGTCCTCTCGCTCGAAGAAGGCTCTGGCGTCGTCGGCACCATCGACAGCTATGTTCCGCATGTCGTCGGCGGTCTGAAGTACACACAGGGCTGGGGCGCCATCACCGGCGTGATTGCTTACGACAGCAACTACGAAGAAGTCGCCGGCAAGGTGCGTTTGGACGTCACCCCGATGCAGAACCTGTCGCTGTTCATCATTGGCGGCTATGGCACCGACGACAACCTGTCGGATCCGACCTGGGCAATCCCGGCCGGCGGCCGCGGCTTCTACAAGCAGTGGGGCGGCAACTGGGCAGTCTGGGGTGGTGGCACCTACACCATCAACGAGAAGACCTCGTTCAACGTCCAGCTTTCGTATGACGAGGACAAGAACTTCGGCGCCGCGGCGAACATCGCCTATGACGTCGTCCCCGGCTTCACGGTCACGGCCGAAGTCGACTACATCAACGTTGGCGACTCCGATTGGACCGATGCCCGCGATGACGACGCCATTGGCGGCATGCTCCGCTTCCAGCGCTCGTTCTAAGGGCTAGCTTTAAACAGGTGAATACCAGCCCGGGCGATTCAACGCCCGGGCTGTTTTGTTTCGTGACTGGGTCAAGACAAGCAGAAGGAACAGGGGGAATCGGCAGCTGAACAGTCCGTAGGGTGAGTTCGTGGGATCCGCTGATGGTGGATGAATTCACAACTGCGTGATTAAATCTCTTGAAAGGACGCTTCCAAGCGGGTAGGTCTGACTCTATCCACTCGGGGGTGTGGCAATTTATGACCATCGAAGCGATACAAGAGGGCGACCCCTCCGAACATTTCTCAATGTTCTCTTCTCAAAATGCGAAGATAAAATACAGCTACAACAAGATCAGAGAAGTAAAGTCGCACCGGGTCGGAGAGCTTTTTTCAGCGTACCGAGACATACTCTGGGATGATGGGCGACATAAGTACAATGTCAGCTCCTTCATCGGCGAAATAGACGAGATTCTCCTCGGAGAACGGTTCAGCGCCTTCGACCAGAGCACCCTTGACAACCTTATCGGCACCTTGCGCCAGCGCGGCAACAGCAACGCAACCATCAATCGAAAGATGGCTGCCCTCAGCAAACTGCTGCGCAAGGCTTACAAGATGGGGGATATCCACAGCCTGCCCGAGTTCCGCCGCCAGAAGGAGCGGGCGGGACGGATACGTTTCCTCGAAAGGGACGAAGAAGCAAGGCTGTTCGCCGCCATCAGGACCCGCAGCGAGGATGCCTACCGTCTTTCATGCTTTCTCGTGGACACCGGATGCCGTCTCGGCGAGGCGCTCGGACTGATCTGGAACGACATCCAGGAACACCGCGTCTCGTTCTGGATCACCAAATCCGGCCGCAGCCGCACCATCCCGATGACCGAGCGGGTCAAAGAGGTGATCAAACTGCCGCCCTCAGAGGGCCGCCGGCCCAAAGGTCCGTTCACCAAACTCAGCCAGGCGCAGTTTCGCGCCATCTGGAACGATGCCAAGGCCGAGGTCGGCCTCGGCGCCGACGACCAGGTGGTGCCGCACATCTTGCGTCACACCTGCGCCTCGCGTCTGGTCCAGGGCGGCATCGACATCCGGCGCGTGCAGATGTGGCTCGGCCACCAGACGCTTTCGATGACCATGCGCTATGCGCATCTGGCCACAAACGATCTCGACGGCTGCGTCGTCGTGCTGGAAACGCCCCGCGGCGAAGGGCTGTCCGGTGATGGAAAAAACTCCGCCTTCGCATCGCCGCTGACCACGGCCTCAGTGCCAGCGCCTGCTCAAAAAAGTAAAGCGGCAGCGGCGAAGGCACCCAAGGCGCCCCGGAAAAGCTCGAAAGCCAAATAGTTACCCAAGGCTTTCATATACTGCCTCGGCAACCCCAGGATCATATTTGATCTTGGGGTTTACTTTTTCTGGGCCGCATTTGGTACTCCATCCAGGAAAGCCGCGATAGCGCCCGGCAGATTGCCTGTCTCCAGGAAGGGCGCATGGCCCTGGCCCTCGACGGTGATCGCTTCCATGCCGGAATGACGCTTTTGCATCTCGTCGAGTGTGTCGGCCGACAGGAGTTTCGAGTTGGCGCCGCGAATGGCAAGCAAAGGTATGGCCGCCAGCGCCTCGAACTGTGGCCACAGATCCGGCAACGGCTTGCTGAGGTCGAGGCCCGCCACCGTCTGGACCAGCCGCGGGTCGAAATCCGGCAGCAGGAGACCTTCGCCCGTCTCCCGGTAAAGGGCCGACACCATCCGCTCCCAATCCGCTGCCGTCAGCGCGGGAAAATCCGCGCCGTGCGCGACGCGTTGCGCATCGATCGCCTCAGCGCGGCTCTTCGGTTTCGGTGCCGGGTCGAGATAGGTTTGGATATGGGCGAGCCCCGCGGCCTCGATCACCGGTCCGATGTCGTTCAGCACAACGGCTTTCAGCGCGGCTGGCCGCAGCGCGCCGAGCACGTGGATGATCAGCCCGCCGCGCGAGGTGCCGACGAAGGCCGCTTCCTCGACGTTCAGAGCGGCCAGTCCGGCGAGGACATCGCCGGCCTCGATGCCGATAGTGTAGTGGCCGATATCAGGGTCGTAAGCGGACTGGCCGCGGCCGCGATAGTCGAAGGCGATGACCTTG
Source organism: Mesorhizobium sp. M1252 (assembly GCF_040318265.1). Lineage (NCBI taxonomy): Bacteria > Pseudomonadati > Pseudomonadota > Alphaproteobacteria > Hyphomicrobiales > Phyllobacteriaceae > Mesorhizobium > Mesorhizobium sp. M1252. The sequence continues at coordinate 40,240 of NZ_JAMYLX010000006.1, read as the reverse complement.
CGCGGATTGTCGGTCCGCTGCGACAGATAAAGCGCCAGCTCATGGAAATCGCGCGCGTTGCGGGTCAGGCCGGCCAGGCAAACGACCTGCCAGTCTGCCGAATTGGTCTCGCCATAGACGCGGGCGTGAAGCTTGAGCCCGTCCGGCGCGGTGTAGAAAAAGTCGGAGAAGCCGTCGGTGCTCGACATATTAAAAGGACTCCCTGGCCGGATTGTCTCCGTCTGCTACAGGCGAGGGTGGGAGCGGTCAAATCGAGGGTTGTCGGCAAGCTGACACTCTTGGAAATGTCGGAGGGACAGCGCCCCCTTCTGTCCTGCCGGACATCTCCCCCCACGAGGCCCCACGAGGGGGGAGATTGGCGGTTCCGGCGCTACGCCCTTCCTTCGACGTTGGAGATTGGCGAAATCGGCAACGAAGCTGATCTCCCCACTCGTGGGGGAGATGGCCGGCAGGCCAGAGGGGGGCGCGAAGGATCGCCAACGTCTGCCCATGGCGACAGCTCTGCCGCCTCAGCCCCTTCCGTTCACCAAATCCCCAACGATATCGTACTTCCCCGAAATACGCATCTTGTAGACCTCGTAATTCTCCATCACGCGCTGCACGTAACTTCTTGTTTCCGTGTAGGGAATCCGCTCGATCCAGTCGACGACGGCGTCGATGCCCTTGCCGCGCGGGTCGCCGTACTTGGCCACCCATTGGCTGGCGCGGTTGGGGCCGGCATTGTAGCCGGCGAAGGTCAGCACATAGGAGCCGCCGAAGCGGTCGAGCTGCTCGCCGAGGAAGGCAGCCCCCAACGTCGCATTGTAGCCGGCGTCGCTGGTCAGCCGATCCTGCGAGAAGGTCACGCCGGCCTTCTTCGCCAATTGCTTGGCGGTGCCCGGCATCAGCTGCAGCAGGCCGCGCGCGCCGGCGCTGGAGACGGCGCCGACATTGAATTCGCTTTCCTGGCGGGCGATCGCGTAGGCCAGCGCCTTGCCCGAGCCGGAAATGTCGGCGGTGTCGGGAATGACGCCCAGCGGATGCGACAGCGCGCCGACATCGATGCCGCGCGCGCCGGCGATCTTGCCGATCTTCAGCGCCATGAAATGATTGCCCTGCTTTTCCGCCAGCACGGCAAGCAGCGCCAGCTCGCCGGGGCTGGTCAACTGCCCGGCGAGGTCGCGGTAAAGCGTCTCGGCATAGCGGTCGTAGCCCGCCTCCTGCAGCCGCTTGATGGCGCTGACGGCTTCGCGGCCGTCAAAGCTTTGGCGGTCGACAGTGCTTGGCTCGGGATAGGCGATGTTCAGCGTGCGCAAGCCAACCCGTTCCGCCGCCAACTGCCCGTAGAAAGTGGTGCCATAGGCTGCCGCCTTGGTGAAATAATCCTTCGCATTGCCGGGACCGCCGACTTCCGCCGCGCGGCCAAGCCAGTAATAGGCGCGTGACAGCGACATCGGTCCCTGCGCGAGATCGGCGATGCGGGCAAAATGGGTCGAGGCCGTCGCAGGATCGTTGAGGCCGCGCAGCGCATACCAGCCGGCGTGGAATTCAGCCTCGGCGGCGCTGGCGGGACTTTCGGCGGCGTGCGCGGCAACGATCTTGTAGGCGGTCTTCCAGTCGCTCTGATCGACCAGCGCGCGCGACAGCACGCGGCGTTCTACCCACCAGGCATCGGGATCGACCAACGCGTCGCGGTTCGTTGGCGCTTTCATCATCACCGCGGCGGCGTCCGCAAACTTCCGCTGCTTGCGCAGATATTCGGCTTGCGCGAAGAAATAGCCGGCCGATTGCTGTGCGGCAGGCACTGCTTTCAACAGCTTGGCCGCGTTCTTGTCGCCACGCGAGGCGGCGGCCCAGGCATCGGCCAGCGGTTGCGCGCCGGCAAGTGCTGCGACCCGCAGTGCCGAATTCTCCCGGTCGGCATAAAACATCCGTTCCATGCGGAAACGATGGTCGGCAGCCGGAATGATGGCACCAAACTCCTTGCTGACGGCCGCCTCGTCCCTGGCTTCCAGCTTCTCGGTGCGCCAGAATGGCGACAGCACGGAAAGCGCAGCCTTGGTGTTGCCAAGAGCTACATAAGAACGGGCAAGGATGACCACGCCTTGAAAGGTCAGCGGCTGGCTGCCGTCAAAGGCTTTCACCACGGTCTGCGGCGACGGGTTTTCGCGATAAAGCGCGCGCTCGCTGTTCTTGCGCAAGGACATGGTGCCCGGCCAGTTCGGCAGCATCTTTGCGGTATCGGCAATCTCGCTGCTCGGCACACGGTCGCCGCCATAGAGCGCGATTGCCCAGGCCAGGATATGGCGGTCCAGCGAATTGGCCGGCAATGTTTCGCGCACGGCTCGCGCCGCGGCGATATCGCCGGTCGCCAATGCGTCGAGACCGCTTTTCAGCACGACGATGCTGGGGGAGGGCACATCGGTCTCCGCTCTGTCTTGCATGTCGGGCATCGGGATCGATGAGGTCGTCTGCTCGTCGACGCTCTCGTTTGCCGCCGTCCCCACTATCAGCAGGGCAACGGCGCCAAGCAATATGAAGCGGAGTGGCCGACCGGCCGGCATGATCCTGATCTTTCCCTGTTGCGGCACTTTAGATGGCAAGCCAGGTGCCAGAGAGCCTAGACTTAGGTCGTGAAGAGCCCGTAAACAAAGCGTTATCGAGGCCGTTCGAATTGCGCTTGCTGGCACCATCGGCATGCTTGCCGCGCAACAGTGTCGAGACTATGGTGCGCGGCTTCGCTTTCGGCTAGAAGGCGCCCAATGCAGTCGCCCAAAAGGGGAAACCGGTTTTGGGACGACGACACGCATAAACAAACAAGTCCCAAGGAGTTGGACGACATGCTGAGAGGCTCGCTTACTGCGCTCGTGACACCGTTCGAAAAGAGCGGGCGTTTCGACGAGAAAGCCTTTCGCGCCTTCGTCGAATGGCAACTTGGCGAGGGCACGACGGGCCTCGTCCCGGTCGGCACCACCGGCGAGTCGCCGACGCTGTCGCATGACGAGCATCGCCATGTCGTCAAGGTCTGCATCGAGGTGGCCAAGGGGCGCGCTCCGGTCGTCGCCGGCGCCGGCTCCAACAACACCGCGGAAGCGGTCGGTCTGGTGCAATATGCCGAGCAGGCGGGCGCCGACGCCGCTCTGGTGGTCACGCCTTATTACAACAAGCCAACACAGCGCGGCTTGTACGAGCATTTCGCCGCTGTCGCCAGGGCGACCAAGCTGCCGATCATCATCTACAACATCCCGCCGCGCTCGGTGATCGACATGATGCCGGAGACGATGGGCAGGCTGGCGCACGACTTCCAGAACATCGTCGGCGTCAAGGATGCCACCGGCAAGGTCGAGCGCGTGTCCGAACAGCGCGCCACCTGCGGCAAGGATTTCATCCAGCTTTCAGGGGAGGATGCCTCGGCGCTCGGCTTCAACGCCCATGGCGGCGTCGGCTGCATCTCGGTGACGTCGAATGTCGCGCCGCGGCTGTGCGCCGAATTCCAGGAAGCCACACTGTCCGGTGACAGCGCCAAGGCGCTGGAATTGCAGGACCGTCTGTTGCCGCTGCACAAGGCGATCTTCCTTGAGCCCGGCCTGTGCGGCGTCAAATACGCGCTGTCGAAGATTGGCAAGGTCGAGAACGTGGTGCGCTCGCCGCTGGTGACCATCGAGGCGTCGACCGCCGAGAAGATCGATGCGGCGATGAAGCACGCCGGCTTGATAAACTAGGGATGAGGCGCCACCTCTCCACATCATGAACCAGGTCAGAAAAGCCGATCCAAACAACAAAACCGTTGCGGAAAACCGCAAGGCGCGGTTTTCCTATGAGGTGCTCGACACGGTCGAGGCCGGCCTGGTGCTGACCGGCACCGAGGTCAAGTCGCTGCGCCAGGGCCAGGCCAACATCCAGGACAGCTACGCCTCGGTCGAGGGTGGCGAGATCTGGCTGATCAATTCCTATCTGCCGGAATACCTGCAGGCCAACCGCTTCAACCACGAGCCCAGGCGGCGTCGCAAGCTGCTGCTCAACAAGCGCGAGATGGCAAAACTGGCGCAGAGCATCGACCGCGAAGGCATGACGCTGGTGCCGCTGAAAATCTACTTCAACGACCAGGGCCGTGCCAAGCTGCTGCTCGCCGTCGGCCGCGGTAAGAAACTGCACGACAAGCGCGAGAGCGAAAAGCAGCGCGACTGGTCGCGCGAAAAGGGCCGGCTCATGAAGGAACGCGGCTAGAACCTCGGGCAGTCCCAGAAAAGCCAGACGTCGGTTTTCAAGTTTCGAACAGCTGCAGCAGCGACACACGATGGGGAAAGGTTTGAAGAACCGGATCATCCTCTGGGGTGCGGCCAGTCTGGTCTTTGCCGGCCTCGTCGCGGCAGGCGGCTTCTTCTATTTCCGGACCTTCTCGCCGGATCGTGACAGCTATCCGGTCAGGGGTATCGACGTTTCCCATCATCAGGGTGAGATCGACTGGCGCCGCGTTGCCGCCGACGATGTCGCCTTCGCGGTCATCAAGGCGACCGAGGGCGGCGACCATGTCGACGATGCCTTCGCCAAGAATCTGCGCGAGGCGCGCGCGGCCGGCCTCGCCGTCGGCGCCTATCACTTCTTCACCTTCTGCCGGCCGGGCGCCGACCAGGCGAAAAATTTCATCGCGGTGGTGCCGCACGACCAGCCACTGCTGCCACCGGTCGTCGACATCGAATTCGGCGGCAACTGCCCGCAACGCCCGTCGCCGGAACAGCTGAGCGCGGAACTCCAGGCCTTCCTCGGACCGGTTGAAGCTGCGTTCGGCAAGCCGGCGATCATCTACCTGACCGACGAGGCTGAGGACGCCTATGCCGGGAAAATCGACGTTCGCCCGCTCTGGCGTCGCTCGTTGCTCCTGGAGCCAGGTCGCAACGACTGGATCTACTGGCAGTACCACAATATGGGCCGCGTCGACGGTATCATCGGCGATGTCGATCTGAATGTGCTGAAGGGCGGGCAGGAGAAGCTGGCTGAGTTGTTTGCCGCGCCTTGACCTGGCGTGCTCGACCGGCGCGAGATTGGAACCAAACATCGCGGCGCTGATCGGCCCTACCCAGCGTTCCGGCCAGTCTGCGCGCTAACGAAGGTCGGTTTCAGACCGAGCGCTTCCGGGACTTTCATGATTGTCGCAATTCCGGCTTCCGTCGCCGCTCAAGGCTTTGGAGAGCGCCTGTCTCGTCATGCCTGCCTTTCGGCAAGCTTCGTCATCCGCGCCCGGGCAAGCCAAGGGCAAGATCGTGCTGGCGGGGTTCTGAAGGCGTCAATTGCGCAGGAAGGCGGCGATGTCGCTGAATACCTTGACAAACATGGGTTCGGTCAAAACACCGGTGTTTGTGTTGTAGCGCGAGCAGTGATAGCTGGAAAACAGCGTGACGCCGCCGGCCGGCAACCGACTGCCGTGCTTGAACGGATAGGTGGCGACGCGCTGGCCCAGCGCCCTGACGGTCGACTGGTGGGCGATCGAGCCCAGCGCCAGCACGGCGCGCAATTTTGGAAAGCGCGCGATCGTCGGCACCAGAAAGCTGCGGCAAGTGGATATCTCGGCGCCGACCGGCTTGTTCTCCGGCGGCACGCAGCGCACCGCATTGGTGATCGCGGTGCCGATCAGTTCGAGCCCGTCATCCGGCCGCGCCTTGAACTCGCCGCGGGCAAGACCGTGAGCGATCATCGTTGAGTAGAGCAGGTCGCCGGCATAGTCGCCGGTGAACGGTCGCCCGGTGCGGTTGGCGCCGCGCAGGCCGGGCGCCAGCCCGACGATCAGCAGCTCGACGGCGTCCTCGCCATCAGGCGGCAGGAAAGTCGGCACCGGCGCATTGAACCACGACGGCTCGCGCTGCCGCCAGTCTGCGATGAAATCATGCAGGCGCGGGCAGAGCGGGCAGTCGCGGTCGGGTTCGGGAGCGGCGTCCAAGGCCGCCGCCGTCAATAGTCTTCCTCTTCGACTTCGGCCGGCTCGGGCCTGCGCACCGGCCGTTCGGAGGGATCGCGGCCGACCTCGTTCTTCAGCGAGGTCAAATCGATGAAATGGTCGGCCTGGCGGCGCAGATCGTCCGAGATCATCGGTGGTTGCGAGGCCATGGTGGAGACGATCGAGACCTTGCGGCCGCGCCGCTGCAGCGCTTCGACCAGTGTGCGGAAGTCGCCGTCGCCGGAGAAGATGACATAGTGGTCGACAACATCGGCAAGTTCGAGCGCATCGACGGTCAGTTCGATGTCCATATTGCCCTTGATCTTGCGGCGGCCGGTCGAGTCGGTGAACTCCTTGGCCGGCTTGGTCACCACCTTGAAGCCATTATAGTCGAGCCAGTCGATCAGGGGACGGATCGAAGAGTATTCCTGATCCTCGACCAGAGCGGTGTAGTAATAGGCCCGCAGCAAATAGCCGCGCTTCTGGAAGCTGGACAGCAGTTTGCGGTAGTCTATGTCGAAGCCGAGTGCGCGCGAGGTGGCGTAGAGATTGGCGCCGTCTATGAAAAGAGCGATTTTTTCACGGGGGTCGAACATGGCAATATTCCTTTTTCGAAATAGGTGGCGGACTAATCGAAATGGGTCGTTTATATCGCTCGGCTCGTAAATAAACCGGCTGACCTTTCGTCAACCGAGATAGCGCCAGTTTTACGGCAATCCAAGGGTGCCGGGGCGCACTGCAAGCAATTGTGATCGGAGCCGTGTCGTCGCCCGGTAGGCGGGCTTCGCCGGCAAGGCATTCAGCGGCGCCAGAAGCTGGCATTCGCCAGCCCATGGGGCCACAGAGCCATAATGCTTGTATTTTGGCGGCGTTCGGGTTATGGACCGCGCCTGTTTTCCATCAAATCCAGGCATGAAAGGGGCAATCAATGGCCCGCGTAACCGTTGAAGACTGCATCGACAAGGTCGACAACCGCTTCGAGCTCGTGCTGCTTGCCGGCCATCGCGCCCGCCAGATCAGCCAGGGCGCGCCGATCACCGTGCCGCGCGACAACGACAAGAACCCGGTCGTGGCGCTGCGCGAGATCGCCGACGAGACGCTGTCGCCCGACGACCTCAAGGAAGATCTGATCCACTCGCTGCAGAAGCATGTCGAGGTTGACGAGCCCGAGGCCGACGGCGAGGCGATCGCCGACCAGACCGGCAACGCAGTTGCAGCTACCGACGCCGACGACGCGGAAGAAAACGTCACCTTCGATCGCATGACCGAGGAAGACCTTTTGGCCGGCATCGAGGGCCTGGTTCCCCCGGAAAAGAGCGACGACTACTAATCGCTGCCCTGGACCTGCCGGGAATATGGTTCCGGCACTTCCGTCCCGTGTGTTTCGTGGCTATCTATGAGATGCGCCGTACATCAGTGCGGCGCATCAATCATTTCAGCACCGTGAGAACCCGCCCATGATGCGTCAGTATGAGCTTGTCGAGCGCGTTGCGCGCTACAAGCCTGACGTCAATGAGGCGTTGCTCAACAAGGCCTATGTCTACGCCATGCAGAAGCATGGCCACCAGAAGCGCGCTTCCGGCGATCCCTATTTCTCGCATCCGCTCGAAGTCGCCGCCATCCTCACCGAAATGCACATGGATGAGGCGACGATCGCTGTCGCCTTGCTGCACGACACGATCGAGGACACCACCGCGACGCGGGCCGAGATCGACGATCTGTTCGGCCCCGAAATGGGCAAGCTGGTCGAAGGCCTAACCAAGCTGAAGAAGCTCGATCTCGTCTCCAAGAAGGCCGAGCAGGCAGAAAACCTGCGCAAGCTGTTGCTGGCCATCTCGGAGGATGTCCGCGTTCTGCTGGTCAAGCTCGCCGACCGTTTGCACAACATGCGCACCCTCGACCACATGCCCGAGGCCAAGCGCCTGCGCATCGCCGAGGAGACGATGGACATCTACGCGCCGCTGGCCGGGCGCATGGGCATGCAAGGCATGCGTGAGGAACTGGAAGAGATCGCCTTCCGCTTCATCAATCCGGAAGCCTACCGCGCCGTCACCGCGCGGCTCGCCGAGATATTCGAGCGCAACAAGGGTGTGCTGACCGACATTGAAAAGGCGCTGTCGGCGCTGTTCGAGAAGCATGCCATCAATGCCGGGGTGAAGAGCCGGCAGAAGAAGCCTTGGTCGGTGTTCCGCAAAATGGAGGCCAAGGCGCTGTCCTTCGAGCAGCTCTCGGACATCTTCGGCTTCCGCGTCGTCGTCGACAGCGTCGAAGACTGTTACCGCGCGCTCGGCGCCATTCACACCACATGGTCGATGGTGCCTGGCCGCTTCAAGGATTACATTTCTACGCCCAAGCAGAACGACTACCGTTCGATCCACACCACCATTGTCGGCCCATCGCGCCAGCGCGTCGAACTGCAGATCCGCACCCGCGAGATGAACAAGATCGCCGAATATGGCGTCGCCGCCCATTCGATCTACAAGGACACCGGCGGCAAGACGAACGGTGCCGCCCATGCGATCTCGAAGGAGACCAACGCCTATGCCTGGCTGCGGCGCACCATCGAGCAACTGGCAGAAGGCGACAACCCGGAAGACTTCCTCGAAAATACCAAGCTGGAGCTGTTCCAGGACCAGGTATTCTGCTTCACGCCGAAAGGCATGCTGATTGCGCTGCCGCGCGGCGCCACGCCCATCGACTTCGCCTATGCCGTGCACACCGATGTCGGCGACACCTGCGTCGGTGCCAAGGTCAACGGCCGCATCATGCCGCTAATGACGGAACTGAAGAACGGCGACGAGGTCGAGATCATCCGCTCCAAGGCGCAAGTGCCGCCGGCGGCCTGGGAGTCGGTGGTGGTCACCGGCAAGGCGCGTTCAGCCATCCGCCGCGCCACCAAGAACGCCATTCGCAAGCAATATTCAGGTCTTGGTGCCCGCATTCTCGAGCGCGCCTTCGAACGCGCCGGCAAGACCTTCACCAAGGAAAGCCTGAAGCCGGTGCTGCACCGGCTGGCGCGCAAGGACATCGAGGATGTGCTGGCCTCGGTCGGGCGCGGCGAACTCGCCTCGACCGACGTCATGAAGGCCGTCTTCCCAGACTACAAGGACGAGCGCGTCACCGTCAGTGCCCCCAAGCAGCGCGAGGAGGGCTGGTCGAAGATCCGCAACGCCGCCGGCATGCTGTTCCAGATGCCCGGCACCCGAGCCGCGCGCAAGGACAAGGACCAGCCGCGCGACGGCGCGGTGCCGATCCGCGGCGTGCGCGGCGACCTGCCGGTGCGTTTCGCGCCGGAAGGGGCCGTGCCTGGCGACCGCATCGTCGGCATCGTCCAGCCGGGCACCGGCATCACCATCTATCCCATCCAGTCGCCGGCGCTGCAGGCCTTCGACGACCAGCCGGAGCGCTGGATCGACGTGCGCTGGGACATTGACGAGCAGACCAAGGAGCGCTTTCCGGCGCGCGTCTCGGTCACCGCCATCAACGCGCCGGGCTCGCTCGCCGATATCGCCCAGGTCGTTGCCTCCAACGACGCCAACATTCATACGCTGTCTATGGTGCGCACCGCGCCCGACTTCACCGAAATGCTGATCGATCTCGAAGTCTGGGATCTGAAGCACCTCAACCGGCTGCTGTCGCAGCTCAAGGATAATTCGAGCGTCAGCGATGCGCGGCGTGTGAATGGGTGAATAGTGAATAGTGAATAGTGAATAGTGAATAGTGAATAGTGAATAGTGAAAGAAGGCGCTCTCACTACCATTCACCATTCACCATTCACCATTCACCATGGACATGGGGCGAGTTATGAATACCGACGAGGTGCTGGGCATTTTCCGCGAGGCGGGCGCTGTTCTGGAGGGACATTTCATCCTGACGTCGGGTCTGCGCAGCCCGGTCTTCCTGCAGAAGGCGCGCGTCTTCATGCATGCCGACAAGACCGAGCGGCTTTGCAAGGCGCTGGCCGAAAAGATCCGCAAGGCGGTGCCGGGCAAGATCGACTACGTCGTCGGCCCGGCGATCGGCGGCCTGATCCCGGCCTATGAGACGTCGCGCCATCTCGGTGTGCCAGCAATCTGGGTGGAGCGCGAAGGCGGCGAGTTCAGGCTGCGCCGCTTTGAGATGGCGCCGGGATCGCGCGTCGTCATCGTCGAGGACATCGTCACCACTGGTCTTTCGATCCGCGAAACCATCGACTGCCTGCGCGCGATTGGCGCCGAGGTTGTGGCGGCGGCCTGCATCATCGACCGCTCGGCCGGCAAGACCAATGTCGGCGTGCCGCTGATCGCGCTTGCCGAATACGAGGTCCCGGCCTATCCCGCCGACCGCCTGCCGCCGGAACTTGCCGCCATTCCCGCCGTTAAGCCAGGAAGCCGCAACATCTAGGGGACATCACCATGATCGCCGGCATCGATCATTTCGTGCTGACGGTCCGCTCTGTGGAGGACAGCTGCGCCTTCTACCAGCGGGTGCTTGGCCTCAAGCGCCTCGACGAGCCGAACCGGCCGACGGCGTTGCTGTTCGGATCGCAGAAGATCAATCTGCATCAGGCAACGCACACTTTTGAACCGAAAGCCAAGACGCCGATGCCTGGCTCCGGCGATTTCTGCCTGGTCGCCGCAAGGCCGCTTGCCGAGATTTGCGCCAGTCTGGAAGCCAATGGCGTTGCCATCGAAGTCGGTCCGGTCGAGCGCACCGGCGCCCGCGGTAAGATGATGTCGGTCTATTTCCGCGATCCGGACAGCAATTTGGTCGAAGTCAGCGAATATCGGGAATAGTCTATCCGCCTCGGCGTCGTCTTCGCGCGGACCTTGCCGTCGTCAGGGAGCTTTCATCGATATTGTCCTCAGTTTCGCCCCAATGGCGCTCTTGTTACAGGCCTGCGGCAGACCATCGCGGCGGCGTTTCATTGTTACGCGGCAAGGCAGTCGCTATATGAAAGTCGTTGTTGCCTTTCTGCGCCCTCGAAGCGCAAGATGGAGCGACCGCGCCCGGCCAGGGATGGTTGCAATTTGGGCGTGATGAACCGGGAACTGGAACAGAGTGCTTTTTCGACGCCGAAAGCCTGATGGCATTCTGGAGCGGGTGCGTACCTATCTGTGGCCGCGCCGCTCGTTTTCGCGCTCGTTGCAATATTTCTCCAAGCGCATCCTGCGTCTGAAGGCGACACCGCATGCAGTCGCGGCCGGCGTCGCGGCCGGCGTTTTCGCCTCCTTCTTTCCGCTCGGCTTCCATTTCGCCGTCGCCGCCGTGCTCTGCTGGGTGGTCGCCGGCAATCTGGTGGCCGCCGCCCTCGGCGCGGTATTCTTCGGCAATCCGCTGACTTTCCCGCTGCTGTGGGGAGCGTCCTGGGAAGTCGGCAAGCTGATCCTGCATGAACGCCTGCCCAAGAACGGACCGCCTGCGCATCTTGGCGAGATGATGCACACGCTGTCGTTTGCAAAACTGTGGCATCCGGTGCTCGAGCCGATGCTGATCGGCGCTGTGCCGCTCGGCCTGATCTTCGGGCTGATCTTCTACGGCATTACCCGCTGGGGGATGACAGCCTTTCGCGAGCAGCGCAGGAAGCGCATGGCAGAGCGGGCGCATAAGGCCGGGCACCGCGGACGGGAAGTTCCGGCGGAATGATCATCGGCATCGGCAGCGACCTGATCGACATCAGACGCATCGAAAAGTCGCTGGAGCGGCATGGTCAGCGCTTCATCCAGCGCATCTACACCGAGGTCGAACAGGTCCGCTCGGAAGGCCGCAAGGGCCGCGCAGCCTCCTATGCCAAGCGCTTCGCCGCCAAGGAGGCCTGCGCCAAGGCGCTTGGCACCGGCCTGGCGCAGGGCGTGTTCTGGCGCGACATGGGGGTCGCCAACCTGCCCAGCGGCGCGCCGACGATGGCGCTGACCGGGGGAGCGGCGGCACGGCTGGCCAAAATCCTGCCACAGGGGCACAGAGCGGCGATCCACCTCACAATCACCGATGATTTCCCGCTTGCTCAAGCCTTTGTGATCATCGAGGCGTTGCCCGCCGAACAAGCGCCACATTGATTGCATCAGACGACCGCTATCTAACGCCGACTTGACGTTGCCCAGCGCGCGCCGAGACTCTATACCATCCAACGCACAATCGAGGACGACATGAGCGTGGCTGAAAAATCCGAGAAGAAATCCGGCGGGCTTGGCGAAATCGTCAGCGTCATCATCCAGGCTTTGCTGCTGGCCATGGTCATCCGCACGTTGCTGTTCCAGCCCTTCTCGATCCCGTCCGGCTCTATGCGGCCGACCTTGCTCGAAGGCGACTATCTGTTCGTCACTAAATGGTCCTACGGCTTCTCGCGTTATTCGCTGCCATTCGGCCCCGACATCTTTTCCGGCCGCATCTGGGGTTCCGATCCGAAGCGCGGCGACGTGGTGGTCTTCAAGTTCCCGCCGGATCCGTCGCTCGACTACATCAAGCGCGTCGTCGGCCTGCCGGGGGACAAGATCCAGATGAAGGACGGCCAATTGTTCATCAACGGCCAGGGCGTGCCTCGTGTGAAAACCGGCCAGATCCAAAATCTTGATATCACGGAAGTGCCTGAGCCGGTCGACGTCTATCGCGAGACCCTGCCCAACGGCGTCAGCTACGACACGCTCGACCTGACACCGAATTCGATCACCGACAACACCCGCGAGTTCGTCGTGCCCCCCGGCAACTATTTCATGATGGGCGACAACCGCGACAATTCCTCCGACAGCCGCCTCAGCGTCGGCTACGTGCCGGCGGAGAACCTTGTCGGCCGCGCCAACATCGTCTTCTTCTCGATCGCCGGGAAGGCGAGCCCCCTCGAGATCTGGAAATGGCCGTCGCTCGTGCGCCTGTCGCGCCTGTTCCATTTCGTAAATTGATGGCTTTGAAGCGCCCGACGGGTGAGACTCTGGCCGATTTGGTGACAGCCAAAACCGGCCATTCCTTCCGGGACGTCCGTTTGCTCGAGACCGCGCTGACTCATTCCAGCGCGGTCAAGGCAAGCAGCAACAACCAGCGCCTCGAATTCCTTGGCGACCGCGTGCTCGGCCTGATCGTTGCCGACCTGCTTTTCGAAAAGTTTCCTGAGGCGCCGGAAGGTGAAATCGCCCCGCGCTTCAATGCCCTGGTCGATGCGCGGACATGCTCCGAGATCGGCATTGAAATGCAGCTCGAAGATCTGGTTCGGGCCGACGCTGCCTTGAAGGCGCGCTCGCGCGGCTCGGGCGGAAACTATCTGGCGGATGCGGTCGAGGCGCTGATCGCGGCGGTCTATATCGACGGCGGCCTCGATGCCGCAAGGCAATTCGTCCTGCGCTACTGGGAGCCGCGCTCGCAAAAGGTGGTGGCCAAGCCGCCCAATCCGAAATCCGACCTGCAGGAATGGATCGCCAAGACCAGCGATGTCAGGCCCGAATACGCGATCGAGAAACGCGAAGGACCTGAACATCAACCGGTTTTCACGGTGTCCGTGAAGGTCGGCGGTTTTGCGCCGGCAAGCGGCACGGGCGGCTCTCGCCGCGCAGCCGAAGAAGCGGCGGCATCGGCGTTTCTTATGCGCGAGGGCATCTGGGCCAACCAAGGGAGTGCGGCGTGACCGGCAGCGAAGATCTCCCTCCGGCAGCGGAGGCCACGCATTCCGGTTTCGTTGCCCTGATCGGGGCGCCCAATGCCGGCAAGTCGACGCTGGTCAACCAATTGGTCGGCGCCAAGGTGTCGATCGTCACTCACAAGGTGCAGACCACCCGCGCCATCGTGCGCGGCATCGCCACGCATGACAACGCGCAGATCGTCTTTGTCGACACGCCCGGCATCTTCAAGCCGAAGCGCCGGCTCGACACCGCGATGGTGACCACCGCCTGGGGTGGCGCCAAGGACGCCGATATCGTGCTGCTGCTGATCGATGCCGAGCGCGGCATCAGGGGCGACGCCGACGCCATCCTCGAGCGGCTGAAGGACGTCCGCCAACCGATGGTGCTGATCCTCAACAAGGTCGATCGGGTCAAGCACGAGGCGCTGCTGGCCCTGGCCGCGGCAGCAAACGAAAAGGTGCCGTTCAAGCGCACCTTCATGGTCTCGGCGCTGACCGGCTCCGGCTGCAAGGATTTGCTCGACTATCTCGCGCAAGCGCTGCCGGTCGGCCCCTGGTACTATCCGGAAGACCAGATCTCGGACCTGCCGATGCGCCAGCTGGCGGCCGAGATCACCCGCGAGAAACTGTATCTGCGGCTGCATCAGGAGTTGCCCTATTCCTCGCATATCGAGACCGAGAAATGGGAAGAGAAACCGGATGGCTCGGTACGCATCGACCAGACCATCTATGTCGAGCGCGACAGCCAGAAGAAGATCGTGCTCGGCCACAAGGGCGAGACGATCCGTGCCATCGGCCAGTCGGCGCGCATGGAAATAGCCGGCATTCTCGAGCAGAAAGTGCACCTGTTCTTGTTTGTCAAAGTGCGTGAAAACTGGGGCGACGACCCCGAGCGCTACCGCGAGATGGGGCTTGAGTTTCCCCATTGAGCTTCATCGTCTGGAAATGCCGCCCGGCAGTTTGAGACGATGACATGCCTGATCCAAAACCGACCATCGATACCGATCTCGTGCGCCGGTTGATCGCCGCGCAATTTCCGCAATGGCGGCATCTGCCGGTGAGGCCGGTGGCGTTTGGCGGCTGGGACAACCGAACCTTCCACCTCGGCAATGATATGACTGTGCGGCTGCCGAGTGCCGCACCATATGCCTTGCAGGTCGAAAAGAGCACCGCTGGCTGCCCAGGCTGGCGCCGCTTCTGCCGCTGCCGATCCCGGTTCCACTGGCGATGGGCGAGCCTGGGGAGGACTACCCCTGGCAATGGTCCGTCTACCGCTGGATCGACGGCGAAACAGCCAAGACCGCCGAAATCGCCGATCGCCCACAGTTCGCGGTCGATCTGGCCAAGTTCCTCATTGCGCTCCGGCGGATCGATCCGGCGCGCGGGCCGCCCGCGGGCCAGCACAATTTCTTCCGCGGCGGATCGCCGAGCGTGTATGACAACCAGACAAGGGAAGCACTCCAGGCGCTGGAGGGGCAGATCGACACCCAGGCGGCTACCGCTGTCTGGGATGCGGCCCTTGCCGCCACCTGGCAAGGGTCGCCCGTCTGGTTTCACGGCGACGTCGCCTGGGGCAACCTTCTGGTCCAAAACGGCCGTTTGAGCGCCATCATCGACTTCGGCACCTCAGGCATCGGCGATCCCTCTTGCGACCTGGCGATCGCCTGGACATTCTTCCAGGGCGAGAGCCGGGAGTCGTTCCGGGCTGCCATCGACGTCGATGAAGCGACCTGGGCGCGCGGCCGCGGCTGGACGCTGTGGAAAGCGCTGATCACCGTTGCCGGACACGACGCCAACCAGGCCGAGGCGGAACGATCGCGCCGCGTCATCGACGACGTTCTGGCCGATCACCGGAAATTCGCATGATCAGAGCCTTTCGACGATGTGTGGGGATCCAATGTCAGCACAGATCGCACGCGGCGCGCCAAAATCTTGATTTCGCCACGCAACCGGTGACAAGCTCCTGCCATGGAATGGCGCGACGAGGGAATCATACTCGGCACCCGCAAGCATGGCGAAACCAGCGCCATTCTCGAGGTAATGACGCGTGCGCATGGCCGCCATCTCGGCCTGGTGCGCGGCGGGCGCTCGCGCAAGCAGCAGCCGGTGCTGCAGCCCGGCAACCGGGTCGACCTGTTGTGGCGAGCCCGCCTAGACGAGCATCTCGGCACCTTCCAGGCCGAGGCGATCGAGATGAATGCCGCCCGGTTGATGGACAGCGCTGTCGCCGTCTACGGCCTGCAGACCATGGCCGCGCATCTCAGACTCCTGCCCGAGCGCGACGCCCATGGCGGCCTGTATGAGACGCTTGCCGTGATGATCGCCCATCTGGACGATTCGGATGCCGCCGGCGAACTGGTGGCGCGCTTCGAACTGCTCATCCTCGACGAACTCGGCTTCGGCCTCGATCTCAGCCAGTGCGCGGCGACCGGCGCCAGGCAGGATCTGGCCTATGTCTCGCCGAAATCCGGCCGTGCGGTGTCGCGAGCCGCCGGTGCGCCGTGGCGCGACAAGATGCTGGCGCTGCCGGCCTTCCTGCAGCGCGGCTCCGGCTTGCGGGCCGACCACGCGGCACTCGAGGACGCCTTCCATCTGACCGGTTTCTTTTTCACTCGCCATGTCTACGAGCCGCGCGGCATTGAACAGCCCGATGCCCGTGCCGGCTTCCTCGCCGCCTTGCGCAAGCATCATTCGGGCGGCAATGCCGCCACTACGGCAGACGCTGCGCCAGAAAGGGGAGGGAGACTCGGTGGGTGCTGACCTCCGCAAACCGTCCAGGTTCACACCAAAAGCTGCATGCGGCAGCATTCCCTCCCCCTTGTGGGGAGGGTTAGGGTGGGGGTACTCGTAGGGCAAGAGCCTCAGCCGGCTTTGCGATGCTCCATGAAATCATCGAGGATGGCGCGCTGACCGCCGAGGATCTTGAGGCTGGCCTCGGCGAAGGAAAACCAGCCGGCCCTGTCGATTTCGGGAAATTCCTTCGTCACGCCTGACCTGGGCGGCCATTCGATCGTGAACATGTTGCTTTTAACGGCATCGGGATCGAAATCGGCTTCGACGCTCCAGGCGATGACAATCTTGCCGCCGGCTTGCCGATAGCTGCCGACAGGTTCGAAATCGCCATCGATGCTGACTCCGAGTTCTTCCCCAGCCTCGCGCCGGGCGGCGGCCAACTCATCTTCATTGTCCTCGACGAGGCCCTTGGGGATCGACCAAGCGCCTTCATCCTTCCTTGCCCAGAACGGGCCGCCGGGATGGACGAGCAGAAATTCGAGAATGCCGACCCTTGTCCGGTGGATCAGCAGCCCTGCACTTCGTTTCGGCATTCGATTTCCTCGTAGTTCATCCGAGGATAGCATGGCTCCTGGGCAAGTGGCGGCGGCATGCCATTCCTGGCTATCTCAGATGATGGGTGAGGATAAAGACCGTAGGCCGCTGGAATTTGCCGACGAAACATGCTCGATAACTTCTTTTCGGCCACCATTGCGGTGGCGTGACTTGAATAGCCGTCTGGGGTGGCCGTGTGGCCGCCGCAATTGTCAGTGAAAACTGGCCTGGTTTGGGGGAACCGCCATGTTTGAAAGCCTGATTGGCGCCGTCGTCGTTATCGTGCTTTTTGTCCTCGTCTTGCGCCAGCAGGGCCGCGTCAGTCTGATCGAGCGCGAGCTCGGAGCGCTGCGCAGCCTGGTTCTGTCCGGCGTGCATGCGACACCGCCCGTTGCCAAACCGGCCGAGCAGGCTGCAAGCGCACCGGCGGATGCCGCTCACGCTAGCGCACCAGTTGCCGACATAGCTTCGCCAACAACAGCCGACGCGGCACATGCCCAGGCACCGGCCGCCGAGGCCGAAGCGGCCACCAGCGTGGCCGTGCCAGAACTGTCAGCCGCGGCCAAGGCGGCATTCACCGGATCCGCGCCTGCCGCCACGGCGAAGGGAGCCCGCCAGTCCGAGGTCGAAACCGCGCTTGGCACACGATGGGCGGTCTGGGTCGGCGGCGTCGCATTGGCTTTGGGCGGCCTGTTCCTGATCCGCTACACCATCGAGGCCGGCATTTTCGGCCCCGAAGTGCGGCTGTCCCTGGCGGCGCTGCTCGGCCTGGTGCTGATCGGCGGCAGCGAGTTCATCCGCCGCACCGGCTTCAAGGTGCCGGTGCAAGGGGCTGCAGGCGCCTATATTCCGGCGATCCTGACGGCTGCCGGCGCCTTCATCCTGTTCGGTGCGGTCTATGCCGCGCACGCCATTTACGGTTTCGTCGGCCCGGCCTTCGCCTTCACCGTGCTCGGCGCCATCGGCGTAGCGACCATTGTCGCCGCTCTCGTCCATGGTCAGGCCCTGGCCGGCATCGGCCTTGTCGGCTCGATGGCGACGCCGGCGCTTGTGTCCTCGCAGGCGCCCAACCCATGGGCGCTGTTCGTCTACCTGGCGATCGTGCTTGCCGCCACAGCCGTGATCTCCCGCATACGCGACTGGAAATTCCTGATTGCGGCCGCCTTCTTCGGCACCGGCGCCTGGACCATCGCCTACATGATGAGTACGCTCGTCGCCGACCTTGCCGTCATCCTGTTCATCGACGCGGTGACGCTGGCGGTGCTTGCCTTTATTTGGCTGGGCAGTCGTGGCGGCGAAGCGGAACCTGCAAAGGCGGGCTTCGACTGGCCCTCGATCGTGCCTGGCGTTTTCGTTGCGTTTTCAGCGCTGGGCCTGTCGGTCGACACGACGCTGGTCGCCGCCGGTGGCGCCTTGCCGGGCGCCTTCGTCCTCGTCGCCCTTGTCGCCACCGCACTCTACCGGCCGCGCGCGCTGCCGCTGCTGCATGCCGCCGGCGTGGTGAGCGTGATGATCCATCTCGGCATCATTCCGCCCACCACCATCGGCTCCGACATAACCCAGGGGAATATCGGCTTTGACGGCATGCCGGTGGCGGCCGGAAATCCGTTGACGCTGCGCATCGGCATTGGCCTCGGCCTGGTCTTCATCGGCGCCGGCTTCTGGGCCGCACGCCGCTTCGCCGCCTCAGCACGGGTCCGCGCGGCATGCTGGGCGGCATGGGGCGTCGCTGCGCCGCTGCTTATTCTGCTGACGCTGTGGCTCGCCTACGGCAATCTCGACCGCGACCTTGTCTACGCAGCGATAGCTGCCCTTCTGGTCGTCGTCTTCGCCGCCGGCGGCGAATGGATTGCGCGCGCCGAACAGCCGCCGCTCAAGGGCGACGTCGCCGTCTCCTTCGCGCTTTGCGGCTCGGCTCTGGCCGGGCTCCTGATGCTGCACATGGCCTTCGGTTCCGGCTGGACCACGTTGCTTGCCGGCGTTGCCGCCATCGTGCCGGCGCTGGCGACGCGTTGGCGTTCTTATCCCGTGCTGGGCTGGATTTCGGTCGGCGCGGTCGTCGCCGTGCTCGGCCGCGTCGCCTTCGATCCGACCATCGTCGGCGCCGAGTTCCTGACGACGACGCCGGTGTTCAACTGGCTGCTGCCGGGATACGGCGTACCGGCGCTAGCCTTCGGCTTTGCCGCCTGGCAACTCGCGCGTACCACCCCCGCACTACCAACAACTGGCAATGGCCGGCCGCGCCTAGCGATGGAGGCGGGTGCAGCCCTGTTTGCGCTGCTCACCGTTGCCATGCTGGTGCGCCACGCCATGCATGGTGGCGTCATCGACACCGGCCCGGTGACGCTCGCCGAACAGGCGATCTATACGCTGATCGCCATCGGCGCCGGCGCAATACTGTTGGCAATCGACATGCGCTCGCCAAGCTCTGTGCTGCGCTACGGCTCGATGGCCGCCGGCGTGCTCTCGGTCGCCTTCATCGTCCTCCAGCATTTCCTGGTGCTCAATCCGCTGTTCACCGACGAGTCGACCGGCCAGATCCCGGTGTTCAACCTCTTGTTCCTGGCTTACCTGTTGCCGGCCATAGCCGCCGGCGGGCTGGCGCTCTATGCCAGGGACAAGCGGCCGCCATGGTATGCGCAGATGCTGGCGGTGGTGGCGGCATTGCTTGTCTTCGCCTACGCCACACTGTCGGTCAGGCGCGTGTTCAAGGGCGAGTTCATCGGCCTGTGGAGCGGCCTCGGGCAGCTTGAGACCTACACCTATTCGGCGCTCTGGCTGATCATCGGCGTCGTGCTGCTGACCGCCGGCGTCTGGCTGAAGTCGCAGGTGCTGCGCATTGCCTCGGCGGCGCTGATCGCGATTGCCGTGGTAAAAGTCTTCCTGTTCGACATGTCGGAACTGGAAGGCGTGCTCAGGGCGCTGTCGTTCATCGGTCTTGGCGCCGTGCTGATCGGCATCGGCCTGTTCTACCAGCGGCTGCTGACGCGGGCGGCGAGGGAGGCCAACGCTGCAACTTGAAGTGATATACGAGGTGGAATAAATGAATATCCAACGGAGGATATTCAATGCCGCTCTATATCCGCGACGACGAAGTGGATGCGCTGGCCAGCAGATTGCAACGCGAGACGAACGCTCCGAGCAAAACGGAGGCGGTGAGGGTCGCGCTCGTGCACGAACTTGAGCGCAATCGAGCGAAGGTGCCGCTGCGCGATCGGATCGCCAGTCTTCAGGACAGGGCCAGGAAGCTTGGCCTGCCCAATCCCGACTTCGATATGAAGAAGTTCACCGACGAGCTGTGGGAAGACTGATGTTTGTCGACGCGTCGGTGATCGTCGCCATTCTCAACCAGGAACCTGGGTGGGAGGAATTGCTGAAGCAGCTATCCGGTTTTTCCGGGCAGGTCTGGGTTTCTCCGTTGTTTCACTTCGAAGCAACACAGGCATTGGCAAGGGCCGGCGCCGGCCCGCGCAGACCCAGCGCTGAAGCCCTTCTCCATGCCCGCGATCTGATCGATGAGTTCATTGTGGAGATCATGGGAGAGAGTCTGGCCATTGACGACAACATCGGCTCTCGGGCCATTGACGCGAGCGCCCGTTACGGCAAAGCCGTTGGCCACAAGGCGGATCTGAATCTCGGGGACTGTTTTGCTTACGCCTGCGCGAAAAGCCGCGATCTTCCACTGCTGTACAAAGGCCATGATTTCGCACTGACCGATTTAGGATAATTCGGCCCTTTTGTTGATTGCGGGGAATAATTTAGCCGATCAACTCGTTATCTCACTGCTTGGGTGACCGGGGCGGCAGACCGCTTCGCGCTGGCCGCTTGCGCCGCGCCGGGAAGGCGCGTTCAATCGGGTTAAACAAGGGCGACCTCAGAACCAGCGGTCATGGACGAAAAGAAGGCAGCAATCCTTGGCGAAATACCGCGCCTGCGCCGCTACGCACGCTCGCTTCTGCGCGACCGCGAATCCGCTGACGATCTCGTCCAGGATTGCCTCGAACGAGCGCTCTTGCGGCTTGAAAGCTGGCAGACGGGAGAAAGCCCCCGGAGGTGGCTGTTTACGATCATGCATCATTTGTTCATCGATCAGATGCGCAAGGTGAACCGGCGCGGTGAGGCGGCGATCCTGCCGCTCGACGCAAACGAGGCGCAGACAGTCCCCGCCGAGCAGGCCGAGAACGCCGCCTCGCGCGAGATCATCGACGCATTGCAGGCGATCAGCCCCGACCGCCGCGCCGCCCTCGTCATGGTCGCCATCGAAGGGTTTTCCTATGCCGAAGCCGCCAACATTCTCGGCGTGCCCGCCGGCACGCTGATGTCGCGCATAGCGCGCGGACGCGAGGAGCTGCGCAGCCTGCTCGATGACACGGCGCGCCGCCGCTCGATAAGGATCGTCGAGAAATGACCCGCCGCGATTTTTCCGAACGCGATATCCACATGGCTCTCGACGGCGAGCTGCCGGGCGACGAGCGCGCCGCCTACGACGCCTGGATCGACGCCAATCCCGAAATGAAGGCGAAAAGCGCCCGCTACACCGCCGACCGCGCCGCGTTGCGCGCCGCCTTTGCCGGTGTGCTCGACGAGCCCGTGCCGGTGCTGTTCAAGCAGATCGTTAGCGGTGAAGGCGCGACCAAAGCGGCGGCGCGGCAGTCGCGCTGGTGGCTTGCGGCCGCGGCGGCCGCAGTGCTCGTCATCGGCGGTCTTGGCGGCTATTTTGCCGGCATCGACGGCATCGGCAGGGAAGATGGCGCCGATGACCAACTGGCCGAAGAGGCGATCGCCGCCCATGTCATCTATGCCGCCGAACAGCGCCATGCGGTGGAAGTGCCGGCAAGCGACAAGGATCACCTGCAGACCTGGCTGTCCAACCGCGTCGGCCTGAAACTGGTGGCGCCGGATCTGGTGGCGGAAGGCTTCCAGCTGGTTGGCGGCCGGCTGCTACCCGCCGGCCAGGGCAAGGCAGCGATGCTGCTTTACGAAGACGCCAAGGGTCAGCGCATCTCCTTGTTCGTTACCGCTGATTCCTCAGCCAAGTCCAAGGGCACCTACATGGCCGACGCCGACGGTCCCGAGGCGGTCTACTGGCTGGACAAGGGCTATGCCTGCGCCGTCGTCGGCTCGCTGCCGCGAGAGCAGCTGGCTGCGGTCGCCAAGCGCGCCTACGGTCAGCTTCTGTCGGGTATCGCCAGTTAAGCGCATTCCGATTCGGGAATGCGCCTGGGTAGAAAGTGTCACAATTCGGCCCTATTCGAAGTGCGATAGCGCTTGATGGATATCGGCGTTTCGGCTGATGTTTGCGACGTTTTTGACCGCGGCCTTTTCCTCCACCCAATCGAGGTTTTCCAAACCCGCATGCCTGCCGAGATTCGCAAGGCCCGCGCGTCCGACGTCGATGACCTCGCCGCCATCGAGAAGGCGGTCTTTTCCAGTGACCGCATTTCCCGGCGCTCCTTCCGCTTGTTGATCGAACGCGAGACAGCCGAGATGCTGGTCGCCGAAAGCGATGGTCGTGTCGCCGGCTACGCCATCGTGCTGTTTCGCAAGGGCAGCGGCGTCGCCCGGCTCTATTCGCTTGCCACCAGCCCGTTTTTCAGCGGCCGCGGCATTGGCCGCATGCTGCTTGCAGCGGCCGAAGAAGCTGCCTTCGAGCACGACCGCATGATGTTGCGTCTCGAAGTGCGCGAGGACAATCTTCGCGCCATTGGCATCTATGAGCAGAGCGGCTACCGCAAGATCGGTCGCGAGCCTCACTATTACGAGGATGGCGCCACCGCGCTGCGCTACGAAAAGACCTTGCGCGGCGATATTCCGGTCGCCACCAAAGTCCCGTTCTACCAGCAGACCTGCGAGTTCACCTGCGGTCCATGCTGCCTGATGATGGCGATGGCCAATTTCGATTCCGGCTTCGTGCCCGATCCGGTCATGGAAATCCGCCTATGGCGCGAGGCAACGACCGTGTTCATGATGTCCGGCCCGGGCGGCTGCGAGCCCTTCGGCCTTGCGGTTTCCGGCTACGAAAGCGGGCTTGCGGCGGAAATCTTCGTGTCCTTCTATGGCGCGCTGTTCTTGCAATCGGTGCGCAGCGACGACAAGCGCCGGGTGATGGAACTTGCCCAGGTGGACTTTCGCCGCCGCGCGGAACTTTACGGCATCCCGGTGAATTACCGTCCGTTCACCATCGATGATATCCGCGGCGCCCTGGCTCAGGGAAAACTGGTGCTGGTGCTGATCAGCGGCTTCCTGATGTTCGGCAAGAAGGTGCCGCATTGGGTGCTGGCTATCGGCGACGATGGCGACCACATCCTGATCCACGATCCCTGGGTCGAGGACGAAAGACAGGAGACCATCCTCGATGCCGCCAACATTCCCGTGCCGCACGGCATCTTCATGAACATGGCGCAATTCGGCCGCGACGGACTGCGTGCTGCCATCACTCTTGGGAAACGCTGATAACAATGACCTGGGTCATCCTCACCGGCCGTCAGAACGATCTCGACCCGGCGGCGACGCCGCACAAGATCATCACCAACCGTGACTATCTTGCGCATCCGGCGCTGTTTCGCGGCCAGCAGCCGAAGGTCATCAACCTGTCGAACAATTACGCCTACCAGAGCCGCGGCTATTATGCCTCTCTGCTCGCCGGTTCGCGCGGCCACAAGGTCATCCCGACGGTCGAGACGATGATCGACCTGTCCGAGCGCAAGCTCTACGAGCACGCGCTGCCGGAACTGGAGCTGGCGCTCAACAAATGCCGCAAGGATCTCGGAGGCGTTTTCCCGCAAAAAATCTGCATCTTCTTCGGCATCGGACCGTCGAAGGTCTGGGACCGCTTCGCCAAGCTGTTGTTCGACTGGTTCCGCGCTCCGGCGCTTGAGGTTCACATCAAGGACAGCGCCGAATGGGCTTCGATCCGCAAGATAGGCTTCCTGCCGCTGGCCAGGATGGCCGAGGAGGAAGAAGCCCTCTTCGTGCAGGCGCTCGAGACGTACACCAACCGCGAGTGGCGCGACACCAAGGGCCGCACGCCGGCACGCTACACCTTCGCCACGCTGGTCGATCCGCATGAGGAACTGCCGCCGTCGGAGATTTCCTCGCTGCGTTACTGGGCCAAGATCGCCGAAAAGATGGGCGTCGAAATCGAGCCGATCACCAGGAAGGACCTGGCCAAGCTCGCCAATTACGACGCGCTGTTCATCCGCGAGACCACCTCGATCTCAAACCACACCTACCGCTTCGCGCGCCGCGCCCAGCAGGAAGGCATGCCGGTGATCGACGACCCGCTGTCGATGATCCGCTGCACCAACAAGGTCTATCTCAACGAACTGATGGCCTACAACAAGGTGCCGGTGCCGCCGACGGTGATGATAGCCGGCACCTCGGACCTCGAACTGGCGGCGCAGACGCTGGGCTTTCCGCTGGTGCTGAAGATCCCGGATTCATCGTTCTCGCGCGGCGTCAAGAAATGCGGCAACTTCGAAGAACTGAAGACGCTCGCCACCGAGTGGCTGGAGGATTCCGATCTCCTGATCGCGCAGAAATTCATCCCGACCGAATATGACTGGCGCGTCGGCGTGCTCGGCGGGCAGCCGCTGTTTGCCGTGCATTATCTGATGGCGAAAAAACACTGGCAGATCGTCAACCACAAGGCCAGCGGCAAGCCCGACCAGGGCGGTATCAAGACCTTCACGCTGAAAGAGACGCCGCCGCATGTCGTCGACACCGCGGTGAAGGCGGCGCGCTGCATCGGCGACGGGCTTTACGGCGTCGATCTCAAGGAAACCAAGGATGGCGTCTTCGTCATCGAGGTCAACGACAACCCGAACCTCGACCATGGCTGGGAGGATTCCGGCGAAAAGGACGAAGTCTGGGTGCGGCTGACGCAATGGTTCCTGGAGCGGCTGGACCGTCCCGGGCGTTAGTTTGCCGTCCCGGGCGGTAATTCAACCGAGGGGGAAAAATGCAGTTCATCGTCATCGAGGATTTCACCGGCTGCGACCGCAAGGAGATCTACCGCCGTTTCGGCGAGCGCGGCCGATTGAAGCCGGACGCGCTTGTCGTGCACCACTCCTGGATCGCGGCTGATATGAGCCGCTGCTTCCTTTTGGTCGAAGCCGATGACGTCACGCTGCTGCAGCGCTGGGTCATCGAATGGTCTGACCTGGTGGAGTTCGAGATCATTCCCGTGGCGACGAACAAGGACATGGTCGCCGCACTGGCCGGCCATCTCTGAGCAGTTCGGTCCATCAGCCGAGCACCGGCGAACCCACCGACCGCCGGCATTCCTCAATCAGCCAATTGCGAAACGCCGCCACCAGGTCGCGCCTTGCACTGCGTTCCGGGATCGTCAGGCAATATGGCTGACGCAGCGCGATCGATAGGGCATTAGCCCGGACCAAACGGCCCTCTTCCAGCGCCCCGGCGCAATAAATGCCTTGCGCCAGCGCCACGCCCAGCCCTGAAATGGCAAGGTCGAGCGCTGCCCGCGACGAGTTCGCCGACAGGCCGCGCTGCACTGCGCGGCCGGGTTCTATGCCCGCCGCCTCGAACCAGGTGCGCCAAGACGGAAACGACGCGCCGGTCGGTCCCCAGTCGGTGTGAATCAGTGGCAGGCCGGCGAGGCTGTCGGTTTTGGCGGTGAGTTCTGGCGCGCAGACGGGGTAGACGGCGTCCCTGACGATCTCCTCGCTCGGGTGTTCACGATAGTGCGGGCCGAAGGACAGCCGGATGTCGATCAGTTCGCGGTCGAACGGCACCGGATCGTCATCGCCGCGCAGGGATATGTCGACGGCGCCGCGGCTGGCGACAAAGCCGGCGAGGCGTTCGGAAAGCCAGCCCATCGCCATGGACGGCGGCACCGATACGACAAGCCGCGGGCGGAAGGCATCGCTGCCACGCGCGATGCTGCCGATCTCCCGAAAAGCCAGGGTCAGCCGGGGCAGCATCTCGACGCCGGCTTCCGTCAGCACCACGCGGCGGTTGACGCGATGGAACAGTTTTCGACCCATCTGCTCCTCGACGGTGCGAATGAGCTGGCTGACCGCAGCCGCCGAGATCGAGAGCTCATCCGCCGCTGCGGCGAAACTCCCCGAGCGCGCCGCCGCCTCGAAGGCTTGAAGTCCTCTCAGGGAAGGAAGCGCGGTCATTGGGTGATCCGATAGGTAAGGTCAGCTTATCTGTGTCGCAGAAATCCTCGTCTTTTGAAAGCTTTCTTATTCGAGTAGCTTGGCGCCATGACCGTATCGGCCCAGTTTGAACCCAGAGACCATCGCGACGTCATCGCGTTCCTGACCAATGAGCAGCGCAGCCGCCTGACCGGCAAGTCGGACGGGCCGGGTCTGGTCCAACTCGCCTTCCATCTCGGCGCGATTGTGGCTATCGGCGGGCTGATTGCGGCCAAGGTGTCGTACTGGCCGCTGTTGATGTTGCCGCAAGGCATTCTTATCGTCTTCCTGTTCACGCTGCTGCATGAGACGGTGCACAGGACGGCGTTCGAGACGCAGTGGCTCAACGATGCCGCCGCAAGGGTCTGCAGCCTGGCGATCGCGCTGCCCGCCGACTGGTTTCGCTATTTCCACTTCGCCCATCACCGTTTCACCCAGGATCCCGAGAACGATCCGGAACTCGCCTTCCCGAAACCGGAGACGATGCGGCAATACATCGTCCACGTCTCGGGCCTGCCGGTGTGGTGGGGGCATTTGCAGACACTCTACACCAACGCGATTGGCGGCTGCCACGACAGCTACGTGCCGCCGAAAGGCCTGCCCAAGGTGCGCACTGAAGCCCGCGCCATGATCGCTTTCTATGTCGTGGTCGCCGCGCTAGCCCTGTGGTTCGAGGCAAGTGTACTGCTCTATGTCTGGATCGTGCCGGCGCTGCTCGGCCAGCCCTTCCTCAGGCTCTATCTGCTGGCCGAGCATGGCCGCTGCCCGCTTGTCGCCAACATGCTGGAAAACACCCGCACCACGCTGACCAACTGGCTGGTGCGCAAAGTCGCCTGGAACATGCCGTATCACGCCGAGCACCACGCCTATCCCGGCGTGCCCTTCCATCAGCTGCCGGCCTTCCACCAGCTGATCGAGCGCCATCTCAAAGTCGTCGAACCCGGCTATGTCAGCTTCCACGAGAAATACGTCGAGACCTTGCGCTGAGGCGCTCGGCCGTCAGCGTAGCGTCTGCTCAACGAGCGTGACGAAATAGCGGAGCACGGTGGGGACGATGGCGTCGTTGAAGACATAGCGATCGCCGTGCAGCCCTTCGCCCGGTCTGACCGCTCCTGCGCCGACCCAGGCATAGCAGCCGCCGGCTTCGCGGACCATGTAGGCAAAATCCTCGCAGCCGAGGCTCGGGTTGAATGCGGTCTCGACCTGCTCGCGGCCGACAACCGCGGTTGCCGCCTGGACGGCCCGGTCAGTGGCAGCCGACGTGTTGACCAGCGGCGGGTAGCCTTTCTTGTAGGCGAGCTTGGCGGTGAGGGCATGCGCCGAGGCAATGCCTTGCGCGATGTCGCCGATCAGCCTTTCGCAATGGTCCGACAAAGTGGGCTCGAAGAAGCGGCAGGTTCCCTGCAGCCAGACCTTGCCCGGCACGATGTTGCCGACATTGCCGCCATGGATCTGGGTGATCGAAACGACCAGCGCCATTTGCGGGTCGACCGAACGGCTGACGATGCGCTGCACGGCCTGGACGAAGGCGCCGGCCGCGAGCACGGGATCGTCGCCTAGCTGCGGCATGGCGGCATGCGCGCCGGTCCCCTCAAAGTTCAGTTCGAAAGTGTCGACGGCCGCCATCATCGACCCGGCACGGGCCGCGATCTTTCCGAGCGGCAGCCCCGGCCAGTTGTGGACGGCGTAGACGGCTTCCACGGGGAAGCGCTCGAACAGTCCGTCCTCGATCATCCGCATGGCGCCGCCTTCATTTTCTTCCGCCGGCTGGAAGATGAAACAGACGGTGCCGTCGAAGGCTCTGTTGTCGGCGAGCAGCTTGGCGGCGCCGAGCAGCATCGCGATGTGCCCGTCGTGGCCGCAGGCATGCATCACGCCGTCTTTCTTCGACGCATATGGCAATCCTGTCTTCTCCAGCACGGGCAAGGCATCGAGTTCGGCCCGAAGCCCGATGGCGCGCACGCCTGGCCGTCCTCTGAGGACGCCAACCACGCCGGTGCCGCCTATGCCTTCATGAACCTCGTCGAGCCCGAAGGTGCGCAGCTTGTCGGCGACGAAGCGCACGGTCTCATACTCTTGGAAACCGAGTTCGGGGTTGGCGTGGATGTGATGCCGCCATTCCACCACCTGCGGGGTGAGGGCGGCGATGGGGTCGTTGTGCAGCATTGCGCTCTCCTTGCCGGCTATCCTAAATTCGGCCTTGTCGATGCCAGCACGTAAAGGTTTTGCGCCGGCAGCGTCTTGAACAGGATTGACCGTGTCTGGAATTCAACAGCCTCAGGAGACGACGCAGTTCTGGCGTCATCCGCGCTTTCGCGATCTTGGCATGCTCAAGGCGCGCTTCACGCGGCATCGCTACCAGCTGCACACGCACCCGACCTATGTCGTCGCCCTGATCACGCAAGGGTGCGAGCGGGTCCGCATCGGCAACGAGACTGTCCTCGCGCCGTCGGGCACGGTTCTGCTCGTCGATCCGGAGATATGGCATGACGGCGAGGCGGGTGCCGACCAGGGTTGGGCTTACCGCACCTTCTATCCGTCGGCCTCGCTCATGGGTGCGATCGCGGACGAGCTCGGGCAGGATCGCCCGCCGTTGTTTTCGCAAGCGATCGTCGATGATGCCGATCTCGTCCAGGCAGTAGGCGTCGCGCACTTGGCTTCGACATCGAATGATGCCACCAGCGCCGAAACATCCATGCTGATCGCCTTGCGCAAGCTCATCCTGCGCCATGGCGATTGGGGCGGCCGGCGGCGCGAGGCGGTCGAAAGCTTCGGATCGAAAAGCCGGCTCCGGGTCTATGAACAGGTCATCGAAGACCATCTGAACTCGGACCTCGATTTGCAGCGGCTCGCTGAAGCCGCAGGCGTGACGCGCTTTCAAGTTATCCGCGATTTCAGGAAAGTGCTGGGTCTCACCCCTGCTGCCTTCATCCGTGACCGCAGGCTGCGCCGTGCCGATCTGCTGATCCGGCAAGGTTCAGATCTCGCCGGTGCCGCCTTTGCGGCCGGCTTCTCCGACCAAAGCCATCTCTCGCGCACCTTCCGCGCCGCGCATGGAATGACGCCGGGGATGTTCAGGCGCGCCGGGACGCTGCCCTCGTCTTGAGAAGTCGAGCCATGTCGGCGGCCTTTGACGGCATGCCGATCAGAAAGCCCTGCGCCTCGACGCAGCCAGCCTTGCGCAATATGTCGAGCTGCGCTTCGGTCTCGACGCCTTCGGCGGTGACGGTGATGCCAAGTTCGGCACCAAGCCCGATGATCGTGCGCACGATCGCCGCCGTGTCCTTGTTGTCGATATCGTGGATGAAGGAGCGGTCGATCTTGATCTTGTCGACGGGAAAACGCCTGAGATAGCCGAGCGACGAATAGCCGGTGCCGAAATCGTCGAGCGCGATGCGGATACCGAGTTCGCGCAGCTGCCTCAGCGTCTTCAGCACCGTCTCGCTCTCATCCATCAGCACGGTCTCGGTGATTTCCAGTTCGAGCCGGCTGGCCGGCACACCGGAAACGGCCAGCGCCGAAATCACGCTGCGGGCAAAGTCGGCGCTTCTGATCTGCACTGCCGAGACATTGACGGCGATGCGCATTCCAGGCGGCCAGCCGGCGGCCACGCTGCAGGCCTGTTTCAGCGCCCATTCGCCCAGCGGAACGATCAGCCCGCTGTCTTCGGCGGCTGCGATGAAATCGTCGGGCGCCACCAGGCCGCGCGTCGGTGAATTCCACCGCATCAACGCTTCGGCGCCGACGATCTTGCCCGACGCGATGTTGGTGATCGGCTGGAACTCCAGCACGAACTCCCGCCGTTTCAGTGCCGTCTCGAGATCGGTTTCGAGCGCCAGGCGCGCCCGCACCAAGGCATCCATGCCGGGCTCGAAAAAGCGGTAGACGTTGCGGCCTTCGCTCTTGCCGCTGTAAAGCGCCATGTCGGCGTTCTTCAAAAGCGTGTCGGCGTCCTTGCCGTCACCGGGATACAGCGCGATGCCAAGGCTGATGCCGACATGCATGTCGCGGCCCTTGTCGCGAAACGGCTGGCTGACGACAGCGACGATGCGTTTTGCCAGTTGTTCCGCATCGGTGGCGCCTTTGGGATTGAACTGCAGGATG
This sequence comes from Mesorhizobium sp. M1252, assembly GCF_040318265.1. NCBI lineage: Bacteria > Pseudomonadati > Pseudomonadota > Alphaproteobacteria > Hyphomicrobiales > Phyllobacteriaceae > Mesorhizobium > Mesorhizobium sp. M1252. Next base: position 10,149 of record NZ_JAMYLX010000006.1, on the reverse strand, counting down.
GCGAACTCGTCGCCACCGAGGCGGGCGACCACATCGGTGTCGCTGCGCAGGCTGTGCCGCAACCGCTCCGCCACGCATTTCAGCAGCCAGTCACCGGCCGGGTGTCCCCAGGTGTCGTTGACGGCCTTGAAGCGATCGAGGTCGAGCGAGAAGATCGCCAACGGTGTATCGCCGGTCATCGCCTGGTCGAGCCGTTCGCGAAACATCGAGCGGTTGGGCAGGTCGGTCAGCGTGTCGTAATGGGCAAGGTGGCTCATGCGCTCTTCGGCGCGCCGGCGCTCGGTGATGTCTTCGAAGGTCGCCACCCAGCCGCCACCGGTAAGCGGCCGGCGCGCAACCAGCAGCGTTCGGCCATCGGCAAGGCTGCGGTCTGTCGAACGCTCCTCACCGGCCTGCAGGCTGGCTCTGGTGTTGGCGATCTCGCCGTCGATGTCCATCGACGGATAGATGCGCAGTCGCACCATCTGTTCGAGCAGGGCGCGCTGGCTCATGCCGAGCGGGAAGTCGTCAGGCGTGACCTTGTAGAGGTCGAGGAAGCGCTGGTTGCGCACGATCAGCGTGCCTTCGGCGTCGTACATCAACAGGCCTTGCGACATGTTGGCGAGCGCCGCATCGAAGCGGCGGTGCTGCTCCTTCAGTTCCTGCTCGGCCCGCCTTTGCTCCGTAATGTCCTCATAGATCGACACCCAGCCGCCTGAGGCCAGCGGCCGGTGCGTGATGGAAACGATGCGTCCGTCCGACAGTATTTCCTCGTAGGTCGAGGCTTGCGCGCGCTCGATATAGGGCTTGCGGATGGCATACAGGTCTTCGGCGCTCTGTGAGGCGACACCGATGTCGACGCTGTGCTTTAGAATGTCCAGGAACGCGATGCCGGGCCGCACGATCTTCGCGTCGAGGGAGAAGATGCTGATATAGTTGCCGTTGCAGATGATCATCCGCTCGTCGGCGTCGAACATGCACAGCCCATGCGACATATTCTCGACGGCCGCGGAAAAGCGCTCGTTCTGGTGGCGCAGTTCGTCGGCGATCTGCCGTGGCGCGGCGACGCCTCCGGCTCCCCGTCTGCGGACGGGCGAACCACCCTTGACGTGCGCAACGGACATGAGGCGTGCCTGCTGACCGTGATCGAAACCCGGTACTGTGGTTACCGCTGGTTAATTTAGCGTATGTTCACTGCGCCGAATGCACGGCAACCGTTGCCTGGCGTTGCTTTTCAAGCGTTGCGTAGCGTTTGAGGAAGGCAGCTTGCGCCGAGGTCACCGAGTGCGGCTTAAAGTCGAAGCGGTCGGCATTGAACCCGCGCGGCCGGCCGAAGAACTCGGTTGCTTCCGCGGTCGAGAAACCGGCAAGCAGCGTCGCCTCGTAATAGGCGGCGATCTGGTCGGCGCGCTTGATCTCCTTGCGCAAGCCGACGCCGAGTTCGGGCGGCAGCGAAAAGCGCTGATGGATGGCGCGCTGGAGACGCAGCTCACACTCCTTGTAGGAGCCGCCCATTACCGATTTGAACGGCGAGATCATGTCGCCGATGACATATTCCGGCGCGTCATGCAGCAGTGCTGCCAGCTGGGCATTGGCCGAGGCGTCCGGCTGCAACTCGCTGAACAGCGCCTCGACCAGCAGCGAATGCTGGGCGACCGAAAAGGCGTGATCGCCGCGGGTCTGCCCGTTCCAGCGGGCGACGCGGGCAAGCCCGTGGGCGATGTCGGAGATTTCGATGTCGAGCGGCGAGGGATCTAGCAGGTCGAGCCGCCGTCCCGACAGCATGCGCTGCCACGCGCGCGGTGGCGCTCCGACGCGATCGGCAGCCATCAGGCGTCCTCCGCGCCGATGGCTTCCCTGGGAAAGCTGAACTGCGCCCAGGCCGGGATGGCGAGCGAGACGGTGACATCACCGGCCAGTACCGGCTGGCCAGCGTCGAGCGCCGCCTTGACCCGGTCGATGCGGGCAATGGCGAGTCCGGCCGTGCCCGCGGTCGAGCCGAGCGTGCCGACCGGCCGCCCCGCAACCGTCAGCTCCGTGCCGGGCGCGGGCAAGGCGCGGTCGGCCGAAACGATCAGCACGCGGCGCCTGGCGGTGCCGCGATGCTGCATGCGCGAGACCACTTCCTGGCCGACATAGCAGCCTTTCTTGAAGCCGACGCCGCCGGTCTCGTCGAGCAGCACGTCGTGAGGGAAGGCATCGCCGAGCTGATAATCGGAACCGCTTTCGGCAATGCCTTTGGCGATGCGGAGCGCCTTCCACGCAGCCGGGTCGCCACCTGCGGATGCGCCGCCATAGGAACGGCTCACAACCACATCGCGGAAGCGGGCATCGGCAAGTGTCGTTGAATCAGAAGGTGAGGCGCTTGAATCATCGCCCCAGGCAACCGTCACAAGCACTTGATCCTGCCTGGCAATCTCGGCCTTGGCGCGCAGCTTGTAAAGCATCAGCCGGCGCAGGAAGTCGTCTGCGATATCGGCACGGCAATCCAGCCGGAATGCGTCTTCGCCGCTACGCGAGATCAGGAAATCAAACAGGATCTTGCCTTGCGGCGAAAGCAGCGCACCGGGCTTTGCCGCGTCGACGGCCAGCGTGTCGAGGTCGGTGGTGAGGATGTTCTGCAAAAAATGCTCGGCATCCGGGCCTGACACGGAAATGAGAGCGCGGTCTTTGAGCAGGGCAAAAGGCATGGGCGGCAAAGAACCTGATCTTGCAAAACGGTCGGCCTTTACGTAAGCCGACGATACTCCCCCCGCAAGAGACCGAACGCCCATGGCCACCACCTACGACCTCATCCTGACAGGCGGCACGGTGGTCAACCATGATGGCGAGGGCGCGCGCGATGTCGGCGTCAAGGGTGGTCGCATCGTCGCAATGGGCGATCTTCGCCAAGCTTCGGCCGGCGAAGCGATCGACTGTCGCGGGCTGCACGTCCTGCCCGGCGTCGTTGACAGCCAGGTGCATTTTCGCGAGCCGGGGCTGGAGCACAAGGAAGATCTCGAGAGTGGATCTCGCGCCGCTGTTCTGGGCGGGGTCACCGCCGTCTTCGAAATGCCCAACACCAATCCGCTGACCACCAGCGAGGCGGCGCTTGCCGACAAGGTGCGCCGCGCCACCAGCCGGATGCATTGCGACTTCGCCTTCTGGGTTGGCGGCACGCGCGAGAATGCCAATGATGTCGGTGAGCTCGAGCGGCTGCCGGGTGCTGCCGGGATAAAGGTGTTCATGGGCTCGTCCACCGGCGACCTGCTAGTCGAGGACGACGAGGGTGTCGCATCGATCCTGCGCAACACCCGCCGCCGCGCCGCCTTTCACTCGGAGGACGAGTTCCGGCTGCGCGAGCGCCTCGGCTTGCGCGTCGAGGGCGACCCGTCCTCACACCCCGTCTGGCGCGACGAGATCGCGGCCTTGCGCTGCACCGAGCGGCTGGTGCGCATCGCGCGCAGCACCCGCGCCCGCATCCATGTCCTGCACATCTCCACTGCCGAAGAGATCGTGTTCCTCGAACAGCACAAGGATGTCGCCACCTGCGAGGCGACGCCGCACCATTTGACGCTCACCGCCGACGACTATGCGCGGCTGGGCACGCTGATCCAGATGAATCCGCCGGTTCGCGCGGCCCGCCATCGCGACGGCGTCTGGCACGGCATTGCGCAAGGCATTGTCGATGTGCTCGGCTCCGACCACGCCCCCCACACGCTGGCCGAAAAGGCAAAGCCCTATCCGGCCTCACCGTCTGGCATGACCGGGGTGCAGACGCTGGTGCCGATCATGCTCGACCACGTCAATTCAGGCCTGCTGACCCTGCAGCGCTTCGTCGACCTCTCCAGCCACGGCCCGCAGCGCATCTTCGGCATGGCCCGGAAAGGCCGTATCGCCGCAGGCTATGACGCCGATTTCACCGTTGTCGACATGAAGTGCCGCGAGACCATCACCAATGCGCAGGCCGGCTCCAAGGCCGGCTGGACGCCCTATGACGGCAAGGAAGTCACCGGCTGGCCGGTCGGCACCATCGTGCGCGGTCGTCGCGTGATGTGGGAAGGCGAGATCGTCACGCCAGGACAGGGCAGGCCGGTGGAGTTTTCCGAGGCGCTGCCGGCTTAGGCGGCCGGATAACGAACCACCCTACGTGTCCTCGGCTACGGATCCCCGTTCGACCGCCAGGCGGGACAGGCCAATACCGCGGCGTATTTACTAACCAAAGCGGTGCATTGTTCTGCCAAATCCGTCACTCTCTTTGTTTGGACGCAATTCGGACGGAAAGCCGTTTCACACTTTTCCTGGAATTACTCTGGAAAGCGTCCGGCAAGACAGACTCTAATTCTCGTTTATTGGGGGGAATTATGCTCAGATATATCTCCGCTATCTTGATCATTCTGGGTATGACTGAAGTTTCGGCAAATGCCCTGGATACCCCGAAGCAGGGTGTGTCTGAATTGAGCGGATCGGAATTCAACTACTCTATAATCGACCTGGGTTCGAACAAGAGACGCATAGAGGTCATTCATAACAGAGAAAAGTATGATGGGCCGCTGGCGGAGATGTCGTTCCGAGATCGGCATCTGCAAGTTTTTGGAATGGTGGCGAGATTGATCAAGGGTAGTTGCCAAAATGGCGTCAGCGCCCTGGGGAGTATAGCCGTAAGCAGGGATCCTGAACAAGACGAGGATCCCGACGCTGAGCATCCTCAAATTTTCACTTGGGAATACAGTTGTAAATAAGCGCCTCAACCGCGCAGGAGAGACAGCTATTCGCCGGCCGTTCAATCCCCGGCGACGAAAAACGTCCACTGCCCGGTGGGCGTAATGCCGACGCGGTAGAAGATGTAGGCTCCGAACTGCTTCATGTCGTCATAGTCGCCGGCGGTGACGATCTTGAACAGTTCGACCCGCTGCCTGGCGTTGAGCTTGTCCAGCGGCAGGGCGAAGAAATACGGCCAGACATAGAGTTCCTGCGGTGTGCCGACGTCTACATGGACATAGCCGGCATTGAGCACCTCTTCCAGGATGGCGAGGATTTCCTGACCTTCCTTGTCGCCCGATAGCCCTTTCAGGAAGGCGATCGGGTCGCCCTCGATTTCGCCCAGCGACAATTGGGTCATGGTGTCGCCCTTGCCGATCAGCGGCCGCAGCTTCTCGATGTCGCCGCTGACGCAGGCCTCGACCATCAGATCGCGCATGCGCCTGACGGGCTCGGGCAATTTGGAAAGGTCATAGACGACTTCGGGCACCGGCGCTTCTGGATCGGCACGCGGGTTGGCCACGCCGCCATCGTTGGCGGGGGCTTCCGGTTGGCTTTGTCCGGGCTCCGTGGGCGATTTCGGCTGGCTGGCGGCCGGTGGCGCCGTGCCGGGCAGATCGGGCATTGGCACTGAATTTTCAGACGGCGCCGTCTCACCATTGGCTGGTGGCCCGGCAGGAGCTGGAAGCTCCTCGCGCTTGATCTCGCTCAGCGCATAGGCAGGGTTGCTGGTCAGGACAAGCGCCAGCGGAACCGCGGCGCAAGAGGCGGCAAGCCAGATGCTGAGGACCACGCCGCGAGGCCGGCCTGACATCGAAAAATTCACCGCTTGCCTCTCCTTGGGCCTAGGCTGTTCAGGCATGATGCCCAAACGGCGCGCCGTCGTCAAAGAACCGGTAAGCTGGCGATGCACCCTCTGAGACGCGCGACGCCTAGTGCCGAAACCGCTCCGGCTCGAAGGCGCCGGCGATCACCTTTTCACGCATGCGATCGAGCAGGGCAAGGGCCGAGGTTTCGCCATTGGCTCGCAGCATCTCGCCGAACGCGGTTTCAAGCGCTGCCTCGGCGATGATTTCAGGTTCTATGCCGGCCGACAGACCTTCCGCCCAGGCCTCGCTATGGCTTTCCACCGCGGTCAGGCGCTTTTCTTCCCTGACCAGCGCGTCGATGTCGTTGACGCCATGTTCCATTTGCGATGTCCACCTTTTCAAGCGGCGGTCCGACGGGTCGGATCCGGCTTGGGCTGCCCCTATCTCACGCAGGCTAAGTAAGTATCTGTAAATACGACATTTTTTTGATCGTCTTTACAAACTTCGTCGCCTGCGTTCGGTCCGATTCAAACTTAGCCGATTAGACCGGTGAGCGGGATGAAAACCTTCAGTTTGAGTTAATTCCGCATTCGCGCGCTAACGTTTCGTTAATACTGTTGCGCAAGTGCAACACCAAGATTGCATCAACGTGCCGTGGATACAAGGCGGGTGCTCGAAAAGGCGTTCGCTAAACGCCGTCTGGCGCTCGTCAGTTGCCGTAACGCGAGGCGATGTCGCGCGACAGCGTCTCGCCTTCCTTCATGTAGCGGCTGATGGCTTCGGTCGCTGACGGCGTGCATTGGGTATAGGTGCCGCCGAAGGAACGGTAACCGCGGTTGAAGCTGGCGATGAAGCGGGCACGCCGCTCCGGATCGGGATTTTCCGAATCGATCAGCTTTTCCATCTCGGTGCGCCACTGGTCGCCCTTTTCGCCGCACAGATTGCGCAGGAAATGCAGCGACCCCAGCACCTCGGCCAGTCGCATCAGCCCGGGCTCGAACGGCGACTCGGCGGCCAGCGCCGGCTGCACGGCAAAAGCCGTGGCGGTGGCGATGCATGCGGCAAGGAACAGCGAGGTGCGGGTCATAAGTCTATCTGGCGAAACATTTTGTCGCCTGCAAGGCGATTCTCGGAGCGGCAGATATGGGCCTGCTTCAGGCCAAAAGCTCTTCAGCCACCTCCATGACGTCACCCGCGAGCGGCAGCGTCGCCATTTCATCAAGACTATAGAAGGCGGCGGTCTCGGCATCGTCGCTGGCCGTCGCTTCGCCGCCGGCATAAACGGCGCCGAACACGGTCAGCAGATAGTCGACCGGGTGATTCTCGCCGCTGCCGTCGATGTGGATGTCGCGAAGCGGACGATAGTCCTGCGCCCGCAGCCCGGTTTCCTCCAGCAATTCGCGCACTGCTGCTTCTTGCAGCGTCTCGCCGGGCTCGACCTTGCCGCCGGGAAAGGCATAAAGCCCCTGCGACGGCGGCCGCGCCCGTTTGACCAGCAGCACCGTCCTGCCGCGCACGACGGCGACCGAGACTGCGGGAAGTATCTTGCGCTGCTCGTTCATCGATATCGATTCGCTTATGTGAGGCCCACCCTGTGGACCGGCTGGCAGCGAGCAGCTTTAGCGGTTGCGCAGCGCCGGTTCCATCGCCACGTTCGCGATCGGATCAATTCATCGAGCTTGCCAATGTGCGGACGCTTTGCCCTGACCGCGACGCCCGACCAGACCGCCGCCTTGCTCGGCCTGGCGGAGCTGGAGGATTTTCCGGCCCGCTACAACATCGCGCCGACGCAGCCGGTGCTGATGGCGTTGTCGGGGCCGCCGCGCATGCCGGGCTCGAATTTCCCGGATCGCCAGGCGATGCTGGTGCGCTGGGGGCTGATCCCCACCTGGGTCAAGGACACCAGGGAATTTCCGCTGCTCATCAACGCGCGTTCGGAAGGCGCTATTGAAAAAGCCTCGTTCAAAGCCGCCATGCGCCATCGCCGTGCCTTGGTGCCGGCCTCCGGCTTCTATGAGTGGCAGCAATCCGGCAGCGGCAAGAAGGGCCAGCCCTACTGGATACGGCCGCGGCATGGCGGGTTGATCGCCTTTGCCGGGCTGATTGAAACCTATGCCGAGCCGGGCGGTTCGGAAATGGACACCGGCGCTACTCTTACCGTCAACGCCAATGCCGGCATCGCCCATATCCATGACCGGATGCCGGTGGTGATCGCGCCTGAAGATTTTGCCCGCTGGCTGGACTGCCGCACGCTCGAACCGCGCGATGTGGCCGACCTGCTCAAGCCCGCGCTGCCCGATTTCTTCGAGGCAATTCCGGTCTCCGACCTCGTCAACAAGGTCGCCAACACCGGGCCGGAGATACAGGACATGGGCATCGTCGAGCCCGGCAAGGTCAGGCGCCAGAAGCCCGGCGCGGACGACAGTCAGATGACGCTGTTTTAGAGCGCGCTCCCAAGAAGCCATGTCCGGTCTTCGGGAAGAACCTGCTCAATAGGAAGAGCTGCTGTTTTCAGGCGCGCTATGGGGCCTCAGCCTTCCGTTCCGGCGCACGCCTTGTCGGCGGCGGCACGATGCCTGTTCAGGCAGCGCGGGGCGAAGTGATTTTCGGCGCCGGCTTTTTATTCTTCGCGGTATGGAGAAGGGCGGCGACGATCGCGGCCGGGCCGATCGCACGGTAGTGGTTGGCGAGCGCCGGTTGCTTGGCGCGGCTCGATTCCTGCTTGGTTCGTGACATCGATCTCTTCCCTGGTAACATTTCCGTGTCTGCGTTTGCCGGCCGAATCTGACCGAATCGTGACCTATGGTGAACTAGCCGGCGAATGTTTCATGACTGTGCCGACATGTTTAATAAAATGTTTCAGCGGCTCCTGACCTATGAACCAGCGACGCTTTTGCCGGAAGTTGCGACTTGACGGCAACACCGGCCAAGGCGATAAAGCCGCCGATGAAAACGTTTTTCGCCATTTGTGGCATTTGCATTATTGGCTAGCTTCGCGCTGGTCCGGACGTTTTCGCCTCATCTTTCCCCAGAGTGGACAAACGCCCCGGCCAGCAGGCTGGAGCCCGATTTGTGCCTTGGCACAGGTAAGGCTCTCTCCAGAACTTAACGGACCGGAAGGGCACGCATGTCTGACGCATCGAAGGGTCTCAGCCTCTACAACACGCTAACGCGGACGAAGGACGTGTTCGTTCCCATCGACCCGTCGAATGTGCGCATGTATGTCTGCGGTCCGACCGTCTACGACTTTGCCCATATCGGCAATGCGCGTCCGGCGATCGTCTTCGACGTGCTGTTCCGTTTGCTGCGTCACCTCTACGGCGAGGCTGGTGTCACGTATGTGCGCAACATCACAGATGTCGACGACAAGATAAACGCCCGCGCGCTGCGCGATTTCGGCGCCGAGATCGCGTCGGGAAACCTGACGCTCAACGAGGCAATCCGCCGCGTCACCGAAAAAACCGCCGACCAGTACCACAAGGATGTCGCCGCACTCGGCTGCTTGCCGCCGACGGTCGAGCCGCGCGCCACCGAGTTCGTCGCGCGCCGCGCCGACGGCAAGGTTGACATGATCACCCTCATCGAACGTTTGATCGAACGCGGCCACGCCTATGTCGCCGCCGGCGAAGTGCTGTTCGACACCGCCTCGATGCCGGATTATGGCGAGCTGTCGAAGCGCAATCTCGACGAACAGCAGGCCGGTGCGCGAATTGCCGTCGACGCTCACAAGAAGAACCCGGGCGATTTCGTGCTGTGGAAATTGTCGTCACCGGAAGAGCCCGGCTGGGACAGCCCATGGGGCAGGGGCCGGCCGGGCTGGCACATCGAATGCTCGGCCATGTCGGCCGCCTATCTCGGCGATGTCTTCGACATCCATGGCGGCGGCCTCGATTTGATCTTCCCGCACCATGAGAACGAGATCGCCCAGTCGCGTTGCGCCCACGGCACCGACGTCATGGCCAATGTCTGGATGCACAACGGCTTCCTGCAGGTCGAGGGCCAGAAAATGTCGAAGAGCGTCGGCAATTTCTACGCGATCGCCGAACTGCTGGAGACCGAGACCTTCGGCGGCCGCAAATGGCCGGGCGAGGTGCTGCGTCTGGCGATGCTGATGACGCATTACCGCGAGCCGATCGATTTCTCCGTGCGCAAGCTGGAGGAAGCCGAGAATACGCTGCGCAAATGGAAGCGCGCCGCCGATCTCTCCCCGTCGGCAGGGCAAGTTCCGGCGGAGGTTGTGGCGGCGCTGTCTGACGACCTCGCCACCTATGCCGCCTTCCAGCAGCTCACGCAGCTTGCCGGTGAGGCCGCGGAGGGCAACGAAGCGGCCGCATCGCTGAAGGCATCGCTGTTGTTCCTCGGCTTCGATATCGGCGCGGCCAAGGTCGACGAGGCAGCGATCGCCAAGGCGATCGCCAAGCGCTTGGAACTGATCGCAGCGAAAAACTGGGCCGAGGCCGACCGCATCCGCGACGAGCTTCTGGAGCAAGGCGTGCAGCTGAAGGACGGCAAGGATCCTGTCACCAACGAACGCGTGACGACGTGGGAGGTGAAGCGGTGAGGGTGGCGCGAGACACCGTTGTAAGATTGGCGAAGGCGGCAGCGACAGCCAATCTCCCCC